>JAIELX010000029.1 GCA_019752635.1 Candidatus Obscuribacterales bacterium | reverse complement strand
GGAGGTGAGCGGCGAGCGAAGGTCGTGGCTCACCATCGCAAAAAGTGATCGTCTCATTTCTTCTGCACTATCGCGAGACGCCGACATCTCTCGAAATGCGTGGTCGATGTCTGTCAGTTCATCGCTGCCGCCAACTGGCGTTAGCTCGGGTCTGCTTTTCCCGAATTTTTCGATGTTCTTCATTAGAATGGCCAGTCTTGCCAATACGCGTTTTCCTGATATCCACGCGAGAATGCTTACGATAATGGAATTGAGTGCGACACCGCCTATGGTGAGCTTTAGCAGGTTGTCTCGCTTTTCCAGGGATTCCGGACGGAGTTCTGCCACCACTGGGGCGTACTTTTGCGTCAGGCGTCTTTCGATCTCGGATGATTTGTTCATTGCCGCGGAAAGCTCTTCCATGTATTCGTGATCGTTGACGAACCGTGCGAAGTAAAGTGTGCCCTGCGCCTGGTATCCGCGTAATGCATCCTGAACCAGGTCGGTTGCCGTCTTCAGGTCCTGTTCATATTGCTCGGCTAATTTTTTTGATTCAGGATCATTTCTTACCAGCGCCTTCAGCACTGTCAGATCGGCAGCAATTCTTCTCTGGAAGTCTTCTTGCGATTCGGCCAGATCGCCGATTTGCACATAGCGGTGTGCAGCTATGTTTCTGACATAGCTGAGAAGATTTACGCGGATACTTTGGCAGGACGTGATCACTTGCTTGGCTGTGAATTCGCGACGCGCCGCGCTGTTTACATTGATCAAAGTTGTTACAAGTACTGTTGCAAACACAAGCTGACTAGTAACAGCAATGCCTAGAAGAAGTATGCCTTGATGTCGCAGTTTCATGAATGGCTTCCTATGAGGCACGGAGAACATTATAGGGGGTGCTTTCCCTGCCGGTGCCATAAAAGTGATCCGGTTAATTGCGGGCATGACGAGGTATATTTGGAACCGACAAAGTCAGCGGAGGCGATGTGGCGAAAATTCTGATAGTCGAAGACGATCCTTTGATCGCAAACTCACTATCTGAGTGGCTTGAGATGGAAGGCCACAAGCCGCAGGTTGCCTACGACGGACTCGACGGGCTGCAGTTGCTACAAACGTCCGGCTTTGACTTAGCAATAGTTGATTGGCAGCTCCCCGGCATCCCCGGCACCGAGTTGTGCCGTCGGTACCGGCAAAGCGGCGGACGCATTCCGATAATGATGCTAACGCAACGAGCAAATGTGATCGACAAGGAAACCGGACTTGACGCAGGCGCCGACGATTATGTGGCGAAGCCGTTTAGCATTCGGGAGCTTGGTGCGCGCGTGAGAGCATTGCTTCGTCGCTCTACCGGGCTATTCGAAGGGAAGGCGACTAAAGGAGAGCTTAGCCTCGATTATTCCGGCTGCACCGTCACTGTGCGCGGTCGCAAAGTGAAACTGCTTCCGCGCGAGTTTGAGTTGCTTGAGTTCTTGCTCAGGCACCCGAATACATACTTCAATGGGGAGAAGCTCATCGACCATGTCTGGCAGAGTGATACGGCGGTTAGCAACGAGGCGTTGCGCACGTGTGTCTCTCGATTGCGCAGCAAACTGGATGAACCAGGTGCGCCCTCAGTGATCGAAACTTCGAAAGGTTGGGGCTACAAGATTTCCGATGAGTATCTGCAACACGTTGCCCGGTCGACGGAAACGGAATAGAGCGGGGAGCCCCGGTGCGGGTACACCGGGGCGGGAAAGCAGGGATTTGCAGTGAAAAGACTTGCGACCTTGTTGTTTGTTGGCAAATGCCTCAGCCGCTGATTTAGTTGTACAGCTCATCTGTTACTGGAACGTTACGGCCTGGTCGGACGGATCTTGGAATCCATAAACACCGCTTGGGGTGGATGTTACCGGCTGCAAGGAAGTAGTTGATTGTTCGGCGGCATTTGGAGGCGGATGCTACAATATTCGACTCATGGAGAGGTACCGAAGCGGTCATAACGGCGCCGCCTCGAAAGCGGATGGGCTGCAAGGCCACGTGGGTTCGAATCCCACCCTCTCCGGTAGTCATCGGGGCGGGGCGAAACCGCCACCAGAAGAATGAATGTAAGTCTTCTTTTCGTCTCGCTGCTACTATAGAATGGCGTAGCCGTGCGTTAACTATGAGGCAGCAAGTCTTATAACCGCCGATCCTTAAGCGCCTTTGGGAAGCCTTCTATGTTCCTGGTCGGGATTGAGGGCTAGTTTGATGTTTTCAGGTTCTGCGCATGCGATGCGATGTGTCTGGTGCTTTCGGATTGATGCTTCAACGCAGCGATTACGCCCGGGAAATCAGCACGTGTCTGCCGTTTGATCAGCGCTTGTGGCATGAAGAAACCGCCATTGACATAGCTGGCATACGTCACCAGAGTCGTACCATCTTCAGCCGGCTCCAGTTTCCAAAAACCTTCGACTTCGGTGAAGTCACCGCGCAGACGGCGCCACTGTTGAAGCTTGCCCGGGGTTTCCGTGATTTCCAATACGTAGGTAAATGTGCTTGGCACTCCGCTTGGTTTTATCTGTTGCTCTACTTCTTTGATGTTTCCGCGATCGTGTAGAACTTTGCACTTTTTGAGACATGGAAATATGGCATGCGCATTTTCGTAGTCACTCAGGACGTGCCAGACGTGATCTGGATGCGCGTGGACATTGATACGTGTTACCTGGTAGGTTCGATTTCCGATTTTTTCTTCGGTTACTGCGGGGTGGTGCGCTTGCGCAGACGCATGCGAAGGTTGTGTCGATTTTTCGGAAGCATATGCAGCTGTACTGCTGGCGGAGATGGTGTTAGCGGCTATTAAAACTGCCACTGCCAATCGATTGAATGTAGCCCGGGGATTTTTGCACATATCAGCCTGTTTCTTTTGAGTCATCAACCTAATATCCGCACGCCCGTGCGTGCCATCACATACAATACTAAATCTTGTTTCACTGTCAACTTTGAGACAAGATTTGCGAGGCTTCTTGCTATTGGTGTCTGTTTGACAACCGGGTTTGCAAGACCAAGGCTCGAATTCTACTTGGTGCTCTGAGGAACTCCAAGAAGGAAGGTTTCACTTGAAAATGTTCTATTCCTTACTGATGAGAAGTCACTCATCAATGTCAAGAGAATCACTCTGATGAAAAAACGCCGACGAGCGCTTCTGGTCTATAATCCGGAGTCCGGCGCCGCCATGGATCGCACTGCTTGGCTTGGCCATATTGTTGACAAGTTTTGCAAAGAACTTAACTATGAGGTGGCTGTTCACGCCACGCACCACGGAATCACGTCGCAAGAAATAGTCGACAATGGCGGGCATGGATTCGATCTAATCGTAGGAGCCGGCGGTGACGGCACGATCCGCCTGGTGCTGGGAGCGCTGGCAGATGCGTGCTCTGAAGTGCCTGTGGCAATCATTCCATTTGGTACCGGCAATCAACTGGCCCGCAATTTAGGAATTTACGAAGAGAACCTGCTGATTGATCCGGTAGAGGCGGCTTTGGAAGCGATTGTGCGCGGTCGCTCTCGAAAAATTGATATCGGCAAGATGAACGGCCATCCCTTTTGTGTCGGCGTCGGCGCTGGTCCGCTCGCCGATGCCGTTGCCGCTCCGTCTAAAGAAGACAAGGCGAACTGGGGCATCATGGCCTACGTAGGCTCAATGGTGCAAACGATAGCTACTCCGCCTGTCGAGCTGACAGTCACCGCCGATGGTGACAGATTCAACGTAAAGGCCTCGGGGGTATTCGTGACAAACGTCGGGAACCTGGGTATTGCCACTGTTTCTGAGAAGGCCGAACTTGACGACGGTTTGCTTGATCTCTTCATCATCACGCTGGGGGAACTTAATGATTATGTGACGCTCGGATTTCGTTTCGCAACGTCATTTCTTGGCGGTGAGGCGCCATACTATTTGAAGAAGGTGTCTCGCGTGAGTATCGCCTCGAGACATCCTCTTGCTGCCAATGTTGACGGTGACTTCATCGGTACCACGCCTATGAAAGTGGAAGTGGTGCCGCGAGCCGTTCGCGTTATATGCGCTTAGTTGAACTAACCTGTTCTTTCAGTGAGCGCATCTGCTCGATCGGATCTTCGTGGCCATGAAAGCGGTCAACTGCTCGCTGTACGATCGTTCGAATCTCGTCGCCGAGCGTTTCCATGAGCATGGCGCTGCAGGCGCCAATCAAGAGAGTAAAGAAGATTATCGATATCACCATGATTGTGTTCCAGTGTAGTCCGGAAGAGACGGAGCTTCTCAAGAGATGGCTGGGATAGTTTTGCCGACATGGTTTAAGGACGGGTTAAGAACTACTGTCCGTTGCCGGGAGGTGGCGCTGCTTTTTGCGTGGTGATTCTATCCTCGGAGCGCTTGCGCGCCAATTCTTTATCTGCTGCGACAAACTCCGGCAAACGATGAAGTACGAACTTTCTTTCATCTTCTGCGTTCTTAACATTTCCATCGAGTACGGCATCGCGTAACTCGCCAAGAAGCTTGCCCAGGGCTCGTCCTTGCGGAAGCCCCATCTCCTTTATATCTTTTCCCGTGAGTGTCGGCTTCAAGTTTCGCAACTTGTCCAAGTACAGCTTGATGTGGCGACGGGCCGCCGAGCCTGTCGGGGCAAGGCTGGCTGCTATTGCCAGCGAACTGTCTTCATACCCGTGCAGCACATTGTAGATTTCGCTTCTTCGGGCTCCGTGCTCGAGACGCATTAGATCGTGAAAAACGGTGCGTGCAGCGAGGATGCATTGCTTCTCCTCTTCGGATAGTTGCAAGCGGGTGAGTGTCTGAACCAGAGCTGCCGCATCGATACCGGAAAGGAGCAAGCCCAGATACACAACCCACACTTTGGGAAGATCGACATCGCGCAATAGTCGTTCGGCTCGCCGAATATGAAGCCTGAGGTTGCGATCGTAGTGAACATTCGCATCAAGAAATCGCAGCCCGCCTCCGGCTTCTTTCAGCACGTCGAGTGCCACCAAGCGCTCTGAACTTTCCAGAATCATTCGAATCTCTTCCTTGAGCCGAACCCCTCCGAGGTTGTCGAAAATACCCAGCTCAATAGCTCTTTGTGCTTGCAGCTTTGTCTTGCGCTCAAGGTGAAATCCAAAGCGGGAGGCGAATCTGGCCGCACGTATGATGCGTGTTGGATCTTCGATGAAACTAAACTGAT
This sequence comes from Candidatus Obscuribacterales bacterium, assembly GCA_019752635.1. Lineage (GTDB taxonomy): Bacteria > Cyanobacteriota > Vampirovibrionia > Obscuribacterales > Obscuribacteraceae > JAKFUT01. The sequence goes on along the minus strand of JAIELX010000029.1, from coordinate 60,907 downwards.
GCAGAACGCGAATTAAGCGTCCTTCAATATCGGACATTCCGTTGTAGTAGTCGATTATGCGTCCAAACGAATCCGGATGAAGGCTCATTGCCAGAGCATTAATACTGAAATCGCGTCGTGATAAGTCCTGCTCAAGGCGTGACGGTTCCACCACCGGTAGTGCCGCGGGGAATTCGTAATACTCAGTACGCGCGCTAGCTATATCAATGTCTCGCGGGCGCGAAAGCTTCACGCGCAAGGTCGCTGTGCAAAAGCGAGCATGCTCTGCCAGTACTTCAAATCGAGTTGGTCCACGTCGTGAAAGTTCGCGAGCTAGATCAATAGCTGATCCCTCAACTACAAAATCCAAATCATGGTTTTCGCGGCGCAGAATCAAATCGCGGACGCAGCCGCCGACAAGATAAACGGTCAGACCTAGTGCTGCGGCTACCTTGCCAAGTTCTCTGTAAAGTTCCAGCACTTCTGCTTCAACAGAGCTGAGAAGCGAACGCACGTCTCTCACTCGCATTATGGGGGTCAGGGAGTCTTCTTTAGTGCTACTACCGGTGGTGTTGCCGTACAGGGCGGACAGGAGTTCTTTGCGCCCCACGATGCCAATTAGTCGCGATTGCGAGTTGAGCACCGGCAAGCGCCCGATATCTTCCTTCACCATAATTTTTTGCATCTCGCTTAAAGATGCGTGTTCGTCCACTGTAATTACCGGATGGCTCATGAAGCCTCTTGCCGGCGCATGTCCTAACTTATGGTGCCTCGCTTTGTCGACATCACGCTTTGATATTACGCCGATTAAGTTGCCTTGTTCCATGACGATGATGCCGTCGAGCGAGTGGCGAAGCATTATTCGAAGCGCTTCTTCCATTGAAACATCGGGCAGTATTGTTCGAACCGGACTGTCCATTATTTCTGCAGCTGTCTTTTCCGGCTTGGTTTGGCTCTTTAGCAGCGACTTCACCAAATCTACGGTTTCAGCAGTGTTGCCGTTCTTGATCACCGCTGATGCTGCGCCAGGGTGTCCGCCCCCGCCGAAGTTCTTTACCAGCGTACTCATGTCTAGCAGCGGGGACTCGCAACGCCCGACAATGTGCACTCGGTCTTTCATTTTTACTGCGGAAATGACGGCGTCTGATCCTGTGTAACTGAGCATCCTGCTTGTGATATCGGCCAACCCTTCGACGAACCGTTCCGTAGCGCCACTGCAAATGGTGGCACGAAGTCCGGGGATCGCAATGCGTTCGACGCGGCTGAGCAAATCTTCGAACAGCTCGGTTTGTTCATCGGAAAAAACAGGCTTGATCAATTTCTTGACTACACTTAGATCCGCGCCTTTCGAAAGCAGCCATGCAACGCAGTTTACGTCTGCTTCGATAGTGCCGCTGTGCGTCAGGCAACCGGTGTCCTCGTAGATGCCAGCGGTCATGACGGTTGCTTCAAAGGGAGTGATATCTATGCCTTGCTGTTTTAGTTTTTCCACCAAAATAGTTGTTGCCGCGCCGGTGCTCCTGCAGATTGAGTCCTCGCGGGCCGCCGGCATTAAGCCATTGTTGTCCAGTTCATGGTGGTCGAAAACCGTGTAGGTCAACTCCGGTAGTTTCGAGGAGACGAACTCTCTTGCTCTGTCATCGAGCCGCTCCAGTCTTTGGCAGTCGACGATGTAGACGTGGTTCACTTTCTGGCGATCAACGTACTGCAGCTCGACCATCGGCAAATTGTCTCGATAGAGCGCCAGGAAATTGCGGATGCTTTCCGGCAATGGGTGCGCCGGCACCATGCGGACTTTCGGCATGAGCTTGGTCACTGCCAACTGTGAAGCGAGGCAGTCAAAATCCATATTGCGGTGTGCCAGTACAAGTTCCATCTTAGAATCCGGTTGATAGGGAGCCGACTAGCTACTCCTTAATACCACCGAACAGCCTTTCGTGTTGCAACGAGTTTGACACATAACCGGCATACGCTGAAGTTAGGCCCGAGATGACGTTTGTCGATTTATCCAAAAAGAAAAGCTTCGACTGGGCGTCATGGTAGCGGGAATATTATCTTATAGGGAATCGCCATGGCAACCTTCCTTGCCAAGCAGGGGCTGGTGAAAAGTGTTCGGTGTTGATCAAATTTACCTCGTTTCCGGCTGTATCGGCTTTGTCTACATCGTGGGAACGGCCGTCTTGGGGCAATTGGGCGGCGATTCCGATGACGGCGGTGCTGATGGACCCGATAGCGGCGCTGATGATGGCGGCATCGACGGGGCCGACGGGCCAGATGACAGTTGTGAGGGGTCTTTTGTCAAGGCTGGTCACAGTGCGGTGCACACGGCTGTCGGGCCGTATCGTCGTTCCGATGGACTGTTTTACGCGTTGATAAAAATATTGAGCCCGATGCGAATCGCGCTCATGTTATTCATGTTTGGCGCTTCCGGCATTATTCTTTCGCGGGCTCTGCCAATGTTGGGAGGGTTCTCTGTCATTCCTGCGGCCCTTATTGCTTTTGAAGTTTCGAACAGGATGCTGCGTTTGCTTGGTCGCTTCGTGCGAAAGATGGAGCGTAGTGATGCGCATCGAAAAGAGGACGCCATAGGCGCTGCGGGAACGTTGACCGTGCCGATCACTGATGGCGGAGTGGGCGAGGTGACGTTTGTTCAGAGTGGGATGCGGATTAATGGACCCGCGCGCGCCGCCTCATCTACATCCGCAAATCTGCCTAAGTCTAGCCGCGTCATAATATCGGACTTTCGCGACGGCGTGTACTTAGTGGAAGCCGCCGAAGAGTCTTGCTAGGCACAGACTCATCGAGCCAATCGAGGTCCGTAGTCAAAGTTCCGCGGGTAAGGACGCTGTAAGTGCGGATGGGGGGGGGCGGTTGGTAGTTTCCGAGAGGTGAACGCGTACGACAAATATGTGCGCTGTCACGTTTCAAAAACGGAAGGGGCTTGCGCACAATCGGTCTAGTGATCATTATGAAAAGCAGAATGCAAAGAGCGATCGCTTGACAAAGGGTATGATGAAATAAGCGTCTTCTCTGGAGTGAGGTTTTAGCGGTGTTCGGACTAGAGCAGATGTACCTGGCGTCCGGGGCCATCGGATTCATTTATGTTGTCGGAACTGCTCTGGTTGGCCACATGGGTGAGCATGGTCATGGCGACCATGGTAATGACTGCGGCGGTCACGCTCAACTGGTTAGTCATGGTCACGGTTCTGCTCACGGTCATAGTGCCGGGCACGGTCACGGGGCACCCCAAAGTGTCCAGTCGCACGGACTCTCTCAAGGCCATGGGGGTGCCGGAAACTCCACGCATGGCGATCATGGTGGTCATGGGCACGACAGTCAACATCATGGCGATCATGATGGCATGAAGAGTTCAAAAGCTGAACTTGCCACCACTTTTGCGCGTAGAGCTCAAAAAGCTGACAAATCTTCCAGTTTCTTTTTTCTGATGATGCGTTTTCTCAATCCGATGCGCATCGCGTTGATACTGTTTCTGTTTGGCTTGACCGGATTTGTAGTTCTCAGAGCCGCTCCTTGGAGCGGTGGTCTATCTTTGCTTCCTGCTGCCGTAGTCGGCCTTGTCGCCGGTAATTTTTTCCTTGCCATTCTGGGACGGCTTATGAGCAGAATGGAGACCAGCGATAGTTATCGAAAAGAGGATGCTGTCGGGGCTGTTGGGCAGTTGACCGTACCGATTGCGGAAAACGGAACCGGCGAAATTGTATTCGTATTTGCCGGTTCAAAATCCGCTGCTCCGGCACGCGCTTATACTGCCGGAACACAAATTGGCAAAATGTCTAAAGTGATCATTACCGACATTCGCGACGGAGTCTACTACGTTGAACCCTGGGACGAAGTGAACGGCGAGGTGCTCAAGATTCCGCACAACGAGAGTGCTTGAGTTTCTTATAGGAGTAGAAATGGATTCTGTCACTTTTCTTGCTGCGTTGGCAACCGGTGTTGTATTGCTAGTCCTGCTGGGCATGGCGGTGTCGGTCTACCAAAAATGCCGGCCGAACCATGCAATGATTGTCTTTGGCGCTGGCGGATCGCGTGTCATCAAAGGTGGTGGTACGCCGGTTTGGCCAATGATTGAGCAGCGAGCATTTCTCTCTCTCGAGGTCATGACGATTGAGCTGAGAAATTTTGCTCCCTTGCAGACCGATGACGGTATTAATGTCCTCATAACGGCCACAGCGCAAGTGAAGGTTATGGGTGAAGAAGAATCGATTAAGATTGCCGCCGAACAATTTCTGGGCAAAAGCGATCAAGAAATCGCTGCGCTGGCACACGAGATTATTATCGGGCAAGTGCGAGCGACTGCAGTGAAACTGCCGTATGAAACTCTTGCAAGAGACTTCAATCTGGTTTCGTCTCAGATTCAGCAGGCTCTGATTCCGGAGCTGGCGAAGCTTGGCATGACAATTGTTTCGCTGACTATTGCGGAGGTGATTGACGTCGGCGCCGGCAAGCAGAGTGCAGTTTCACGTCGTGTCTCAGTCTCAACCACTGCGCGAAACGAGATCGAGGAAGATGGGAAGACTCGTGTCTGTCGTCCGTTTTCGGAGCTTGTCGACGCGGCGTACGCGCATGACGGCGATAAATCTGAGGTCACTCGCTGGTGGCTGTCTAACAAGGTGAAAGAACTCACTAAGGCTGCCGAAGGTTTGATTAACAGTGACCGCGCCCAAGAGTTGTCCACCATTGCGTTTCCAGTCGGTTCTAAGGATGAATTGCTGAGGGAGTTTGCCGAAGCGGAGAAGTATCTGTCCGGTTTGCGCGATCCTCGGTTGCGCAAAATTGGCCAGGAGATACTGGTCCATGCGCATGAAGAGATGAACGCGGTGCTGGCCGCCGCGGAGAAGCAGAATAAAGAGCGCTGTGCGGCGATTAAAGTGCGCGCCGCAACCGAATCTGGTGGCGCTTGATTCTAAAATCGGATCCGTTGCCTTGCTCTGTGACCGAAAACTCAGTGTACTCAAGGATGGTCCGATTCATTAAGCCGGCGTTAACAAACTCTGCATTGTCAAGAGGAGCGGGTATTCTGGTATCACAGTATGTAATACCAAAGTATCAACCAGCAAAACCAGTAAGTATAAGCATCGCGAACGATCCGTACGGGGGACGGCTCCGAGATGCGGGCTTAACTTTTGCCCGCCGTGGAATGCTTCACTGAGGAGCCCTGGAAGCTTTGGGGGAAGAGGAGAAACGATTTATGGACTTGACCACAATAGTAATTGCATCTTTGATTGGTGTTGTTTTTCTCGTAGTGATTGGCATGGCAGTGTCCGTCTATCAAAAATGCCCTCCGAACCAGGCGATGATCGTTTTCGGTGCTGGCGGGACTCGTGTCATCAAGGGTGGCGGGACGCCCGTCTGGCCTATGATCGAACAGCGCGCATTCCTCTCTCTGGAAGTAATGACAATTGACGTAAAGTCGAGTGCACCGATTATCACCAAAAACGGCGTGCCGATTCAAGTCGAAGGCGTTGCTCAAGTCAAAGTTATGGGTGATGATGAGTCGATCAAGACTTCAGCGGAACAGTTCCTCGGCAAGAGCGACAAGGAGATATCCTCCATCGCACACGAAACTCTTATGGGTCACCTGAGAGGAATTCTCGGCACCATGGAAGTTGAACAGTTGATTCAAAACATCGACATTTTCACCCAGAAAGTGCAAGAACACTCTCAGCCCGACCTCGGTAAAATGGGTATGAGCATTGTTTCTTTCACTATCAAGGAGATCAGAGACGATGTTGGTTACCTCGATCAACTCGGTCGTAAGAGTACCGCGCAAGCTAAGCAATCGGCGGACATAGGTGTTGCCGAAGCAACGAAGTGTACCGAGCAAAGCAAGGCCGATGCTTTGAGACAAACGCAAGTTTCACAAGCAGAAGCTACGCGCCTGACCGCTATCGCGAAAGCGAATGCTGAAAGAGACGCGAAGATTGCACAAGCGGTCGCTTCGCAAGAAGGTGCCAAGGCTCAGCTCGAGAACGAACAGAAAATTGCTGAAGCGCAGCGCGACTTGCAACTCAAGCAAACGATGTATGCAATGGAACTGGCTAAGAAAAAGGCGGAAGCCGATCTTGCGTACGACATTGTTAAAGCGCAATCGACCCAGAAGCTTATCGAAGAACAGCAAAAGATTCGCATTATCGAAGCGCAAAAGGCAGTTGAACTGCAAGCAGTTGAAGTGCAAAAGCGCCAGGTGATGTTGGAAGCTGAAGTGACTAAACCCGCTGAGGCTGAACAGACTAGAACTCGCATTAGTGCCCAAGCTGAACAAGAAAAGCGCAAAATTCTTGCGCAGGGTGATGCTGAAGCAACGAAACTTAGATCAATTGCTGAAACCGACGCGATGAGATTGCGCGCTGCTGCCGAAGCGGACGCTACGAGAGCGCAAGGGATAGCAATGGCTGACGCGAAGAAAGCCCAAGGTCTTGCCGAAGCTGCTGTCATAGCCGCTAGAGGTGACGCTGAAGCGCAAGCGATGATGAAGAAAGCCGAGGCGTACAAATTGTACAACGACGCTGCTATCGCATCTATGATCATCGAGAAGTTGCCGCAAATCGTTGAAGCTGCTTCTGCTCCGCTATCGAAGATTGGCAGCGTAACGCTGCTGTCCACCGGCGGCGACAACATTGGCGGTTCGCGACTCACAAACGAAGTTGTTGCCGCTGCTGCTCAAAGCCTGCATCTGGTAAAGGGCCTTACCGGTGTTGACCTTGCAAGCCACTTCCAAAAAACGCTAAACGGTGCTGCGAACAATGCCCCTCCAAATGGTGTCACTGTGCCTGCTACCGCAAAGCCTGTGCTTGACGGTCCCGTAACCAGACCGGCGTTGCCGGTGACCGAGCGTCCTGTGCAACAGCAACCGGTAGCAACGCCTAGCACTGCGCGTCGCGAAGATAGCTAACGATTGGGTCATCCAAATCACGAAGAGGGAGGAGTACGAAAGTGCTCCTCTTTCGTTTTCGGAGGCGTAAGCTATAGAAGCGCTCGGGCCGCGGGCTTCCAGACCGCTGCTATAGCTGTGGTTGTCTATGCAGTTAAGTAAGTCGTGTTTTGGAGCGAGCTGGAAGCCCGCACTCCCGCGCTAACGCTTTTCCCGCTGATGTGCACTATACTGGATTGGAGTAAACGTTCGAAAGTGATTGAGACAATGCGTATTACCTTGATCGGAGCAAGTGGCGTCGGCAAAACAACTCTGGCGGAGCGAGTTGCGACTGTATTGCATCTGCCGCTCATTCCGGAGGTTGCGCGCAGTCTCTGTCGAGAGAAGGGCGTTGTACGTATAGGCGATATTGCAGACCAGGAAGCGTTCAAGTTCGAAGTTCTGGAACGACAAATCGAATTGGAAAATGCCTTGCCTGCGTATGTTGCCGATCGCTCGACTGTTGATTGCTGGGTGCTTTGGCAACGTTGGAATATTTGCTCTGCGATGACCTACGATACGGAGCGAATGTATGATCAAGTGAAAGCGCAATCGAGGACTTACACGCACATCATCTATGTGCCACCCCTAATAGAGGCGGTGGAGGATGGCTTCCGTTGGACTGACGGCGACTATTCTAAGCAGCTCGACCGGCTGGTGCGAATGACTCTTTGGGAATTGGGGTTGATGGAACGAACGTTGACCATTTCCTCGATTACAATGGAAGAGCGCGTTGCAGAAGTAGAACGCTGGATTGCATGAGACGACGCAATTTCATTTTTGCCTCTCTAGCGATGCTAATTGGGATTGCAGGGCGGGCCATGGCGGCTCCTGCTGCCGACACGCCGGCTTCGCCGCGCTTGGTATCTCTGGCTCCGTCAAATACCGAGCTTATCTATTCGCTCGGGGCCAGCGACATGTTGGTGGCCGTTTCCGATGTTTGTGATTATCCACCGCAAGCCAAGCAGAAACCAAAGGCAGGCAGTTTTGTGAACGCCAGGTTAGAAACCATAACCAGACTTCATCCTGATTTTGTTCTTCTGGTTAACGGTCAGGAAGCCCTGGCGACAACCTTGAAAAACCGCAAATTTAAAGTTGTCATTTTGAAGAACGAGCGACTTTCCGATATAAGCACAAATCTATTGGAACTCGGCAAGATTACCGGGCGTAACGAGCGAGCCCGGCAGCTGTCCGATAAATTCAACTCGGCGGTGCGGTCGCTTTCTCTAATGATTGCAAAAACAAAGAATCGTCCAAGACTGTTTTTCTGCATTTGGCCCGATCCGCTTATAACGGCCGGTGCTGGCAGCTTTATGCATCAGGCGGCCACCATATGCGGTGGCGACAATATTGCCTCGTCTGTACCGGCTGCTTTTCCGCGAATAAGTATCGAACGTGTCGTAACGGGAAAGCCTGAAATCCTGATTATGGCCCATCAAGCCCGGGAGCAGTCATTCTGGAAAAAAGCCCCGTGGAGTTCCACTCCTGCTGCCAAGAGTAACGGCATCTACTTTTTACCGGAGGCCGATAAGGATCCTCTGGCTCGTCCCGGCTTGAGAATACTTGAAGGCTTGTATTGGTTGTCCGGAATTGCGCATCCGGAGCTTGCCCCTGAGCTTTCTCGCTGGCATCGCGAATGCGCCAAATCACTGACAGATGTCCAATGACATCTTTTGCGTTCAGCCGATGACGATCCTGAGCCGAGTTTAACTTCGCGGGTGGCAATTGTTCTGCATAGTCGAAACTTGAGCAATGGTGGCAAAAGTTTCATCTATTACCGTAGTTGAGACCGGCGCCGCTACGCGGGGAGAACCCTGGCTTTCATTTGCGAAGTGTCACTTTGCGGATTATGTATTCCGGGGGGCCGGGAGGCTACACCGGGGCGCGGAGTGTTTATAATTTGCGCCAGTGGTGCGCGATGAATTCAAGACTCGCTGAGATCTTTTCTGCAGCGAGAGCGTAGGTCAAAGAAGTCGAGACAGTCAGTGAACTTTAACGGCACGAACTCTTTCTATGAAGCGCAGCCGGACGGCACGCATCTGGTAGTCGTCGGTCTCAACTATCATTCTTGCCCTATTACCATTCGTGAGAAATTTGTCATTCCTGATTCCTGTATTGCGCACGCGCTGAGAGCTCTTGCGAGCATGCCGCATGTCAAGGAGTCTGCCGTCCTTTCCACTTGCAATCGCACCGAGGTCTACGCTGTAGTCAGTGATCTAGATGCCGGTTTGAGCGAACTGGAATCATTCTTTGTTTCAACGCAGCGCATAAGCGATCACCAAGCTATAAAGCCCAACTTTAAGTTGCTGCGCGAAGATGTTGCTCTGCATTTATTTCGTGTAGCTAGCGGACTAGACAGCCTGGTGATTGGCGAGGGACAGATCATGTCGCAAGTCAAGGCTGCTCATCGTTATGCCTTGGAAGCCGGCACCTGCGGCACTCATCTTGATCAACTCTTCAAATTAGCACTCACATGCGGTAAGCGTGTGCGCTCTGAAACGTCTATGGGGCGTCGAGCCGTTTCCGTAAGTTCAGCAGCAGTAGAGCTTGCTCGTGACGTCCTTGGAAAGCTTTCCCGCAAAAGTGTCCTGATAATTGGCGCTGGTCGCATGGCGCAGATTTGCGCAAAGCACTTGCTTTGTGATTCCGGACCGGATCAGCTGTTGATGGTCAATCGGACTGCCGAACGGCTCGAGCACTTTGCTGCCAATAAGCTGCCTAACTCTCAGCGGTTGAACATCGGATTGTCTTTTGACGAACGATATCAGTTGGCTGCGGCTTGCGAATTGATGATTGTTTCGACCAGTGCCTCGAGTCATCTGATCAAAGCCGATGAACTGAAGAAATATATGACCCCTGGAAAAGAACTAGTGGTTGTTGATATCTCTGTGCCGCGAAACGTCGATCCGTCCGTGGCGAATTTGCCCGGGGTTCGTCTGTTTCATGCAGACGATCTGGCCACTATCGTGAACAAGAATATGAGTGAAAGAGAAGCTTTGGTCGGCGAAGCCGAACGAATAATCTTCTCGACACTTGATGCACTGCATGTTTGGGAACGGACGCTGGTTGTTGCGCCGACGATAACAGATTTGCGTCGCAAAATTGAAAACATCAGATCTGAATACATGACGCGCAGTGAAGGTCAAACAGACTTCGAGCAGCTTAGTCGTGCTTTGATCAATCAAATATTGCACCAACCGACGGTTCAACTTAAATCGACCGATGACGATTTGGCATTGCGTCAACAAGCCGAGGCGTTGCGTCGCCTGTTTAACTTGGATGTATTGCAGTCGCAGCCGGGTTCGGCAGTAGCAAAGTCGTTCGTTCCCGAAACGGTGCCTGCGGCGGTCAGTGGTGAGAGCAAAGGTGCAGTGATGGAACGCGGAGATTCTCACGAGCATTCGCACGGGGCCGGTCTTTCAACCGTGAACGTCGCTCCTGTTCAATGTCCCGGTCGCGGAGAAACTTCTGCGACTGAACCGCTCGCTCCCGGTGGCAAATGCGGCAGACCGGTCGAGCATTGAGGGTGAAGGCACGTGAGTCGCGCCCGAGATAATGTTTTGAGGGTCGGCACTCGCGAAAGTTTGCTTGCTCGATTGCAGACCGACATGGCTGTTGCTGCTCTAAGCAACCTGAATACCGGTTTGGATTTTGAGCTTGTTGGAATAACAACACACGGCGATAAAGTTCTCAATAAACCGTTGGCCGACATTGGCGGTCGTGGAGTCTTCGTCAAAGAACTCGAAGAAGCGCTTTACGCAGACGAAGTTGATCTTGTGGTGCATAGCCTGAAGGACTTGCCTACCGAAATGCCTGACGGGTTAGTTTTGGGTGCGACATTGTCTCGAGAAGATCCGCGTGATGTTCTTGTTTGTAATAGTGGTGCCACTTTTGAGAAGCTACCCTCGGGTAGTCGTGTGGCGACATCCAGTCGGCGTCGAGCCGCACAGCTTCTAGCGGTCAGACAGGATCTGGAGTTTGTCGATATTCGCGGTAACATTCAAACTCGTTTGCGTAAACATGACGAAGGTATGTGTGATGCGATGGTGCTGGCCGCTGCCGGTCTTTTGCGTTTGAACGAGCATAAACGTATTGTCCAATTCTTCGACACGGCACTCTGCACCCCGGCTGTTGGTCAAGGCGCGCTTGGACTCGAGTGCCGTCGAAGTGACAGCAAAGTTGTCGATCTGCTGAAGCAGGTTAATGATTCTCTGGTACTGGCGGCGGTGCAAGCTGAACGCGCTTTCTTGAACAAGCTTGGCGGTGGCTGCTCTGTTCCTGTGGGGGCGTTGGCTGTGCTCTGCGATGGGGGGCTGGAGTTGACCGGATGTGTTGCTTCGCTCGACGGACGCACTGTGTTTCGTCGAGCAAAACGTGGCAGCCTCGAATCGGCAGAAAGTATCGGTCACACTTTGGCACTGGAAATGATCGGCGAAGGTGCGGGCGCCGTATTGGAAGAGCTTTTGCAGGCGCCAAGCGCGGCAGTTTCACCGCCTTAGTCGCATGAGTCAGAGACTGGATAATCAACGAATTCTAGTAACCAGAGCCGGGCATCAAGCGGGTAGTCTCTCTGCTCGTCTTCGGGAGCTGGGGGCCAGCGTAGTAGAGCTTCCATTATTGCGCATCGGTCCGCCCGACTCATGGTCCCCATTTGATCAAGCATTTCAACATCTGTCCTCTTACGATTGGCTTCTGTTTGCCAGTGTTAATGCAGTTGAATGCACAGTTGCTCGGCTCAATCATCTCGGTGTGCCTGTGGACGCTCTCCAATCATTGAAGGTGGCAGCCATCGGACCTGCTACCGGCGGAAGCCTGGTTGAGCGACGGATACCGGTGTGCTTCCAACCAAATGTTTTCGTGGCCGAGGAAATGATTCTGCAATTCCCCGGCTATCCCGACTCGCTTTCTCAAGTCAGATTTCTCTGGCCGAAGGCGGACATTGGAAGGCTCTTCATTAAGAATGAACTGCAAAAGGTGGGAGCCGAAGTCGAGACAGTGACCTGCTACCGTACGTGCGGACCGGAGAATCCACAAGAAACCGCCCGGGTGCTTCGGCAGATTCTGTCTCGAAAAGAGGTGGATATTGTCACTTTGACCAGCTCGGAAACAGTGCGGAGCTTTGACAGAATATTGCGAGCAAGTGGCGCTGATGGAAATGAACTCAGGTCCAACATAAAAATCGCCGTAATAGGCCCTGAAACGGCTGCCACAGCGGCTCAACTTATTGGCGGCGCGGACATTCAGGCTCGAGAATACACAATTGCCGGCTTGGTGCAGGCTCTCGCGGATGCCGCCAATAGCCCGCTTTGAATTAATTCTCCGATAGAATCGAGGTCTGAACCCACAGTAAACGCGCGGGTGCCGATATAGTATGCATATTCCTCCGCATTCCTTCCTGTAGCGGCGTTACCGTACATTTCTAATCTCGCGAGAATTAAAGAATGTCACCAGTGAGTCCAACGCAAAACAGCCTTACCGCCAACGTGCTTGATCGAAATGACCGGTTGAAAACGCGCATGCGACGGCTGCGGTCGTCTCCAGTTCTGCGAGGCATGGTCCGCGAGACTCACATTAGATTGGAAAAGTTGATTTATCCGCTCTTTATTGTCGAAGGGAAAGGCATTCGCAAGCCGATTTCATCAATGCCGGGAGTGCATCAGCAGTCCATCGATGAGATGCTTCGTGAGGTCGAAAGCATTGCCGAAAGCGGGCTGCGGTCTGTCATTTTGTTCGGTATTCCCGAGAAGAAGGACCCCGAAGCTACGGGGGCCTGGCACGCCGACGGCATCGTGCAGCGCGCCACTACTGAGATTAAGAAGCGCTTTCCCGAGATGCTGGTCGTAGCAGACACTTGCCTTTGTGAATACATGAGTCACGGACATTGCGGCGTGGTCGAGGATGGTCGTATCCTGAACGATCCTAGCGTTGACATACTGGCGCGGGCTGCCGTGTCGCAGGCCCGCGCCGGGGCGGATGTCATCGCTCCCTCCGATATGATGGACGGGCGAGTAGCTGCTATCAGGCACGCTCTAGATGCTTCCGGTTTTGCTGACATTCCAATAATGGCTTACAGCGCCAAGTATGCTTCCGGTTTTTATGGACCTTTCCGCGAGGCTGCTGAATCTGCGCCTCAGTTCGGAGACCGGTCCAGTTATCAAATGGACCCGCCGAACTCACGGGAGGCATTGCGCGAGATCGAGCTGGACATTGAGGAAGGCGCCGATATCGTCATGGTAAAACCTGCTTTGGCTTATCTGGACATTATTAGCAAGGCTCGGGAGCTTACCAATCTGCCGATTGCGGCTTATAATGTTTCTGGAGAGTACTCAATGGTCAAAGCTGCCGCCGCTAACGGTTGGATTGACGAAAGACGTGTCGTTCTTGAATGCCTCACCGGCATATTCCGTGCCGGCGCGGATATTATCATTACCTATCACGCACCGGACGTAGCCGCCTGGTTACGTTAGTTGGGGCGTGGCTTTTTGTTCTGAGGACCAGAGACAAATGAAAACGAGCACAGCGTATCAAATCAGTTTCGCAAACGCCTTCGCCGATCTTTATTTGGATAAAGAGAACGGTGAAGTGGCGCTTGATTTGAGGCGGCAAGAGATCACAATCTACCTGAACCAGACGCAGTATCAGGCTCTTGTGCTTCTTGTTCAGCAAAGTCTGGAAGATGAAGAGTTTTTGGAATACCTCAATTGGCAGAAAGATCCAATTCAATGCGACGAAAATAGGGTCTTCGAGATCTGCGGACCCGACCATATGGTCTGTATGGCCTGCACGCCGAGCTACGAGCGGGTCAAACTGACCTTTGAAATTGGAGTTGCCGTTGATCTTTCCTTCGGGGACTATCAGGGGCTGGCCGGGCTTCTCAAGGAAGCTCAAGCCGACCTGGAATGGCGCCGTGAGCTCTTACGCTGGAACATGCAGGACCAGGGACCTGACTTCGCCACAGGCAACGATTAGGTCCGCATCTCAAATTTATTAAGAATCTCTGAGAAACTGGCAGTTTCGGGCGTGCCCCGTCCATCATTGCTGTGCGCACGGAATCCTGTCAAGAACTTCGCGGCTGCCCTTCTCCAGAGAAGTAGTCGCTAGAAAGGGAGAATCCAATGGAGCTGAAGGGCAAAAAAGTCCTCATTATTGCAGGACCTGACTTTGAAGACCGCGAATTGTTTTACCCGCAGCTGCGACTTATTGAAGCCGGTGCCAACGTCAGAGTTGCCGGAATCGGCGAGCGTGTATATAAAGGGAAGTACGGTCTTCCCGTCGAAGTAAATGGCCAGTGTGAAGAGCTCGCGTTCAAAGAGACATTCGAGTGCGTTATCATTCCTGGCGGCTGGGCGCCGGACAAGATTAGAGCCAATCACGCGGCGTTGGAGATTGTGCGGCATACGGTCAAAGCCGGTGGTGTTGTAGCTTCGATATGCCACGGACCCTGGGTACTTGCTTCCGCCGATGTAGTACGTGGCAAGCGAGTCACCAGCCATAAAAATATCAAAGATGATCTGGTCAACGCTGGTGCAATATGGGTTGACGAAGAAGTTGTCGTCGACGGCAGCTTAGTTACATCGCGAACACCTTCAGACTTGCCGGCGTTCTGCCGCGAGCTAATCAAGGCGATGGCGCGTAGCGCCGTCCACTCTTGAGTTCTACAAGAATTCAGCGTTAATTTTGTTACAGTACCGGTCTGGCGGGCGGCTTTCTAGCCTTGCGCCAGACCGGTACTGTAAGTCGTGCAAGATTGTAGATCAGGAGGGTCGCTATTAGAAATACTATGGCTAAGTCGGTTCTGGCAAGGTAGGTTCGAAGCGTAAGTTGTTCGAGTTCGAATGCGCCGATTAACGGTTCTAAGCCAGCGCGGAGAAGTTTCATTGGAGTGTTCTTGTTCCAGCGTTCGCTGCGTTCTACTTCTTGTAAGATACTCCGGGGGCGCGACGCTCTTGTACCGCGCCCAGTTGTTTCTCAAATCATCTGTGCTTGCCAAATCTCCGCTTGTTTTTGGAAAAGGCCGAACAGAGGATCAACGAACGCCCCCTCGTCCATCGACCAGCGCCATGCGGGAGGTGTTGGCACCGTATTTGGTATCATGTGTTAAGATCCGTTCGAATGTCGCAGTTTTAGGTTCGCTTCTGGCGCGTCTATCCTTCCGTCGAGGATCAAAAGCCAAGCAAACTGTGTGTGATATGAGCAAAGACGAAGTAGGCCGCAGCAGCCAGGCAAAGAAATGTTAGCGGTGCCAGTCCGTAATCTACCGGACCCGATTGGACTATAGGTTTAGGTTGAACGGTGGGCTGCGCTCTGTTTTCCTTTTGCTGAATAATCTGAAGTCGTTTAGCCGCGTCCGATTCTCTTTTGCGCTTCAACTGAGCAACTGAACCGCGTTTCAGTCCACAAGAAGGGCACCCGGTTACTGTGCCCGAGTTCGAGCAGAATTTGCAGTCTTGAGCTTGGGGGCCGGAACTGTTCATCTTTGCTCCCGAGGTCTCTTGGTTGTAGCGTCATCAATTATTGCATGCGGTGATTTTTTGCCTGGTGATCATTTCGCAGATTTGTCGGTGCTTTCGCTATTTCTTCGGCTTGTTTCGATTTAAGCAGTGCGTAATTCAGGGCGTCTTGCTGTGTTTTCACCAGTGTCGTGTCGTCCGATCCGAATGATTCTCAAGCTGCGCTGATGCCTCAGGCACGCTTATGGCTCAAGTGTGTCGGCTTAATTCTGCTGGGCAGCGACAATGCGTCGTTCACGATGTCGGACAGCGGATACATGCGCTGCTCCAGTTTGAACTCACCGCGTACCGGTCTGCTCGGGCATCGATTTCACTGTCTTCTATTCCTGTATTCCCGGCAGTTCGTCTGCTTGCGTCAAACCCTGGTCTTGCTCAATTTGGATCTTAGTTCAAAGGTTTTACTACATAGGCGCTTTTACTTGTCGTGTCAATGTCGGAATTGGGTTTCAGCATCCTCTTCGCTGCGAGTCAGGATCTTAAGCCGACCTCCTTTAGCGGCAGTGTTTGGTTCGCCGGCTAGACCTTAGCGAAGGCGCCTTCGCCCGGGTTTTTCGAGCACTACAAGTTCATCCGCCGGAGCCGGATTCGAAAATGCAGCCTGGTGGTTTGGATTCTTCTTCTTCTCCACAACCCAAGCCGTCTGGACTCAACATACCCGGATCATCCGCTGGCGATGTCCGGGAGGTTGCGGATTCTCAAGCGATAAAGTATTTGTAAAGCTCACGGAAGCGGTATTCACTTTGCCAAGCTGTCGATCAGCCTTGCATGCCATGGCAAGGCAAGCAAGTTTGTCTCTTCGAACCCGGTTCCTTTGCATCCAAGGCATAGGCTATAATCCTTCTTGATCGTTGGGTACGGCGGAGACCGACGAACCTGGTCAGGGGGGAAACCCAGCAGCCATAAGTTTGGACCCTTCGGGTGTGCCCAGCGGTCTTTTATTTTTGAAGCAGGATGGAATTGAATGACGAAGAAGGGGTCTGAAACCGAGGTGAATCACCCGGATCCGAGCACTCTGTTAGGTCAGATTCTCGTTGAGTTGGGTTATATAACGATTTACCAATTGGACGAGGCTCTTCGCATTCAAAGAGATGATGATGAAGCGGGCAAAGAGCACCAACCGCTTGGTCAGATAGTGCTTGAGCTTGGCTACTGCGGACCGAATCAACTGATTCGCGCTATACAAGTTCAGTCGGAGTATAGAAAACGCGCAGCGACCAAATAATCGTATCTTGGTGACATACGCTGTGATGGCTGAGATCGAAAACGGTGCCCGGGGATTGGTTCCTCGGGCAAATTTGTCTGATGTCAGTAATTTTGTCTTTGTAAGAGCTCGCTATAACCTTTATGATGGCATTTCCCATACCGTGGCCAAAGTTATAAACTTGATTTGGCTATGTCAGTGCGGGCATATCCTTTCGGGGAGTAACTGTTAGTTGGGACTCGGCGCCAAGCTAAACTTTGCCTTTATCACCGTCATTCTGGCTATGGCACTTGCTCAGGCCTGTTTTAGCATCGGTGCGAGTTATGTTGATTCTCGCAACCAGTCCAAAAAAATTTCCGATGGCGCCCTTAATGCTGTCACCGGTGAAATCAAGCGCATTCAGGAGCGCAACGGTGATGTTGCGCGCGAGCTGGGGAGGGACGGCGCGTTTCGTCAGGCGCTCGCCAGTCGAGATGTGGCTGCAATTAGACAATCGGTCAAAGCTCTCTGCGATCGCCGCGCTTTTCCCGGCTACATAACGATTGTAGTTGAGCCTCAAGGGGTGATCTTCAGCAGCGACACGCCGAACAAGGGTCCATATCCACCGGACGAGCGGTTGCGGAGGCTTATAAACGAGACCCTTTCGACGGGCAACGTGCCTGAACCCGGACCGGAAAGGCTTCGTCCCGGCTGGATTGCTCCGCAGTCAGCTACCGGCAATCTCAATTTGATCAATCTGGCTCGAGTCGATGGCATTTCTGCAGTAGTCATCGCCGGTGTGCCAATTGGTCCGGAAATTATTGTCGGGATGCAGAAGAAAATTGAACTCTCCGGCGATAAGGAGTTGTCCAAGGGATTCGACCTGGCCTTCTATTCACTGAAAGATAATCGAGTTTTGGCGATGACACCGGGGTTGTTCAAGGCCCGGACAACGTTTTTGCAGAAAATCGGTTCTCAGGCATATAAATCCGAAACGGAAGCCGACAATCGCATGTGGCGCGGTCAGCAGTATCCGAATCCTGCGGATCCCGGCCTGGAGATTGCACGCTTTTATGTAGCCACGCCAATACCGGATGTTCTGAGCAAAGCTGTTGTGCTGTTGAGTCAAATTGGAGTCGGTGCTGGCGTTGCCATTGTTTTATCCTTTTTGTTCACCGCTGGATTGACTTCTAGATTTAATGCTTCTCTTCGGTTTTTGAAACAACGAGCGAAGGATTTGGCGGCCAACAAACAGGATCTTCGCTCGCTGGCCGATTTGAACGGTGAGTGGGTCGAGCTCGGCGAGATGATGGACACTGCGGTTTCCACTCCCAGAGCCACAGTGCAGACGTTGCGTCAACAACTGGTTGCAAAAGAAGAAGAGTTGATGGAAAAGCAGCGGCAAGTTGACTCCATCAACAACCAGCTTGAAGCGGTGAATAGACAAATCACAACTTATAACAGGCAAGCGGCCGATGTAAACTCGCAAATCAATGCAGCGAATCAACAGGCTGTTGTGGTTCAGCAGAAGCTCTGGTCGGTACTGCAAGTGTCGACAGAGGGCTATCTGATGCTGGATCCTTTTGGCAGCGTAATGTCTGTCAATCCAGTTGTTTTGAACTGGTTGGGTACCAGCGAAAGAGAGATAAGCGGAAGACTTTGTTTCGATCTGGTGCGAAAACCGGGGGAGCCGAACGATAACAGTGTTCAATTCTCGCGCCCGCAAAATCCCAATGACTTGATCAATTTCTTCTATCCAGAAGGCGTGATATACAATCGCAGCAGCGACAAAGCGGTCGAGGTGCTTATCCACCTGCAACCGGTGGGCACCGATGACGGTATCATTCAAGGGTATATCATGGTTCTGCGGGATAAGTCTGTTCATAGCGAACTGGCCCGATTGCGTTCAGAGATTGTGCAAATGCTAACTGAGGCGATTCGCTCGCCGCTATCTGCCGGCGAATCTAAGTGGGAAGTCGTTATGAGCGGGCAGTTGCAAGGTGTGCATCCGTCTGTCGCTCAATCGCTAGTGGAACTGCAAAAGTCTTGGCGGCAAATGCTTGGGGTCGTCGACAGTTATCTCATGATGTACGGTGGTTTTGTGCCGGCAGAAGTTGTGCAGCGCGAGCAAGTTTCAATTACGCGTCTGATCGGGGAATGTCTGGAGCAGGTTGCTGTACTTGCGAAGCAACACCAAATCACCTTGGACTACAAGACTGTAACGGGCTTGCCTACTACGGCTGTGAACAAGGAAATTGTTAAAGATGTAATTGTGCAGCTGTTGGAAAAGATGATCGGTGTCACCGCTCCTGGTGGCAGGGTGCGAGCAGAGACCACAGTTAAAGGCAAGGAAATTCGATTAATCATTTCTAGTTCGGGACCGGCGGTTCATCCTTCTGAAATCGAGGAAATGTTTGTCGGGTTTATCGATGGCAAACACAGCGAAGATACCTATCAAACTCGTCTCTCCATGTACCTTGCTCGCAATAACGCCGAGAGGCTTGGCGGGCGCGTCTGGGCGGAATCGGAAGCTGGGCGCGGGACTGCAATTTTCTTGACGTTGCCGGTGCATTAGAGAAGGGAGCCATCGCTTTACCATGTTGCTTGATAGGCGTTTGCGTTTCTTCTTTCCAGCGGTTCTCATTGTGGCTTTTGGCCTGGTGTCGTGCAGCACGGTTTCTCCGCTGCAAGCGCATATGCAGGCAGCGTCGGATTATTTGAACAAAGGTTGGAATGATAAGGCGCTTGTTGAGTACGACGAGGTTCTAAAGCTGGATGCGAAGTATTCTGAAGCCACTGCTGGTCGGGCTGTTGCTCTCGGTAGAACAGGGAAGGTGGATGAGGCCTTGGCGGAGTTTGATCGCGCCATTGCCGCTAGACCAGATAATCCGAAGTTTTACCTGGATAAGGGAAGCCTGCTTTCCACAGTCGGTGAGGATAGAAAGGCAATAGAATGTCTCGATCGGGCCCTGAAACTGGACCCGAATATGTGGCAAGCGTTTTCCAACAGGGCTTCTGCGTACTATCACCTGGAACAGTACGAAAAATGTGTCGAGGACTGTAATCGTGCAGTACGTTTGAATCCTCAGGATTGGATGGCCTTGGTGAACAGAGGTAATGCTTACTTTGCCAAGGCGGATTACAAGACCGCTATGGAAGACTACAATGAAGCGCTTCGACTTCAACCAACGAGTGCACCGATCATGGTGAATGTTGCTAACACGCTTTACATGATGAACCGATATCCCGAGTCGATTGAAGCTTGCAACAAGGCTCTGGCCGTTGATGCCACCTATGTTGAAGCTCTCATCAGTCGTGGTGCTGCGTTCGCGCAAATGGATAAACTTCAGGAGGCCGTTGCCGACTGTGATCAGGTAATAAAGCTCTATCCGCGTTCGGCCAAGGCCTATATGAATAGAGGCAACGCTTATTACTTCAGTGGCAAACTGAATGAAGCGTTGGACGATTACACCAACGCCATCAAACTGGATCCGCAAGATTCTCGTCCGCTACTAAATCGAGCATTCTGCAAAATTGCATTGCATAAGCCGTCGTCCGCAGTGAGTGACTTCTCTCGTTGGCTGAGCTTAACCGAATGGCGCAAGGCTGACACTATCTACGTCTGTGCCCTGAGGTATCTGGCGCAGCGTATGAATAAGGAAGCGGAAGCGAAGGATGAATTGCGAGTAGCGATGCTAAAAGTGCCGCGCGATATTTATCCCTATCAGGTTCTGCTTTATTTGCGTGGTGCAATTCCGGATAAGAAGTTTTTGGACGATCTTGAAAAGCAACGTACTAGAGATGTTCTTTGGACCAGATGTATAGTCGGAATGCATTACCTGGATCAAGGCAAAAAGAGTGATGCTGATGCACAGTTTGAGAAACTGAAAGAGAGCGGCTTGAAATCTGAACCGATTTGCAAGTTAGGCGAACTCCTACTTTCCGAAAAAGCAACCGCGGAGCAGTGATGTCTTCAGAACCAAATTGCGCAATCTGCCAGGCCGGGGAGTTGTTGAATGCTGAGTTTTTGGTCTTTCAGGACGAAAACTGGCGTATCAGACACAGCGGAGAGACGAACATTCCGGGTTATTTCATTTTGGAATCCAAAAGACACATTCTTGATCTTTCGGAAGCCTCAGTTGAGGAATGTCGGAGTTACGGGCCGACGCTCAAAAACATTATGGATGCGGTTCGGCGAACGACTGATTGTTCCCGAGTATATACGTTCAGTCTGGCGGAAATGGTACCGCACTATCATCTGCACATAATTCCAAGAACCGAGTACCTGCCACGAGCTTATCGCGGAAGGGGAATAATGTCTTATCCGTTGCAACCGGCTGCAGATGCTGGAGTCGTGGAGCTTGTTTGTCAGCGAGTGCGAAGACTAATGCGCACCTGCGCGCTCTAAAGTTTGGAACGACGCGTTGTAGTTTGTCGGATAATGTTGCGAATTTTTCGTCGCCGAAACTCTGTTTGTCAAGAACGTTTGTGCGATACCACTGGTGGTAGATAGAGTTTAGACAGGACGAAAGTGAAGTGAGCGCTACTTACATCGTCGGTCCAATCTTTTCCCGGTTACCTACCTCACCAATTTTGGCTCATCGATTTAATCCGTCGGTGAGCCTTCCTCTTTATTTGGCCGGTTTCCACGGCATGAATGAAAGAAAGGCGGAGTTTTGCCACATCTGAGCGCCGATCGTCAAATCGCCTGCTGGCACCAGATGAAATACTATCTTAGAAGGGGTCGCAGTGACAGACTGAACTGTCGACGCAAGAATCCACGACCAATCAACGCGACAGACTGCCTCTGTTTGCTCCGCAAGCTTATCTGCCTGATCTATTCGTGCCGTTATCACGGGGGATGCGCCGCCTGCTTCCAATTCAAGGCCTCTACCGTCTTCGAAGATGAGGACGAACTTTGTCAGGCTGCTGCTGGCGGATTTTATCTTGCAGTTAGCAATCAAATTCAATTCTTGTGTATGAATTGTCATAGCGCGCTCCGGTCGGAATGGCGCAGCCATTATCCGATCTTTTGCAGCCCGGGGACAACAGCGAAGCCGGTCTGGTGAATTTCTGCTACATTGCGGGTAGTAATCTATAGCAAACCTTTGTCCGGGGACGCCTTGTGCGAAAGATTGTCACATTTGCAATCTGGCTTTCCGTGAGTCAATCTGCCGTGTTCGCCCAGATGGACCCGCAATTGCCTGGTATGGATCAAATGTTGGATCAGATGAATCAAGGTCTGACGCCGGGGAACCCGAATTTTTCGTCGTCTGGACCCGGTTTTAGTCCATCGCCGCCGTATGGACAACCGGCGCAATTCGCGCCGCAACAGGCTCCGTTCGGTCAGTCGCCGCCGTATGGACAACCGGCGCAGTTCACGCCGCAACAGGCTCTGTTCGGTCAGTTTCCGCAATATGCGCAACCTGCACAGTTTGCACCACAACAGGCGCAGTTCGGTCAGACTCCACAATATGGACAACCGGGACAGTTTGCACCACAACAGGCGCAGTTTGGTCAGACTCCACAATATGGACAACCGGGACAGTCTGTTCAGCAACAGCCTCAGTTCATTCAGTCTCCGCAGTCTTCGCAACAGCCGCAGTTCGGGCAGCAACCATCCGCGTTCTCGCCATTTAGTGCGCGGAGGACAGGCGAAGTTAGCAACAATCCTTTCATGCGGAACCCGGCGCAGTCCGCGAATCCTGTCAGTCCATTCAGTCTGACGCCACGCGATGTGCTGCGTTACCTGATTGAAGGTGGCTCCGGTGGGGGCGGTAGCGACGGGAACAAGACAAATCCCGCAGCGGTTGGAAACGCACAATCAAATTTGCAGACGGCTCTAGACCAAGCCAGTCGCGCTGAGAATGCATCTAGTCGTGCGAATTCCGGTACAGACAAAAATGCGAGGCGAGCGGCCGCTTCTGACGCGGAATACGCTGCAGGCTCCGCCCGTGCTGCTGCAGATCGGGCAACCAGTGCAGCGTATAACGGCGGCTCCCTGGCACGTGATTATGCGGCGCAGGCGCGAGCTGCTGCTAGCCGCGCACGCAGTGCGGCAGACCGGGCGCGTTATAATGCTGAGACTTACAATCCTCCCAATAAAAACTAAGAGACCCCTTTAGAGGCGGCTCCCGGTTTTCGGATCTTTGCTTACTTATCTTGATGCTACCGGGCGGGTTTCGAGCTTGAAAGCTCGTGCTTCCAGTTTCTCAATCTTGCGCTCGTACTTCGCCTTGTCCTTTTCAGGCATGGTCGGTTGCAGGGCTACCAGGGCTCGGTATTGATGCGCAGCATCGCGCATGGAAATCGTTTGGAGCAAATTATGCTCCCTGACCTTCTTTCTGTGCCTTCAGGTAAAGCCCCCGGGTCAATCCCTCGACGGCATTGACGTTGTCCGGCATAAGTTGAAGAGTTGTTCGATAGGCCTTAATGGCGTCATCTAGTTTCTCCACCATCAAGAGCTGATCGCCAACTTTCTGATGTAAGAACGGGTTGTTTGGATTCAGCTCGATTCCGGATCGCAGTTCAGCAATGGAGTGTTCGAGATCTCCTCGAGCTTCTCTGATGTCGGCGATTCGGAGATACGGGTCTGCGATCTCAGGTTTGATTCGTATTGATTCCTGAAATTCGCGAATCGCTCCTACTGTGTTTCCTTGTGCCTGATAGCATTCGCCCATCGCCAGGTGAACCGGTGCGCTGTTTCTGAAGAGATAGAGTGATGTGTTGAGTTCTTTCAATGCGTCGTCAATTCTGTTTTGGGCTAAATACGCTCTTCCCAAGCCGAAATGCGCTGTGTTAAGGCTTCACCGACTCTTCTCATGGCCAGGTTTGTCGTGCCTAATGCGGCGAAGGCCTGTGAATACTTGGGATCAAGTGAGGTCGCTTCTCGAAGTTGTTGGGCGGATTCGTTGAGTTTGCCTTGCTCTCTATTTACCAAGCCCATCATGTAGTGCGCCTCAGGTAAATCGCTGTCGGAGCTAACTGCTCGCTTGCAATACTCCTCAGCTTGCGACAGTATTGCGTTTTTGTTGCGACTGTAGGTTGTTGACGAAGATTGGAGTTGATGTAGCAGTACCATCGCTTTGCCGGTGTTTGCCAACGGATTGCCTGGATCCATTTTTAGCGCTTGGTCAAGTTGATGGTCCGCGCCCTCCAACTTGAATTGCATCGCCAGGGCCATGCCGAGTCCGGAGCGGGCTTCAACATCGCGGGAGTTTCTCGCAATTGCTGAGCGAAAAGCGAGTTCCGCCTGGTCATATTTTCCGCGTAGAAGGAGAGTCTCTGCGCGTTTGGTATGGGCCGTGACTCTGCCCTTGAATAGCTTTCCCTCTCGGAAAGGACCGGCGGCTTGACCTGCACCGGATATAGTGGCGGTGAGCGTAATCACAGTGGCGATTGCCAGCGCCATCTTCTTTCCGGAAGCATTAGAAAACATAACTGATTATCCTCCTTCGCTTGGTTGAACATTGTTCAATCCAAGCGACATTGCGTCAGCCTGGCCATGCGTCATGGATGGATCGCGCGGCCAAGTACTGAATTCTGTTGTATATGAGTAAGCGACAGAATGCGACAAACTAGGATTCTTCGACAAAAGACGTACAGTTTTTTGTGAAGTTCCCGATTGTAACCAGGGTGAAGTCAAGACGATCCGGCGCAGGCTCATACTCGCTAGATGCAGCTATGGCCGAGTGAATGTTTGCAGCGCGAGAATTATTCGGACTCACTCTCCAAATGAACGCTGTTTCGTTTAGCGCTTGATTGCAAGGTATTGTGCTTTAGGGTGGTCTTAATTGCTCACTTGTACTAATTGAAACACCCGCGTCGGATCTCTCGGCTCAGTGACCAAAATCGCGATGTCATTGACATTTGTATTGCTAGGAATCTGGAACGCCAGTGTCTGTATTTGCGGTCTTTCCGGCTCCAGTGTAAGTTGATCGGGCATTCCTGTAGCCGCCCCCGATTCTACATTTGCGTTGGTAGCAGGCACATCTACGTCGGTAAGTTTATTGGTGGCTTTGTGAATCAGGTGTATAGCCGCATTGTTGGGGACTGTTGTAATTCCCTGACCGTGATTGATTACCTGGTAACGCACCAAAAAAAACGTGTTGCCCTGCGCCGGCCGCAGGGCCGGGCTGGTTTCAAGCCCGACATAGTCTTTACCACGTGCCGCCATGAACTGATACTCCCTATCCGCAAGTTGGAATGGTTGATTAAAGGGAAGCGCATTCGTGCCTGGATTACCCCCGGCTACAGGGGCAATTGTAGAAACAGATCTCTCTGGTTTTTGCGGCGGTTGACCGACCTGGAGCGGCTGCATGCGAGGCGTTGGCGCTCCTCCGGACGGTGACAAGCTTACCCCTGGTTGGCTTGTCACCGCAGGCTTCCCAAACCGCTCTGTTGGACTTCCCTCCTCCTTCGGTGTCCCTGCGCCGCATGAACTCAAAAGCGAGATCGAAACACATAGCGATAGGCAAACAGGAAGTGGAAGGTTCGTTTTCAATGTTGCACCTGATGGAGGGACTCGTCTCATGATCGCGGACCTCCAAAGCCGGGGCAACCCGGTTATTCGTTCCGACCTGGTGGTTTTCCCAATGATTGCGCGCTTTGCCAGCCTCTCTGGACGATTGGTGTCGGCTGACATGCCGGGACAATACTATTACCGGGAAGTTCGCTGCAGTTTTGATGCCGAGATGCTTCTACCAGCGATAGGATCGGACGCCGTTGTCATGCCGTTGGGCGTCTTGGCCTCGGCTTTGTCGTTCCAGCATGCGCTGTACTTTACGTCCTGATTTCAGACGCTCCACGTGAGCGTCTCGTTCATCTTCGTTCTTGTCGTAGAAAGGTCGACCGTAATCACAGAAAGCCGCCACGTCAAAGCGCTCGTATGGAACAAACGCTCTTTTGGCCATGCGTTCATGCATGATTTCGTCTGTAGTTTTAAAGGCCCTCGACGGTGCATGCATCGCTCCGTCTTCATAAGCTGCCGTTATTGCTTGGGCGTCTCGAATGGTGTCGGACTGGTGCAGTCGATTTTTCGCCTCGTATTCTTGGTCGAATCCTTGCATGTGACTGCGCCGAATCATTCCTGATGAATGATCTTGATTGTGTGCCAGGTGCAGTTGGCTAAACATCTGGATTTTTTGCGGACTGGACAACTTGTTGTCTTGCCACACCTGATTTAACTTATCAGCGAATTGCAATTCATACACCATGTCTTGAGGGCTCCAGTATCCTGGCAGGCAATGGAGGACGGTGCCATCGGCGGCGAGGACGAAAAGCTGAATGTTATGTGGTCCAGCGCCGTTGCTGGTTTGCACTGCGTTGCCATAAGTGTTGTGGATGCCGGAACGTCCAGCATAGGGCTCGCCAGTGATATCTTTGATACCGCAGATAAAGTGTTCCTTTAAAGTCGATGTGGCCGGTTCTTGGGAGAGCGACACGGCTCTCAAGCTATTGCCTGCGCTTCAAGTTGCGCCGTCAAGTTTGCCCAGCATGTGTACCCAGAAGATCATTTTTCCTTGCTGCCGGGCTCGCTGTTTTGCATCAGCTAAAGAATTTGACCAGCCGAGGTCGCTGCGAACTTTTCGCGCGTTGGCCTCTGATTCTCTGGCATCCAGAAGACTGCGCACAGGCGAGGGAGCTATGGACGGAAGCCGCGGTATCGGTTGACGGTACGAGGTTGTTGTTCCTGCGGGAGCCTGCGCCCGGGCGCTCTCCTTGCGGGTTAAATTGCCTGCCCGCACTGGATTGGCGGTCAGCAGCACGGTCAGGGCAAACGTAAAACAGTAGACCTTCTCGATAGTCACGGTTTGTTCCTCGGCAATGTCGCCTCGTAACAGCATAGATGCTCGTTCGTCGGGTTGTCAATGAAGCATAATTGGTGGAGGATGCGGAGAGTATGAATGGACAAATCGCAGTCGACTCGATTTCTCAATGCGTTTTGTCGCATTGAAGATGAGCTGCGGCGAAGGGCGGGCGGTACCACCAGAGACTCTTTTGCCTTTCTTGTGGACTACTTGTCGAAGTCCCAGCCGGCAATCGCGCACTATCGAGACGATCTGAAAGAATATGGCGAACTTCGCAATGCCATTGTTCACAAGCGAATCGGTGAGCAGGCTATTGCAGAGCCCCATCCGGAAGTTGTGCTTCAAATCGAATTCATCGCCGATGCATTGTCGTCACCCCCTCAGCTAGAATCTCGTTTTCTAAAAAAGGTAACCGCTTGTTCCATTGATGATCCTGTCAAAGCGGTCATAGCCTCGATGGCGCGCGGATCTTTCAATCAGGTGCCGGCCTATCGAGATGGTTGCCTCATCGGACTTTTGAGCGCAGATGTTATTACTCATTGGCTGGGGGATTGTTTTCAGCACCGTGTCGATCTGGGCGACAACACAACGGTTGGTGATGTATTGAAGTTCTGCCGCCATCATGATTTTGCCGTTATGTCGCGCAATGCCACTGTATTTGATGCGCTTCATTTGTTGGAGGGGGGCTATCGTAAGGGGCGGCGAATCAAGGCCATCATCATTACAGAGAGTGGAGACGTTGATGGAAGTCCGATTGGTATCGTAACGACTCTGGATCTGCCCGAGCTTTACTCGCTGGTAAATCCGGCGCCTGTAGCTCCGCTAAAACGTCGTAAGTAGGTTGGAGCGCTAAACGTTCTGACCAGCGACGAAACCCGATGCCCACGCCCACTGAAAGTTGTAGCCCCCGAGCCATCCGGTCACATCCGTTACTTCGCCGATGAAGTAGAGATTTGGTACTTTCTTTGCTTGCATAGTTTGCGATGAAAGTTCGTTGGTGCTAATGCCGCCGCGGGTAACCTCCGCTTTTTGATAGCCAAAGTTGCGCGCCGGACTCAGTTGCCAGTCGTTGAGCATTGCGGCGAATGCTCGCAACTCTTTGTCGCTTACATCGGCAATCGGCCTTGAAGCACACTTTATCACGCAAAGTTTTTCTGCGAATCGCAACGGAAGAACTTCTGAAAGAACATTTTTCAGCTCCTTTCTCGTGCCCGTTTTCTTGATCGACAGGAGCCACTCCTCGGCGTTTCGTTCCGGCAGTGTGTCAATCGACAGTGCTTCACCCGACTTCCAGTACAGGGATGCTTGCAAGACGGCCGGCCCGCTAATTCCAGTGTGAGTGAAGAGTGTATTCTCGCGAAAGGTCACCTTTCCCCCTTTTACGGTGCTGTCGAATGAGATTCCAGACAAGTCTCCTAGCAATTTTTGATCGGTCGGCTTCAGGTCAAATCCAACTAGTGCCGGAAAAGTTTCAGTCACTTTTACATCAAACTGTTTGGCGATGTCGTATCCAAATCCGGTGGCACCGATTTTTGGTATTGAAAGGCCTCCTGTCGCAACGACCAAAGAAATTGTATGGAAAGTACCCTGGTTGGTATCGACTAAGAATTGTTCGTTGTGATGCCGAATTGCCTGAATGCGGCATCCTGCTCGCAGCTCCACACCGGACTGCTGACATTCATCCAACAGCATTCTTACTATCTGATTGGCCGAGCCATCGCAGAATAGCTGTCCTAACTTTTTTTCGTGAAAGGCAATGCGATGTTCTCTTACCATCGCTACGAAATCGGCCGGAGTGTATCGCGATAGGGCGGACTTGCAAAAATGAGGGTTCTGACCAAAGTAGTTTTCAGAAGTAGCATAGATGTTGGTGAAGTTGCAGCGACCGCCGCCGGAAATCATGATCTTGCGACCGATTGTGTCGGCATGATCGACAAGAAGAACTTTCCTGTTCCTTCTTCCTGCTTGCAGGGCACACATCATTCCGGCGCCGCCTGCGCCAATTATGATTGCGTCAAATGGTTCAGTGTGTTCGGAGCTCACCGTTTGAGCGTCAGGAGAGCAAGCGCTTCAGAATCTTGCCAGTCGAGTTGCGAGGCAAAGTATCCGCAAATTCGACAATGCGGGGTACTTTGTACTCCGCCAAGTGTTCGGCGCAAAAAGACTTGATTTGTTCTTCCGTTGGTACCACATTGCTGGTCTTGCTTGTGACCACGATCGCCTTTACCCTTTCGCCCATGAACTTGTCCGGAATTCCTATAACTGCTGATTCGACAACGCCAGGGATTCTGCCAATTACGTCTTCGATTTCTCTTGGGTAGATATTTTGACCGCCGCGGATGATCATTTCCTTCTTGCGTCCAACAAGGTAAAGATAACCGTCTGCGTCTTTGTAGCCCAGATCGCCGGTAGAGAACCAGCCTTTCGAATCAATTACGTCCGCAGTTGCTTGCGGTTGATTGTAGTAGCCGCGCATTATATTTGCGCCGCGAATCTGTACTTCGCCGATATTTTCCTCGCCGGATGGCAACGATTGACCGTCGGCTCCAAGAATTCTCAGTTCGATACTTTCCAGCGCCGGTCCAACTGAACCGGGCTTGCGTTTTCCACGTAGCGGGTTCAATGTGGCTGCGCAGGAAGTTTCGGTCAAAGCGTAACCTTCAACGCATGCGGCACCCAGGGCTGTTTCGAGTTCGCTGATCAATTCCGTCGGCAGCGCCGAGCCGCCGCTCATGCACATGCGCACGGATGAAACATCGTAAGAGCGATTGGCTAGTTCCATAAGTACGAAGCGGTGCATTGCCGGAACTGCAGGAATGATAGTGACTCTTTCTTTCGCTATTAGTTCCAATGCGGCTGCGGCTTCGAATCGAGGCAATACAACGAGGGTGCCTCCGGTTGAAAGCGTTCCGATCATAAGGACGGTGATTCCGTAGATATGGCACATGGGAAGAACTGCAAGCACACGGTCACGATCATCTATTTCCAGCAGGTCTAGTCTGCGGGGAAAAACCGCTAGTATATTGCCATGGGTGAGCATTGCCCCTTTTGGTTTGCCTGTTGTTCCAGATGTATAAACTAGCATTGCCAGGTCACGATCGGGGTCGACGGCAAGTTCACGGGGAAAGCGTTTGGGATCTACTTTGTCGCTCGTAAGCTTTTGAATGACAATGTTGTGTTTGTTGACCGGGGCGGTGGTGGTGTCGCTCAATCCGCTTACCAGCATAAATTTAAGCGAAGGAACAACATCTTGCGATTTCAGTGCTTCGCCAACTGCGGTCTCGAAGACTATCAGAGTTTCGGCGCCGGAATCGCTGAGAATGTGCGCAATTTCTTCTGAGCGCAACAGCGGGTTCACAGGGACAATGGTAGCGCCGAGACCGGCGACCGCAAAGAATGAGGCCACGTAATCGGGATGATTGGGAAACAAGACTGCAACCCGGTCTGCGCGCTTGACGCCCACCTTCTTCAATTGCAAGCCAATTGCCGCTGCCCTACTCATAAGGTCTGAATAAGTCATTCGCTCTGTCTCGTGGACGAGAGCTTCTTTGTGTGGACGCGTATCAGCTTGCAACGCAAGGGTTTCGAACAAGTTCATTGGTTCCGCGATGCTCGCTACCTGCGACGTTGTTAGCGTGTCCACCATTGACTCTTTTCCATTTAAGGGCAAACACTCAAATTATGCGCTGTTTGACTCTTGCCTACGTTACCAACTGCTAAGAATCTTGTTCGTTTTCAGTTCTCTCGTGGAAAAAAGTCAGGAGAGACTTGAGGCAGTATTGACAATGCACGGTGTTTAAGGACGCTATGAGCATACAAAACAGCGGGCAGTATTTCTATGCCGAGTCGGCCGCCGACATTGAAGAGGCTATAAAGGCCTTTCCCGAAGTTGCCGACATGAAGTACTTTCGACAATCTGTCTGTAAATGCCGCCACGCCGTTTTTCGACTATATCTTGATGAGGACGCAGGTTATTGTATTCGCGAGTGCACGCGCTGTTCTTATCGCCACGTACTGGTCGACGGGGAAGATCTTCAGGATGAGGCCGTGCCTGAGCTTGTCATGTGTGTCTGCGACTTCGATCAGTTTGAAGTAATGGGCGCCGTAAGTGTTTACGACGATAGTCCCGACGATGCGCGCCAGTTCGCCTTGGGCTGTCGTTGTGTCGGTTGTGGTATCGCCGGCGTTTATGCGACCTGGCTGTCGCACTGGTGCGGCGACGAGGATGAGCCCGGCTGGTCAAGTTATCTCGCTGGTATGTAGCCCGTGATAGCGTGCCTGTTCGCAATCGTGCGTGGGCGAAGAACTTGGCTTTAAAGTGAAAATGCCGTTCCAGCTCTTCGAGGTAATCTAAATACCCGATGAGAATGAGAGTGCAGAGCCCGAATCGTACCCGGAATGATGTTGGCATTGACGGTCGCGACGCGCAGGTTCAAAAATTGACTTCTAAAGGCGGAGGCGGGTTCTTTGTCGAACGAAGTGAACGGCTTCGATCCTCACAATTGTGTTCGACCGATTGCCAAAGACTTTTGAATTTCTTTCCAAGCTCTGATTGGGCAAGATCAAGTTTGCGATTCCCGGATCGCTTGCTTCTACTATCATCTACAAGCCCGAGGCCAGTCGAACAATTCGGGCGGCGGCAACCAGTCTGGAAAGGGTGCTATCAAGCATGATCGAGATCCTGGAGACAGGAGGTCGCGGGTTGAAAAAAACGAGCCGGTCATGAGAAACCGCCGAATTGCGGAAGTTGCGCCGAGACTTTTAATCGCGGATGACTTTGATGATTGTGTATCCATAATCGCGGACCTCCGGATGATGGGCTCTATAGTTGTACACGGAAAATCGATGCTAAGGGTTCAATGGGTTCGGAAGTTTTTCGAATGGTCCTTCTTTGGCCAATGCTCAAACAAGCTGCAAGAAATTCTCGGGAAAATCTTGCAGCACGCAATCGATTTGCTTGAAGGTGGTTGCGCCGAGAACGAAAAATGAGCAAAACGCGCTTTTCCTGGACGAATAGGCGGCGTCGGCGGGCTGTTGTCCCGTGCAGCGAAGTCCGAAGTGCATCAAAGCTGATAAGTCTCCGAAACTTAAAGCGAAAGGCCATCGCTGAAGTCGGAGTAGATCAAACAGGCGGACGCGACCGAATTTCTTGATGGCGCACGAAAGCGAATCGAGTCAAGCCGACTCGATTCGCTTTCGTATGAGGAACTAGTCTGAAAACACTCTTGCGGTCCCGGGCAGGAACGCTAGTGAAAACTAACGCCGTGTACAAGACTTTCCGCAACTGAGGATGCAGTGATTCGGTTACGATGATGAGCTGTGCAATAAAGTGCTTTTGAGAAAGAGTCTAAGCCTGTGCAACTACAACGACGTTGCCGCCCTTTTCTTTCGCTCTGATCATGGCTTCGCAGGCTGCTTCTAGCAGTCCTTGGGGATCACAGCTATGCTTGGGATAGCTTGCCACCGCCAGTGATGCCGTGAGATGAATGAATTTGCCGCTGCGTGGATCTTTGACTTCCAGCATTGCGACTTTGCGCCGTACCCGTTCGGCGACGGTTGCTGCACCATCGGCGTCGGTTTCATGCAGTACTGCAACTAGTTCTTCGCCGCCCCATCGAGCCGGCATGTCTATTTCGCGTACTGACGCTCGTAAAATCTTCGCAACTTCTACAAGGACCTGGTCTCCGACTTCATGTCCGTATCGGAGATTGATATCCCGCAAGCAATCGAGGTCAACGAGCATGAGGGATAGGGAGTAACCCAATCGCACTGCTCGTTTCAGTGAGTGTGTTAGATGTTCTTTGAACGCATGCCTATTAGGCAGCGAAGTAAGAATGTCGGACCCGATCAACTCTTGAACTCGCGCATGAGTATTTGCAAGTTCGTGTTTGAGTCTATCGATCTCGCGATCTTTCTCTCGAATGATTCGCTCGTAATCGAGATTGCTCGACTGTCCTTTTTGCATCTGCCACTCCGGTTGCCGGTGGTGTGCCTGTCCATGTATGTGTTGCAGCATTTGCGCAATTCTTGCTTTCATGCCCCAACCCCCACTATGCCTACTTTGAATGAGCCTTTCAAGCCTGCCCTTAGACTTGGCGGAACGCGTAATTTCCGCAAGAAGCTCATTCCTACTCGCCCGGTGAACGCTCATATATTAGCTCCAATTAGGATTAATTGCTAGCAATCAAGGGGGAGAAACACGCAAACTTAATTTAGGGGAATACGCGAAAGAACTTTGCTCTTGGCTTTGTCCATGAGTGCCAGCGAATACTTGTATTTCGGGCTTCCTACGTGGAAAGTAATGGTGCCTTCCATGACGGAATGAGGCGCAACGCTTTTGGATGTCTCTTTGATATCCGCCATTGATGTGAATGGTAGATAGTTCTGGTTGCGATTGGATATGACTGTCAAATCGCTGAAGTCGTAACGCTTTTCAGTCTTGTTACTGAACTTAAAATTTACTCTAAGCAAACACGAGTGCTTGTCACCATAGGGGTCTGGTAATTTCTTGCAATTGTTGATAAAGAGTTCCACGCCTTCTGTAACTTCCGGTGGAGCCGCGGAAGGCAGGGCTTCCGGGTTGAATGCCGGCAAGACGACTGGCTTGCTCATTGTGAGTTTGAGCTCATCTCCGGGGAGGATGGACATGATCTTCCCTTTGCGCGTACCTGCGGCAACAGCACCAAGAGTGGCTCCTGCAGCGGCACCTATAGCAACGGAGTATCCATTGGTGGCCACGGCCAGCGGAATACCGGTTAGTTGAACCGACATCAAGGCACCGCCGACGGCACCGACGCTGACGTAGCCGGTGTCTTTTACGAGGTGCTTAGCAATTGCTTTCGGGGCGCTGTCCTTAGTGGAAACCGTCGCCTCGAATGGCTGTGAAAGTTTTCCGTCCGGTGAAATCAGCTGGTCGAATTTGATTTCAACGTAGCCGTCCAGACCGCCGCGGCGCCGCTTCTCAACCTTAGTGACCTTCCCGTGAACTTTCCATTGTCCTGGCAGCAAGACCTTCTTGCCGTCTTTAACGTCGGTGGAAACCATGGCGTAGATGTCATCGCCTTCTTGAGCCAGTTCTGAATTCAAATTGGTGGAAAGCGTTATGCTCAGCGCTTTGCCTTGCTTTATAGTTTCGACGCTGCCGTCCGCTTTGAACGGAGATAAGGTCTCCGTTACTCCCCCTTTCAGCTTTAGCTTGCGCTCTGAGGCGACTGCAATTTTCTGAGGCTTCGCTGCGGCGTCTGGTGGTGTTTCTTGGGGCGCTGAGCCCGAGGTGGAGACGTCAACACTGCCATTGCCCGGTTGAGTCGAAACTTCGTTTGTTGTCTCTGCGGTTTCGCTACTACTTGATGTGGTTTGCGCAATAGACTCGGTGCAAATAGAACTCAATATAAGGAGGGCTGTCAGTAGCGTTGAAGCTGTTCGAGAATTTGAAAAGTGCATCGGGCCTCTGTGGTGACTCGGTTCACCTGCTGACGACGATCATTGCGCACGGTTCCCTAGGGTAACTGAGAGTCCTTGTGCTTTACAAGGGAAGGTTGCAAATGTGTTGTTGCCAAGAAGGGGGCTGATGTCATCTTTCAAAAATGAAAGCAGAGGTGCCGTTATATCCGGTACCTCCGCGTAAAAACTGAGTTATGCGTTCTAGTTTCTATTTCTTGTTCAGCATGTCTTTCAGCTGGTCCATAAAGCTCTTCTTTCCGGATGCGTTGTTAGCCTTTCCGTCGGATGCCTTTGTCGTTGTCTGTGCCTTAAGGCGCAATTCAACGTCTTTGGCGTGATAGTGCTTCGGGTCAATCTTCAATGCCTGGTTGACCGAGGTCAGAGCTAGTGTTTTCCAGCCCCGTTGCAACTGAATCTCCGCCAAGCACGAAAGAAAGTCGGCGTTGTCCGGCTTTAGGCGCATGGCTTCTTTAATCGCGGTCTCGGCATCCGGGAATTTCTTGCGCTTGAGACAGTCGTTGGCACGTTCGAAATGTTTTCTCGCCCAGGTGTCGCGATCATAGGTTGCCTGACCTTGCGCTTCGGGATCGGGCTTTGGCAGGTCGCCTGTACCCTCTCGAGCCTTTTTCAGTCCGCGAAGGCAGTCGTACTCTTCGCGTTGGCGAGCATCGTTGAGAATGTCGTGTGCGCGAGCTACTTTTGAAAATTCCTTTTGAGCCTCAGCTCGTTTTTCAGGATCGTTAGGAAAGCGGTCCGGGTGTAACTTCTTGGCGAGCTTTAAATACGCCTTACGGATTTCATCCGACGGAGCGGTCTCTTCGACGCCAAGCGCGGCATAAAGGTCTTCTTGATATTCCTGGTCTATCATTTGGGCTGATTCCGATGGTCTAATGGGGGAGGGCGGCGAGCAGAGAAGGCAGACAACTGGTGAACTCTGTCTGGAAGGGACACCCGACTTGAGAAGGGGCCACTCATCAATCATATTCCACGGATCCGGCGCTAATCACGCTCTAGCACTGCGGGTTTGTAGTGTTCTTTGCGCGGTTAGCCAGATAAATAAAAACAGAAAATATGAATCGACTATAATCAGCACCCACATAATCATATTCAGGAGGAGCATCTGTCGGGAACCCTTGTCTAGCACTGAGGCGGGGCGCACAGCATGACAGACGAGCATACTATATGAACCTAGAGAGATTCACCCATAAGGCTCAAGAGGCTATAACCGGCTGTCAGGAGCTGTTGTCGCGGTTTCAGCATGCTCAAGTTCAGCCTGAGCACTTGCTGTTGTCAGTGATGACGCAAGAAGAAGGACTGGGAACCAAGATTCTGTCGGCACTGGACGTGAAACGCGAACCGGTAATCGAGGAAGTCACCCGCTACCTCAATAGTCAACCGAAGGCTTCCGCCGTCAGCATCAAGAAGGACGAGATACACGTGTCGTCGAAGCTCATAGGCATGCTCGAGGATGCTGCGAAGGAAGCCGAGCGGCTCAAGGACCAATATGTCAGCGTTGAGCATCTGATGTTGGTGCTATGCGATCCGCAGCGATCGCAATCCGGCACGATACTGAAGCAGCACGGCGTCACGCGCGACCGTCTCTTGCAGGTTTTGACCAAGGTACGCGGCAAACAGGGCGTCACCAGTCAGAATCCCGAACAAACTTACCAGGCTCTGGAAAGATACGGCAGGGATTTGACCGCGGCTGCTGCTGCAGGAAAACTTGACCCTGTTATCGGACGTGATGATGAAATTCGCCGGGTGATGCAGGTTCTTTCACGTCGGACGAAGAACAATCCTGTATTGGTGGGTGAACCCGGCGTTGGTAAGACGGCTATTGTTGAAGGTCTTGCTCAGCGTATTACCAAGAAGGATGTTCCCGAAGGACTAAAAGGCAAGAAGTTGGTCTCGCTGGACATGGGCGCGCTCATAGCCGGTGCGAAGTATCGCGGTGAGTTTGAGGAAAGGCTCAAGGCTGTCCTCAAAGAGGTGATCGATTCCGAAGGCAAAATCATCCTATTTATTGATGAGCTGCACACCGTAGTCGGCGCCGGTTCGTCCGGTGAAGGGTCGATGGATGCGGGAAACTTGTTGAAACCACCGTTGGCCAGAGGTGAACTGCACTGCATCGGCGCCACCACATTGGATGAGTATCGTAAATACGTTGAAAAAGATCCGGCGCTGGAGCGAAGGTTCCAGCAAGTGTTCGTCGACGAACCGTCAGTAGAGGATACGATTTCGATCTTGCGCGGATTGAAGGAACGCTATGAAGTCCACCACGGC
This sequence comes from Candidatus Obscuribacterales bacterium, assembly GCA_019752635.1. GTDB lineage: Bacteria > Cyanobacteriota > Vampirovibrionia > Obscuribacterales > Obscuribacteraceae > JAKFUT01. The sequence goes on along the minus strand of JAIELX010000029.1, from coordinate 24,769 downwards.
GTGCGCATCACTGATTCCGCTCTGGTTGCGGCTGCCGTTCTCTCCCATCGATACATCACCGATCGTTCGTTGCCTGACAAAGCGATTGATCTTATCGATGAGTCGGCCGCGAAAATGCGTATCGAAATTGACTCAATGCCAGCGGAACTCGATGAAATTGAACGCAGGAAGATTCAATTGGAAATCGAGCGGGAAGCTCTCAAAAGAGAGCGCGATCCTGCTTCAAGAGAACGGCTCGAAAAGATAGAAAAGGAAATTGCCGATCTGCAGGCCGACGCAGACGTCTTGCGTTCGCAGTGGCAATCAGAAAAGGATGCATTGCACCAGCTTCAGCAGTTTAAGGCCGAACGAGAGGCTGTGCACGTCCAGATTGAACAGGCTGAACGCAATACGGATCTGGCCCGGGCGGCTGAACTTAAGTATGGCACTTTGCTTGAGATTGAGAAGAGAATTGCGCAGCAAGAAGAAATCTTCAATCAAAAGAAAGGTCCTAAGCTGCTTTCGCAAGAAATTTCAGATGAGGATATTGCGGACATTGTCTCTAAATGGACAAGTATTCCGGTGACAAAGCTGCTGGAGGGCGAAGTTCAAAAGTTGCTGCGGTTGGAAGATCACTTGCACAAGAGGGTCATCGGACAGGAAGAAGCAATCGAAGTTGTGTCAAATGCGGTGCGGCGTGCGCGCGCTGGGTTTAAAGATCCTAATCGGCCGATAGGCAGCTTCTTGTTCCTTGGTCCGACCGGCGTTGGTAAAACCGAACTTGCTAAGGCTCTCGCGGAGTTCTTGTTCGACGACGAAAAGGCGATGGTTCGCATCGACATGTCTGAATACCAGGAACGGCATACTGTTGCTCGACTAATCGGCGCACCACCTGGATACGTAGGGTACGACGAAGGCGGGCAACTGACAGAAGCCGTGCGGCGGCGGGCCTATACGTGCGTGCTCTTTGACGAGATCGAGAAGGCGCACGGAGACGTTTTCAACATTCTTCTGCAAGTGCTCGATGAAGGACACCTCACCGATTCGAAAGGACGGCATGTCAACTTCAAGAATACCGTCATCATTATGACTTCGAATATCGGTAGCCAGCACATTCTGGACTACCAGCTCAATGCCGCGAACGATGGAGATAATGCTTACAATGGAATGAAAGATCAGGTGCTTGATGCTTTAAGAAAGCATTTTCGCCCTGAGTTTCTCAACCGAATCGATGAGACCGTGGTTTTCCACGCTCTCACCGAAGAGCAAATCAGAGAAATCGTCGTGCTGCAATTCAAGATTCTCAACAAGCGGCTTTTGGATCGCAAGATCGTCCTGGAGCCGACCAAAGAGGCTCTCGATTGGCTGGCGCGTCAAGGGTACGACCCGATGTACGGTGCAAGGCCGCTCAAGCGGGTAATTCAGAGGTGTATCGAAAACGAACTATCGCTCAAATTGCTTGAGGGCATGTTCTCGGACGGAAGCCAACTGCAAATTACGGAGAAAAACGACGAACTTGTGTTCACGAAGGTCGCCGACCTTACGCCGGCTGCCGCTTTGTAGTGCCTGACCTCGCGATGCGCGACGGCAGGTCCGAACCCTACATCCACCAGTTCTACGGCGTTGAAGCTGGAACGCGGCTAGTAACCGATGTTCACGGGCGTAAGCTTGAGCTGCACCGTCGCAGACCCGGACCTGCCGACGTTGTTCGCCTGCTAGGCGAGGGCGACAAGGTGATTCACGAGTTTCGCTTTGACGGCGTCAACTACCATCAGTTTGAGCGAGACGAGGATGGTATCGTTTATCGCGATAGTTTTATCGATCCGATAACGGGCGACATTGTCGTGCTGGACTATCGATATGATCTCGTTACCATATACAAGAACGAAAGCGATGGTGCGGTCACTGCCGTTGTTTGTTGCGAAGGCAAGCTTGCGTTTACCGAATCGATTACCAGTGACGGCCTCGTAAAACGCTGCGAGTACGATGATCAGCTGCAACTTGCTTCTTCCGGCGTGTACACGGAGTCGGGTGACGCAAGTACTGTTGCTGAATATGGCGTTTTGTCCTCCGAAAACACGAAACGTGTCGTTGTTCGTGGCGTCAGTTCGGCCAAGCAAGAGAGCGAATGGACTTTTCTATCCGAGCGCGCTCTGAAATCGCTAAATGTCCAGTTGCAGAGCGGCTTAACCTCAGAGTTGAGCCGAAACGACCAGAGTAAGTTTCTGCAAGGACAGATGCGTCAGGGGAGCGACGTGGTGGCGGATGTCGCTTTGGACAACGATTACGTGATGTTGGTGCGCCCCCGAAACAATCCTGCCGGAAGAAAGCGAGAGGTGCTTCATACGCAGTGGAACACGCCAGGGTTCAAGCCCGCCGCGCCACTGTTTGAAAATTTGGAATTTGACGAACGAACCGGGTCCATTTGTCGAAGTGACAACAACGGTAATCGTGTCATCCAATGGTTCAATCACCGCCGTGAGGATCACGAGGCCGACGGTACCGTGATGTGGAATCGTCGCACCGGTGAGAAGTCCTACATCTCACCTCAAGGTGACGTTGTTACCATGTTTCCCGACGGCACTTCGGAATTTATGCAATTGGACGCCAGTGGTGCCGCGAGAGTTATCGAAATCCACTTGCACGAGCAGTCGAAGACCTTGTCGGTGTCCGCGGAAGTACAAGCATTCATGCGCACTCATCGACGGTTTATCGACCCTCGCGACTTTCTGCAGATGTATTGCCGTTTTGTGTCCAACGCGGATTTTGTCACCGGGATTTTGCACCAGCTGAACAGGTTGCTCATGATTCCGTTGTCGGGCGGGGATGAGCGAATTGGCTTAGTGGCCGGCAATTTATTGCATCATGTCGCCTATCCTGACGAAATTTTCGCTGGTCTGGCGCCTACGAGCGCTGCTTGCGCAATTCAAACTCTTTTTGCAGGCACCAATCCGCTTCGTTATATCTCGTTGATCGGTGAATGCCTGGCGAGCAATCAACTGCGGTTGCCCGGCGGTGTTGTCGTTCCAATGGATTTTGAAAATCTCTTGAGCGGAGATTGCAGCGGTCGCGATCCAGCCGGACGTGCCTTTCAAACGGTGGCGCTACGCGTCGCTTTCTTTCCGGATTGCCTTTACAGCAATTCTCGCGGCGGATGGGGCGTTGATGCGGGTTCCGACAGGGGCGATGCACCGCTGTCCTCAGCGCTGTCGCTCGAGCAAGTTACCAATGTTGTGTTTCGTCTTGGCGGAGGTGAAACTAGTGTCGTTGAATTGAAATCTTTGGGCGACCTTGTGTCGGCTTTTAACATCGCCGGTCAAAGGAGCATGCTTGTTTCCGTGAATGCAAATGCTGCACCCTTTGGGCGCAACGATGATAGCGAGCCGTGTGCGCAGCTCTTGAACGTGAGAGCGATTACTGTAGAGAATCGCCGCGTACAGGTTCACCTATGCAGCCAGTCTTTGCGCCCCCAGGCCGAATCATCCGATCGAGCTGTTATCGATGGCGATGTACTCTTCAACAATATGCTATCTCTTTCGCGGGGCGATGGGCGTCGTCATGCTCTGGTTATTGTCTTTGGCGGCGAGCGTTCGCACCGTTACGTGGTCAGTGCCGGTACGTTTGTGAAGTTGAGATAACAATGAGTGATTCGCATCTTTACGTTTCGGATTATCACTGGCAAATCATGTTGCCCGATGAATTCGTGCTGTTGCCTATAACAGTGGACCCTGGAGCGATTTACGGAAGCGAAAAGCGGGTTTGTTTTCGTGCGGACTCCGAGCCGCAAGCAAAATTGAGTTGGGAGTTGATTCCTCATAGTCCGTTTGATGAAGAAACGGTTTCTCGTTTTATGAGTTTGCTCGACAGAGGCAATCCTGTTGATTTGCGCGTTCTGCATCGTGTGATCACGCCTATATCCCCGGTTCCGGAAGCAATTTCTGCCGCCGGTGTAATTGCACTAGATAGTGGTGCACTTGCCGTGGAGGTTTTGGAAACACCACAATCTGGTTCGACAACTTGTCAGTTTGTCTTTCCTTCCCGGCACTATCGTCTCTGGCCGGTGCATCAAATGACTACGGTGTTGCAGGCCTATCGCGATCCTTTTGAGAAAGGCGTTATTTTCGCCAGGCGCATGAATCCGTTTCATTCAGGAACGACAGTGTGGAAGCCACTACTACCGGGGAACCGGATCGGTTTGAGCGGGTTATCTTTAGTGCGCCTGACAAAGTCTTCGGCGATTTATTGCCGCGAGTACGTCAGGCTGTTCAAAGCTTTGGTGTCAAAGCGAATGAGGGCGCTGTCGGTGCTTCGGCTGCGCCAGGCTGTGTTGCTATGTTGGAGATCCTTGCGCGGCGAACTCCGCCTCCGCCGCAACCGTTCAAACCGACCGTCTGACGTTGAAGTTGCGAAAGCCCCCGGGCAGGAAAGCCGCGCTCCCGGTATCTGCTGCAGGTTAATCGCCGTTGTCGTAGACACTGATAGCAGGGGGAAAGCTTCGAAACTGGAGAAGAGGACTTCCGCGCCACTGAATTTTCTCTGCAGCGATCCCTTGAGCGCCGGCCAGTAGCCGGCACCGAGACGTGACTACCGTAACTTGTAAATACGATAGCTTATCCAGCGGTTAGCAGGGATGTGGTTCCAGATCGGTACGAGCCCAAAAGATCAAGTCTGCCCAGTCTTTGCCATCGCGCGGAAATGCCGCCACGCCGACGCTTACCGGCACCGGTGCCGTTTCGCCCTCATAAGTCCATTGCGAGGCGGTAATACTGTTGCAGATTCGCGACGCAACCATCGCTCCGTTCATGCCGTCAGTCTCCGGCAGTAGAACAACGAGTTCATTGGGAGAATAGCGTCCTGCAGCGTCAACGTCGCGAATGCGGCCGAGAAGCAAAGTGGCGGCGTGTTTCATTAGTTGTGCGGCGCCTACCGGACCTTTATCGGCAAGGACAGTCTCATAATTGTCCACGCGTACTATTGCCAGCGAAAGAATACGTTTGTACCGCCGGCCTCTCTGCAGTTCCCTCCGCAAAAGGTCCATGAACTGTTCGCGATTCAGGAAACCGGTTTCCTGGTCGCAAGTTAGAAACTGGCGAAGGCTTTCCCTTTGTGCGACGGTCAGGTTCGCCGCCCACTCAGCCCAGTTTCCATTTACCGGTGGAGCCGGCAAAGTCTGATGCTGCGAGTCATCCCTGGATTGTGACATCGCTCCTCCCTAAGCATCGGCACCGCAGGCTATATACCACGTTTGCTCCTAGTTTCTCTCTAACTACAGGTATCAGGTCTGGACAGCTTTCATCCAGATTAAATTTGACCAGTTGTGCTTGATGTCGATACTTGAGTTTGGCGGGGATGTGACTTCTCAAACTACAATGTCATGACGAGTGACGAGATTACAAGAGAATCTGTTCTTTGTGAAAACATTTCATCTTTGCTGATGAAGGGATTAATGCGAAAGTTTCTTGTACAGCTGCTTCTTTTCCTGCTGGTCCCGGCGATATTTCTGGAGTGTATTAGCAGAATAGGGATTATAGGCAGGGATTGGTACGAAGTTCATGGTTTCTGCCAGATTGAGAGCCGATTGGCAGCGGCACCGTATGCGGTATGTATTGTTGGTGATTCACGAACTGTTTGTGCGATCGATGATGCTCGCCTTGCCGAGATTCTGTCAAAAAAGCTTGAACGTCCAGTCAGTGTTTTCAATCTAGCAATGGCAGGCTCTAACTTGGGCGAAATCTATTTCGGAATTCGCTATCTGATTTCAAGGAGGAAAACATTTAAAAACGTGCTGGTCGTGGTACAAGCGGCCAATGATTGTCCATCAGTGATTGATTGGAAGGGGAATTGGCTCGGTATGACGCCGTTGATCAGCAAGCTGTTGAGTCAACGCGACATTGTTGATATGTGGCTGCTGTCGCCGGAATCTCTGGACGATAGGGTGCTCTCTCAATTGCCTATTGATAAAAAACTGATGCTCACTTTTGCGTCAAATTTTGAAGCCGTTCGCTATTTTGAACGGTTTCGGAAATTTGCATTTGCGCTGCCGGGGAAAGCTTTCCCCGTGGCGGAGGCATCGACGTCGGCGAATAACGTTGAAATTCCGGGTATGGCTAACCTGGCCAATGCCGGGTTTCGAGTTCGGGAGGTTGTCACTAGGGAGGTGGAATCCATAAGAGACAAGCCGTCACTAGAGCTTGAAACCAGTGTTCTTCCGGATCTTGTATCGCTCGTGCAACGGAATGGCGGCAGTCTCTGTACTTATGTACCCCCGAGGCACTCCGCTGCGATCAAGCTTTTGAATTTTCCCTGGTACACCACCAAGCGGCTGGAATTCATAAACTTCAGTGAACGCCATCATATCTCTAACATCGAGGAGATCTCCGGGTTTACAGACAATGATTTGCCGGATCAAAGTCACTTGGCTAAATTAAAGCAGTCAGCATTTACTGATAAATTTGCGGTCCGGATTGAGGGGATTTGCCGAAAGGAGTTTTCAGCTCCACCATGAGTAGATTGAATCGGGGAATTATTTGCTGACCTTTCGATGGACTAGTGCTTCAATTTGTTCTACCGAATTCAAGCTTCGGGACATGATTTCGTCTTGCGTCAATTCAATCTTGAATTCATTCTCCAAAAATGTTACTAGTTCGATGAATCCGAATGAATCGATAAATCCTTGTTTGAAAAGGTCGGTTGAACAGGTTGCCTTCTTATCGAAATCGACAAGAAACCGTTTTGTCAGAAAACTTTGAATCTTGTCGCGAACTTCCATCGTTTGGCTCCTATTGTCACTCATTCAACAAATGTCAATTCTATCACTGACACATTGAAAGAAGTTCCTAGCCCCGTTTCGACTTAGTCAGGAAACCCCTTGTTATTTAATTCTCTTCAATTCGCAGTATTCTTTCCTTTCGTCGTAATTCTCTTCTTCACATTACCGGAGAGATTCCGAACACCCTTTCTCCTTCTTGCGAGTTGTTTGTTCTATAGCGCCTACATTCCGGCCTATCTCCTGATTCTGTTCGCGGTCATCATCATCGATTATTATGCGGGAATACTAATAGAACGCTCGCAAGACCAACGTCGGCGTAACTTCTTAGTGCTGAGCATTTTGGCCAACGTTGGCATTTTGGCAGTTTTTAAATACTACAATTTCACAGTAGACAATGTGGCACGGATACTCGGACTCTTTGGCGTTATTGCTTTGAGTTTGCCGCATTTCGGCTGGCCTTTGCCAATAGGACTTTCGTTTCATACTTTCCAATCGATGAGTTATACGATCGAGATATACGCAGCGCGGCAAAAGTGTGAGCGAAATTTTCTGACATACGCATTGTATGTATTGTTCTTTCCTCAGCTAGTAGCTGGTCCGATCGAGCGCCCGCAGCAGATGCTGCCTCAGTTTTACGAGAAAAAACAGTTCAGCAGAGAGAGCGCTGTTCGTGGTTTGCAGTTAATGCTGTGGGGATTCTTCAAGAAGATTGTAATTGCTGATCGAATCGCTCCGCTGGTAGACCAAGTCTACGCTAGTCACGGAGAGTATTCCGGCTTGACGCTGTTCATCGCTACCGCACTATTTACGTTTCAACTTTACTGTGATTTTAGCGGATACTCCGATATTGCAATTGGTTCGGCAGAAGTGCTCGGCTTCAATTTGATGACAAATTTTGATCGTCCGTTTTTGGCGACCAATATCATTGAATTATGGAGGCGATGGCATATCTCACTTACTTCGTGGCTTAGGGATTATGCGTTCTATCCGCTTTACTTTAAAACAAAGCGCGTGTTTTCTGCGACCATGGTACTTTTTCTTCTCAGCGGACTCTGGCATGGTGCCAACTGGACGTTCGTCATTTGGGGCGCGTTGCACGGAGCGGCAATAGTGGCAATGCTTCTTTGGAACAAACGTTTCCCCCCGAAACTCTTGTCGGAGCAGTCAGTGGTTTTTAAATTGGCAGGTGCGGTCGCCACCTTCGTTTTTGTCAGCCTAACGGAAGTGTTTTTTAGGTCCACGGACGTCAGTACAGCATTTTCGATTATGAATAGGATTTTGCAGGTCCCGTTTTTCTTGATTGGTCGTTTCAGTTTAACGGTCACGGAGATAGAGTGGCTTCGCGCTAGCCAACTAGATTTGTTTTGGTGCGTTTTCTTTATTGTTGTTCTGATGGTGTGCGAACTACTTCAAGATCGCTGGTCTCTTCGGGCCCACCCCGGAAAGTATCCGAAGGTGGTTCGCTGGTCTATCTATTATGTAGTTCTTGCAGCAGTGCTTCTCTTAGGTAAATTCGATTCTGAACCGTTCTTGTATTTTCAGTTTTAGCAGTATTCGGAAATCTGCTTGAACGAGCTGAATTCGATTCCCTATTGTTTATGCGAACGATTGGCTTTGTTCCCCACCGGGGTATGACTCGATTTGATAAATCCGGGCAGCCATTCGGCGCCTACATAGTAGAAATACGTAGGTCTCTGGTGATTACACGGCTGCCTCTCGCGCCCCGGTCCGATACCATGGGCATGCCTGGGGTGATTGGCGGAGGAAGATCCAGCTTGGGATCTCTTACATCGGGTCAAGAAAAGTTGTTAGATGCCGGGCGGACTCCGGCGACTGATTTTGCTGAAAACGCACGAGATGCTCTGCTGTTTTCACTCATTCAGACGCCGCTGAGCGGCGCGACGCAGCTAGTGGACAAGATGATTCAGACGCCGCTGAGCGGCGCGACTCATTTAGCGGATAAGACTGTCGGCACAGATCTCATGGCAAAGACGCAGATCTTTTCCGCACCGAAACAGGCGGAGTTCGGTACGAGTGCCTGGTTGGGGCAAGTGACCGGTAGCACGCTCGGGACCGCGCTTCCATTTATTGCTTTGCACAGAATGATGGGACCCGGGGCCGCCGCTAAGTTGGAAATTACCAACAACTACGGGCTCTGTCGAGCCGCTATGCCTGCTTTGGGCAAGTCGATGCTTGTCGGCGGTGCCTACGCTGCTGTCCTCCAACCGGTTAACGAGAAAGAAGAGGGCAACTTCTGGCTGGCACGCGGGCGCAACGCTGCCACGGGCAGCTTAGTCGGTCTAACATTGACTGCTACTGCTATCGGTCTTAAGAGTACCGGTGTTCGTGCACTCAATCACGACATAGTGGCGGGCGGACTTTCAGGCATTCCTGCCGGGTTGGTTAGCGCCAATAGTCATTCGCTTCTATCAGGCAAAGGCTTAGCCACCGGTAAAGAAAATTTTCAAGCCGTTGCCACCTTCAGCTTGGGTGGCGCGTTTCTCGGTGGAACCAACATGGTTCACGAGTATGTTCGACCAACAAGCGGCATCCGCGGCGTTCGCACGCTTGAAGATGTCGCTCGCGAAGCGGACAAAACACGCTCGCCTAATTTCGAGCAACGCAACGCCATGATGCTGGCCAGTGAAATTGAAGGACGTCCTTACGCCGCACTGCCCGGCAAACCCGGCAAGCCGAATAGATTGTATGAAGATGTGATGGCATCTTTGGCTGAAAGTACGCTTGATCCCAAAATGAAAGAGTTGATTGCTACTTCGCATGTGGATCTGGTGACCAGTCTTGAGGCGATAAAGGATACGGGATACAGAGTCACCATTTATGGTTCGGCTCGAATCGGTCCAGAGAGATTTGAGTATCAGCGCTGTCGCTGGCTAGCGGGAATGCTCGGACGAGACGGAGTTACAACGATGACCGGTGGCGGCGTCGACATACATGTACGTCGGGGAATAATGGATGCCGCTAACCGTGGTGGTTTCGAGGCCGGAGGCCAGTCGATCGGTGTCAGCATTAAGCTACCGTTCGAAGGCGGAGCTAACCCGTTCCAGACCACAAAACTAATGCATCAGAATTACAATCCGCGCAAAGAAGTTCTGCGCAAAGCCAATGCTTTTGTCGTGGAAGAAGGCGGCTTAGGTACTGTTGACGAAGCAATGGAATTGCTCTGTCATCTACAGTGCCGCAAGCAAGATGGCGCACCGGTTTTCTTCGTGGGCAAGGCAACGTATGGTCCATTGGTCAAAGCGCTTGAGAATCTGGTTAGTCGCAAGCTAATGTCTCCCGACGACATGAAGCTGTTTAAGGTGGTTGAAGACCCGCGCCAGATCCATCGAGAAATTATGCAACACAAGGCGCAGTGGGAAGCTGCTCAACAATCCAGCGTTACCGGCGGCATACGCGTGACCTTTCCGTCTATCTCGCCCGGTGTTGCAGGATTGAACCCTGGCGGTTAGCTTCTTTTGGCGCTTCCGAGTTACGGTGGCAATCTAATCGCTTGCTCTAATCAGCTCGGATTATTTGCTACCATTCAGTCTTTGCGGTTTCTCCACGGTAATCAATGGCTAAGATCTTGCTGGTCGAGGATGATCTAGACCGCGCGTTGATAGTTACCGATAGCTTGAGTGCCGAGCAGCACGTTATTTGCTGCAACGGGACCTGCTGCGCGTGATCGCCTTATGGCCGACAACTACGAAGTTGTCATCTTAGATTGGGATCTGCCTGGCATCTCCGGCTACGAAATTCTGCGCAACAAGCGATTGCCGACAAACATGGACAGGGCAAGACTGCAGATTAGTCCGAAAATGGCCGGTCCAATTCCGAATTGGAGGCATATCACTGTAACGATTAGCGGTGGAACCAGGGTTGGGGCATGTCCAACCAGCCGTTGCAATAAGTTCGTTCGCCGAAGCCAAATCGTCTGGATCGCCGCACACTTTTCAATACTGCCGGAGGTTACGTAGGTCCGGCCGTAAGAATTCACCGTCGGTATCGCAATCGGGTGCGGCATTTGTTTGAGGGCGCAATAAACCAATTGGGCACAATAAAACGAGTCTTCGTTCTTTAGATCGAAAGTCCTGTTCAACGGACGCCCTATCGCTTTGTCTACGTAGTGCACCGCGGAATCCAGATCCTGCCGGTCGCCGTACTGTGGACGAAACACTCCTAAATCGTTGCAATCAAGGAAATCGTCTAAGCTGATCTTCGCTACGTATGGCTTAGTACCAACGTCTATCACATAGTCTCCGCCTTCGTAAAAGACCGTATGACTCCAGCGACTTCCTGCCAGCCTGTTCATCAACTGACCCATCGGGTGGGAGTTGTCGTCCTTCAGCAATATGTCCCCTGGTTGTAGTAGCTGTTTTATTTCAGCCTTCTGTTCCGCCGATAGTTGCTTCATTAGCACGGGGACTTTTGCGTCGAGAACTTGCAACAGTTTTGTCGACCAGCGATGTTTCAGCCTTTCAAACTGAGACCGCGGGTGATGCGCTGAAGATCGGTTATCGGTACTCATTTCGCCTCGCGCGCTCTTCGGATCTGATGCGGTGAACTCAATGATAGCCTCATTTCTTGTCGCCGGGCCGTCAGACCGAAATCAATTTGTGGCATAGTCTAATATAGAATAGCCCCAGACACCAAACCGGGAACCGTAAATGCCAGATTCCGCTGAAGTAAGCACCCTTGCCGCTGCTCTGCCTGCTCCGGAGCTGCCCTCACACTGGTATTCTCTGGCGCATGCAGTGGTACATCAGTGTCGATCGCGCCCGCGAGCACTCGCCGTAGTGGACTCCCTGGGCGCGCGGCTGACATATCTCGAACTGCTAACGGCAGCGATCGGTCTGGCGGATCTGCTTAGCAACAAGCTTGGTGACTCTAGCTGTATCGGAATTCTGTTACCACCGTCGGGCGGTGCTTGCGTTGCCAATCTTGCGGTTGCCCTCCTGGGGAAACTGCCTGTCAATCTTAATTACACATTCAACCAGAGCCAAATTGATCAGTGCATCAAAGACTGTCACATTACGCACGTGGTTAGCACCGAGCGCATTTTGAAACGAGTTCGACCGAGCGTGTCCACGGTCGTAAAGCTGGAGGATGTCCGCGAAGATGCAACTCGGGTGACTAAGATAAAGGCGTGGATGGAGGCGGAATTAGTTCCGCAACGGTTGTTGGGGCATTTGCTGCCGGGGATGGTCGCGTATAAAAAAATCCACTTTCCAATTGATAGTGGTAATCTTCAACAACAGTCTTCCGAAACGCTCAGCCGGTTGGATGATCCGGCTACGATCATATTTACCACAGGCTCGACTGGTGATCCGAAAGGTGTGGTGCTTTCGCATGCAAACATATTGTCGAACATCAACGCTATAAAAGTTCAGGGACATATACAGTCCGGAGAAGTTGTAATGGGTGTAATTCCCTACTTCCATTCTTTTGGTCTGACAATGACTCTGTGGTTGCCATTGTGTCTGGGTGAAACGGCTGTTTATCACTATGATCCATTAGATGCCAAAAGAATTGGTGATCTTTGCCAGACGCACAAAGCAACAACACTCGTTTGTACTCCGACGATGATGAGTCTCTATTTAAAGCGGTGCAAACCTAATCAGTTCGACACTGTGCGATCGACGATTTTAGGCGGAGAGAAGCTGAGCCCGCAGCAGTTTAGCGACATCAAGAACAAACTGGGAAGGGAGCCTCTGCAAGGCTATGGATTGGCGGAAACGTCACCTGTGGTGTCTTGCAGTGTTCCGGGCGAGCTTGTCACATATGACGGACGAACCGTCGCGGGCACGCGCGCTGATTCTGTTGGAATGCCGCTTCCTGGAACAATTGTGCGGGTTGTTGATGTTGACACGGGGGTTGATTTGCCTTTGGGAAAAGAAGGTCTGATCTGGATTAAGGGCCCGCAAGTGATGATGGGTTATCTCAATCGACCTGCTCTGACTGAAGAAGTTGTGATTGATGGTTGGTTTCGCACTGGTGACATGGGGCTGTTGGATAACGATGGATTTTTGAAGATTACCGGCCGTCAGAGTCAGTTCTCGAAGATTTCAGGAGAGATGGTCCCGCATCTTGCTGTAGAAGATGCAATCAAGAACGTTAGTGATGCCGGCGCAGACGATGTTTGTGTTACTTCGGTCGCCGACGCAAAGAGGGGCGAAAGGCTAGTGGTTGTTTATTCCAAGCTGGCGACGACTCCTGTGGAAGTAGTCGAAAAGCTGCGAGAATCGGATATACCGCGGCTTTGGATTCCTTCTCCGGAAGACTTTATTGAGATTGAGGCACTGCCTATCCTTGCAAGCGGCAAAAAGGATCTGCGCGCGATCAACCTCATGGCTTCACAGCGTGAAGAGAGCCGCCGCGCCCCGGCATAAAGTTGCTGAGGCAAATGAGGCGCCCCTCCGTGAAAGGAAAAATCATGGGAATCGCGGCGGGACCCCAACGGTATTTTTATTCGTAAGCTTATGGATGCTCTTTTGCCTCAATGGCAGTAAAACGAAGTTGGTTGACGCTTTCCGCTCGCTCCTATTAGCGGCTCCACCAATGTCACCGCGTGCGGTTCCTGATGCGGTTAAGGAAATGCTTGAGTACGCACCGCCACCGGTGGCGCAGTTGTGGAGCAGCCCTGATCGCTAGTTCTTCTAAAGTTGGTTTCGCAAGACGGCAATATCTTGGTCCGTTAGACCCGCTGGTGGATTTTTCAATGCCTCAAAACTATCGCTCATCGCGTCTTGATAGAGCCGAGTTGCGTCCGGCCAACTATCTCGGATCGGACGCGGTTTTGTCTTGTAGTGAAAGCCGTGTGCAGCTCGGCGAACTTCGCTGAGTATTTCCTCGAAATCGGAACGTCTGGCTGACATGATGATTCGTTGATAACGATCGTGTCCCAATTGATATACTTGGCAAACGTCTCCGGTCTCAGGACTTACACGTTCGCCTAGTAAAACAGGACTTAGTACGATTAGTTGGTTTGTGATCGGATCAACGAATTGCGTCGAGGAGTTGTAGGCAAAGTTTGCGCCCCGGTCAGTGGCAGCAGGTTCCAGGGGAAACAAGAGGATGTAGTGCATCTGCTGCTCGTCAATGTTTTTGAGCTGTTGTTCGGTGATTAGCTCAACCGCATCTGTATTGTCCGGAAGGCGCACACAGCTAGTTTCTTTCGGCACTCCGGTTATAGGCATTATGCCGGACAGAACGTCAATCAGCCTCTCTGCATTGATCGGAGCGCGATCGCTGATGATTGCTTTAAATCTTGCGTCTGTCGCATAATCAACCGGTGGGCCATTAAGCACGGACCAAGACAGATGTACTTCGCTATGCTGTTTGGAACTAAAAACCGCCGAACGAGAGACACCATACATGTCGTTGGACCGCAGGGTGTCTATTCGCTCGAAGCCTTCAGGTAGGACCCATTGCCAGCCAAATTCCGAAGTGTAGAAATCATCCATCATTTTGTCTCGGGTCGGGACGTTGTTGGTATTAATTTACCTGCTTCAATCTTGTACCTTGTCGCGTGGTGGCCGCCGAAGATGATCGCTGTGCCTGTTGTCTCGCCTGCGCTCGCCGCGCAGCGCATCATGCTCTCGAAAACTATTCGAGCATCAAGAGCCGAGCGTCGCTCACAACAGTTCAGCTTCGAACCGAGCTGATTTGCCACCATTATTCGAGGATTTCGACCACCAACAAATCCGGTGACCGTGACCAATTGTCGCTCAAACGAACCGTGGCAGCCTAGAGGCGGATCGTTGCCGTCTACGGCGATTATCATTGTTCGTCTGCCGTTGACTGCGTATGCGTGGCGCAACTCTTCAACTGAACGTATCTCTACTATTGCGGTTTCTACACCGCTAATCTTGTGAACGACATTGCTGGTTTTCTCCGCCGTCAGTCCGGCTGGCATTTGTCCGGGACTGTTCAAATCGATACCGATTCCGGTCCAGCTGTTATCGTAAGCGTATTGTGGATGCAGCGCCGCTCGCATAATCAGTGTCTGAAACAGTCGCGATGCCGCGTCTCTGGTGCTCATATCGTCGCGCAACATATTCGCGACATCCAGTCCGAGCACCTCCGAGCCGGCGACGGTAAGGCGCCCGGTTAGCGACTCTTTGACAATCGACACATAGCGAGCAGGCAGATCGGATGCGAACAGTCGTTGAACAACTGCTGCAGCACTAGTGGTGGCATGTCCCTGGAATATCTCTTCTGGATAGGCTATATGGTGGAGAACGCAGTTGCGAATTTCTTCCACCTGCTCCAGCGTAACGTCTCGATAGCGAGCTACCATAAGGTAGTCCAGCTGTCGCAGCACCGCTTCCAGTTTTTCCGGATGCTGGTACCACTGTTGAGAAAATCGCGCGAAGTCCCGCAAGTCGAATTTGTTTCTGTTCTTTTCCAGAAAATCTTGCTGTGCTTCTGAGAGAGATCCTCTTATGAATGAACCGTTAAGGCTTTCCTTGAGTTCGGCACTGTAGTTGCGGTGCAGGCGAATTGCGCTGCCGTCGGGATTGGTCACAAGGGCTTCGCCGCTTGGTGCGGCGAAACTACGTTCGCCAACCTGTCCTTCCCATGTTACAGTGCCGTCTTTGTCGATCTTGTCCGTGCGCCCAGTGGGATACTTTAGGATTCTCATACCGGTTGGCAAAGTGATTTCTGTTCTACCTCGAACCGCATTCCAGATCATTGGTGTGGTGCGAGCCTGCAGCTCGGCCTTTACGTCGCCGCTAGAGAGCAGATCGAATCTCTCAGTTCGGCTTAACTTGCCGCTGCCGCGATTGCGATAAGTGAGCGTCCTTCCGTCGAAAGCTATGTCTTCTACGATAGTGCCGTTGCGATCGCAGCAAGTCCCTTCGTAGGTGTGTGTCGAGGGATTACGAGCCAGCTGGCTCGTAAAACCGGAAGTTTCCGTTATTTTGATTTTGACGGGAGCATTGTTGCCTGGAATAAAGTGCATGTCCGTCACTCTTCCTGCGGCATCAGTGTAGCTGCCGCGAATTCTAACTGCTTCGTTTCGTTCTGGGTGATACGTGAATTCTTCGTGCGATTTTTCTTTGACGCCTTGTCGGTCAATCACGCGTGTAACCGCGCGAAGTCGACGTTCCGGTGAGGGGATTCGCATGTTGGCGTCGAAGAAACTGCTTTCGACTACACCAGTGCGTAAGTAGTCATCGCGGCGAATCATCCAACCTGCAGCTGTATACTCGCAATAGCGAACGACAAGATTCTGGTTGCCGGTATGTTTCTTTGCCGTTTTATCATCGGCAAAATGAATCGTCACTTTCATTCCTGCAGGAGTTCTTACCTGCTCGACGCGGTCTCCTGACGGGTCAAGACGAATTAGCGATTTTGTGAGCAGGTTCTCTCCTACTATTGTTCCCGTGTTCAAGTTGAGCACCATACGCGCTACCACCTTGCCGTTATCGTCGTGGCGTGCCCCCCAGTACTCCTCGCCCGGGCAAAGTTGAAAA
Organism: Candidatus Obscuribacterales bacterium; assembly: GCA_019752635.1. Lineage (GTDB taxonomy): Bacteria > Cyanobacteriota > Vampirovibrionia > Obscuribacterales > Obscuribacteraceae > JAKFUT01. The sequence goes on along the minus strand of JAIELX010000029.1, from coordinate 8,542 downwards.
CCCTGGGCGAATTGCCCGTCTTGGCTTACTAGATAGAGTTGATCCGGAAGGCTCAGGACCTTTGAATAATAAGCTTCGATGCGGCGACTGTATCTGTCTGTAAAGGTCTTAATGCCTGTTTCGGTTCCGGCTAGAATCAAATCCGTTTTATAGCGCGGCTTTTGGAGCACCACTGGCGGTGCTTGAGCCTCTTCCTTCGGCGGCGGTTGTGGTTGCCAGTTCTCTGTAACTGTTGCTTTCTGCGGGGCTATTTGCTCCGGACCAGGGGCAGCTGTCTCGAGGGAGGCTGTGCTCGGGACGTCGTCAATAGTTGCGGCCGCGTAGATATCGGAAGCGACTGTCTCATTGGCTGCGACTGGCGGGACTGTGGAGAATCCTAAGGCTCCGGACGATAGTTCGGCATCTTCGAACGCTGATTCCGGGGCGGTGTTTGGCTCCGGCGTGGTTTCGAAAGTGCGCGGCTCACTTGTGCAGGATGACATTCCGAATGCGGCGGAAGAGGGTTCGGTTTCCAGGAACTCTTCGTAATTGGACCGTGCGATCGGTTTCGCTTCAGTGGTTGTTGGCGCTTCTTGCTCTTTCTCTGCTGCTGCTCCAACGGATTCTTCGCTAGCAATTCGTGTACTTGCTGCGTTTATATTCGGTTGCGCGATTGTCGGGATGGAGGATAATCCAAACGCTGCTGAAGAAGGTGTTGTTTCGGTAAGGGGTCTTACCGGTTCGACCGCGCTACCAGAATCGTCCTTGTCGGGAGCTTGCGGTTGCCCAAAAATTGGCGCAGCTCCATTTGCGGGAGGCTTGACGTGAGGCTTCCATGAAGCGGGCGCCTGCGCTTCTTGTGTGGCGTCCATCTGCTGGTTGCTGTCAACATTCGATGTGGGGATTTGCGTTGAAGCCGTTGGCAGCAAAAGTTTTCGAGCGAGAGAACCGGTGAGCGTCGACCGACGCTTTAGGGCAGGTCCTGTGATTGTTCTTGATGGGGCGTGCTCATCGACTGATTGCATTTTGGCAAATGCCGAATCTGTTCCTCTCTCTCCGCCATGTTTGCGAGCCTTGTACAAAGCGCGCAGATGATGGCTAATTTCCTCTTCGACGCTCAGCTCATTAGCTTTTGTATCGTCTGAGGCAATGACATTCTCCACTGTGCTATCCGGAGTCCCCGCGCCGTCTTCAGGAAGTGCGGTGATCGAGAGCTCGGTCTCATTCGGCTCTTGCTCTGTCGGTTGCCGCGGGCGAACTATTTCCGATGTGTCGCCGAAAATTGCCGGGCGCCCAAGAGTCTTGGTTGCCTTTCCAGGCGGTCTGGCAGTCATTTTACTGTCTCGCCGCTTCTTTCGGTGTTCTTGCACCCTGGCGCGATAATCCGCCGTCAAGTCGTCGTTTCCGCTGCGGACCCCGGGTGGTGATGAAGCGTTGTCGTCAGAACCTGACATTATCTCTCCGGATCGAGTTCCTTCAGCCGGGTGGATCGCCGACAGCCTAGTATTCTATAAGGTTAACGGAACAAACGATCTTAAAACTGCGAACTCAAGCCAGCGGTAGCTCAACGGTAAAGGTACTTCCTTTTCCTACGGAGCTCTCAACGTGGATCGTGCCACCCAGTCGCTCGGTCAGCGCTTTAACAATGGCCAGACCCAGCCCGCTGCCACCAGCAGTGCGTGCGCGGGACTGATCAACTCGGTAAAATCGGTCAAAAATTTTGTTGAGGCTTTCTTCCGGGATTCCAATTCCGGTATCGCTTACCGTTGTCACGGCAAAGCCGTTGTCGACTTGCAGACTTACCGTTATGCGGCTGCCTTTGTCGGAGTAACGTGCGGCATTTCTCAGCAGGTTTGAAAAAATCTTGTAGATAGTATCCTTCTCTGCGACGATCTTCGCCGGTGCGATAACCTCAGCGAATAACTCCATCTCTTTTTCTTCGAAGAGGTCGGAAAATTCCCCCAGTATTTCGCGCAGAACCATGTCCAGCTCTATGGTGCCTGCTGTTGCTTCTTTTGCCTTCGGTTCGCTTGCATCGGCTTTTGTTAAGAGAAGGAGATCTAGAACAAGTCGCTCCATTCGTTCTGTGGTTCGGTTGATCACTTCTAGTCGTTCGACGGCGACCGGATTGTCCTTTAAGTCGGCGAGCAGATTGTCGCAGGCCGATCGCATTATGGCCACCGGTGTTTTGAGCTCGTGACCGGCGTCGGCTGTAAACTGGCGCAGCATCCCGTAGCTCTCTTCGACTGGTTTGACCGCGCGTGCTGCAAAGAAGTAACCAGCGGCAGCGAGAGTGGCTATAAGAAAGGGGGCCGTTGAGACCAGTGCCTCAATGAACTCGGAAATTGCAGTGTCCCGGGCGGTTACGGGCAGCTGCACTTGAATGAATCCGATAATTTGTAGTCGGCTTATGATTGGTTTTCCGAATGAACGCATTCGCAAAGATCCTGACTGCACTTCGAATTCGCCTTCATGCAAAGAGGGGGACCCCGGCGGACCATATTGTTCCACCAGCAGTCGCTTCGCAGTCCATAGTTGAATAGATGGCACTGAATGCACATGCATCAGCTTTCCATGTTCGAACGGCTTCTTCGAAAACGCAATTGTCTCTGCGTCATGGCGCACCGATTCTTCCAGCGATGTAGCAATGTCGTACAGTGCTGCGTCGATGGCATCCGTCATCCCTGCGTAGAAGAACGCAGATGCAATTGATCCCAGCAAGACGTAAATGCAAATTGACAGAATTGTGAATTGAAGCGTCAATCGGAGGCGAAGTTTCTTAAACATATGCTGATTTGCTTTTCCAATTGAAGCGATTTTGTCAGGAGTTCAGTCTGTATCCCAATCCGTGCAGGGTGGTAATCAACTCCTTTTGATCGAGCTTTTTTCGCAGCGCTTTGATATATGTACGAACAGAGTCTGGTGAGATCTCAGTATCCGTTTCCCAGACTCTGGTAACCAGGGCATCGGCGTTAAAAACAATGTTTGGGTTTCGCATCAAGAATTCAAGTAATGCGAATTCTCGGGGCTCCAGGTGAATCTCCGTTGCGTCTTTCACAACTCGTCGTGCGGAAGGATCAAGCTGAATTGCTCCAGCCTGCAACACGTTGTTTGTTGCGCCGGCCGCTCGTCTGATCAAGGCTCTAACCCGCGCAGATAGCTCTTTCATGTGAAATGGCTTACACAGGTAGTCGTCGGCCCCGCTATCGAGACCCTGCTCGCGATCGTCCACGGAGTTTCGCGCAGTTAGCATCAAAACCGGCGTCTTCCCTCCGCGGTTGCGAAATTGCTTGCAGACCTCCAGTCCGCTAATCCCTGGCACTTGCCAATCTAGAATTATCAGATCGTATTGGGTGACGCGCAACGTGTCCGCCGCGACTTGCCCGTTATCGAGAACTTCTACTGTGTGATGCTCTCGCTGCAACCAGTCTCTAACCTGATTGGATAAGTCGTGTTCGTCTTCTACCAGAAGTAGCTTGCCCATGTCTAAATTTCACCGTTTGAAGCGAAGAATATAGTGATCTTATATGCCTCGTCTTCCATAAACAAGGCCCCCTCACGCGGCCACGAGCGATGTAGGCGCGAAGGGAGTCTCAGAGGAGCGAGACCGCCGGTGGTGGCGTCAGATCCCCTGATACCGTTGCTGTTTTAGTTTCAAATTGATCACTACAGATCCACTTGCACTCGAAAAGACCCCCGCACCGAGGATGTGCGGCTATTGTGTGCATATGCGATTGGACGCATGCGGGTTGTTGGTGCTGACGATAAGGTATTTGCGTGATCCGTTTCCCGTTGTATAATCTCCCCGCTGGCATAGCGATCCGCGCGCTGTCGCTAACTGACTGAGCGAAGCGAGTGTGTACAAAGTCCTTTCCGTCGGTATATATGTCTGGATCAATTGCTTCACAACCAAGGCAAGACAGGTTGAAGTGCGTCCCCGCGCGGATGCGACGCGTTCCACCAGGGCAACGTCTCATTCGCTATTTGCTGTTGTCGGCGTTCATTTCAGTTATGGTCGGAAACTTTTTTCCTGTTGGTCCTGATGAACCGGTTAAGCCTATTGCTGATGCGTCCTCAGCGGTAACGGTTCCCCCTTTCGAAAAGAAAGAAGAGCTGCTGGATCTGGTTGGGCGTCTGAAGCAAGTCGCCGATCAGCCGAAACTGCGAGCCGGTGCTTTTGTGATTGAACCGTCTACCGGCAGGTATGCAGGAATTGATGCCGATGAAAGTTTTGCTGCTGCATCGCTGATCAAAGTTCCAGTTCTGGTGAAGCTGCTTGATGCCATTGATCGTGGGCAAGTTTCGCTGGACGAACAGTTAGAATTGCGTCCCGATCTCATTGGCGGCGGTTCCGGCTATTTGCAGTGGCGCCCTGTCAACTCAAAAGTCTCACTTCGAGAAGCGATGGAATCGATGATCGTCGTTTCGGACAACACTGCTACAAATTTGATTATCGATCGAGTTGGGGGCATTGAGGCTTGCAACCGTGATTTCGCTTTCTGGGGACTGAAGCGGACCTATGTCAATGATTGGTTGCCGGACCTTCCCGGTACAAATAAGACTAGCCCTGGCGATCTTGTCAGTTTGCTTGCAATGGTCGATAAAGGGCATCTATTGACGCCTGAAAGCCGCTCACGCATGCTCAAAATTATGGAACGCACGCGCATTAAAACTCTGCTTCCGCCCGGCTTGCCTGCGGGTGCCAAAATCTCTCACAAGACGGGAGACATTGGTTCTCTGGTTGGTGATTGCGGTATCGTGACCACCCCCGAAGGGAAGAAGTTCATTGCTGCAGTTCAGGTGCAACGCCCTCATAATGATCGCAGAGCTAACGAAATGATTCGGCAAATGTCGCGTGTAATTTATCCTGCCATTGTCACTGGTGTTCCGGGCCCGATTACAGAAACTCCGGCGCCCGCGTCACGGGGGGGACATCGTCAGGGCAGGCGTCGGCACCGATAGTCGATACAATAGATGAGGCTAGCGATTGAGTCGATACAAGTCCACTTTGACAAACTTGTATAGTCGAAATGGTTTCCCGTTGCAGCGTTGAAGCCAGGCTCTGTCTGGTTTCTTGTAAACGATCGAGGTTGGAAGTGGCTTCAGAGAAGGGGGCTCAGCCATCAGTCCTGCTACAACAGGCCACGCTAAAGCATGCCCCACAGATTCGCTCATCACTTCGGTGACATCGACGAGTCTCGCTTTTGGCCCGTAGTCCTGAGCCAACTCCGGGTTACTGGCTAACCACTGTTGAACTTCCGGATTATCATTCATACCGTTTCGACGCATCAAATCAAGTGCATCGCCGGCTACTTGTGCCCAGTAGTCCGTTTGAATCAGTTCGCTGCGCTGGCGGGTGAATTTAGGTGGATCGAGTGGCCGTCCCAGTCTTGGCTGTCCGTGCAAATATTCGGACATGATCAACGGTCCGTCTTTGTCTGAAACCAGAACATAGACAAAATTGGAAACGCTGTCCTGCAACTCTTTCTTGTGTTGTTCTGCATAGTGAAAGTCAACGTCGGCGGAGCAGAGAAAGATGTTTCGTACGTTGGCTGAAGTGATTGCTGTTGGTGTTTTTTGACAGTAGCGAAAGACGGGACGGCAGCCCATGCTATGTGCCACTAGATCTAGTGTTGCACTCGGCGATTTTTCCTTGAACAATCTGTCTAGAAATTCGAAGAAGGGCTTTTCGCTCCATTCGAGATTTGCTTCGTCAGCGCTGTATTCAGTTTTTGTGCCGATTGAAGGCCACGTAAAGAGTACTGGTAGCACATGTGATTCTGGATGTTTTGATTCAAACTCGGCGCAGATTAACGCAAGATCTCTTACCGCTTCATCGAAGGAGATATCGTAGCCGTGAGTGTACACGCAAATGGGACCATCCCAGCCTCGCACGACGTTGAAGAATGCCTCTTCGTCCCTATACGTTTCAGTCGATCTGATCTTGGTTGATTCCCATTGCGAGCCTATCTGTTTGATCAGTGCCTTATAGTCGCGGCCATCTTTTGCTGTCTCTAGGCTAGCGGCTGCGGAGGGATAAGCGAGCCGGCAAACACCGTAATCTACAGACCCGTCGCCAAGGTCCAAATGCCTTCGAAAGCCATATACCGGATTGTCTTTCTCTCCTTCGTTCAGCCTTGTTGTTGCGAAGTAAATGGGAAGCGTTCCTTGTTTTTTCCAGTTGATCGTGTTGACGTTGGTTGCCTTCACAGGCTTACTGGAGTAGTCGTCTGCGTCGACGAGTTGTGCTTTTGCGGAATTCATTGCACTGAGAAAGACCAGGAGCATTGCGCTCGACTGAAGGGGCAGGCAGAATCGCTGGAGAAACATTGGTTTGCGGACAGGGAACACAATAGACATCCTAGTGAGAATCCAAGCATTTTCGCATTGATAAAGATCAAAACGCGAACTGTATTGATCCTAGTGCAAATAAAAAGGAGGCGCCCGTGAAGGCGCCTCCTTTCGTAATAACGATTTGGAATTTATGAGGGCGGCAAGAGATTTGGCGAGACGCCAACATGCCGTTTCACCTGGCCCAGTACTCTCTGACCATTTCTTACTATGCCCTGAGCTTCTGCCAACGTTCGCCCTAGATTGTTGAGGTCTGTGTCGATCTTTGTCAGAACAGAGTCGGCGTAGTGGTCAGCTCCGTCGCGGACGCGTTGTGCGTCTTCCTCGGCTTCCATACGGATCTTGTCTGCTTCTGCCAGCGCTTCTCGGCGCATTTGCTCAACTTCTTGAACTACTTGCTTGCGAATGCGTTCCACTTCAGCCTGAACAGCCTTAAGCAATTCCGACTCCTGAACCATATTCTCGGCCTGCCGGCGAGCAGTAGAGATCACCTGATCGGCGCGCCGCTGCGACTCAGCGATGATGTCGTCGCGTTGCTGTAGAACTTCGGTGGCCTCGCGGAGCTCCTCGGGTAATCGCGCGCGCGCCTTGTCGAGGACTTCCAGGAACTGGTCGGCATTGATTGCCTTGAATTTCCAGACACCGGATGCGTCTTCGATAAGATGCTCGAGCAAGTCGAGATGCTTGTAAATCGAAGTCTGCTTATATGCAGCTGTATTCGGACTAATTGCAACTGTAGTAGTCATTATTCAGCGCCTCTGCTGAAGTGTTCCCGCAAATAGGAATTTACGGCAGGTGGGACGAATAAAGAAACGTCACCGCCCAGCTTGGCGATCTCCTTCACGGTTGATGAGCTTATGAAAGAATACTCGGGTTTTGTCATGAGAAAAATAGTTTCTAGTTCAGGAAGCAGTAGCTTGTTTGTCTGGGCCATGCCCAATTCTGCCTCGTAGTCTGAAACCGCCCTCAATCCCCTTATGATTACTGAAATCTTGTTATTCTTTGCGTAATCTACAGTCAGTCCCTGAAAGGTGCCAACGGTAACCCCCGGTAAAGTCGCTACTGCCCTTTCGATAAGCTGAGCTCGAATCTCAATGGGCAAGAGCGGGTTCTTTCCCGGATTGGCGACCACTGCCATTATGACTTCGTCGTAGAGTTTGCTTGCACGTTGGATGATGTCCCAATGTCCTAGCGTCATCGGATCGAATGATCCGGGGTATAGAGCTCTTATTACCAAGGTCTAACCTTTTCCGAAATTTGCGATCTGATGGAACCGGATATCGGTCTTTCAACCGGGGCAAGTCTCATGAACTTGTCAACCGCCAATGATAGCACGGGGTTTGCAAGGGCCAAGGTGAGTGTTTTTATCTTCGTTGTAAAGTACGCGGGGCGATGCAGTGAATAAGTGTCGAATGGCTAAGCAAAGCCCTTTGTGTGAGATGAAATCGAAGTAGAAAGTTGTGTAATTAATTTACGAAACGCGGTAAACGTTCTGTCTATTGAATTCTATGAACGAATCGACTGAAACTGAATTTGAGAAATCGGTCGATTGCAGCGGCGCTGAGACATCGCGCATAGGGCATCTAATTGAAGGACACATAGAAGTCCTGGCGTTGCTTGGTCATGGCGCGTCCGGTTCGGTCTTCCGAGGACGTGACACAAGGCTCGAGCGCGAAGTTGCCGTCAAGATCATGCATCCGCACCTTCTCGGCAATCAAGAGAACTTGCGGCGCTTTCAGCGTGAAAGGATCTTTTCCGGAGCCCTGGTCCACCCCGGAATAGTAAGGACATATTCTTCCGGAATTACGTTCGACGGCGCACCGTATTTGGTGATGGATCTGCTGCAGGGCCGAACTCTTTCGGCAGTGGTGGCTGAAGAAACTATTGAGGGCGAACGCTTCTTCAGTTTGTTTCTTCAAGTAATCGAAGCGTTGGAGTACTTGCACTCTCAGAACGTAGTTCATCGTGACCTCAAACCTTCGAACATCGTTTTGACTGGCAGCGCGCTGGATGAGCGAGCGGTTCTAATCGACTTCGGACTGGCGCGCTATCTGGCCGGTGAAACTGAGCAAGGCGTTACCAAAACCGGGGCGGTTATGGGGACCAGCTTTTACATGAGTCCCGAACAATGCACAGGGGCTTCGGTGGATCGGCGCACCGACATTTACTCACTTGCCTGTGTCATGTACGAAGTTTTGTCCGGCAAGCCGCC
>JAIELX010000112.1 GCA_019752635.1 Candidatus Obscuribacterales bacterium | reverse complement strand
GCTTTGTTGCTAAGGGGTGCGATTTTAATTGAGGCAACGGCCCCTGTCCGGGTGCGATTTATTCTGAGGCAATGCGGGGTGCAAGCGTTTATGATTGTCGATATCGACAGGCTTTTCCGGATTGCCTGCCCACTTAACTTCAGCGACTTGCTCGGGGCGGAACCACAAGATCCATCGGGAACCAACGGCCGACATTCTTATGGACAACAGACCACTGGCACACGACATGAGTTCTTTCGTCCATGGCATAGAATTCGACAAACATTCGGTAGCGAAAAGCGGTCCTGTAACTGTGCGGGTCAACTCATGCGCAACTTTTGCGATAGACTGTTGATCTGGTGTTTCACCCACAACGAAAACTTGTTCATCCCAAACGATGGCAGCGCCCTGCGCTCGAGCAACTTTCAACAGTTTGCCCGAGCCTGCTATTGCGGAGATGAAGTCTTTTTCTCCAGATGCGTGGAGGATTAAGTCGCGGCGAGCATCCTGCAGACTCATCATCATCCGGGAGTGGTCACGCTGCTGAAGTATGTTCAGCTGCAGTGAGACAAGACGCGCTAGAAACTCGCAAGTGTCGCGAATGCCATAATTTACATGGCGTGCACTTGAATGATGACAGGCGATCAATCCGCGCAATTCGCCGTTGGCAACCAACGAAACCGACATGGAGGCACGAACATTCATGTTCTTGAGATATTCAATATGCAAGGGCGACATGCTTCGAAGAATTGAATAGCTAAGATCCAACGGTTCGCCGGTCAATGGATTGAGCGTCGGCTCAATCGGTGCTGGCACGGCATCAACATCTACCAATAACCTTAAGCAGTTTCGAGCGTACAAGTCCCTGGCCTGCGGCGGAATGTCGCTGGCCGGAAAGCGCAGCCCTAGATAGCCGACCTCACCTTCGAGCTTGCGTTCTGCCTGCACAATTCCGTTCCACTCACGGTCGAAAAGATAAATCATCACCCGATCGAAGCCGGTAATACTTCTCACGTACTCAGCGACAAAGTCGAGCAACTCTTGAGCAGTCGTGCAGGCTAGCACTTTGTGAAGAGCGGTATCTTTTGCCTGCAGGAATTTTAGGGCTTCAGCGACATCCAGCGGGACGCTGCGTTCAAACTCCAAAACTAAACAGCCGTCCGACTGGTGAGCCACCAGGTCAAACGCGTCAGGCGAATCGCCTGTATTTACAAGTACATTGAGAGGACGACTCGGCTGAAGATTCTCTCCCGAAAAATGCCGTTTAATGGCCGCCTCAGTGTCTTTTCCAACAATCGATTCAAGCGAAGCACCAATTAGTTCACTTGTCGGACGCCCGAATACCGACGCGGAAGACTCGCTCGCCTGCACAATCTTCAGATCTCGGACATTCAGGCACAGCAAAACGCCATGCGGCTGAACCGAACCGGGTATGTGTATTTTTTCGGTGGCGCATCGATCAAGGTCTAGCTCAACACTGGCTCCGTTCATACAGCATCTCCAGAACCATCACACCGCAACGTGCTCATATCATAAGGGTAGCGTACAGGGGCGACATCCCCTGAGTGCGTGAATCTCAACTAACGTTTTGAGGTCCGGCGTTGAGCTTAACCTATTCGGGGAGCGCAAAACTACCCCGAAGGAGGGTTGATTGTCGAATCCGGTGCAGAGACCCTCACAAGGTTCAGCGATTTTCGACCGGATGTGATCCTGCTAGACGTTAACATGCCGGGAATGAGCGGACCAGAGATTCTACAAACGCTGCGCGATATGGAACAGTCTCTGGTGGTTAGACGTTCATAGAGCCTCAACAATTCGAGTGATGCTCTTACCAAATGGTGATTTCCTGTCTGCGACATCTCCTTGATTAATAATCCATGAGACGGTCATTCGGTCGTAGGCAATATCAAACGATTTGGCATTGAATTCCTTCATCAGTTTATTACGGTTCCACAATAGACGTATTGGGACAACAGCCGCGCACAACAAAGCTAGAATTGGAATCGCAATTGCTGGAGCCACCAACACTAGCTTCAACTGCCAGGAGTTTACCACGTCAGCTACCGCGGCTAATACATAGGCTCCTGCGCCTAAGGCTAGTGTCGCCAGAATCACCCATAATGGAACATTCTGAGCCACAGGGCGAGAACTTAAAGCGTAGTAGAGTCTCTTGTGCTGTGAACCAATTTGAGATTCCAAATACTCGTTTGCTTTGAATACGTTACTCGATCTCTCGGACGGGTAGTACTCTCGAACTATGATGATGTCAGCCATCTTGAGACCGACCAAAGCATGTGCCGGTATCAAGGTGTGGGGAAGGTCAACGACAGTAATCTCAAAATCGCGTTTACATCGCTCCAAAAGTATTCGGCAATAGGCTTCAGCATGCACCTGTTCTGAAGGTGTCCCAATAACGACTAACTGGCCATACTTGACGCTGTAAGCAGACACTGCCAGTGTGCCGTCATTGAGTCGCGATAAGTCGCTCGGCTTAATGCTATTGGTAACTTGCAGCAAATTGCTCTGTTCTGCCAATGGTGTTGGCGACGGATTCAGATAAGATTCGCAATTTCCAGCGTCGAGGTTCAGATCTACCAGGCACGTTTTCGCCGTCTGCGAAAGCCTGGCCGCCAGCTGGGTTGCAAGCACAGTGACACCCGATCCGCCTGTCAAACTGAAGATCGCAATTATTTTGTGTTCAGTCATTGGCCTTTTTCTAACAGGGACTTCGCGAGTTTTTTTACCGATGCGAAAAATCGACCACGTTCCACCAGTCGATTCTGTCCAATCAAGCAGCCTTCCAGAGGTAGTTCCGCTGCCACCGGTTCACGAACAATTTTCTTGCATTCAAGCAATACATCAGCAGGCAACCACTCACGCCTGTTTATCACAACTTTTGCACCACGTTGAAGGCACATAATACCTGATTCGGACTCAAGGAACCCGCGCAACGTGAAAAGGCTGGTCCAGTGGTATTCTGCAAGCAACAGAACTACGTCTGCGTTCGCAAGAACCTGACAAACCACCGGAATGAGTTTTGTACGGGGAAGGTCAATTACCGTGAAATCAAAGTAATTTCGGCAAACGGGGATAAACTTGCTCGCGTCTACTTTCTCAAAGCGCTCCTCCGGATAGCGCAATACAGATAAATTGTTCTGCTTAGGGTGGGCAACTTGCCGTAAGCTGGAAGAGTTCGGATGAAAGTCAGTGGTGTTCAAATTACCGAGGTGAAGTCTTGGAGTAAACTGCATGAATTGGGCGACCGTCCCGCATTCCGCTACTAAGTCCATTACAGCCGTGTTTGAACTTTTCTTTGCAAGAACAAGCGACAGATGTGAAGCGACACAACTAACGCCTTGTCCTCCTTTAGGACTGTAAACCGCTATAATCTTGCCTGTCATCGCCCGTTACTCCACTCACACATTAGCCTACAGAATAATCATCCCGTTGTGCCTGCTGTCCCTTCGAACTCATTCAATTTTCACGAAGTCCTCTTCGTTTACCTGGATCACAGAAGTCACCACTCTGAAGGACTTATAGAATTTTCTTGCTGGCAGCAATGATATCGGACGATCCGTGAGAAAAACTTGAGACGCTTCGATTTTGGCGTTACTTGCCTTAGTTCTCAGTCCGAAAGACCTTGACACCATCAATTATGGTCGCGAAAGCGCAGAGATGTGCGAGAATTTTTCGGGCTACGCATTTTATTTTGCGCTCAGAAATTACGCCGAAGCATTGCGCGCCTCTGAGCGAGTTTTGCAAATTAGAGAGAAACTGCTGGGTTCTCAGCGCCCGGATGTCGCGCAAGCTCTGCTGAGTTTAAGTGACGTCTATATTGCCCAGCAAAACTATGCCGCTGCCGAGCCGCTGTTAGAGCGTGGATTGCGAATCAAGAAAAAGTCCGGCCAAATCTTTGACTTCGCCCGTTGTTCAGTACCGAACAGTCAACACTTCCAGGAATAACTCGGACAGCTTTCGGAAAGTTGCGGAATCATCGGCCAAGCTAATCGAAAAAATATTCACGTATTTTTCAACAATAACAACTCATATTTAGAGTAAGAGTTTGGAGTATTTGAGTCGGCAGGCTGCCGAAGGAAACAACTTAGCTTCACTAAAAAGCTTTAGAGCCCCGCGTCATAGGGATATACGGGTGCCCTCCATTTGTATTGTTCGACGCATTCTGCTAAAACTTTGGTTGTGGAAAGTCTTGAATCTTCCGTTGGGCGAGCCATCGAATTTGGTGCCCTTGGGGGGATTGTTCGACATGGTCTCGAATCGTTCTCGCGGCAACTTTCTGTTTTCGCGCGCTCGCATTGAAAAATTCTTGAAGGAGGAATCATCCTTTGCCAAGGAAGCAGAATAGCAGCCCGCCTGAATTGGCTACATCAGGGTATCGACCGACCAGCAGAGAGAAGGCCGCTCATTGGATGAGCAAACGAGACGAATTGCCCGAGTATTTCTTATGACCACAACAGCGATGCTCGCTGGCATGATGCCAATTGCTGCAGGACTGGGCTCAGGATCAGAAGCCCGCGCACCAATGGCAATTGCCGTGGTGGGCGGGCTCTTTACGTCCACTTTGTTGACACTAGTGGTAGTGCCAGTGGTTTTTACCTATATGGACGATTTACAGAAGTTCTTCGCGAGATTCACAAAAGCACCGGTAGATTCAGCACTGATGCCAGGGGAAGATCTAGCCTCTGAACGCCAGCCGGAACCAGCTGGCAGCGTCACGTAACTGAGATGCCGCCAACCATGCCTTAAACTCGTGCTCGTCCACGTGAAATAAGAGCCAAGGCAAAGATCAATACCCCGGAACCGATAATAGCGGATAATACGGATACACCACCCAACGACGGTCCAAAATTACCGAAGAGTGCTGTACCCATCCAAGCCCCGATTACGCCTACGACTGCAGAAACTAGAAATCCACCTGGTATTGTGCCTGGTACTACCAGGTCAGCGATCCAGGCGCACACAGCTGCTACAACCAGAAAAATGAGAAACCCTAAAATATCCATGTTCTCGAATCCTCCAGCTTTGTGATTCACATCAATCACAGTTACTTGGGCGATCAGAGCAATACCTAAGTTCCCCGGGACTTTGTCCAGACAGCATCTAAAAGGACGCATGTCCACGCAGAAGCACCGTTCCAAGGGGCTTTACACGTACGGGTAGGTTTCAATCGGAACCCCTTCATATGCAGCGGTGTCATCTTCAGTGGCACCAAATAAGCGCGATGTGCGTACCACACTTCGGTATCCACTACGCACAAGGTCCTTGAATAGAGGACGTACGCACTAACTCTACATTTGCTTTGAGCGATCACGTTCATTGGAGGCAGATATGTCACATGCACTATTGGGACTTGCGCAAAGTTACGAGCAGACTATAAGAATAGTTGACGACCTGAAATTGCTTGGTTTTTCCAAGGACGATATATCCCTGCTCTACCCGGACAAGGGTGGAATCAAAGATTTAGGACATGAGAATAGTACAAAAGCACCCGAAGGAATAGCTCTCGGTGCCGGCACCGGAGGCTTGATCGGGGGAGCGCTCGGGTGGCTGGCCGGAATCGGGATTATTGCCCTTCCCGGACTGGGGGCATTCATTGCAGCAGGACCAATCATGGCAGCGCTAAGCGGCATCGCACTGGGCACTACTCTCGGCGGCGTCACAGGTGGACTAGTCGGTTTTGGCATTCCAGAGTACGAAGCCAAGATTTATGCCGACAAGCTACAAGGAGACAACGTGCTGGTTGCTGCCCATAGCCAGGATCACGACATGATCGATAAAGCGGAAAAAGTCTTGAAAGATCATGGAGCAACAGACATTCACAAGATGATGGTCGCCAACGAGCACCACCATCGTCGCGCTTCCTAAGCTCAAGAATGAACTACGCGCCTGGAGCAGTACATTTGTGGTGGAGGGAAAACAATGTTTAGCGATAACAGATTGAACGGACGCCCCGGCAAATCGGAGACCTTCGGACTTAGATCCGACAGAGTTGGCTCAGGATCGACATCGAAGCCGGATCCGGAACCGACACCGCCGAGTCCGCAGCCTCCGATTCCGGGTCCATCCCCGGTGCCGGTCCCGCCGATCGAAGAGCCGCACATTCCATGCACGGAACCATTGCCAGTTCCAGCCCCGGCGCCCGCCATACCGGAACCGCCCCCGGGACAGAGGGAACCGGAAGGTCCTTATCCTGTAACTTGGCAGAAAAACGATTAACTTTGTCTGCCACTGCTCCGACAACGAAGTATTGAAGCACGCATCGAAATAAGAATGAGAAGCGGAAGTACTCCAAAGTACTTCCGCTTCTTTGTGCCGGGTAACAAGAGATCGATCTATTCTTTACAAGCGCCCCTCCGGGTGCTGTACAATTACACGTTCATTGAAAAGCAACCGCACACGACAAGTAGCGCGAGCGAATGAATCAGGAGAAAGCTCATGCCGAAGTTATTTATTACAGGAGCAACAGGATACATTGGCTCCGCAGTAGCGCGCGTTTTCAAAGAGAACGGTTACGAAATTCATGCGCTCACTCGAAGCGCTGAAAAAGAGGCTGAAATTAAGGCTCTCGGGTACATTCCGGTTCGGGGCGAAATGAGTGACCAGCAGGTTTTAGCGGAAAGCGCGTCAGCGGCCGACGCCGTAATTCATGCCGCTGCTGATTACGAGCGCGATGTGAACCAGCAAGACCAGGCAGCAGTTGATGCCATTCTGAAAGCTCTAGAGGGCTCCAACAAGCCGTTTGTCTATACCAGTGGCATCTGGGTTATAGGAAACACGACTACGGCTGCTACAGAGCGGTCTGCGTTGAATCCGATCAAACTTGTCGAATGGCGAGTAGGAAGAGAGCAGGAAGTCTTGAGTGCGGCCCGTAACGGCATTCGAACCATAGTGCTCAGACCGGGAATTGTATACGGACAAAATGGTGGCATCGTCAACGATTTTATCGAAATGGCGAAGAAGGAAAAGCAAGCTCGCTACATCGACACTGGTAACAATCGTTGGCCGGTTGTGCATGTTGACGATTTGGCCGATTTGTATTTACTGGCGGTAGAGAAAGCCAAAGCTGGCTCCCTCTACCATGCGACCAACGAAAAGACCGTAACGGTGCGCGAAGTAGCAGAAAGCATTGCGCGAGCCATCGGTTGCCCTGGTAAGACCGCAGCATGGACACTAGACGAAGCGCTGAAGTTCTTGGGCGGATTTGCGGCAGGACTAGCCCTTGATCAAGATGTAGACTCATCGCTGGCGCGCAAGGAACTTGCGTGGATCCCCCGTCGCTCCAGAGTTGCAGATGACATTGATGCTTCATGCGATCAGCCCTCTGTAAGCGGAGTTAAATAAAGCGGCAAAACAAATATGAGCCGGTCCTCAGTTCTATTTGAACTCCGGACCGGCCCATATTTCTATAGATCCCTATTTATCGACCACTGTTCAATTTAGAACAAGCCGAAACGCAGGATAGGCGAATCGAAGTCGATAAGATTGTTATCTCGTTCGAGCAGAACTGGCATGGATACGTTTCTCTCAAGCACTCCAGGCGACGAACAGCTGCGATCAATGATCACAGGCGAGGTCATCTCGTGCTCAACCAATACCGGCGCAACAATTTGTCTTTCGAGTACAAGCGGTGCGGCAGTAGCACATGGGTCGCATGCATCTATCGTCACAGGGCTTGACACAGTAAAGGAGCTGGTGTGTAGGTCATCGCAAGCATTACTTACCGGGGCGAACAATGCGCCCAGAAAAGCAGCAGCGAGTCCAGCCATTACTAGTTTATTCATTTGGACTCCTCCTGTACAGTTTCGTTCTAACTGAGTTGGTGCTCTCTGAAAAATTCGACGCGCCAGTTCAGCCGTGGTTCCCAAAGCCAAATCATTGAGCACCACGGATGAAGCGGAGCATTCCGCACGACATTCTGCCGTGCGCCAAGTCCCGCACTACATCTTACTTTTACGCATGAGCTTGGTTGTGTGCAAATTGCACACGCGCTCACAATTAGAGCAATCGCCTTCGACAGTCCAAGCAAACTCCGCTACACATGAGCGCTTCACCAGTGCACTAACTGCAGAATTATTGTTTGTGCTAATTCCCACGATCAATCGCAATCATTCGCCATCAATCACCTTAAATTGACTCTCAAAGCCGACTTAGAAACTTTTGTCAGCTCAAAGAACGAGCGCGTGGCCACACCATATATGGTTTCATACTATATGCTCAATCTGCCACACCATCCGGCGAAGCTGTGTCCCTCGATCAGGTATCAGAATCGATTTGTCCAGCACTTCAGACAAGCAGAATCTCTTCTGGTACGATAAGAGGGGAAAGGTTACCGAGCAGTGCCATGTTTCCTCTCTCCGACGATAACAGCGAAGTTCGCATCACTCCGTTCATCAATTACGGAATAATCGCACTCAACGTCCTAGTTTTCGTTCTCTTCCAACAAATGGGGGCGGACAACGAATTCAATGCAGCATTCGTAACAGTGCCGAAAGAGATACTCACAGGGCAGGACGTTAGCGGAAGCATTCAAACCAGCAGCGGCAACTTGTACTTGAGCCCCACCCCGGTTCACCCGTATGTGACTCTGCTGACCTCTATGTTCATGCATGGAGGCTTAGCGCACATCGGCGGAAACATGCTCTATTTATGGATTTTCGGAGACAATCTCGAAAATCGCATGGGTCATTTACGGTACTTAGGCTTCTATCTATTGTGCGGCATTGTGGCCGGATTGAGCCATGTGATTATGAGCCAGCTCATGGATCAGAACCTGTACATTCCCTGTCTTGGGGCTTCCGGCGCTATATCCGGTGTTATGGGCGGCTACATCTGCCTCTATCCGAAAAAGCGAGTAACGGTATTAGTCCTTCGTCAAATCATGCATGTACCTGCCATGGTTGTGCTCGGGTCCTGGATTTTATTCCAACTTGTGGACAGTTTAGGCTTTCTTGGTTCGCAATCAGGAGGAGGAGGTGTTGCATATGCAGCGCATATCGGCGGCTTCCTGGCAGGACTGACCTTGATTCACCTGTTCGTCGCCGGGACAAGAGAGCCACAACAAGCATGGCCAGACTAAATAAGAAGCCCTTCAGAAACTGCTGATCCTCACTTCCTAAAGGTTATTGCGAGCCGTACTGACCAACGCCCTGGAATCGATGCCGAAAACGCTTCTACCACAAGTCCCGGAAGTGATATTGCGCAAAATAAAGTTTGTATTTTGGTCTTAACCGGCTCTTAGTCGCTCCCGATGCATCATATCCACGCAGTCACACAAAGGGAGTTGGAGCGTTCCCACGCTACAAGAAGCACCTCATATGCCAGGAACAAGCTTAGGTATATTTTGGATCGACCTCATCTGTAAGCCGGTCTTCAAATCCGTTTTGAAGAGCCCGGAGCTAGCAATGATGATCGTGATGGTTGTTTATTCGTGCATAGCTTACAAGTGCCTGCGTTCGGCTTGGTTAGACAGCCAGTAGCAGCGCGCACTTCGCAATGAGAACGATTTCTCCGGCAGCCACCGTCAACGGCAAGTTCCTCAGACAGTTGCATAGAAGCTGTCTTCACTCAGTACAGTAACTGGAGAACTATCGTGTTTTTCATTCATGCAACAGCAATGGTTGCTTTGGTCGCCCTAATAGTTTGGATGATGATGGGCGACGAAATAGTGTCAACAATAACCGGCACTCTCGATCACCTCTGCAATCCGATGCTGCGCAAGCTCAAGGCAGCTCGAAAAATCACCTGCGACTAAATTCCGCCAAAGGTGATTTGTCTTTCCACGCTTCGGGTACGTGAATCCTGAGGTACTGGAGAGCGAGACTGTGGCACAGCAAAAAACCCGAGGCGACCAGGTTCAGCCATATGAGTTTTCCGAAACGGCTAAACCCTTAGCTTACGAAGCGGCCATCAGGATAATGCTGAACATTTCCCCTGACGATGTCATTGAGGAATTAGGCATTCCAGAAGGAGACCTCAAACTGATCCGCCTGATTTACGAGGCGGAAACAACCCCGGATAGTCCGGAAGTTGTTGCTTTCGGGCAAACTAACCTCATGAAACTGCGAAGCAGTTACCTGCTGGCTCGCGGTGAATGCTTATGGATTGCAGAGTACGGGACCTTGTCTGATCGCGAGCAGGAGTTCCTTCTGCGCGTCGTCAAGATGGCGGTTCAAGATGATGACCGTCAACGCTTTCTTTCCTTGCTAAGCGAAGCTGCCGACGAAGATTTTGAAAAGTTCGAGCTTCAGCTGTCCAGACTGATACTTGTCGGTCAGCAACGCATAATGGACTGCTTGAAGCAAAGCAGAAATGACGCGGCCTTGCTGTCCCTTATAGCCCTGCATGAAGATGTTCTTCGGCAGCAACTAAGCTTGATCGATTCGCTGGAGAACAACCACCGTGCCACGCCCTCGGAGGATGCTTCCCTTGAAGACGCCGAATCAATGTGGGACGAGATTGACGCGGACAATAACTAGGTTTGGATTAAAGAGTCGCGCTGCGTGGTATCTATCGATTAATCCGGAAAAGGCTCCGGAGACTAACCGGCAGACAGGAGCTAGACTGTGAGCGAAGCCGACCAAAGCCAGGGATCGACCCAAGATAAGGGATCTCGAGACTCATCCACCGTAAAACTGGAAACCGAGGGAGACGGCACTAGCCGAAGCGATCGACTGAGTGCGATGGCCGCCGCCGCCGCCTCAATGACTTTCATTGAGAACGCCGGCAAGGACAAAACTGTCAAGATTCGAGTCGACGACACTCGTTCGGCAATACTGATGGCGGCGAGCATGGTTTTGCTGCTCACCTCATGCGGAATGGTTTCCAGCAATCCCGACATGCGGGATGCCGGGGTTATGATGGTCATTCTCGCCGACTTACTCTGCGGCGCTTCCATATTGTGGTACTGCGTTCTGCGATTCGGCTTTATCCGACGCATCGATCCGCGCTTTGCACTTATTTGCTGGCACCTGGTACTAGGCACCGGCGTTCTATTTTCTTTCGTCGCCATGAACGTAATGCTGACATTGCTTACGCTGTCCAAAGCGCAACCCTAATCTAGCCTCACATCACCGGACGGATCTTCTTAAGAACGGAAGTCAGCATGTCGTAATCGTCTCGGTAAACTTGCGACAGGTGCCGACCGGCTTGGACGAGAAACTCGTATTCATCTTTACGAACCGCTGCGATGTTGCGCAGACAGGCGGAGATTAGCTC
Source organism: Candidatus Obscuribacterales bacterium (assembly GCA_019752635.1). GTDB lineage: Bacteria > Cyanobacteriota > Vampirovibrionia > Obscuribacterales > Obscuribacteraceae > JAKFUT01. The sequence goes on along the minus strand of JAIELX010000112.1, from coordinate 56,347 downwards.
ATCTTGGGGAACGCCCGCAGTGCGGGCCAGCAGCGGCAAAAAATCCAGATTGTCGCCAATTTGCTCAAGCTCGGCTTTGCCGGGGGCGTAAACAAAATCATGCACTGAAGGCGGATAAGGCGGCAGCCTGGTGATGATGGATTTTGCACGCCTGTGTGCGCACACGGTCACGTGCAGCTCGGTGCGCAACAATGAAAAGATATGTGGTTGTTCCATCCTTAGCTGCTGGCGCGTCATACGCAGCGCGGTCGGTTTGTGCAGGCTATCTTGCGGTCCGGTAACTACGTCGTAGACAACTCCAATGATCTCAATTCCGTGATCCTCGCTCAGCGCTTTGACAAAGCAGCCAAACCCGGGTAACGGAACGTCGCAGTCGGACCATGCTTCGGCGACAAAACCGGTGATAGTTGAGGACATCACTTCGCCGAGAGCGTTAATGGTCATGGAGTCACCGAGCGTTCACCATATCGTAAGTAGATCCATACCCCGACAGCAACAATCATTAGCAATATTGTGGAAACGGCGGAGCCAAAAGCCCAGTCCTGTACGCAAAGGTATTGGTTTTGCACAAGGGTGCCGATGTACATGTTCTTAGCACCACCCATGAGGTCAGGAGTAACATAGTCGCCCAGGCATGGAATCCACACCATGACTATACCGGCGACAATGCCGCGCGAACTCTGCGGCAACACGACACGCCTTATCGTTTCCAGACCGGAAGCGCCAAGATCATATGCCGCCTCCAGAAGTCTCTTGTCCAACTTTTCCAACGAGGCGTACAACGGCAAAATCATGTACGGAAGATAGTTATAGACCATTCCCAACAGCACCGCACCCGGTGAATAAAGCAAGATCGGCGGATTCTGCCAGCCGAAAGATTGCAACACATTAGCGATTACACCGGTCGGACGTAAAATAGTAATCCAGGCGTAGATGCGCAGCAGAAACGACACCGACATGGGCACTGTCAACAGTATCATATACAGATTCTGACGCTTCTTCGGAACAACGAACGCCAGCCACATTGCAACAGGGAAACCTACGAGCAAGCAAAGAGCCGTTGTAACAGTCGCCAGCACAAAAGTACGCCAGAGCGCGTTGAGATAAGGTCCTTCAAAGAAACGAACGTAGTTGTGCAGACCGAATCCGGGAACAAATTTTCCCGGTTCATCACGATACCCGAGACTGAAAAAGCCGATGATTAAAAGCGGAAGCAGCATAAAAAGAGTCAGCCAGACTCCGGCAGGTACTAGTGTCCAAATTACGCGATTTTTCAAACGTTCGACCCGAAGTGGAGCGGCTAACGACTGATCTTACTATCTCCCCGCACACCGATCATTTACAAGAGATGACGAAATTAAAGCCTGACAATTTCCCGGGAGTTATCATAGATACAGCGTGGACCTCTACTACCGGGACAGGTTTTCAAGCAAGAGAAGTCCATACCACTTTGCAATACAGGTGCAATTAAAGGTGAGAGTATTATTTTTGGGAACGCCCGAGTTTGCGGTGCCTGCGCTCGAGCGCCTGATCGGATGGGACGCGGTGAAAGTTGTCGGACTGGTCACTCAGCCGGATCGGCCCGCAGGACGAGGAAAGAACCTCGTTGCCCCGCCGACTAAGCTGGTAGCTGTGAGCCACGGCATTCCAGTCTTGCAACCGGAACGACTATCCAAAGCACCGGATGTAGTGCAAGCAATGCGCGACCTTACTCCTGACGTTTTGGTCACGGTAGCATTCGGACAGATTCTCAAGAAAGATGTTCTCTCCATGGCTCAGCACGGTGTTATCAACGTCCACGGCTCTCTGTTGCCTTACTACAGAGGCGCTGCGCCTATTAACTGGGCGCTCATCAACGGTGAATCCGAGACCGGTGTGACAACAATGTTTTCCGATCCGGGAATCGATACAGGAAAGATGCTCCTGCGAAAGGAAATACCGCTACCTAAGGATATGAATGCGCAAGAACTGGCAAGTACCATGGCCCGCGTCGGCGCCGATGTCTTGATCGAAACGCTAACTCAACTGCAGCAGGGCACTCTTGAGGCGAAGGAACAGGATCACTCGCTTGCAACGATGGCACCACGATTGACCAAAGAGATGGGAAAGATCGACTGGGGCAAACCGGCGGAGCAATTGCATAACTTGACGCGAGGTCTTTATCCCTGGCCGGGCACATTCTCTCCGTACAAAGGCGCCGTGCTTAAAGTGCTTAGAACTGCCGTTGCTGCGCCAGGTGACACCGAAGCTCTTCCCGGAACAATAATGAGTGTGGGTAAGCATGTCACAGTGGCCTGCGGTGAAGCCGGCAAAGAAAGATTGGAATTACTGGAAGTGCAACCGGCAAATCGCACGGTCATGAAAGCACAAGACTGGGCGAACGGCGCACACATAAAGCAAGGCGAAGTCTTGCAGGACGAACAATGAGAGGCACAGATTCTCGAAAGATGGCCGTAGAGGTTCTGCTAAAGGTAGAGCTGGACTCGGCTTATGCAAATCTGGCATTGGCGGCGGCGTTCAAGCGCAAGCAGCTAAGTGAACGGGATCGGGCCTTCGTGACTTATCTGGTACAAGGAGTAATTCGTCACACTTCCGAACTAGACCATACGCTGGTTCAACTGACTGATCGACCGCTGGAGAAACTTGCACCGCCACTGAAAATGGTGCTTCGCATTGCGTTGTTCCAGTTGATCCACATGAAGAATTTGCCGGCATCCGCCGTATTGAACACCGCGACACAAGTCGCGCGGTCAACGGGGCATGAGGGCAGCGCCAAGTTTGCCAACGCTGTTTTGCGTCGGTTTGTGAAATCACCGCCGGAAGGCTTGCTCGAAACCTCGGCTGAAGAGAGCGACACAGCCACGCTTTCAATGAAGTATTCGATGCCGGAATGGCTCATTTCTCGCTGGCTCGAGCGTTTCGGACCGACCGAGACTCAAAAACTTCTTGAGTATTCAGTAAGCGTTCCCGGATTGACCTTGCGCACATGCCAAATGTCCGTCGAAACGGATGCGCTTCAGCGCATCCTGCAAGATAAAGGCATGAAAATTGAGCGCGGACAACTGGTACCAGCATGCCTCAACGTTGTGGATCGGGGAAATCTAACAGGACCGATCGATAAAATCCCCGGCTACAACGAAGGCTTGTTCAGCGTTCAAGACGAAGCAGCAGCGTTCGTGACCAACGTGTTGTCGCCTCAGACCGGATGGACTGTGGTGGATCTGTGCGCCGCTCCTGGAGGCAAGTCCATCCACATAGCCGAACACATGGGAAACTCGGGAAGAGTAATTGCAGTTGATATTCATGAAAGTCGCTTGAACATGTTGGGCAAGGAACGGCGACGACTGGGACTGACCAACATCGAAGCAATAGCGGCAGACGGACGAACGTTCGTTCCGAAGATCAAGATTGATGCGGTGCTGTTGGATGCTCCATGCACGGGAACAGGCGTTATCAATCGACGCTCCGATTTGCGCCAGCGCCGGCAAGCTCCTGATGTAGAGACGTTGATGGCAACCCAAAGACAGCTGCTGGACAATGCCGCTAACATGCTTCCACCTGGAGGCGTTTTGGTCTACGCAACCTGTTCGATCGAAAAGGAAGAGAACTATGAAAATATCAGGTGGTTTCTGGAGAAACATCCAGAGTTTAAACCACAATCGATAGAGGGTTTTCTACCTGGCGGAATTATCAGCCGTTGGTCTACTGAGAGCTGGTGGGAAGAAACACAGAGGGATTTGCACAATGGCATGCTCCAGCTACTGCCATCACGACATGGTTTTTCAGGCTTTTTTGTGTGCAGGCTCAAGCGAGACTCCTGAACGCGGGGTATATTGGGAATGAGCGTTCGCAGTTGACCGCGAAGTTAATACAACCTGAAGGGCAATTCCTTTAATACCGACCCGATACGGAGTACTGAACAATGGAACTTTTAGGCGGATTTATCTTTTTCGCGCTAGCGCTTGTTTTATCTAGCCTCAAGTTTGTAAGTGAATACGACAGACTGGTCGTATTTCGGTTCGGACGAGTGGTCGGAGTGCGCGGACCGGGACCTGTTCTGATTATTCCGTTGATGGAAAATTTCAAGAAAGTCGATATGCGTATGGTGACGATGTCCATCCCCATGCAGGAAATCATCACAAAGGACAACGTGTCCGCAAAGACCGCTGCAGTGTGCTTCTTTCAGGTTGTGGACCCGTACAAAGTGGTTACGAAAATCGAAGACCCGTACAACGCCACTAGCCAGATTGCTCAGACAACTTTGAGAAGTGTTCTCGGGCAACATGAGTTGGATGATTTGCTAGCGGAGCGCGACAAGATAAACGCGCAGCTCCAGGCGATCGTGGATCGACAAACCGAAGGCTGGGGCATCAAAGTCAACGCCATCGAAGTAAAAGACGTAGAAATTCCTGAATTGATGCAACGCGCGATGGCCCGTCAGGCTGAAGCTGAACGAGAGCGTCGTGCAAAAATTGTGGCGGCAGAAGGCGAAATGCAAGCAGCAGAAAAACTAGCTCAAGCAGCCGACGTCATCGGGCGCTCACCCGGGGCCATGCAACTGCGCCAACTCCAAACTATGGTTGAGGTATCGGCTGAGAAGAACAGCACATTGATCTTCCCGATTCCGATCGAACTGCTGCAAATGGCAGGAAGATCAGGTCCGGCAGAACAACAGACGATTCAGCGTATTGTGGAAGCGACCACAACTGCGATTAACAACCGATCGACTCCGACCTCCGGTGCCACCATCAACGTGCCCAAGAAAGAAGAATTGCCCGCTTAGGCGAAAGTTCCTACCCGCCAGTTTCACTCTTGAGAAAGTGCTCTAGAGTCATGTGCTTTGGGCGTTTCATTATCCAAACGCAAGCCTCAACGATTGCTTCGGACAGCTCTGTGTGAGGATCGCGATCGACATCTTCAGCAAAAACCAGTTTGTAAGGCGCAATGTTTTCTCCATACCAGAGAAACACGCGAAATTCTTTCCCGTCGTTTCCGAAGTTGACGACTAAATGGTCCAGATCCTGCGGCGCGCTAACGTCAAAACCCCGCTGATACTCCGTAACAGTATCAAGCCCAAACGGCACATCAGCACCAGCCTTGGTGGCACCCATCATGCCGTCTTTGAAAGCGCGACCGCGCAAAACAATCAGGGACTGCTTATTGTTGCGTCTAAAAGAAAGCCAGCCTTTCCAATCTTTGGCTACTTTCTGCGCCAACTTCACTTCGACTTGCTGTTCTACATAGCAGAGCAAGGCTTCGCACTCAGGCGGAATGCGATCGAAGGTCTTCTTGGCTTGTTCTTTGGCAACTAGCTCGGATTCTAATTCAAGAAGTTTGTGGTGAAACACCGGTTCCCCTCCTCACGCGTAGATGGTCATGGCGAGGATCAAGCCAGACCGCATTTACAGCGTTTCTGAAAACAGCCTACCATACTCCCCAGTCATCGATCTCAGTTACCCCTAAGTCGCAGTCCGAGGACCTCCTTCAACCGCCCCTTCAATAGCTCGCCCATCCGGAACGCACCGTCCGACGCCCCGAACCCGCCCGATATCGACCTCTTACGCCAGGTTAAGATGAGGCATGCTACACAAGCGGGTGGTGAGAAAGAATGACGTACTCACGCCAGGCGAACACCAGGGAAAGAGCAATCAAAATAATGCCGAAGGCATGCTTGAGAACTTCGTCCTTCGTCTTCAGAGCCAAGCGGCTTCCAAGCCAGGCACCGGGCAACGAGCCCACAAGTAACGAACCAACCAGGGTGAGATCGACGTGTTCATGGACAGTGTGAACTATCGTCCCCGGCAGCGCTACCAGTGCCACCACTATCAGTGAACTACCGAACGCCGTTTTGACCGGCAACCCGAACGCGTAGCAATACAGCGGCACCAAAATGAAACCACCACCGATACCAACCATCCCGGCCATCAACCCTATTAACAAACCGGAAACAATGGCGACGGCTATGTTTCGTGGGGTCGAACGAAATTCATTGTTGTCACTCTCATTGGCTTTTTTCCGAATCCTACTCGAATAGCCGCTAAGAAAGTCGACCCCGATCAGAAGCATAAGAGCAGTAAGCCCCAGCATCAAAATCTGGCCCTCTACGTGCTTCGAAACGTTTGATCCGGCAATGGAGCCGATGGCGGCAGGAATGCCGGAATACAGCGCCAATGGCACAGCCAAACGCCCCTGCTTCATGTAGTTGTAGATACCGACACAAGACGTAGGCAAGATGACCGCAAGGGTGCTGCCTATGGCAACGTGGGGAACCACGCCCAAGACGTGTCTGGCAAGCGGAACGGAGATGATACCGCCACCAACACCAAACAGTCCGGACAAAATACCGCTGGCAAGTCCAACCGGAACGGCTTCAAAAAATCGAACGAGCTCCGGAGAAGGCATGCACCACTATTTCATGTGTTTGCGCATTTCAGCAACCATGTTGCGATCTGAGTTGGTCAGATCCCAGAACATATTCTGACGCGCAAGGACACGAGCATATACAGGATTTCGGTTCATCGCAAAGTACATGCCGGCAGGATCAAGCTCTACTACTTCCTGGAAGTGCGGGTTTCTTACCAGTTTGTCGGTTGCACCTTTCCACCGACAGAGCCTACGGCACAGATAGTGGTCTTGCTCGGCGATGCGATCGAGGTGCAGGTGCTTTGCCAAAATTTTCGCCGGCCCCGGATGCGCGCAAATAGCGGCAACAATCCGCGGATCAGCCTCTACAACCTTCTCGAGAAAGCGATACTTGGCAAGACGATAGGCGAGCCAACGCGTTTTGCGAACTTTTTCCGGTGTAATTTCCGCAGAACTCGCAACACCTGGCAAAGCGGTCCTCAGTTGGGCATCTCCTTGAGCCTGCGCGTATGACGGCTGCGCCATCGACACGCAACCTACAATTGCAAGCCCCAGCAAAAATGCACTTTTGATCGCACGCACCATTTACAACTCCTCCCCGCCACCATGTCCCAAACCATATACGGTGCCAGCTGGGGACCATTTGATTCTAACATAAATTCATTTACCCGCTACCGTGAGAACTTTCACGCCCGGTGTGTTGGCGGTATCTCATGAACATCCACGGCGCAGTCAAGATACAATTGTATTCACCGCAACCAGGAGTTACCAAGATGAGCGATCCGTTCAAACCGGATTCGCAGGAAGATGCCGAGAGCCAACGCCCGCCGGAGAAACCGGAACAGCGTGCCGAGCAGAACAATCTTCCCTATGCGGAAAAAGACCCCCCACAAGCGGCTTTCAAAACCTCATCCTCGAACCTTGACGACACCGGATTACAGAAACTGGACCTGGAGGTGAATCCTCGCTCCACCACCGCGGCCTATTCATTTCCCCTCGGGCAAAAGCCGGCGTATCAGCTGAAGAAATCCGAGTTCTTGAAGCCCGAAGAAGAACGCTCTGTTCTCGACTTGAAACCGTTGATTAGCAATTTTTTGAATGACACGGAGATTACCAGTGAGCATAAACTAGAGGTTGCGGAACTCAAGGAGCTCTATAGAAACCGCGAAGCTTTGTCAAGCGCACAAAACCTGCATGAAGCTGTCACCAGAACCCTGCAACTCACTCGCCTTTATCAGCACCTTAAGTACATAGAAGAGGCTAAAAAAGCACGCGATTTGTTACTCGGTCTAGACCCGCACCACCAGTTAGGAAAACAATTGTTCAAGGAAGTCGAACATATGCATCCAGTCGATATATCGATCTCAGCAGCCTCCGCAACCATGCCGTTGATAGCCGGATTAACAAAACGGGCATTAACACGCGCCATAAATCGACTGACCGGCGGCAGAGTGATAGTGCTTGGCGATTTGCTGATTGATGAGCTTCTGGAAGGGCGACCGGAGCGCATTTCGCGTGAGGCACCGGTGCTGATCCTTGAGCACGTGAACACCGAACTGATCTTGGGCGGAGCGGCGAACACGGCAGGCAACCTGGCCGCGTTGGGCGGAAGCTGCCACACAGTAGGAGTTTGCGGTCGCGATGAGTATGCACGCAAATTGGCACGATTGTTTGAGACAGCCGGAATAAATCATTCGTTGGTCGAAGACCCGTCAAGACCGACGACGGTAAAGACCAGAATTCTGTCCAGCGCTCACGCGCTTAGACAGCAGCTGTTGAGGATGGACCGCATTTCGCACGAACAAATCAGCGTCGAAATTTCCAACCGCCTGGTCGAGAAACTACGCACAATCGCTCCACATTATGATGCCGTTATTCTATCCGACTACAAATCGGGGCTTATCACCTCGGAAGTCGTAGCCGGCTGCCTTGAAGTTGCCGCACAAAATGATCTCGAAGTCATCGTTGATGCACAAAACGACTTCTCTAGATTCAGGAATGCTGCATTGATCACACCGAATCAACCGGACACGGAAGCTGCGGTTGGATTCAAAATTACATCAAAAGAGACATTGGACAAAGCCGGCAAGATGATGTTGGAGATCAGTGGCGCGAAAGCAATGCTGATTACCAGAGGCGCTGACGGCATGGTTCTGTTTCAGGAAAAAGAAATGCCTATCGAGTTGCCGGCATTTAATAGAAGCGAAGTATTTGACGTCACCGGGGCCGGCGACACGGTCGTGGCAACAATGACACTAGCATTGGTGACAGGTTCCAGTTATCTGGAGGCTATGGCGCTCGGGAACTTGGCTGCAGGCATTGTCGTAAAGAAGTCCGGCACAGCAGTGACTAATCAAAAAGAAATGCTGGAAGCGCTAAACGCATTAAAACTGGACGATTAGGAAGCCTGATGGTGGCTGCCAAGTCGGTTCTCGAAAATTTACTCTATGCGGTCAAAAAACTGCGGGTTTTTTGGAAACTTGGTGGAGGGTTGGTTCAGTCCGCTCATTACCTTCGGAACTCCCTGCTTCGAAGAGGTAGCTGGTCAGCTGAACCTTGCGGTGGCCCGTCGCCGGTTGTCCGGGTGATTCCCTTCAGACCGGCAACAGTCCTAACACTTCATGAACAGTTCGTACGCAGGCTCGCCCTGGCTAGCCATTTTCGCAGCATTCTGCTTCATTTCGGCTTGAAACTCGGGCGGCAACATTGCCATTCGCTTTGCAATGGATGATATCGCGTCGGAAACTTCCTTGATTTGTTTTTCGATCTCGGTCATTTGACCTACGCCTGAATCACCGTTGTCCTTCATTACGGACAGAAGGTCGAGTTGCTCAGCCGGTTTGGTGGCTTCAACCTTTTTGTTTACGTTGTCGTTAATCTCGCTCATTTTGAAAACCCCGTTATGTTGCTCCCTGGTGAATGGTTCTACCCGGGACTTTTGGAACTTTGACAGGGGCTCTACGTATTACCACCATGCTTTTGCAAACTATTTTTGAGACCGTCGAGCTCTGATCCTTGACGATCATTGTACACAAAGACTTTAGAGCCCTCAAAGCAGTTGGCGAATTTCCCTTCGAAGTTGGAGCGTGAAATGGTCGCCAGCGAAAGGTAAAAGACTCTATACCGTTTCGCAGACAACGATTGAGGCGTTCCTACGTCCGGCACCGCCATTCTTCGCGGATCGGAGCCCTCATACCGCTTGAAACATCCCGGTTCGGGAACACTCTTTCTTGACACCGAGAACCAGTTCGGAGAACCAGCATGGAAACACCGCCAATTCTGCAAATACTCAACAAAACCGGGGCGATGCTCAAAGGCGATCACTTCGTCTACAGCTCTGGCAAGCACGGCGATGTTTACATCAACAAGAACGACCTGTTCGCATTTACTCGCGCATGCTGCGCCGCCGGGAAATTACTGGCGGAGCGCTTCTCCAAGACCGACGTGGACACAGTGGCCGGTCCTGCCATGTGCGGCGTGCTCCCGGCGCAGTGGACCGCATTTCACTTGTCCAATCAGCAAGACAAGGAAGTCTACGGCATTTTCGCGGAACGAGATTCCGAGGCGGCATTCGTGTTCAAACGCGGTTACGACAAGTTCATTTCCGGAAAGAATGTTCTGATCGTAGATGATATCGCCAACAGCGGCGGCACTTTGAAGAAATTCATCCAAGTGGTGAAAGCCGCCGGGGGAAACGTGGTAGCAGCAGCCGTTCTCGTCAATCGCAACCCAAAGAATGTCACGGCCGATTTTCTAGGTGCGGCCTTTCATTCCCTTGCAGATCTGGAGTTTCCAGCGTATGACGCGGCTGACTGCCCGTTATGCCGCCAAGGCGTAGCTGTCAACACTACAGTGGGCCACGGGAAGGAATTCGTAGACAAGAGAGAACTGCAGTCCGCAATGAAGCACGGATAGCGTCTCCCCCGGATTACTTCGGTTAGTCCACCACAACAGGTGAGGCACTATAACACCCCTACTACCGGTCATCGCAGGGCTGCCGTCCCCCCGCAGGGTGATGACTACCGTTTACACCTCATGGCAACGAGGTATAAAATAGTCATCGCATGTTGCTAGCGAAGTCTCAACCGGGGGGTGGGGATGAAAGATCTGAAAAGGTCGGGGAGTTATCTCCGATCGGTTACGCTTTTGTGCGCAATTACTTGCTGGTGTGCCACGTTGCCGGCTAGGAGCCAGGAGGCGCCTACACCGCCACAGGAACTGAACGTCGCCCATCAAGAAGTAACAGTTCTGGACTTTGCCGGCGGACAGCCGTTGAGCATAGCGGGAGACGTCACAAATTCGGGCACCATTTACCTGGTCTCGTCGAATCCGGCCGTAACATCCGGAATCCTTTCCGCACTCAACATCACAAACACCAGCACCGGTACCATCACTTCAATGCTGCCTTCCGGAGGAATCGCCGGTTACGATTTCCTGGTGCCCAATTTCAGTTTCACTCTGGCAGCAGCGCAGAACATCACTAACTCTGGCGTGATTTCCAGTGCCGGCTCGCTGACTATGACTGCAGGGAACGCCATCTCGAACGTAACGGCGGCAGGAGCCTCACAAGCCCTGATCCAGGCACTGGGTTCGATCAATTTGATGTCGGCTGCAGGCACGATTGCCAATCACGGAACAATTGCGTCAGCCGCCGGCAACATCAATATGACCGCGCCGATTCTGCAAAATCTTGTTGTGAACAACCAAAGTGGCATCCTCAGTGCGTTGCAAGGCTCCATCAATTTACGCGATTCGATGATCGACAACAAAATCAACACCGCAATTCTTGGTGGCGACATTCTGTCTCGAGAGCTGAACGTGTTTTCCGGTTGCGGCAACGCAGTTATAAACGCAAACGAAGTCAGCGGAATAGTTAACATCAATGCCGGTGAAGCTCACGTCACCGCGGCTTCTGAGCAGCTTCACCTCGGACAAATGAATTTGATTGACGACCCTACATTCTTCAACGTCGCCGGTGATGTGGTCATTGATACGGCGCTCAGCTTTGCTGGATTTCCAATAGCCATAGTCGCCAAAGGTGATGTCCTGACGGCTCCTGGTGTCGGCACGATCTCTACATCAAACAGCACCGGAAACGCGGGCGACATAACTATTGTCGCTGGTGCCGACTTTACTAGCTCTCAGCCTAATTTCACAAGCCCATTCGCGGATGTTACCTTAACGATTACAGGCGCCAGCTCTTCCGGAGGGAAGATTGCCCTTGCCGGAGCAAACCCGATAACGGGTCTGGAAGCAAAAGCCACTGGGGCCACTGGCAGTGGTGGTAATGTGGTTTTGGTCGCGTACCAGGGCGTCAACCCGAACAGTGGCACGATTACGTTGCCTTCGAATGTGACAGTGCAAACGGGCGGCGTTACCCGCAACGGGGACGTCTCGGTACTAGCAGGTGGTGCTGGTGGCAACGCAATCACAATCGGATCGGTCGATACAGGATCAGCCAGCACCGGCGGCAATATCAACATTGTAGAAGGTCCCATATTCACAAACAACGTCACTTTGACCAATGCACGATTGACCAGCCCTACAAATCCCGTTCCCTTTCTAATTCACAATGACCCGACCCGCCCCCTGCCTGCCGATGCCCAATTCAATGTAGCAGGATTCACAGCGCTACTACCGGTAAACAGCTTTCCCTTGTCGAACATTTTCCCCAACGCGTATAACATGGCAAGTTATGCACCGGGAAAGATCAGCACAGGGTCACTGAGCGCCGAGGGTCACGAAGTAAACGTCATCGGTCGAGGAGGGGTCCTTACCGGCTCCATAAACGTTGCCGGCAAGGGCACCAGCGATGGTGGCTCTGTTACCATTCGCTCCACCGTAGCTGGAGGAACATTCGCTATCTCTCCGGGATCTACCAATGGCGTAAAAGGCACTATTAACGCCAGCTCCGGCAATTCAGGAGGCGCCGCAGGCAGTATAAGAATCCTTGTAGAAAACAACATTTCCGTTTCTGCAGCCAGCAACTTAACGGCCACTTCAGTCGCGGGTAAAGGTGGCACTATCGAACTCATTTCCGGAGCCATCGGCTTCGCACCAGTAGGCACGGTTACGCTGGCCGGCGGCTCCTACTCCCTTAATGCCGCCGGCGGAGACTACGATGGTGGCAAGATGATGGTCAAATCAATCCATCTCACCATCACCGGCACGGGTCGGTTGGATCTATCAGCGAACGCTTCGGGTAGGGGCAACGGCGGAATGATAGATCTGCAAGCCTCCCAGCTCCATACGAACGCCTCGTCACTGACGCTATCGGCTACTGGAGGAAGCGTTGGTTCGAACTCTGGCGATGGCGGCACAATAAAGTTAACAGGCAACATTTCTTTCGATCAAAATTTCGCCAATGCTCAACCGTTAGGAGACAACGGAGCAGGCGGTCACTATATCTTGACCGCCAACGCTTTTTCAGCAACCGTATCACTGAGTAACCTCGATGCCTCCAGCGTAGGTTCAGGTAAAGGCGGTTCGATCGATATTCTGGACACCAGTGGCAATCCGTTCTTCCTAGGCCCGTCCGGCGCATATCTCAAAGCGCAGGGCGGAGAAGGCGGCGGTTCGATTACCGTGAACGCTGAACAAGTGATAGTGGAAGATTTCGCGGCCATCGATGTACAACAGCAAAGTGGCGACGGGGGCAGCATCAACCTCGGACCGGCGGTCGGAGAAGAGATTAGATTTGACGGTGTTGTCAGTTTGCCATTCGGCACCATTTCGGTGAATGGAATTGGAGCTGGAGCTTCCGGCGGTAGCGTAAGGATTCAAGGATTGCAGATTCCGCCTGACTTCGGCATGGGTCCAATCACATTTACCGCCGATGGAGATGAGAAAGGCAATGGTGGTTCCATCGCGATCGTAGTAACAACAGGTGAGACAGTTACTTTAGGGCAAGCGGACCGCGAGCTCCATCTTTCCGCAACTGGCGGCAGAGCTGGTTCCGAAGGAGGCAATGGCGGATCCATTTTCGTAGCCACTGACACCGGCCTGACCCTCAACGAGCTGCCGAACTACAATCCACAAGGTAACAGTGGAGACGGCGGTGCTCTTCGCTTAGTGGCACCGGAAATTTTTTGGGATGGTCCTATTTCTGCAGACGCGGTCGGCCGCGGTAACGGCGGAAGCATAACTCTTGAATCAACTTCCACCATCAATCCATTCACAATTGGCTCCGGCTCGGCAGGTCCAAACACCGTCACTGGCTTCTTGAGTGCGCAGGGAGACGCAGGCGGAACCATCTCGCTTGTGTCTTCGGGAGTTCTATTGGTCTCCGACTCCGCCGCCATAAATGTCACTGCATTTTCGGGAAAAGGCGGGTCGATTGACCTGCGCGGAAATTTGCAGCTCGCCACCGGCACCTACGCCGCAAACTCAGGAGGGGACGGTGAAGGGGGGCATGTCGGATTGACTTTCCCGACATTCAGCACCTTCGGAACCGGGACTGTCTTTCTGCAAGCAAACGGCGCCAGTAACTACAATGGAGGGAATGTCACCGTAACCGGCTTCAATGACGGCCCCTTCAGCGTGGGACTGAATGACGGTGATATTCAAATTTCAGCGACAGGAGGAAGCCCCGGCTCGGATAGCGGGAACGGCGGATCTATCCAACTCTTTAGCCTTTTCAACGGCTTCATGGCAATCAATCCTTTCGGCATTGACCAAAGCCCGTTAGGGACCAACGGTGATGGTGGCACACTGCATCTAGGCGGACCATTTCAAGTTTCCGGCTCAGTAAACCTGGATGGAGTGGGCACCGGCAGTGGTGGTAGCTTCAAAACCTTCATTCCGGGCGATGTCACAATCGGGAATGGATTTACACCGCGCGGAGTATTTGGAAACATTTCCGCCAAGGGAGGACGTGACGATGGCGCCGGAGGTTCGATCCTTCTGAACAACCTGGCCGGGCTCACATTGGGATCCGGCAACAACCTCAGTGTCTCAGGACGTGATGGTACAGGCGAAATATTTATAAGTGGAACCAACTTCGGAGCTGCAACGGCTAAGTTTCCTGGTGGCACTTACGGTAGCGCCACGACCGGAAAACTAACCGTAAATATTGACCAGCTAATTGCGACCGGCGCCGGTCCTGTCAAGTTTTTGGCGCAAAATCTAAACATCAATTCCGGATACAATACACTAACGCTGGGTCACAATGCCGGGCAAGTGGAAGTGGCCGGTGATGCCGTTCGTATTTACGCAAATAATATTGTTGCCGATCCTTCGGCGATTAGCGCACCAAATAGTTTGATTCTTCACGGCGCAACGACAACCAAAGTCAATGGAAATCTCCAAGGCATAAATAGCCTGCAGATTGCCTATGGTACCTGGTTTCCGTCAACCTTCGCGATAGGAGGTGCGATAGTAAACTCGGGCATCACGGGAACAGTGAATGTCGGTAGCTTCAATTTAGTTCCGCAAAATGCGGTCAACGGAATGAACGTTGTCATAGAGGGCACGGTAACAACCGCGAACGGATTCACTTTAACCGAGTTTCGTAATTTTCAGCCAACAAGTATTACCGGGGGCGGAAAGATCAATGGTCCGCTCAGCGTTGTTGGCGGACAGACTACAATCAATCTTCCCGGAATGACTTCCTCTCCTTTGCAGATTGGAAACATCACTAGCACCGGAGGTGGTGCTGTTAGCATCACTGTGCCTTCACTGAGCTTACCGACAACTGCCTCCAAAATAACAAGCGCAGGAACCATCACGCTCAATACCGCAAACATACTGAACAACGGCGTTGTAAGTACTCCTTTGGCGCTAACGGTTCAGAACCCGGCAGGCGTCAGAATCACAGGTAATGGTGTCATGGCGGGAAACCCCGTCCATTTGACGAGTACCGCAGGAAGCGTTGACGTCACACAAGGGCTCATTATCGGCACCGTTACGGGCTCTGGTCTGACAGGCTTCAAAGTGACGTTCGGTTCACGGTTGACGACCTCGCAGCTCCTCAATCCGACCATAAATCAACCTGTGTTTCAAGCAGCAAACAGAGCAGCAACCACCATTAACATCAACCAAACAAACAACAGCAGTGTTGTGTTGAACACTGATACCGTGATGCGTAAAGTCTCGCTGTTAAAAGAAGACGCCGTAAATTATCAGCGCGCCAATCAGGTATTTACTCTAGCCTGCAGTGACGGTGAATCCGATCTCTACTGCGAAGAAGACTCAGAGGTCGAAGCGGATCAGTACAATGCCACGATTCTTTCATCCGGCAAGATGCTAGTTGATACCGGCAAGAACGAGCGAGTCGTCAAAGCGGGTTCAGCAACGTTCATTGTGCCTCCGCAAAGCTCTGCTTTAGTAGAGAAGAGAAACGGGCGCGTACGCGTAGTGTCAGTCGGCGGAAAGAGCGCAGTTGTTGCCAATGTAAGCGGACAATCGCACTCTATTAAGCCGGGGCAAGATCTACTAATTGGCGATAATCTTGCAGACGAAGAAGAGTTCATCTCAGTTGATCAGGCAGAGTCTGCCGTATCGGCAAGCATCGAGAAGCTCAGTCATACAGTGCGCAGGCGCACCACAACAGTGGTAAGTGCGGTCAGACGCGAGATAATGATTGGCGGAGTTATGGTCAGCATCGGAGGCCGAGCCTCCGACAGGCAGAAGCGCGTCCTGGCTCACGTGGAAGAAGCGGTAGGAACGGAGAGCCCGTCCGCGCGTGTCTACGACAACATCTATTGGTCTAAGAGTATCACACTTGATAACGGCAGCAGAATCAGAGTATTGCACAGCCTTGGCACGGATATCTCCATAGCTGGAGCAGCGCCAATGCTTAAAGTCGGCAAACTAATTGTAAGCGCGGGCAAGTCCGGGCTGCGAGTAGGAACGCCACAGGGCGAATTGGTGCTTGATCCCGATTCTGTAGCGACTGTTCAAGTTTCGGACCGCGGCACCATGACGGCACAAATGCTGAGCGGAAATGCACACTATACCGATAGCTCTGGCCGCACTGAAACTGCATCGCGTGGGCAGGAAATGCTCGCGCAGGCGAATGGACTGACCGAGCAGGAACTAGCTCCAGTAGACGGTATTGAGCGTGGAAACATGATCGAGTCCGGCAGAAAACACACTACGGTCACGCGAAGCATTTCATTGCAGCAGCTAATGCAAAAGGACATCATGATCAATGGTTCATTGGTTCATGTCAGAGGGGCCGGCACTAGCGCTCACAAAAAGTATGTGGAGAATCTGAAAGCTGGATTAAGTCAAGACTCGATCGAGCCTTCGCCGAGCAACAATGCAATTAGACCAATTGCCTTCAGCAAGCCTGTCCCGTCGCGCCACAGCGTCGCGCGCGGCGTGCCGCTCCTTCGTCACGTCAACAAATCAATCGACTTCATTGATGGCGACAAATCAATCCTGGTTTTCGATAACGCCAGCACTGTTAAATCGGAATTCGGTACTTGTAGTTTTTCGAAGGGCGCAATCGTTTACGCAAACTACAATCGCAGAACCGGTAACTTGCACATAATGAACATCCACGGCGCGGTTGAAGCACGTCTTCTCAATTCACAGAGGGCAGTTAGAACAGGCATTCCGGGAGAGGAGCTTATTCTCTCTCGGGACACGAAGATCGCATTTGAAGATTCTGTGGCTCGACGCAACGTCCATCTGTTAGGGTCCACACCCGGGAAAAAGTTGTCCGCCCATGTAGCGGAATTCAGTATTCTGTCTTTGCTGACGAAGGAACAACCTGTTCGCAACGCGATAAACGCGGAGCAAAACCTACGTGACAAGGCACTAAAAAACTGTGCTGCAGTCCAAATGGCATTCAATCGCGGCGCTTACAGGCAAATGGATCGAGAATGACGGACTGTTCGTTCGCTAGGGTCGCAGAGCGTGAGCGCCGGGGCTTGCGCAGCATTCGCGCTCGGTTGACGCTGAGATGCTACGCAAGCGATTGAGTGGTTGAAAGGCTTGCAGGCGGATAGGAACCTCCGCTTGAGAAGCTCAGTGGAAGGCTGCATGGAAGGCGACGCGCCTGGATCTGTTACCATAAGACCGGCTTGCGGCGCCGGAATGCAAGCAAGTCCGACGGCGTGCTAGACTTGCCACGGGCAATCCGAACCCCGTTAAATACTCGATATAGCAGAGATATATGAAAAGACGAATTAACCTTCTCGACTCCGCTCTCCTGGTGATCCTTCTTGTTTCCACTGCAGGCTATTGCTTGGCCCAAAAGGGTTTTGCCGGAGTCGACAAAGTAATCACAGGCAAGACCAAAGTCAACATGCAAGTGTTTTTGTCCGGCTTCAAGACAGTAAACGCGGATATCTTCAAAGAGGGTGACCCGACGTTCTTGACCATCAGAAACAACCCTGTTGAAGGCGCTATGACCATTACCGCAGTGAAACATTGGCCTAAGCAGGTGTCGTTCCTTTCACCGGACGGCAAGAAAGCGGTCGCTTTTCCCGACCCAACCCAGCCTCTCGCGCACGATTACGTGGTGACGATCACAGAAGAAGCTGAGGGCACCAAAGATGGTTACGTGATCAAAGGCAACAAAATCAAGGTCGGTAACACCGTTGAGCTAGAGTCAATGACTTACCGTGTCCAGGGCGTCGTTGTCGGCTTGACCGCACAGCAGTAGATCGTTATGAAAGAGCTAATCAACTACGTCGACACCACCGTTTTACCGTGGCTCTCGCTGTCCACTCTCGACAAGTTTTGGGCGGATACGCTTCATCAATCAATCTTTTTTCGAGCGTGGAACGCGATCAAGTCTGCCAGCGGCAAACTTGCAGCACCGATAAGCAAAGTCGGGTCGTGGTTTCACTGGCTTGGTTACGCAGTTGTAGCGCTTCTCTTTTTTATACTTCCGGCACCACAATTTGCAAACGACAAAGAAGGATTAGCCTTAATCGTACTGGGAGCACTAGGGTTAAGAATCTTGGGCGCCGTCCTCGGCGGCAAAGAGAAGTTTCGCCCCTGCGGGCTGGACATGCTTGTTCTTGCATTTTTCGGCATGAACATGATCGCCACGTTTGGATCACACTATCTAGCAGCCAGCATCAAAGGCTTAGCGAAGATGTCCGTGTACATTGCTTCGTACTTCTTGTTTGTTTCGGTATTACAGACGGACACGAAGAAGCGCAGCCTGGTCGTTATCTCCAGTATGCTTCTGGCAGGCGCGTTGATTTCCGTGTACGGTGTTTATCAATACAAAATCGGTGTAGCCCCCCTGGCAACGTGGGAAGACCCGACAGTTGAAGAAAAGACCACTCGCGTATACGCCACGTTGAGAAATCCAAATCTTTTAGCGGGTTACCTGGTACCGCTCATTCCCATGGGTTTGAGCATGGCCGTTATGCTCGGAACATCCCTGAAGGGCTGGCTACGCAGTGCAGCAATCATCCCGCTGGGCATAGCGGCAGTCACAATTCTCTCCTGCATCTTTACCGGCAGCCGGGGCGGTTACATCGGCATCGCGGCAGGACTGGCATCACTGGCCGTCACCTGCATCGCCTCACTGTGGGTCAGCTACCCCAAGCTGCGGATCTGGCTTGTGCTGGTCCTCATAGCGACACCAGTGGTGCTGGCGTTGGGGTTGCATCAATTTCCCGCATATGAGCATCGCATCCTTTCCATGTTCGCAGGAAGGGAGCACAGCTCGAATTCATACAGGTTGAACGTTTACGCTTCCTCCTACCAGATGTTCCTCGATAACTGGTGGCTGGGAATCGGCCCCGGCAACTCTGCGTTTCGAATGGCTTACGGTTTGTATATGAAATCAGGGTTTGATGCGCTCGGCACCTATTGTGTGCCATTGGAAGTGGCGGTCGAAAGCGGCGTAGTCGGATTGGGGCTTTTTTGCGCCATGGTCGTCGGGCTCATGGCAAGAGCGCACCAAACTTTCTGGAACAACCCGGGCAAGGCCGAACGGTGGATAGTCGCCGGAGCAGCAACAGCAATGCTAGCAATGATGTTGCACGGTCTGGTTGACACCGTCTACTATCGCCCTCAAGTCCAGCTAATCTTTTGGCTTCTCGCGGCCTTGATGGTGACAGTCGGGCGACCGAACGGTACGTCTGCGGCCGAATCCGGATTGCAATCAAGCTCGGTGCAGTCCGATAGCAACGCGCCACCTACGGCACCAAACGACATTCAAAGGACCAGTTAGTTTGTTGAGCCCCCTGGAGCACGACGGGCTCGGACCGATCGCCGACGCTCCCGGGTAATTACTCGGACTCGATGTTCGGGAGCAGCTACACGGTCTTCGTTACACCGGCTTAGCAATCAACAGAGTCTGATCCTGCGCTCTTGCGACGCGTTCTAACTCGAAGCCGCCGTTACGCAACAGCTCCTGGTACTCTGATTGCGTACGTGCGCGACCGCCCGGTAAGTTGGCGATTTGCATGTCGTAAAGAGTTGTCCAGGACTTGTTCTCGGCATCAATGATGTATTCAATGATCACAAATCGTTTACCGTTGGCACCGCCGATGGCACTACGTACGCAATGTATTATGGAAAGACAGTCGGCATCATTCCAATTCCACATTGAATTCTTTACGAGATACACGTCAAAATCCGCAGGAACGCGTTGGATGAAGTCGCCGGAAATGAATACAGCGCGCTTACTCAGCCCTGCTGAAGCCATCGCTTGCTCGGCAGCATCTTGCAAGTCGGGAATCTCCAGTATGCCCCCAAACAGGTGCGGGTGCACTTGAAGAATTCCCTCAAGCATGGTGCCAACACCCCCGGCGAGGTCCAGTACTGTTGAGAAATTCTCGAACGGAAATGCCGCCGCTATGGCTTTGGCAGTCTGAGCGGAATTACTGATCATGGCGGCGGAGAACGCTTGCATCGCTTCGGGCTCGACATGAAGCTGCTCGTACAGGGTCTTTCCGTAAGCATGAGTCACTCCGGAACGACCATCGCGCAGAACCTCTGCAAATTGCTCCCAGGAGCGAGTGCTTACCGTATGTCCCCACATCAGCGCCATGCCACGCCAACTTTCCCGATGATCTGAACGGAGTAGAGTCGATACCGCTCCTGGCTTAAACGTCCGGAAAGAAGTCTCCTCCAGTATTCCGTTAGCTGCGACAGCCCGCAATGCGCGGTAGAGCATTCGGGCATCCAATCCCAACTTGCAAGCAATCGACTCAGCGCTAACACCACTTTCATCAATCAAGTCGAATACTTTTAGCTTAGCTAACGCCACAATGGTGTGACAAAGCCACATTCCGCAAAAGATATCGTTTAGTTGGTACCGAGCCTGCAATGCCGGTTCCGATTCATCGAGCAAACGACCGTTCTGCCTTCCCGAGGCAGAACGCGAGACATTCATAGTCATAAGACCTCCGATGGTGCGGGCAATCACCGCGGCGAGGCAACAGCCGAATACCGCAGGAGACTACTCCAAAGACTTTTCGAGACTCCATTCAATCACTTGATTGAATCATACAGTTGACAGGTACAATGTGTCAAGCTATGCTCGAAAAGAGGTGAAGAAGTGAAGTCTTCAGCGAAAGCCGACACGAAAACGCACATCATTGATATAGCCGAGCGTCACTTTGCGACGGAAGGGTTCGGCGGCACCACCTTGCGCGGCATCATAAAAGAAGCCAAAGTGAACGTAGCCGCCGTCGCGTATCACTTCGGCACGAAAGAAGAGCTGTACGCCGCTGTAGTTGAACGCTTTGCCGCACCGGTGGTCAGCGCGCAGTTGCAAGAATTGAACGTAGCGATGGACTCCCCGGGCGTCACAGCTGAAGACGTCGTTCGTTCATTCTATGGACCACCCTTACGCCTGATAAAGAGTATGGGCAACAAAGGCGAAACTTTGAGCTTGTTCTTGGGTCGTTCCCAAACGGAGCCAGAGCCGGTGTATTCAATGGTCGACAAGAATTTTGCCGCTTGCCGCGACCAATACATAGCAGCGTTCAAGAAGTTGGATCCCTCCATCACAGAGTCTGAAGGTCAGTGGAGGTTCGAGTTTATGCTGAGTTTAATTGTGTGTTTTCTCACGCGCCAGAAGCCAATTAGGCAGCGATACAGCGACACTGAGGACTGGAAGATTGACGACGTGTTGGAGCGCCTCACCCTTTTTTGTACGCACGGTCTGAGCAAATAGATCGACTTGAGGTTTGCCACCGCATTCGGTGTCCGACCCATACGGCTGATATAAAGAAGCATGTCAGCAGGAGCGACTTTTCGCTCGAATTATTTTTTTAGACTACTGAAGGCATCTTCCCCACCTTCCGCCGTGTTCAAGAGGCATGCAGTAACTGATAATCTCCTCCGTACAAGGCGCGGCGCAAACCTCATTTCCCTCAAGAATTCAATGGGGCATGCCTCTACGGGCGCCACCAACTTCCAGTCAGTCCATCGCATGCTGCAAAGAGCATGGCATCCAACTGAAGTGTCTTTCGATCAGAAGGAAAGTCAAGGTATCTGATCTAGGGTAAACCCTGTGTGCAGTTTTGGCCATGCGGTATAGTTTGAATACAGAAGCCGCTGGCCTTTTCGTATGGGCCAAGCGAATAGATTAACCAACCCAGCGGCTCCATTTTTTTCAATTTAAAAAAGCAACCACTCGCGCCGGAGCAGCACTCGCTCCCATCAGTCGCAGAGGGAAGAACCCGACCTTAAACCCGTGAGCAGGCAACTGATCCAAGTTGGCAAGCTGTTGTACGACGAAGAAGTCTTTTTCACGGTGCGCGTAGTGAGCGTCCCAGATTTTCTCTTTGTTCTTCGTTTGCATGTACTCGCCGATCATTACATGAAAGGGACGGTCCCAACCTGTAGCGTCCGTACCGCCGATGGTGGCACCTTGATCCGCAAGCCAAGTTGCGCTTTCTCCGACTAGCCCGGGGTAGTTGTATCGCACAGGATCGGTCAACGCGAACTTGTCGTGATCAGTGCGGACAAGAACCGCATCGCCCTCTTTAATTCGGTACTCAACTCTGTCGAGCGCAGCGCGCAGATCGTCTACCGTGATCGCCGCTCCCGTGCCCTTCTTGTGTGAGAGATCGAGCACCACAGCGTCACAATACAACTCGGACAGCTCAATCTGGTCGATAGTCCGCGCGGGTTTGCCACCGCAGGTGCTGCCATAGTGCCATGGCGCATCCACATGAGTGCCCAGATGGCTGGAAATAGATAAATTCTCCTCAGCCCAACCTTCACCCGCAGGCAGCTCCTCTGCGCCGCACCGGAACAGTTCACCCATGATCCTGGCACCGGCGGCATGATCAACAAACTCAACTTCCGGAGAGATTATGCGGAACAACGGGCGGAGGATCTCAGGAAAGGAATTCTTGTCCAGCACTTCCAATGGGCGAGTCAAATCTACTAACTTAGACATGGCATCCTCCGGCTCAAACGCTAGGACAATACCACGCGATTCGCCCCCGGCCGCATCTGTTCACAACCCTCGACCCGACCACCGCGTTACGTGTTGGTCAAACTCATTCTCGACGCCACTTGAGTCAGTCATTTGACCGACCCTTTGTGTGCGTTTCAGATTGTTACGACGAAAAATAGATTTTCTAATATCAACTCGAGTCTGCACCGGTAGTTGGACTATTCTGAAGAATGTGGAACTGAGGCGGTTTTCGATGAAGACTTTTACGGTGGAAGAAGCGCGTCAGATGCTGCCCGAGCTGCGAGTGTTGCTTGCTGAAGCGAACATAGAATTCGATGAACGAGCGCACAAGGTGCGGGAAAGTGCGACTCGATACCAAGCGGCCGAGGCCGCATTGGCTGAGTCAGAGAAGCATTTGAGCGATCCCGAAGAGATAGCGCGACTGAGGGCTTGCCGCAACGAGTTTCAGGAGTCGTACCAGGAACTCACAGCGGACCAGAAGATTTTCCTGGAACGATTGGAGGCGCGAGTCGAAGAGCTAACGCGCAAAGGCGTTGTTCTACGGAATATTCGGGACGGGCTTGTTGATTTTCCCGCCGAGCAAAACGGGTTCGAGTACTTTTTGTGCTGGCGTATGGACGAAGATGACATTAGTCACTGGCATTTGACAAGCGATGGATTCACGGGCAGAAAGCCGTTGATTTGTCTGGTAGAATACTGTTGACATCGAGCTTCATGTCGGGAGCATCGTTCAAGCGTAAAATTGTGACTGCGTGCATACGGCGTGCACCCGGTCTGGTTGAACCTAGACACGCATAGTATAATCTAGCCGACTGTTGGCAAATTAGCAGGTAGAAACATGACGTCAAGCAAAGTTCGTAATTCAATTGCATTGGCAGCGCTTATGGCGATGTCGGCGGTAGCACCCGCCTTCGCAGCGCAGCCGGTCAGTTTGAAACTCGGTTACTTCAACCTCGCTCTGGTTAAGGCATCCTTTCCAGAAGCCGCAGGCTCCGAGACTCTCCGTGTGCAAGCTGAAAATATGCTTCGCCAAAACGTAGAAGAAGGCAACAAGATGTTGCAAAAAATGCAGACAGACAGCAAGGCCAAAGAAGAAATCGAGAAGGCCGCTCGTCAATTGCAAACCGAAATCAACGCCAAACAACAAGCACTGATCCAACTGGTGCAAACGCAACAAGCAATCGCTAACCAAAGCATCGCTCAAGCGGTTTCCTCCGTAGCAAAAGAAAAAGGTCTAGACCTGGTTGTAGACGGCGCCGGCGTATTCGCCGGTGGTGAAAAAATCGTCAACAACGGCGAAGACATCACAGACGCCATCGTGAAGAAGCTGGCTCCGGCAGCTATCAGATCGACCAGCGCCGCGGCTCCTGAGAAGAAAGAAGAGAAAGCACCGGCTGGCAAGTAACCGGTCGCGCATTCTTCAGCCAATAGCTATAGAGAGGTCGAACCGCAAGGTTCGACCTCTCTCTTTTTCCTACCAGAGCGCAATTCGCTGCAGCAAAGCAAAGCCGCGCGCGGACCGGTCCCCGAGGCGATCGGCAATCCGTTCAGGCGGTGGAGCGGCGACGTTCAGGGCAGACTTCTTGAAGCATTTCCTGGATCGTTTCCATCAAGCGACCAAGCCCTGTCCGTTCACGCGCTGAGACGATAACAGGATTCGGCAACTGGCTCGCCAGCCACGCCAGATCCTCATGCCGAGCCTGATCCGCCTTATTGAGCACAGTGATCATCGGCTTGTCGTTAGCTTTCAAATCGCTCAGTACGTCATGCACACTGGTTATCTGCTCCATCACATTCGGGTGACTCGCGTCGATAACATGAATCAGAATATCGGCCTGCCCAACCTCTTCCAGCGTGGCGGCAAAGGCTGCCACAAGAGACGTAGGCAACTTCTTGATGAACCCTACGGTGTCGGTTATCAGAATGGGGCTCAAATCCGGCAACACAGTGCGCCGAGTTGCAGGGTCCAAAGTAGCGAATAGTTTGTCTTCCACCATGGAATCACTCTTCGTGAGCGAATTCAGCAGGGTCGATTTGCCGGAGTTCGTGTAACCGGTCAACGCCACCACTGGCAGTTTCTCGGTCAAGCGTTTGCGACGCTGCGTATCGCGAGTGCTTCGAATTCGAAGTACTTCCTTTTCAAGTAAGTTTATGCGATCTCTGATGCGACGTCGATCAATTTCCAGTTTCGTTTCACCAGGACCTCTGGTTGCGATACCGCCGCCCAATCGGCTCAGAGTCAGCCCTTTCCCGACCAGTCGCGGGTAAAGATACTGCAACTGAGCAAGTTCAACTTGCAATTTTCCTTCTCGCGTTTGGGCGCGTTGCGCAAAAATGTCTAGAATCAGCTCGGTGCGATCGATCACTTTCACACCAACAGCATCTTCCAAGTTACGTTGTTGATTCGCACCCAGTTCAAGGTCAACGACCACAAGGTTCGAGCCAAGCTCCTGCACTAGCAGCGCTAGTTCCTGAGCCTTGCCGGAACCAAGAAAGAGACGAGGATCAGGTTGCAGTCTCGCCTGAGTCAACCGACCACAAATTTTTGCACCAGCAGTTCGAGCCAATTGAGCAAGTTCATCAAGCTCATCTTCGACCTGCCACGCATCTTGTCCTTCCTGAATCAAACCGACAAGAACAGCACGTTCTTCGCCTTCCTTGATTGGCAGTCCTGGAGCCACCCTGCGAAACTCGTCCTCCAGTGCTTGAATCAGTTTATCGAACTCTTCTTCCTGTGCACGACGCACCGTCTGTGGTTCCAAAACTTTCCAAAGCTTGCCTTCGCCGTCACGCGCGGGGAGCAGGTGGGCAATGAACACAACGTCGGCAAGTTTGCCTTGTTCGCCTCGTGTCTTGCTGAATGTGTTTTCCGGATCGACTTTTATCTGAGCCAGAACATCCAATCGGTGCCGAGCCAGAAACTGCAAATCTTCCTTCGAAATGCCGCAGTTAGCATTGTTGGTTCCCGGGAGCGCGGTATACACGAGCCTATGCCCGCAGAGTCTACCCGGTCCCGAGCGCAAACCTTTCAACTCTGGAGTGTCTACATCGCGGGGATGCCCCACCGTGACGTTCACTACCTGCCCTCGTCGATTTATGGCCGCACAAACAACATTTCCTGTTTCATGCGTAAACTCAGCCATAGACTCCGCTAAATCAATTGTCAGAATTCTTCCTTCGGGAATGCGTTCCTGGAGTAGACGCTCAAGCATCTTAATTTCTGACTTCTTAAGCCCCTTGGTCTTGGTTAGATCGACTTTTCCGTGCAAGCAGTGCGGACCTCCTGAGGGGATAAATCATGGGAGTGCTGATTCTGAAAACGCTTTCCCATGCTCGGATCATACCCGTAAATACGACTTATCAGACAGAATTTAATATTGTGACAACCGCAAAGATCCAATTAGAGCGAAACTTCAGGCTCACCCCCGTGTATAGGTACTCGTAGCAACCGGAGCGAACTAGCTTGAGAACAAGACGCACAGGATGCCTTCAGGGTGCCTTAGGGGACCTGCTTATCGCGTTGGCGGTTGTCATCCCCCTATCGGCGTGCATCCTCGCGAATGCTGTTGCTCAGACTCTGCCAAACGAAAGTTTGTCGAAGGCGAAGAAAAGCGCAGTCACTTACGCCGAAGACATCGCGCCGATTCTGTACAACAGATGCGCGTCATGCCATCACGCCGGAGAGGTGGCACCATTTCCTCTCATGTCTTTCGAAGACGCAAAGAAGCGCGCCGACACCATCAACGCGGTGGTGCAAGCGGGCTACATGCCGCCTTGGAAGCCCGCGCACGGGTTCGGCGAGTTCAAAGCCAGTAGAGCGCTCAGCGAAAGAGAGATTCAGTCGATTAAACAGTGGGTGGAGAACGGTGCGCCTTCCGGCGATTTGGCAAAGGCACCGGAGCCGCCAAAATTCAGTTCGGACTGGCGCCTCGGTCCGCCTGACTTGATTCTTACCATGGACCAAACCTTTCAAGTCCCGGCTGACGGTCCGGACATATATAGATGCTTTGTCATCCCGACCGGGCTGTTGAAAAACAAATACGTGAGCGCAGTCGAGTTCAAGCCCGGCAATCGCAAAGTTGTGCACCACGCATTGTTTTTCCTGGACAATACCGGAGTCGCGAAGAAGAAAGACTCGCAGGATAAGACACCAGGGTTCCAGAGCTTCGGCGGTCCTGGCTTCATACCCACAGGCGGACTGGGCGGATGGGCGCCCGGTAATTCGCAGCAACCACTGCCGGAGGGAATCGCACGCATCATTCGCGCTGGTGCGGACCTGGTGATTCAAGAACATTTCCATCCGACAGGCAAGCCAGAGCAGGAAAAATCGACCATTGGAATCTACTTCTCAAAGACAACTCCGAAGAGGCTACTGCTGCCGGTCGTGGTGCGGTCACGCGGCATCGACATCCCCGCCAACGAATCCCACCACGAAGTCAAAGCCTCGTTTGAGCTTCCCATCGACATGCAGCTGGTTAACGTGACGCCGCATGCGCACCTGCTTGCGAAGCAAATTAAGGCTGTGGCAACCCAACCCGATGGCAAGAAGATTCCGCTGATTCAGATCAAGAGCTGGGATTTCAATTGGCAGGAACAGTACACCTTCTTGAATCCCATAAAGTTGCCGCGCGGCTCTCGCATTGAGGCCGAGTTTGTTTACGACAACACTCAGGGAAATCCGCGCAACCCGAACAGCCCGCCCAAACGGGTGTACTGGGGTGAGCAGACCACGGATGAGATGGCGATTTTGTTCTTCGGTGCCATTGCGGAGCGACAAGAGGATGTGCCGGCTTACATTCGCACAATGCTGGTAAAGAACGCGCCGCTCATTCTGAAAGGAAATCCAGGGCAATTGTTCAAGGCTGCAAGACAGCTCTTGAGGCCCGATGCAAGATTCGGAAAGATACTTCCGGAGGACGACACGCCGAGTTTGAAGCCGCAAGAGGGAGCCGCGCAGTCGAATGAGGCGGCTCTAACTGGAATGGCACAACAAACGGCACCGGAGCAGATCGCTCGAACAGCGATACAGGCGGCTGAACAGGCACCGAATACGGTGAGGAGAACATCGAGAAAAGATTCCGACAAATCGATGGATAACAAAACAAATCGCGCAAAGAGCAAAGTGAGTCCATCGGGCAGTAGTGCAGGAAAGGGTAAAGAGGGGCAAGCCGCAGCCCCTATCGCGATGACCGACGCGACCACATCGAAACCACTTAGCATCCCGGAACCGGACAAGACGGCCACGGTACTCCTGTTCCTTGGCACAGATTGCCCTATCTCCAACAGATATTCACCGGATATCATTCGCATATCTAAAACATACGCAACAAAGGGCGTAGAGTTCGTTGGCGTGTATTGCGACCCGGAACTAGAGGCGAAGGACATCAGCGCTCACGGAGCAAAGTTCGGCTACAACTTCAACCTTGTGCATGACAAGTCGAAAACACTCAAAGACCGTTGCGGCATCAAGCGCACGCCGGAAGTGGCGGTGTTGGACAGCAGGGGCGAATTGGTTTATCGTGGACGAATCGACGATAGATACGTTACATTTGGCACTATGCGTCCGAGTGCGAAAACACATGACCTGACCGACGTGCTCGATGCGTTGGCAGCGCATAAACCAGTGAAGCCAAGATTCACTGATGCGGTCGGATGCAGTATGCCCAATTAGCGGCGCGATGTGCCGCAGCTGCGCGAGGCGGTCGTGCTCGACTTCAACAAACTAATTCCGCAGATTAAGGATGTCGGTCAGGACACGCTGATCGAGGGTACTTCGCCGACTGAAATTTTGCGCAACGCACAACAAGCCTTTGAAAGTGCGGCCGACAGACCTTCTTTGTTGAAGGCGAAATTGCGGGAAAACGGCGGGCACACGTTCTGGCCCCTGGCGATACCAATCGAGCCTTTCGGCTCTGAAATTGAAATCGAAGCGTACCCTGGTATGCACACAGTGGTGGCATGCGACGGATCGCAGATAATGCCGACCGCGCACGAAGTCTACAGCTGTTATTTGCTGAACATCGGCGCAATGGTAATACACTACGGCTGCGACGAAAAGCCGATTCTTACCTCATTCCCTCGCCTGTTTCACAAGGCGGATGAAGTGTATCCACTAGTCGATCAGCGGCGCGTTCATGTCAATGACTCAGTAGTATCACTTGAACGTCAATTGATGGAATTGACTAAAGCAAGTGAGTTGGCAGTATTGCACAAACACGCCGATATGCCGCTGGTCACCATGGTCGACGGCTCCTTAATTCCGTGGAACGTCGACAGCATGCCCGATTCCTACCAGACTGAGTATCTTCAACGCATGCTGGAAGTGCTGGATGTTTTCTGTGCTGAGCGCATTCCCCTAATCGGATATGTCAGTCACAGCCGCAGCTCCGACATCGTCAACAACATGCGCGTGTGGGAGTGCCCGTATCCGACAAGTAAATGTCAGACATTTTGCGGGCATCTCAACGAAGAAGATTTCCCCTGTTCGACAATGTGGCCGCTGTCCGACAGGCTGCTGCTTTCGAGCAAATTGCCGCGCAGTTTTCGCTCCGGCATGTTCTCATCCGGCTCGCGCTGGTCCACAGGCCTTGGTGGCAGACACAACGTCTGCTTTTGCTATCTGCACACCGATGCAGAAGTCGCACGATTGGAAATTCCGCGTTGGATGTACGACGACAAACAAATGCTCGATCTTGCTATTTCAGTGGCCCTATCGCAAGCAGGCAAAGGTCTCGGCTACCCCATCGCATTGTCCGAAGCACACAACCTCGCAGTCATTCGCCAGGCAGATCGCAAACACTTCTTCGATCTTCTCACGTCCCACCTGGTCGGCATCGGCGTCGGCCGCGTGAGCGTCAGCCCGAAAGAGTCAAGGAAACGGCGCAGCATTATTTGACGGCTATACGAACCTACAAGATTCTGTCCTTTCGTCGGTCGCAGAGAAAGGAAATCAGCAACGGATAACAAAATACCCGATTGCTGTCGTTGGCGACAACGCAGACCGCAATGACAGGCATGACAAACGCGTAAACCGCAAACCAGAGCGCATAGACCAAGGCGATCAATACGGTACAAACAACCATGGCGCCAAGCACAACGCCCATCGCCCCGAGACCGTTAACAATTCTGATCGAATCGTTGATCTGATTGCCCCAGCTATCGATTTGAATCCCCGCTGGAAGCGCCACTGCACAAATAATCAATGCGGCTAAGGATATGAAGATCGCGAAAAGCAGCGAGACTAGAAGCACGTTAATATGTGCATTCAACGCCTCACGAGCGTTTTGTTTAACAAGTTCACTCGGTCCGAACAACAAAATCAGTAGTGGTATCGCGAACACACCAAACACCGAAGTGCATAATACTGATGCGTGAGACGCAACTGATAGCCATTTCTCATTCATACGTGGAACTCCATTAACTTGAGAGTCACTTGGTTTCTGTGAGTCATCACTTGCGTTCCTAATGCTCTCAATCTATCAATCGAAGATTTCAAACCTGTGTCTGCAGCATGGACGTGCCAGTAGGAGTCGGACAGCTGACTGTGCCGCCTTGTAAAGTATCGGGCAGCAGACTTAATAAACAATTTAGGGGTCCTCACTCAGTAAGTGCAATTCCGCTAATCGCGCCCCTGTCCCCGCAGTATGAGGGCGCTTCCGGGATCAGCTGCATCTGAATGCCGGGGACTCGGACGTGGAAGGCCTCTTCCGGGTTCGCCGGATCACGTAACGATTTTGATGATCGGAGTCCGCATTACACGGACAGACGGGGAGTTTCGGGGCATCCATGCTACGATTATCGGCAAAGAACCGCGAGCGGAAAAGCATCGCAGGATGAGGAGGAGTGCAACAGTGTCAGAGACTTTCAGAACTCTAACGGACCATCCACTTAGCGACATCGTCTCAAAAGTAACAAGCAACGAAAGACTGACCCGCGAAGATGCTATTCGTCTCTACAACAGCCCGGACCTCGAAGTAGTTGGTGCCCTGGCGAACTATAGACGAGAACAAAAAGCGGGAATCGAAAAGGCGCAGTGGGTTTACTACAACCACAACATGCACCTTAATCCAACCAACTATTGCGTTGAGACTTGCCGTTTTTGCTCCTACGCAAATCCGGGACTTACTGGAAACAGCAGCTACACCTGGACCGTAGATCGCGTGCTTGAAGAAGCAGGCAAAGGCGTCCGCCTCGGCGTCAAAGAGATTCACATGGTCGGGGGTTTGAATCCCGCTTGCGACATCAACTACTACGAAGAAGTGATGCGCAGTCTCAAGCGTGAGTATCCGCACGTTCATCTCAAAGCGATGACCGCAGTAGAAATTGAGTATATGTCCAATTTGGCAGGCATTACCTACCAAGAATGCCTAGAGCGCCTTATCGATGCAGGTCTCGGGTCAATGCCCGGTGGAGGAGCTGAGATATTTGCAGAAGAAGTGCGCGAACGCATGGCCGTAAAAAAGACACCGGCACCGGTTTGGTTGGAAGTGCACGGCACAGCCCACGAACTCGGTATTCATACCAATGCCACCATGCTCACAGGCATTGGCGAATCAGTCGAGAACAAGGTTGATCACCTGCTGCTTTTGCGAGAGCAGCAAGACAAGTCCGGCGGCTTCCAGTGCTTCATTCCGCTGAAGTGCTACTACGATGGCACCACGATTGCTGATGAGGTAAAGGAACCGACTTCGGAAGATCTCCTGAAAGATGTCGCGGTATCGCGGTTGGTGCTCGACAATTTCGATCACATCAAAGCCTACTGGATTCAACTCGGAGAAAAGCTTGCGCAAGTCGCATTCTCCTTCGGTGCAGACGACATGGACGGCACCGTTATGGAAGAGAAGATCACTCACGCTGCAGGCGCCAAGACGCCATTGCAATTAGCGAAAGAGAGAATCGAATTCCTGATTTCTTCAGCAGGTTTTACCCCTGTTGAAAGAGACACGGTGTACAACGTACTCAATGTCGGTCAGCATCCGAAGAACGCACCGAACAACACAGCAGCTCTGAAAGAGTTGGTAGGCAGTCGCTAGCGCGGCGCTATCCTACCTCGATTACGAAGGCAGCGAGGGCGCCTGTTTGTGCAGGTGCCCTCGCCAAGCTGAATATTTTGCGAACGGCTGAATTTTAGTACCAGCCGTACGGATTTCGTCCGTACCAGTTATTATTTTGCCATCGATTGTCCCAATTCCAGCCACTGCGCCGGTTATTCCAATTGTTGTTCCAGTTACCACGACGGTTCCAATCTCTACGTTCCCAGTTGCTACGCTGGTTGCGCCATCCGTAGTGGTTTCCGCGATTATTGTCCCATCTGTTGTGTTTGGCTTCAGCCGGGTCAAATGAGCTAGCTGCGAACAAACCTGATGTGCA
This sequence comes from Candidatus Obscuribacterales bacterium, assembly GCA_019752635.1. Taxonomy (GTDB): domain Bacteria; phylum Cyanobacteriota; class Vampirovibrionia; order Obscuribacterales; family Obscuribacteraceae; genus JAKFUT01. Next base: position 24,264 of record JAIELX010000112.1, on the reverse strand, counting down.
CATGAGCGCTGCGAAGAACAATGAGCTGATCTTTTTCATGATTGAGCCTCCTAGCCATCCTCTCGCAAAGACGATAAACACTGGCAAATGATCCATTGCCTAGAGATAGCCAACACGACAATCGGCCCGGAACTTCAGAGAGACAATGCTTTACGAGGAACTTCAGACTCTGTTGCACAAATCAAGGAACACGAAAAAACGTTCCGCACAGCGAATTTCGCGTACACACCGACAACGCTCTTGTCGAAATGAAATTCGGACACAAGGTGAGAATGAACTTCCCTGACGGGTAAGGATAAGGTAGGGAATCTCTTCAGGGGCGCCAAAGTTGTGAGAATTCGCCACCAGGGTGCAATTCTGCTCGGAATACCGCTGCTGTGTCAGATAGTGTTTGCAGTGGTGCTAACGCGAAACATTGCTTTGCTGGATGATGCGGGGCGCAAAGAAGCACGCGCAAAATTGGTAATCTCGTCTTGTCAGGAAATTCGTGGTGTCGGCGCTCGCGTGATGATGGGCGTTATGGGACGCCAGCTGTTTTCAGACCCGAATGGTACTTCGGTAAAACAAGCAATCGATAACGTAGTGTCCCATAAATTTCAAGCAGTTGAGGACTTGGTATCCGACGATCCAACATCCCTGAAGCTCGTTCAAAAATACAAGCGCGATGTGGGCAAGCTAGGCGAAGTACTGGCTGACTTCGGCACGATTATGGACGATACAAACACGCCGGCCTGGGCCGACCGCAAGAATTTACTCCTTGCCCGCTATCTCAACGAGCAAGAGCAGATGGAGGAAGCGTTGGTGCGTTTCCAGCATTGCGTCGACGACGAAGAGACTCTAATAAAACGATTCACCCCCATACTGGAGGAGTGGAGACCAAAGGCACTGGCCGAGCGCAAAAATCTGCGAAATACGGTGATTGCCGGCGTTACCGTCGAGACGCTTCTATTCATTGGAATTGCACTCTTCATGGGCAAGACGCTCATCGGTCGTCTTGCGGTATTGATGAAAAACATCGATCGTTTCTCAGCGGGACAGCCGGTTACAGAAACCCTCACTGGCAATGACGAACTGACGGAGTTAAACACCAAGTTCCGCGAGATGGCCGCGGCCCGCTATGAAGCAGAAGAGTTCAAACGGAACCTCATGTCCATGGTGGCACATGATTTACGTTCGCCGTTGGCATCGGCGAACCTAACCATAGATGTTATCTTGCATACACGAGAGGCCGAACTTGATGATTGGGTGAAGAAGCGCCTCGGACGGCTGGACAGCGAACTGCGCAGACTCTTTCGGCTCGCCAACTCACTGCTTGATGTTGAGAAGATCGAAAGCAATAAACTAGAGCTTGACCTTGCGGAACATTCGCCTGAGGAAATTATCGACGCCACCAAGAAGGCACTTGAAGGCTCAGCCGCAGCAAAGAATATAAGCCTGAGGCAGGACATAACGACAACGACTAAACTCACCTGTGACAAAGAGCGACTGATTCAGGTGCTAGTCAATTTGGTATCAAACTCGCTGAAATTTGCACCGAAAGATTCCACAGTAACGTTGCGAGTCACCAGCAGAGAGGAAGCAGGCGAGCTCCGGTTCGCTGTAATCGACCAGGGTCCAGGCGTTCCCGAGGAAGACCGCTCCAAACTTTTCCAAAAATTTTCACAGCTCGACCAGGAAATGGAAATTAAGAAGCAAGGCAGCGGCTTCGGCTTGTACCTTACCGGCATGATCGTCAGGGCCCACAACGGTCGAGCAGGCTACGAACGAGCAGGCGAAGAGAGCGTATTCTTTTTCGACCTGCCGACGGACCTTAAACCGGACCCGAACTGATGAAAGTACTAAGCATCCTGATACTTTCGGCGATTATGACACTATCGGCACCATCTCCAATGCTGTGTGCAAACAACACATGGGAAAATCAAAGCCGCCTGGCTCATCAACTGACGAAGGAAAATCGGTTAACCGACGCCTTAGGTCGATATGACGAAGCGATCACACTGATCAAAAAGCAGAACGACAACTTGCCAATTTTGCTTGACCTTCAACTTAACAAGATCCACTTGTTGATTGAATCAGGGCGAGTTGAGGAAGCTGAGAAGTATTGGAAGAAGATTGGCCGCGACGTGGAGTCTATCAATGATCCGTTCGTCGAGATCAGGTACTGGCGAAGAGCTCGCGAACTATCGGTGGCAAAACGCGACAACGTTGAGACTGCTGGTGTTGATGGTCGACTGGTCAAGCTCGTCCAGAAAACTATGGGCCGAGGAAGCGATGCTTACGTAAATGTGGTGAAAACAGCAATCGAATCTTCTACAGCTGCAAAACTCTGGGCCCCGGCTATGACCGCAGCTTTGGAACTAAAACAGCTGAACAAAGATTGCATAAGACCACGCACTCGCAAGGTGATTCGTCAAACACTCACCTGTTTCTTTGTTGATTCCTCCGGTCTTTTGACAGAGCCGGCATTGAAGAGAGGTGAGCTTTCCCGAGTTGCGGACTTCCTTGAGAGTTTCGGAAACTACGCTCCCTATCCGCTGGCATTGATTCAACGGTGGGAGCAAGTTCTAAGACAGGCGTGCACCAAGCCGCACCAGGAGGCAGTTGTACAGAAGTGCTGCGACAATCTGGTGAAGATTGAAAAGCTTCTCGACAAATCAAAGAAAGAAGAGAGAGAGAGAATTGCCGGTGACCTGTTGCTGTCCGTCCTCTCGGATGTCTATAACGGAACGGTGCTTCCGCAAACAGAAGCGAGACTGCGAATCGCATGTGATGTGATGACCCGAGCCGCGAGCAATTCCAAAGAGCTGCATTCCAGTGTGCTGTTCATCCAGTGTAGCTCCCTTCATGCTCTAGCGTTGGCAAAACAAGGGCGCCTCGAGGACGCAGAACGAGTGCTGATAGGTTCGGAGCCGGCACCTGGCGCATTCAAAGAAGCTTCAAACTTTTACGGAATTTTCCAAGCGCGGCAAACGCTGGGAACCGCTTTTCTAAAGCGCGGAGATAAGGCTGCCGTCAGCAGACAATTCGACGCAATCTTCGCGCTTCTGAAATCTGTAGACCAATCATCATTGAAAAAGAACGAAATGGAGTACTGGCTAGATCTGAAAACTCGCACGTTAAAGTAACTGATAGCTACAAGCAGCCTTAGGAGCGGGCTGAAAGCCAGTGCTCTCGGGGAGGCTTCGCCTCCGGTTTGACTCCGAGAACCAGCGGCGCTAGTCGGATGAGAGATACCAGTCGTTGATCTTGTAGCCGAGCCCCTTCGAATTTTCGATGACGGAGGGTCGGTCAGGATCGTCAACTTTCGATCGAATGCGACTTATGCATGTGCGCAAAGCTTCGTTCCCCACTTCAACAGAGGATTCCCATACGTGGTCAATTAGCTTTTCTGCAGTGAAATAGGCGCCCGGGTGCCGAACAAGAAACTCCAACAAAGCAAACTCTCTCGCCACGAATTGGGAAGTCACTCCCATTACGGTGACTTTGCAAGCCGCAGCGTCCAGAACAATTTTACCGGACGATACCTTCGATTCGAATAGCGCCGTCGAGCGCCTCAATAGTGCGCGAACACGAGCCCCGAGTTCACGCACATCAAATGGCTTCGGAAGATAATCATCTGCACCGGCGTCGAGACCACGCTCTTTGTCATCAACCGTCGATTTTCTGGTAAGCAGCAGCAGAGGCGTCTTCCCTCCCCCTCTGCGATAAGTCTCGCAAATAGTCGGTCCGGACATGGAAGGTAACTGCCAGTCGACAATCGCCAGATCGTAACCGCGCTGCTGCAGATACTCGAGTCCCTCAGCACCGTCGTACGAGATTTCAGCTTGATAGCCGTTGACTTCCATCCAGTCCAAGAGAGAGCTTGCAACAGATGGATCGTCCTCGATTATCAAAATCTTGGCCAACGACTATCCTCCGATTCCCCAATATACTTCCACTGCACACTCCAGTCTAAACTCCGACGGCAAGCACACTCAGGTCACCTACTTCGTTTTCAAGTTTCGCGCGAAACGTTGGCGTAACAATCGCTGTGTAACTTGAAACAATGAACAGTCAAAATTGAGGGAGGGAGAGACAATGTTGAATGAACGAGAAGAACTGACAGGTCGAACAGAACCTGGCTCAACTACCGCGCTACAAAGATTATCGGAAGAGGCATTCGATAGAGGAAGCGCCGCAAATCCCCTCGGTTCACGCGGAGACCGGGAGCCCGTCCCCAAGGCTCTCCACGTCCACTCAGAACACCCTTCGCCAAAAGTCCTGTCGGGAACTTTGGTGTGTTCGGCATTAAACATCGGTGAAATAGGCAATCTCGGCGGGGCAACCAAGCGGTCCGAAGGGGAAATTTGCCGACCATCGATACCGCAACCCGAGAACTTTCAGTTACCGACGGCAAAACCAATTGCACCCCAACCAGGTGATATTCAACTCCCCTCCGCCAAAATCTTACCAAACACCGATTTTCAACTTCCACCGGGTAACGTCCGCCCTAACTCCGACACTCCGCTTCCACCGGCAAAAGTCCAACCAAACACCGACCTTCAACTTGCCCCGAGTAACGTCCGTCCTCACTCTGACACTCCGCTTCCACCGGCTAATGTTCGACCAGGGTCCGTAGACCAGCCCCCACGCCGGATTCGCCCTTAGGAGGTCGCACCCCGGAATGCCGCACTAAAGCCTGGCGAAGGTCAGAGTCCGCAGCCCGACCAGACCATCAGACACGCAACCGCCGACCGTGCGCAAGCACGAAAAATAATTTTCCATGATCACCCATGAAAAATACCAACACCGAAGATGAGACGCCAGCTTATCTTCGGTGTCTTTGGCATGATTCAAAAGATCGATGTTTGGGTTGGCACGGGGTTTTAGGCATGTTTCCGCTATTATCAAAACTTGGACCGCCGCTGGAAACCGTGTCTAATGGCTTCAATTCTTTCAAGTATTCCCTTGGAGTAATCAGCTCTGTCCACAGAAAGGATGTAGGGAAGCGATACGTTGCAACAGCTCTTTGTGCCATCCTCTTCCACGAAGCAAACTCAACTGCGGTCGTTGTTAATGTTCGTTTTTGAGGCTTAGTTCTTTCTCTACCTCGGTCTCATCAATCAATCGGCGACGGACCGGTCCATGACTCGGCGAGTGTGCTGCAGCTATCAGCGCAACTTCATCATCATTTCGCAAATCGCCGGATACTTCTACATAAGTACCCATAGCCTGCCCTTTGCTTATCATGACCTTTTGGGCTGTGTTATCTCGGAACCGAATCACAAAATCTTTGTCACTTCAGAGAACTGGCAAAAGATCGCGCAGGCGTTGCTCAAGGTACTCAAAAAGTGGATTGTCTAAATCTGCTTGGAGTTTCTCTACACGGACAGGGAAGATACCTGGAAGCTATCGAGGTCTACAGGACAGCGCTGGCTCAGATTCGATCCGAGAATGGAAACATTCAGTATCGTCGGGCAAAAATATTGAGTAACCTCGCATCAAGCTTGATTTCAGTCCGACAATCGAAAGAAGCGACAGCACTTTGCGAAGAGTCCCTGGCTATCTTCAAGAACGAGAACTCAGCAGAAACTGAGAGAAGTGTCGTGCTCAATACATACGGAGAAGCTCTTGCACAGGAGGCGAGGCTGAATGACGCTGAAGCGCGTTCAGCGGTGCCATCAAAATCAGGGAACAGCTTGGAACAGAATTCAATGAGGATTTAATCGGTCCGCTGCTTAACCTGTCGACCACGCAGCTAGTCAGTGGCAAAGTCGACTTGGCAAAACAATCCTGTGAGCGGGCGCTCAGTATAAGCAAGCGAAGCGCAGCACAGAAAGATGAACAGCTAGCCATTTTTAGTGACCTGATCAATATCGAGATTGAACGATCAGACTTCGAAGCCGCGAAAGTACACGTACAAGAGGCAATAAGCATAAGGGAGACATTGTTCGGAAAAACAGAGGCCGGTGTCGTCGAATTGCTGCAAAATCTTGCTCTGATGCAGGAATACACAGGTGACAAGTCCGCAGCGAAATCGACTATGGAGACTATCGCGGACCGCACTCGCTTTTCCGCAAACCTTCAGCCTTTCCAGTAGGCAGGGTTTACCCTACCCGATCTTAACCCGGTCGATATAACCGGACGCCCGCGAGCGACTTGAAGCCTGCGGGTCTGTAAGATTGTCAATCTAACGTGATTTTGCATTCAGAAATATGCAAGACACACACAAAATAGCGACTGCGCATATCTTTGCGCCGCAGCTGTATGCGGACGTTTTCAACGATTCTTGTATAATACGCTCAAGTAACCGTGATGGACTCGCAGCGCTGCTAGGAGTCCATCGGCATTCGTAGGTACACTTACTAGCGGGAAGATATCCGTGCGCCAGTTTCGACCGATTCCGCCCGAATTCAATCTTGGTGAAACACTCGCGCGAAGAGTGTTTCAGATTCGAGAATTCAGAAACATGACAAGGAAGGACTTGTCGCGCTATTCAAGATTGAAAGAAGAAAAAATCGAAGATATCGAAGCGGGCGTCGAAACGTGGTTATCAGTAGTTGAGCGCCAACTACTTGCCAAGGCACTCTCGATTGAACCAATTCTTCTTCAAGAAGTTGAAACGCGGCCGAATCTAGGCGCCGAAACAATGTATGCACTAGAGATTGAGCTGGGCAAGAAAATATTGGAAGGAAAAACCGTGCTGGAATGCCCGAAATGTGGGGGAACACTCAATTGTCGGGTAGAACAGGGGTATGACATACAAGGCAACGTTATCAAGATGGCGAAAGCATATTGTACAAGTTGCGCTTACACACTAAGGTGATTTAGAAGCATTAGACTGCAATTAGGGAGTGCGATTCATCAGCTGCTTGCAATTTAAATTTCAAGGACTCGCAGGTCTTCAAAACGAAGTAAACTCGGCGCATGATGGAAGTCAGTATTGTCGGCGCTTTCGCGGCATCAGCCGGTGCATTGTTTTGCTCGCTGCTCTGACTGCAATTTGGTCAGGATGTTGCGCACCATATGCGGTTGCACAAGAACCGTCGTCATCGACCGACAAGGCCGAGCAGGCAGTAACTGATAATCAGAAGCAGCCGTCCGGCAGTGCTGCCGGCAAGGAAGCAAAGGCGGAACAAGCCGCGAATCTCGAATACAGCGAAGATCGTCATGCCAATTTCATTTTTTTGGTAGATGTCTCTGGCAGCATGGTACTCCCTCGCACCATGGTGAAAGGCGCCGATGGCTCAAACATCACTTTGTTCGAAGCACTCAGAGCAGCGTTAAAGCAAATTGCACAAGATCCGCGCATTTTGTCTTCGGGAAGCAAAGTATCATTTATAACGTTCGGCACTGCCATTAACGAAAAATCTGATTGGCCAACTAACGTCAACCTGGCAGAAGATCGATCACTTCTCCTATCAAAGATTAACTCACCAACAGAACTTCAAGCGGATAAGCATGGCGACACGTACATGGCCGGCGCGCTCGAAGAAGCATTCAAGAAAGCTTCGAAATTCAGCGAAGACTCCGCCCCTTGCACCACAAATTTCATCCTGATGTTAACGGACGGATGGGACGAACCGCCGCCCGGCGCCACTTTGCAGATCAGGCCTATCTCGGCCAAAATCGTCGCCAAAGAGAGGGAAATTAAGGACAAGCTGGGGGTAAATACCTGGCAAGTTCGTGTAATCGGACTACAAAGACTGCCTGAAAAAAAGTCTGGAACGACCACAGCTGCTGAAGTTGCAGCCTTGCTCGGCGGTGAGTTTCTAGACGTTACCAAAGCGAAGGGCGGAACGGTAGCCGAACAAATATATATGTCTCTCAAGAAAACAATCGAAGAATTGAAGGGTCAGATTGACGTACCAAAGCCTGAGTCACAGGGCGGTATTGCAAATTTCGGAAAGATTACCGAAACGCCGCGCGCAAAATGCAGCGTTAATATGACAAACAAGTCTTGCTACGTTGAAAAGATCACTCAAGTTCGCGAGGTTACAAATAGGGCGTCCTCAGCGGAGCTTGCTGCGATCAAGAAATCAATTGTGCAAGCTTGTTCGGACGGACGGCTGACGGGGATACCTCAAAACGGCGCAGATCTATCGCCAGTGTCAACTCTTCCTACCGGTGCAATCAGACTGCTTCTAAGCGATGCGCCCTTTTTTTTGCTGGCGCCTCTCAATCGAGCAGAACCGAAAGCTGTAGACTCTTCGACACCTTTCAACAAGGTAACCCTAGCCTTGACCGTGGGTCCTAACTGTCCACCAGGAAGCTATTTCGGGCTTATGGATTTTGCGTCTACGGCAAAGATCCCCGGAAAAGTGGCATATACGGTGATCGTACCATCTCGATATTTCGTAGAACCAGAGATGGTGGCATCGGAAGTAAAGAAGCAAGGTTTTTTCCTGAATCAACCAAGTCGCGCCGAACTTGCCTTCGATATTGGTGCGCGCGTTAACAGCAGTTACGCTATGGATTTTCAGTTCGCAGTCGAGCCAGCTCCACTCCACAAAAAGTCCAAATCTCAATCGAGCAGTGCCCGGATCGATTCGAATCTAATCAACAAAGGGAAGACTATTAACGTAACTGTTAACACCGCTTCTCCGAATTCAACGCGGGTAAAGATCCCCGTGGACATACCGGCAGAAACCGAACCCGGCCTCTATGTCGGCGAGTTGAAACTCATTTGCAAGAATCAAAATGTCGTCGCCGGACCGGCTAAACTTGCCTGTCAGTTAACCGTAATTCCGAGTCCCTGGGACGAAATGAGCCCGATAGCGATTCCCGTTTTTGTGATACTTATTTTGGTAATACTCACCGGAATCTTTATGTTAGTGGTCGGAAATCGCGAACGATTTTAGGCTGATCAACCTAGTACCGGTTAGCCCGAAAGGGCTAACAAAATCGTACCGATCAGGTCGTTGACAACCCGCCGATTTTGATCGTTCCCCGAACAAGAATTTTGCAGTCGAAAACGGGTCGGTCAGATGACGGATTCTGATCTCTAAGTGACCGATTCTCGCTGAATGTTCACCGATTAGACACCCAATTTTGTTATGCTAGTCTGTGGGGAGATCTATATACAAGGATTAGATCGAATGGGCTCAAGCAAGTTTTCGAAGATCAACACAGTCTACGGGAAACTGGGACTAGTTTGGGTGGTCATCGGTTACATCGCCGGTTCGCCGACGATGCAGATGGCGTCTGCGCAAGACGCCCCAGCGGCGAGTGTTGCACAGACAAGCACGACGCAGTCGTCCGAGATCCACCTGGACTTAGGGTCTACTACAAGCAACATCACCGCCGACCACGCAGCGGAAGTTCATATCACGGTCGGTGGAACTTATAACAACGGTGTTATCGAAGGCGGGACATTACAAGCGATCGCCCCCGGATCGCAAATAACGCCCGCCATGTACGCCGCGATGCAACAAGTTCTCGGTGGACAGACGCAAACAATTTTGCTGAACAACACCGGTGCCGCCGCTGGCGGCGTTCTCAATTTGAGCTCCCAAATTCTAGGCAACATCGCCGGCATTACAATCCCCACTAGTGTCTCGGCTCTTTCCATCGGCAATTCAGCATCTAATCCTCTGAACATCGCCGGTAATACCATCATTCAAGGCTCGCTTTTCGCCCTGCAAACCGCACCAGGGTTGTCCTCGGTTCTCAATATCGGCGGAAACCTGAACATTGCCTCCGGCGGATTAATTTCAGGCTACATGCCGAACAATCTTACCTACCTTGGCCTGGGCAATCTCTTTTCATCGAGCGGACTGACCCTGAATGTGTTGGGCGATGTATTCAACGCAGGTACGATCACGACGCCGGGCGTGCTGAACATCAGCGCCGGTGGAAGTATAGTCAATCAGACAATCAACAACATCACCGCAAACATTAATGCTCAAGTTATAAACATGTTCTCGGGTGCGGGAAGCATCGTGAACAGCGGTACCATCGCAGCAATTGATGCGATCAATGTGCAGACGATGATGACACGTGATTTGCTTATTCAAAACCAGGGCGGTTTGCTGCAATCGATCAACGGCAACCTAAACGTTCGTGATCTGATGACCACAGGAAAGGTCAATTCGATCATCGAAGGCGGCGACATCATCGCCAAAGAGCTAAATATTTTCTCCGGCGACGGAATTGCGAGGCTGAACGTCAATCAGCTCGACGGTGTTGTGAACATCACAGCCGGCGAAGCACACATTCTTGCCAATACTGACAATTTAGTTCTCGGCGACATAATCCTCTCGGGCGACCCGACTTTCCATAACACTACGGGTGATGTCTCATTGACAGGCGCAATGACCTTCGCAGGTCAGGCGCTCTCGATTGTGGCTTTCGGAGATGTTATCGCAAATGGCACCACAAGCTTAAATACATCCGGCGCATCAGGCGGCAACATCTTGATCGCAGCCGGAGTGTTACAAAACGAGTCTGTTCCGGGAGTCACGCTTCAATTGCTGGGTCCTGCCAATCCCGATGGAGGATTCGTCGACCTGACCGGTGTAACTACAATCGATTCTCGCGGAACAGCAGGTGCCGGCGGCAACGTGACGATTGCGGCCTATGACGGGGCCGGCTTCAACTCTGGAAGAGTGATAGCCGGCGGGACATCGATCCTCACGGGTGGCACCGGCGCAGCCAACGGGAATGTCACTATTATCGGCGCAGACTCGAACTCATCTTCTTCAACTGCCATCACTGTCGGTGCGATCAACACCAGTGGCGGTACCGCCGGAACCGGCAACATCAGTCTTGCTGCAGCCGCATTGTCGCAATCCGGCATCATATCAGTCAACATTCCGACCGGCGTCACATCCGGAGGGACCTTCCTTTTCGGGGCTGCAAATCCGAGAGGTATAACTGTCAACGGCAACTTGACCAGCGATGGCGGCACCATTCGGTTAGATGCCGGCTCAACTGCAGGCAGCGCCAACATACTGGTCAACGGCAATATAAATGCCAGTAACAGTAATGGTATCGGCGGCACTGTTCAAATAAACAACTTCAGTAGCAATGCATTCGTAGTCGGTGCAGCCGGTACTAATGGTGTGACTGGCAATATCCTGGCGAACGCGGGCGGCGCCGGGAACAACAAGGGTGGCAGCATCACCGTCACGAACAATGGAACGGGCGGCATCACGGTCACTGCCCCGACGACGAACTTACAGACCACGACTACGGGTAGCGGTGCAGGCGGCACGTTAGCACTAATCGCAGGAACCTCAACCAGCAACGGTAACTTGACGCTCGGCACAGGATCGCTCTCAGTGGCTGGCGGTGCCGGAAGTTCCGATGGCGGCACACTGACTTTGACCGGCAAAACCATCAGCAGCGGGGCCGGTTTACTTACCCTTGATGCATCGGGCGGGACAGGCGGAACCGGTAACGGCGGAACGGTAAATCTCACACTTTCGACACTTCCGGTAACCTCAGCTTCAACGATGTCGGCGCCGGCAACATCCAAGTGCTGGCACGGAGCGGAACAACGGGTGGAAACGGCGGAACCTTAACTGCCAGTTCCGGCGGGAACGTCACGGTTACTAACCCTGGAACCGCAATTCAGCTTGCACCGCAAGCAGGCAACGGCGACGGCGGCAAATTGACACTAACCGCGGGCACCGCTGGTAGCGGCAATGTGCAAGTTGCCGGCAGCTTAGATATGAATGGAATCGGCACAGGTGCCGGAGGTACGGTCAGTTTAACCAGTCAGAGCGTGTCGGTGTTTAACCTGACAGGCATTTCGACGGCGAACTCCGTCAGCGGCACTATCAGCGCCAATGCGGGACTTACCGGCGGTGCGGGCGGCACGCTCAGCATCATTAATAAGGGAACGGGCGGCATCAGCGTCGACCCGGCAAACATGTCCGCGACCGCTGGAGGCACTGGCGGAAAAGGCGGATCGATCACTGTTGACGCTACCCAAGGCGTCACTCCGGGAGCCGTAACCCTCTCTGCGGGAACTTTTAGCGCCAATGCCACCGGAACAAACTTCGCCGGCGGTAGTGTCAATGTGCTCGGTTCGACAATAACTCTCGGCGGCGCGGTCAACGTTAATGCTGCCGGCACGGGCAACGGCAGCGGCGGCGCAGTCACAATTAAGTCGAGCACGGCTGGAAACAATCTTACTGTTGGCGCCGGCGGATTCAACATCAACGCAGCTCCAGGCGGGACAGGTGGAAACGGCGGTCAAATAACGGTTCAGGCCGGCGGGAACTTATCGGTCACAACTGCCAATCTGCTCGCTGCCGCAGGAGCCGGCAATGGCAATGGCGCTATCTATAACCTGACAGCTGGCAAGAGCGGCTTAGGCTCACTTTCCATCAACACTGCCCTCAATGCAAACGGCATTGGTACCGGAGACGGCGGTCAGGTTAACCTTCAAATGGCTACCGGAGCGGGTTCGCCCTTTGTGGTCAACAATGGTGCTGGCGCTAACGCCATCAACGGGACGTTGGCAGCGAACGCCGGAGCCGGCGGGGGCAAAGGCGGGACAGTCAGCATCACAAACATGGGCCTGGGTGGCATTACAGTTAATGCCGCAACCGACTTATCAGTCAATGCCACCGGCGCCAACTCGGCCGGCAGCATCGTGCTCAACGCGGCCGGCGGCGGACCTCTGCTTGCTGGACCGGTAACATTCAATTCCGGCGGAACACTGAATCTAGATGGCGGTGCAGGCGGCGGAAGCGGCGGCATCATCAACATAGCAGGTTCAGGCCTGTCGGCCGGGGGTGGGGTTCTGACCCTTCAAGCCAGAGGTGTTGGCGGCGGTTCGGGTGGCTCGGTAACTGTTAACACGAACGGTGCTCTCACTGTTGGTACGGCAGCAAACAACATTGTCGTGAAAGCACAAAGCGGCGCCACGGGCGGAAATGGGGGCACAGTTAGCCTCAATTCCAATTCGACACTCACAGTCGATGTAGCATCATTGACCGCCGGTCCGCTAGGAACGAACGGCAACGGCGCAAGCATCACTTTGCACGCAGGGGACACAGGCCCGGCAAACGCCAATCTCTATATAAATGGATCGCTAAACGCCGATGGGGTTGGCAACGGTGACGGCGGCACAATCAATCTATCCAGTCGCGGTTCCACAACCTTTGTTTTCGACCCCGGTGCAGGATCCGCTGCGCCCAACGGCATCGAAGGGACACTGTCGGCAAGAGGCGGCATAACCAGTGGCAAAGGCGGCACAATATCGGTCGCAAACATTGGAACCGGCGGCATCAACCTGGCGAACACCAATAACGTGGTCGTCTCGCCGCAAGCAGCAGCAGGAGCCGGCGGTTCAATTACCCTAAACGCCGGCAGCGGAACTCTCTCAATTCCTGTAGCGGCCGGTGCATCAACCCTCAACGCCAGCGCAGCCGGTGGCAACAACAATGGCGGCACCATAGCCCTCAGTGGAAATGCTGTCACCGTTTCAAGCACAGGGGCAGTACCTCTGTCGCTTACAGCAGACGGTACCGGCACCGGTAATGGTGGCACAGTTTCAGTGACCGCTAGTGGAGCGGCAAGTTCGCTCTCGATCGACAACGTAGCCAACACAATCAGCATCACCGCTCGAGGCGGCGTAACTTCAGGCAATGGCGGCACGGTCACACTTAGTGCCGGTAGCAATGTCTATGTCGACCCGACAACGCTGCTCGCAGGACCACAAGGCACCAGCGGTAATGGCGCCATTCTCAACTTAACCGGTGGCACCGGTGGTACCGGCAACGTCTACGTAGATGGGAACCTGAGCACAAACGGAGTCGGCGTAGGCGACGGTGGTCAGATCAACATCACCATGGCCAGCGCGACAGCCTTCGACATTTCTGCCGGGGCCGTTACAAATGGTATTCGCGGAAACGTTTCAGCACAAGGCGGCGCCACATCGGGAACCGGTGGCAGCGTCAACGTTCTCAACACCGGATCGGGCGGCATTGTGATGAGCACTCCGGCCGACATCAACGTCAATGCAACCAACGGTGCCGGCGGCAGCATATCGCTGGTTGGCACCAACGGACCGGTGACAATTCCGGCCGGCAACTTGACGGCAAACGCAGGCGGGGCAGGGAACAACGCCGGCGGCACAATAAACGTTCAAGGCACGCAGTTGAATGTCGGTGGCGGCACTCTAAACATTACGGCAACCGGTGTTAATGGCGGAGCCGGCGGAGATATAAACCTCACAACCACCAGTTCAACCGGAACGATTACGGTCGGCGGCGGGAGTGGTCAAGTCACCATCAACGCGTCCTCCGGAGCAGGAGCCGGAGCCAGCGGCGGGAACGTCGACATCTCATCGGGCGGGTCGCTAATTGTAGACGCGAGCGCACTGAATGCAGGAGTGGGCTCCACCGGCAACGGACCAACCATCAGCTTGAAGGCGTCTACCAAGGACAACACAGGCAACTCATTCCTGCAGGTGACAGGCAGCATCGATGCCAGCGGCACAGGAAGCGGCAACGGCGGCTCGGTCAGCATCGAGTTCTACGAAAACACCGCGGCACCATTGCTTGTAGGGGCAGCTGGCGCCCGCAACTTCATTAGCGGAAATGTATTGGCTAACGCGCCTGGTTCAGGGAGCGGCGGTGATATCACCATTACCAATCGCAGCGCATCAGCGCTGAATATCTCGCTTTCCGGAACAGGAACAATTTCGGCCAACTCTGCTACAGGGACACTTGGCGAAGTCTATCTGAACCAACCGGGTCAGGCAGTCAGCGTCACCGGCGCCGGTGCCGGTCAAGGAACCCTGGCGGGGTTCATCAACGCGACTGGATCAGCTGTCACACTCACTCCTCAAGCAATAAACAATTCACTCTACCTCGGCACCGTTACTGCCACTGGCGGTGACGTGCTTGCCCAAGCAACAGGAACCGGCTCGAAGGTAGTCGTCGGCGAAGGCAGAGTAACCCAGGGCACCGGAGATGTAACTCTCTCGTCATTTGCAGTTCAAGTCAACGGCACAGTCACTTCTAGCAAGGCGGCTGGAACGATCTTGATCAACAGTACAGGCGACCTTGCTTTCACGGGCGAAGGCACGGTGCAAACCACCGGCGGTGGCGCAACTACAATTCGTGTAGCGGCAGGAAACGGATTCGACTTAAATCTTGAATCGGCGGTGAACTTTTCGCTAGGCGCGGGTCCCGGACAAACACTTTCATTCGAAGCGATGGGAGCAGGTGGCGATATCAATGTTGCCAGAAACTCCAACATAACTATTGGCGGCGGCGCCACATTGCAAGTTCGCAGCCCCAACTTGAACATGGGTCTGAACTCTGGATTTACTGCATCTGGTGCATCGCCCATCATTATTGATTCGGGCAATGTTGGAACCGAAAATCTCACCATCACCGGCACAGACTTTGCCGGTGGCGGCAACGCGACATTCACTACCGGAGCAGGAGGATCAATTACAGTTGGACCGACGGTATCCGGTGCCAATCTAACCTTCGCGAAGACCGCAGGTTCGAATACAACCAACATTGCTTTCAATGGTGCAGACCTCACAACCACAACCGGATTGGCTGCAACCACTACGGTCAATACCGGAGTTACGCTGTCCTCAAATAACGACATCACCATAAATGTAAACGGTGATCCCGGAGCCGGTGGTGCCAGTGCTGGCACCTTGTCTAACAGCGGCACCATCACTTCGTCTGCTGCCGCTGGCGTCATAAACGTGAAGAGCACTACCGCCGGCAACCAAAAAGGCGGAGTCAACCTCACAGGCGACAAGGGAAGTTACACGCTCACCGGCGGAGGAGCCGGTGTCATTCGCTTCGAAACTTCGACCGGCGGCACCACAAATGTGTTGGACATCAACACTACAAATGGATTGACTCTCGATCCGGGGGCTGGTGGCAGTGTAGAGCTTAGCTCGCAATGCTGCTCCGGTTCGATTATCTTCAGAGCGAACCAGATTGTAACGGTGAACAGCGGAACTGCAGTTGCAGTTCGCTCACCCAACATCATTTTTGAAAGTCTCAGCGGATTGACTGCCGTGGCTGCAGCCACAGTTGTGAATATAGACAACGGTATTGTCTGCCCAACCGATCCGCTGAATATCACGGCACCATCGCTATCATCCGCGGCTATCACTACAGCCGGCGGCGCGATCAATATATCGAATACGTTCGCAGGGCAAGACGTAAACTTCCTCACGTCCGGGGCCGGTGCCGCTACGCTGAACCTGAACGGCGGCGTCGTCACCTCGACGGTGAACGGAGCCACTGGCGACACTACGCTGGCAACCAACTTCACGTTGAGTTCGGATCGCGCAGTCACGTTCAACGTGAACGGCGGTTCCATGACCAACAATGGAACTATCCAATCTTCAATTTCTACTGGACCCGGATCAATAACTGTTCAAAGTACCGGCAATTTGAACTTCGGCACAATCGGTTCTCTGCTGGTTTCGCCCACAGCTGTAGGCGGAGGCGCTGGCGGAACGATCAACATTCTAGCCACAGCAGGAGCCTTGACTATCGGCTCAGGCACGCTCAATGCTAATGCCGCCATCAACGGAAACGGCGGCAGCATCACTGTTGACTCACAGACTCTCGCTGTTGTCGGCGCTACGCCGCTGAACCTGAATGCAAATGCAGCATCATCCGGTGCGGCTTTCAACGGCGGCACAGTGCTGGTGCGCGCCCAAGCTGCCACTGGCGATGTCTCGCTCGGCGCAGGCGCGGCTTTCGATATCTCCGCTACAGGAACCGGTAATGGAGGCGCGGGCGGTTCAGCCACAGTCACGGCAGGGCGCACGCTCAACCTGGCAGCAGGAACGGCGATAAATGTTAACGCTGTTGGCACGAATGGAAGTGGCGGTACCTTAAACCTCACCGCCAGCAACAACGCTGCCGCAAATGGCACTCTGACCGTTACGCCGTCACTTGCTGCAAACGGCACTGGTACTGGAAATGGCGGTACCATCAATGTCACCAACAACAGCAATGCAGCGTCAGCGATAAGTCTGAACGGTGCTATTTCGGCGAACTCCGGTACTACTGGTACAGGTGGCGCTATCACGATAACCAACACTGGTCGCGCTGGCTCTAATGGCGGTATAGCTCTAGCTGCAGCAGCCAACCTGAGCGCTACCGGCGCAGGAGTGGCGGGCAACGGCGGTACCATCATCGTAGATGGTGGAGCTGCCACACCTGGCGCATTAGCGCTAAACAATACTTCCATATCCACATCATCCGCGGCCGCGACAGGCGGAAGCATCAATATAAGTGGCGGCGCTATAACAGGTGGCGCTGCGAATCTAGTGCTGAACTCAAGTGGTGTCACCGGCGGTGGTGCTATTTTGATGACCGCCAGCGGAGCTGCTAACGATATCAATTTCGCAAACGGACTCTCCGGGAACAGCTCTACCAGTAATGGAACTGGCGGCGCAATAACTCTTTCTGCAGGCAGAAGCATTACTGTTGGTAATGCAAGCACCGGTTTCACCAGCACCTCCACCAGTGGTCAGGCTGGCAACATCAGCATTCAAGCCAGCCAGACTGCTGCCAACGGCAATTTGTCGCTAGGCACGGGAGCCACTGTAACAGCCAACCATGGTTCTGCAGGTGTAGGACCAACGATTCTCATCAACAATGACAGCACCGGTACTCTTGCCGTCAACGGCGCGGTCACGGCCAACGGCACAGCAGCAGGAGCACAAGGTGGCTCGATCACTATCAATAATGATGGCAATGGCGCCTCCGCCGGACTTACGACCGTAAGTGCGAACGTCACAGCCAATGGCAGCGCTGCCAACGGAGGCGCTGTCTCGATCACATCCACCGGGGCCAACGCCGGGGCATTGACGCTGACGTCGGCTACAGTGAGTGCTAATGCGACCGGTGCAAGCGGTAATGGTGGTACAGTGACCCTTACAGGGAACACGTTCACCGGTGGCGCCGGTCAAACCTTCAGCGCAAATGGTGCTTCGGCTGGCAGTGGCAATGGCGGTTCAGTTTCTCTGACCACGTTGGGCGCTGCAGCGGACATTACACTCGCTGCAGGGGCTTTTACGATGGCTGCAACCAGCGGCAGTACTGGTGGGAACGGCGGCACACTGACAGCTAGTGCCGGTCGCACATTCACGTTGTCTGCAGCAGGTCTGCTCAACGCCAGCGTACTTGCCGGCAACGGTAACGGTGGAACTGTCAATGTTACTGCTAGCAGCAATGCTGCTGCCAATGGAACGTTGACCGTTACACCAGGAATCACCGTTAACGGATCGGGTACTGGTAACGGCGGCGCTATCAATATTACTAATAACAGCAATGCTGTTACCGCGGTGACAATCAATGGTGCTCTTTCGGCAAACTCCGGCACTACTGGAACCGGCGGCTCGATTCTTATCACCGCAACTGGTCGAGCTGGTTCAAACGGCGGCGTGACCTTTGGCGCAGCCGGTTCAGCGTCTGCAACAGGTGCCGGAGCTGGTGGCAATGGCGGTACATTCACGATCGCTGCCGGTGGCGCCACTCCAGGTGCTATCGCGTTGAACCAGACCACAGCGACCACGGTCACTACTGCCTCAGCCGCAGCTACTGGTGGTGCCATCTCCATCACCGGCGGAGCTGTAACTGGCGGACCTAACAATATTGTGCTGACCTCTACCGGCATCTCCGGCGGCGGTGCTATCGGTCTTACAGCGCAAACTACCAACAACATCTCCTTCGCCAATGGGCTCTCCGCAAACAGTTCAACCACCAATGGCACCGGCGGAGCAATCACAGTTTCGGCCGGCGGCAGCTTAACTGTGCCAGCTGGCAGCACTGGATTCACCAGCACATCGACCAACGGAAAAGCTGGAAACATTACGCTTCAGGCCAGCCAGGGCGTCGCTAACGGCGTCCTCAACCTTGGCGCAACGGCTGCCGTTACAGCCAATTCAGGAAACACCGGCGGGCTCGCAGGCGCGACAATCAATATATTGAACCACAGCACCGGCACATTAACAGTTGCCGGTGGAGCATCCGCAAATGGCACCGCCGCAGGAGCTCGCGGCGGCGTTATCAACATCCTCAACAATGGCAATGGTGCAGCGGCTGGCGCGACGACGATCAGCGGATCCGTCTCAGCCACGGGCAGTGCGGCCAATGGCGGTACTATCACGCTGGGTTCATCCGGGGCGAATGCAGGTGCTGTCACCGTGAATTCGGCCGCAGTGTCCGCCAATGCCACCGGTGCTTCAGGCAACGGCGGCATAGTCGACATCGCAGGTCTGACCCTTGCTGGAAGCGGGGCAGCACAAACCTTCAGTGCTAACGGAGCCACTACCGGAACTGGCAACGGCGGCTCAGTTTCCCTGACCGCATCGGGAGCGACCGGCGACCTTACCTTCTCGGCAACGACATTCCTTCTATCGGCGACCGGTGGCACCACCGGCGGTGATGGCGGCACAGTCTCAGCGTCCGCAGGACGAAATCTGACACTAAGCACCGCAAATATCAGTGCCGGTGCCATCGGCGGTAGTGGCAACGGCGGCACCATCAATCTTGCTGGCAGCGCTGCAACGGCCACCGGTACCCTCACCATCGGTGCTCCGCTATCCGCAAACGGATCTGGCACAGGAAACGGTGGAAACATCAACCTCTTCAACAACAGCAGCGGCGCAGTCACAATCAGTGCGGCAGGTACCATCGATGCGAATGCTGGAGCAACCAGCGGCACTGGTGGCGCGATACTAATTCGCAATGAGGGCGGAGCTACTAATGGCGGCATAGCGTTAAGCAGCAATCTGACAGCCAATGGACGAGGCACTGGCAACGGGGGTTCTGTAACCATCGATGGCGACGGAGCGGGCACCGACGGAGCAGTAACATTCCCCGCTGCGATCACGCTTGACGTTGATGCAGAAGGAACCGCAGGCGCTGGCGGAACGATCGATATTCGCGGTCTCGGTATTAATGCGAACACTCTAGCCGGTGCCAGAACCTTCAATGCTCGAGGCGCTCAACTGGCCGGGGCAGGTGGAGCCGGTGGTGCGGTGACCATGGTGTCGACCGGCGCTGCTGGCAGTATCGATTTCAGCATCGGCTCTGCAGTAATCGCCGCATCAGGTGGCACGTCGGCAGGCGCTGGCGGCACAGTGAACCTTACTTCCGGACTGAATATCGTTTTGCCCGGCTCGATCACTGCCAGCGGAGTTGCCGGAGTAAGTGCCGGTGGAAGCATTACTTTAGTTGGCAGTAATGTCACCGGCACTGGCGCGGTTACGCTCGGCGCGACCCTCACCGCGACAGGCGTCAACACCGGTCGCGGCGGCATTATCAGCGTCCAGAACAATTCAAGCGGGGCGGTTACGCTCAACGGTGCTATCACTGCTAACGGCGGCAAGGTAGCGGGTGTCGGCAGCCAAGTCACCATCACAAACCTGGGAAGTGGCGGCGTAAATGGTGGAATAGCGGTAAACCAGGCAATCGCCGCTAACGGACTCACAACTGGAGATAGTGGTTCAATCACACTTGACGCGGGTTCGGCAGCACCGCTAGGCAACGTGACATTAGCTGCGGGCGCAAATCTCACGGCTTCAGCGTTTGCTGGCTTTGCCGGTGGACAGATCCTCGTAAATGCCAATACTTTGACGCTGAACAATGCAGTTATAAGCAGCACAGGATCAACCACCGGTGGCAGTATCGCCTTGAATTCCATTACCCATAACGGTGGTACCAGTCAGATAAGTGCGAACTCCTCCGGTGCAACGGCGGGCATAGTCAGTATCAACGCATTAGCCACGTTCAACGCAAGTACATCCGCTACTTCAATTTCAGCTAATAGCTTCGGCGCTGGTCCCGGAGGCACAATCACTATCACGGCACCAACCGCGAACTTGAACGCGGGTGGTATCTCAGCCACCGCAGCCGGTGCTGGTACAGGCGGTGCAATCACAGTCACATCGACGACCGCTATCAACATCTCAACTGCGGCGATCAGCGTCAACAACACCGGAACGGGCAATGCCGGCTCTATCACCATGGACGGTGGAGGCAACATCGCGTTCGCTGCGGGAGCATCCTCCATCACAGCTAACGCCACAGGCACTGCGGGTGCCGGTGGCGCAATCAGTCTCACGGGAGGAGGAACGGGCATAACCGCCGTCGGCGCGAATCTCAGAACCATCACTGCCAACGGTGCGTCCGGTGTCGCTGGTGCAGGCACCGGCGGTTCCGTATCTTTGACGGCCACAGCCGCCGGCGGAGATATCGATTTCAGCGCAGGAACGATCGCTCTCACCGCCACCGGTGGTGTAGGCAGCGGTGCCGGTGGTTCGATCTCACTGACGGCTGGCGACTCCATCAATATACCGGCGGGAAGCACATTTAGTGCGAACGCCCTTGCAGGCAACTCCAATGGCGGAACCATCACGGTCCTAGGCAGCAATGCGGCGGCGACGAACGGAACAGTCACTTTAGCTAGTGCAGTCACCGCGAACGCCGCCGGCACCGGACGCGGAGGCGTGATTAGTGTCACTAACAACTCAAGCGTTAACCTTGCTATCAGTGCCAATGGTTTGAGCGCCACGGGTGGTCAGATTGCAGGAGTCGGCAGCCAGATAACCGTCAGGAACATTGGCAAGGTTACAAATGGCGGCATCACTCTCAACGGTAATTTGACCGCTACGGGAACAGGAGTCAAGACTGGTGGTGTCATCTTTATAGACGGTGGTTCCGGTGCACCACTAGGCAACGTCACTCTGGCAGCAGGAACAGTTCACTCTGTCGCCGCAAGCGGCTCCGCTGCAGCAGGCAACATCACGGTCAATTCCAATACGATGACCATGAACACAGGCTCGCTGTTGGCAGACAACTCGGGAACCGGAGCAGGCGGCACCATAACGGTCAACTCAGCCACTCACACGGGCGGCGGTACAATTTCCGCCAACTCGGCCAGCGCTGCCACAGCGGGAACAGTGAACATCAACACTGGAACGTTCACCGTGAACGGTTCTACTGTCCGTGCAAACAACTCAAGTACGGGCACCGCCGGTACGGTCTCCATCGTCGCCAGCACCGCTATCACTACAATAAACGGCGCAACCATCACCGCGAACAACACGGGCACAGGCAATGCGGGGCAAGTAACGCTGACAAGTACTGGAGGTATCGGATTCACAGGCGTGGCCACCATAACAGCCAACGCAGCCGGGACTGCAGGCACTGGTGGAACTGTCAACCTGACGGGATCAACTATCACCGCAGCCGGAGCCAGTCTCAGAACGATTACCGCCAACGGCGCGGCAGCTGCAGGAGCTGGCGGAGCGGGTGGCTCGGTCACACTGGCAGCGACCGCCGCGACGGGAGATATAGACTTCAGCGCCGGCACCGTGGCGCTCACAGCCCTCGGCGGACTATCGTCCGGCGCGGGCGGTAGTATTTCTCTGACAGCAGGCGATTCAATTAGCATCCCCGCCGGCGTCAGCACCTTCAGTGCAAGTGCCCAAGGCGTTAACTCCAATGGTGGCACCATCACCGTGCTGGGCAGCAACAGCGCCACGAACGGCACTGTCACACTATCTCCCGCAGTAACAGCAAACGGCACCGGTACTGGACGCGGAGGCGTGATCAGTGTCACTAACAACTCGAGCGTCAACCTGGCCATAAGTGCCAATGGTCTGAGCGCAACAGGTGGTCAGATCGCAGGAATAGGAAGCCAGATCACTGTGCGAAACATCGGGAAAGCCGGTGTTAACGGTGGTATCACGCTCAATGGAAACTTAACTGCTACCGGCACCGGAACCAAAACCGGTGGAGTCATCCTTATAGACGGTGGCTCCGCGGCACCGCTGGGCAACGTCACTCTCGCGGCAGGAACAGTTCACTCTGTCGCTGCGAGCGGCTCCGCCGCAGCTGGTAACATCACGGTCAATGCCAATACCATGACCATGAACACCGGCTCATTGCTCGCAGACAACTCGGGAACCGGTGCAGGCGGCAACATAACGGTGAACTCAGCCACGCACACGGGCGGCGGCACAATTTCAGCCAACTCGGTCAGCGCAGCGACAGCCGGCACAATCAATATAAACTCGACCACCTTTACCGGTAACGCTTCAGTCATCCGCGCTAATAACTCAGGCGCGGGTAACGCAGGCATCGTCAACATAACGGCGCCGACAATAAACGTTAACACATCGACCATTCAAGCCAACGCTGGCGGTGCAGGCACTGGCGGTACAGTCACGCTTACCGGCACTACCGCGATCCAGAACATTGCAGCTGCAACTATTAGTGCGAACAACACCGGTACCGGCAATGCAGGTTCAGTCAGCCTGACCGGTGGCGGCACAATCGGTTTTATTGCTGGCGCCGCAAACATCACTGCCACAGCAACAGGAACGGCTGGCGCCGGAGGGAGCGTCGGTATTTCGGGCTCTACCATCACCACAGCAGGAGTCGGACTGAGAACGATCACTGCTAACGGTGCAGTGGCTGCGGGCGCTGGCGGCGCCGGTGGCACGGTAACGCTGTCAGCATCAGCTGCCACAGGCGACATTGACTTCAGCACCGGAACGATAGCCATCGGAGCGCAGGGTGGTACCAGCGCAGGTGTCGGCGGCACCATAAACATCACGGCCGGAGATAGCATCAACCTTCCTGCAAATACCATCAATGCCAACGCACTGGGAGGAAACTCGGCGGGCGGCAACGTCACCATCACAGCGAGCAATGTCGGCGCGGCGGGAACCCTCGCCCTCTCGGCTTCAGTCAACACTAGCGGTGCTGGCACCGGTAGTGCAGGCGACATCACGATAAGACAAGGTAACGCAAGCAGCGGTGCAATCACAATCAACGCCGGGGCTAATCTGACAGCCAGCGCCGGTGCCACCTCAGGCGCAGGCGGCGATATCTTGATCCGCAACCTCGGTACCGGTGCCATAAATATTGGAAGCAATTTAGCCGCCAACAACAGGGGGGCGTTCGCTGGCGGAACTATCACAGTCAACGGCAACGGCGCCACCCCGGCGCAGATCAATCTCAATTACGCAGCAGCGGGTACGTGGTCGGTCAACAATGTGGGCACCACGGGCAATGCAGGGACAGTCGCAGTCACGGGCGGCACCATAACCCGCAACGCCAGTGCGAGCTCACTGGCCATATCCGCGAATGGCGCGACTGGTGCCGCTGGTGCAGGTAATGGCGGAACGGTTACGTTCACTGCCAACGGCGCTACTAACGACATCATCCTCAATACCGGTACAACAACCATAACCAGCCAGGGCGGTACGGCCAGTGGAAATGGTAACACCATCACCATCACGGCAGCTCAGGATGCACTACT
>JAIELX010000010.1 GCA_019752635.1 Candidatus Obscuribacterales bacterium | reverse complement strand
GGGGATTCGTTTTGTCGTGATTACTCATACAGTAATCATCGGATAAAAATGACATTCTGGCCACAGACGCAAAAAGACATTAGACAATCTTCGGGCCTGTGTTGCCCGATCCCTTACCATTTTCGCCCGCCCTACTATACGTCAGCGTTGCACCATTTACCGGGACTTTCGCTTCTTGGCTCCACAGTCGCCTTGATTCACATATGAGTCAGAATTAGTAGTTCTTGACCCATACGTGAATCAGATTGCTTAATCACTGCTTTGTCAGTACGCTTTGAAGCATGCCTGGTTTCCCCTTTAATGCTTTTGACATACATGCTTCTACTCCTGTTACCTGCAATCTCGTAAACCACTGTCCTGCCATTGGGTCCGGCAATAGAAGTGTCACCTTCACCGTTTGATTGCGTCTCAGCGGCTGCAATGCCAACTCGTCTGAATGCTAGAAGCTTAGCTTGAACAATGGCTTGCGTAGTGAGTCTCCAATCGGGATCGCTAGCTTTGACTTTCAAGAACAAACCACAGGCCAGACGGACTAGGACGGAAAATTTTCGCCCCTCCCTCCCCTCTGCTGAACCCAAAATGCTCTGCAAGATTTTCCCGGGAAAATCTTGCAGAGCATTTCGGGTTGTCGAAACGGGTGCTCCCCTCTTTCATCGAATAAATGCCTCTCCCGCGTCGCGGTTTATGATGCTGTTCGTTTAGTCGGACGAGTTCCACTGGCTACGCCCCTCACTGAGTAATTACCTCGACGTTCACATTCTACTTCTCTTTCTAGTAGTCCCGAAGAGAAGAAGAAGAGCACCAGCGATGGTGCATCTTCTCCCCGGCGGACCTAGCACAACTGGTCTTTCACTGGTTGTATCGCGCCGTGCGCTACGATCGTAAAGGGATGCTACCTGCTAAACCAGTTCGGCACCTTACTTCTTGTCCTTGCCATTGTCCTTCTTGTCCTTCTCGCCGTCCTTCTGGCCGAAGATGCCCTGCTTGATGCCCTTGAGCGTGCCCCGCGCCAACCCGCGCACGAAGCGCTCGCTGGCCGACTCCTCGTCCGTCACCTTCACGGACGACGTGGCCGTGATGTCGTCCTTGGTGTACGGCAGGCCGTCCGGCCCGTTCGACCGGACCTTGAGCGAGTAGCTGTTCCAGTGCTTCTCGAGGTCCCAGGTCAGGTCGTGCCCCCAGGCGTCCTTCTCGCCGGTGGTGCCGTCGGTCGGGAAGTTCTTGTCGTTGAACTCCTTGCGCACGGTAACGTTCACCTGCGACAGCGCCTGCTCCTCCTTGGAGGGACCGCTGGCGCAACCGCTGAACGACACAACCATCGCCACCAGAATCAGGGAAAACAACCGCTTCATGTGAAAGTCTCCAGGTTCTTGAGAAAGCGAATTCTTTACGATGCCTGTCATTCGCCACTACGTGTGGCTGGCGTACAGGTCCACCAACAGCACTTCAGTGCCGACTTCTTAAGGCGAGCGTTTGCCTGCTGCAGCCGCACCACTCAAGCTCTTGTGACCGCTACTTGCGGTCAGGTGTTGCTGGAGAACAGGTCCGCCTTGCCCACAGGAAAGCAAGGCTTGCAAAGCGGCCCGTTCGGCACCGGCTCCACGATGAAGGTCTGCCAGTCGCCACCGGGCACGAGAACCCCCACCGGGTTCAAGTGCGTGTCGGTCACGACGTACCCCTCCGTCCAGTTGCCGTCGGCCGCGGTCAACCGCACCACCGGCAGGAAGCAGTTCCCGTCGCGACTGTGCCGGGTTTTCCAGGGCGTCTCATTCTGCACGCTCGCCTTGGTCGCCCGACACTGGTTCGCGCCCTGACGGTCGATCACCGTGCAGATCGCTTCGGCGTAGGAGTGAACCGACGTCCACTTGTCGAAGCAGGGCACGATGAAGCCGCCTGGAAGCTGGTAGTAGACTTGGCTGTCGTGCGCCGCACCGCGCACGACGCGGTCGGCGGTCTCGGTCGCATCCTGCGGCGACCAGACGACATAGCCGACTCCGAGGTCCCCGACATTCACTGGCGGCGTACCAAGCAGCGCGATGCAGCTCCGGTTGGATCCGTCAGTTTCGACGACGCAGCCCCAGTCGCTTTCGGGTCGGAAGTGGTGACTGGCGCTGACGCTCACGGCGTCGCGCTTCTGGTCCTTGCTGATGGACAGCACCAGCGGGCGGGAGGCGAAAATGGTCCGCCGAACCGAACCCTGCGACAAGATGACGATACTCACGTGAAACCCTCGAGTTTGTCGGGAAAGAGAGAAGCTGCCGGCAGGGGCACAGGCGAGTTACCGAGGCAGGCTTCGCGACCGAGCACGCTGCTGCACCATCTCCTTGAACATGCTGCTGCGGCTCTGGTAGTAGGCTACGACTTCGGGCTTGATCTTGAGGGCGGCGGCCGCCTGATCGAAACTGTAGCCGCGGTTGAGCAACATCGCGATTTGCGTAGCGGCTTCCAGGTTCCGATTGAACCGGAACAGTAAGACCACCGCAATTACCAACCCGATAATCAGCGCTCCATACTCCATATCTAGCTCCCGGTTGAATCGCGGCAACCTGACACTCCCGTCAACTGGGACTAAATGAGTGTTTACAGGTTGGTGCGAAAGGTTTTTTGTAGCAGCTAACTGTTGAGAGAGGGGCGAAGGGGAATGGATCAACCCTATATCAATCTCCCCGCTAGACATAATCGGGGGCATCGACGTGAGGCCCGTCAATAGAGCGTGCGCAGCCCCACACCACGCAGGGTGCAGGGGAAGTCCCGCATCGAAGTTCGTAAAAGCCTCACTGCCTTCTCAATATCACAGGTTAGCGCAACTGATGACTTTCCAGCCCTTCCTCGCTAGCTGAAGAAACCAATCGATGAACATGATCGAATGAGTGATAGAAATGAATCCCGAAAGCATCTTCCCGGTCGCCCTGAAGTCCACTTTCTTTGCCGCCCCAAGAAGGCGATGGTACCGCCATCTTCTCGCCAGACATCACAAACGGTACTCGCTTTCGAGTAGTTCGATTCTGCATTGATCACTGCTTCAATCAACGTAGAAACTGCACCTTCGCATCGGCATAATCCCTGTTATGGAAATGGGACGGCATCAGATACGAGGACGCAGCCAATGTCAAACGAAATTCAAAATCAAATTGAACTAGACAACTCAGATACAGCAGAGTCGCAAAATGGATGGCAAGTCGCGGCTCACGATGCATATGCTCCGGAACAACGTTCGGCAAACGCTGGCAAGAACGCTCTAGCAACAGATAACCAGTTTCTGACTGTTCACCCCATTCGCGACTTGTCCGGCAATGTGATACCAGACGGACCGCCGTTGCCGTCTGAGTCGACATTGCGGGATCGCGCCGTCAATGCATTGTATCGCCCGCAGAGCTTTGATCCCACTACCAATGATCTTACTCCTGGCGCAGTGTCGAGTGTAAGCGAGTATTTCAACCGACCGGTGTCAACTTGGCTCTCTGGCAACAGACAGCCTACCCGCGCCGACTTTGAGAGCAGGGCCACAGAGATGGTA
The DNA here is from genome assembly GCA_019752635.1 of Candidatus Obscuribacterales bacterium. GTDB lineage: Bacteria > Cyanobacteriota > Vampirovibrionia > Obscuribacterales > Obscuribacteraceae > JAKFUT01. Next base: position 64,383 of record JAIELX010000010.1, on the reverse strand, counting down.
TTGCGATACGCTCGAAGTAGCGCAGGACCTGGCGTCAGTATTCGCGCATTCAACGAAAATGGTGTGATCGTGGCAAAGCAGTGGGACGATCAACGCCGAGAATACCGATCCTCAGGTGGTCTGGGCTTTCGCATCAACAGCGATGGCACCTCAATAGACATAGTTCATTCGGAGAACCCCGGGCGTGTTGTTGGAACTGTGCAAACCCGTCGGTAAGGCTGCGAATTGTGGATGACGACAGCTCAAGCTGCCAGTCATCCACAATATCTCGCCTGTCCGAAAGGAGGAATAATGCAACTACTCGATGCAATTTGTTCCGGACAAAATGTTACTCCGGATCGCACGACGGCCCATCAGCGTCTATTTGACGAAACGCGTGGCTCGATCGTTTTGATTGAAACAGACACTGGCAGCGGCACTGGTTTCTTTATTGATCAAACAGGAAGCTTACTAACCGCCAGACATGTTGTTGACAGAGCTACCAGAGTCGAATGTATCACCGCTGATGGACGTCGCCTGCAAGCGCAGGTGACGTCTGTTCATCCTATCGACGATCTTGCTCTTCTATCAGTGGCAGGGGCGCGTTTCAAACCGCTGAAGTTAGGAGAAAGTCTTGCTCTCTGCCGCAACGAACCATTGGTCAGTGTCACTCACCAGCTTGGGAATCTATCGGCAAGTCTTGCTGTTGGACAATATAGGCACCATGGTTTGATGCCCGCTAGCTCGTATCGCGTGTGGAGTTCTTCCCTTACACGTTCTGGCAGCTCAGGCGGGCCAATCATGCAAGGTGACGGCACCGTTGTTTCAGTCGTTTCGGCTGGCGATCACTTACATACTGTTTCAATTCCGATAGAGCGCGCAATTGAGTTTCTGGCAGCAAGTGATTCCAAATTTGAGGCAAGCCACCTGGCTAACGGGTGGCTTGCAGACCGCGTTCAATATCTCAGCGGAGCGCCGGTACTGGGGCTACTGGATGCGACAATTGCCGCAAGTGGTAGCTATGCCAGTTACTTGTTGGCGACTCGGTTGCCTCGAACAACGAAGATAGGCGGAGCTGTTTCAACAGCGGCTATGGGGTACAGTGACTATGAGAATTGGAGCCTGGCAAGAAATGAAAGGGAATCTTGTAAATTTGGTTTCAGTCTTGCAGCCGATGCCACGATGTTGACCGGCTTCGGTCTGACAGCTCTGAGCGGGCGCGCCAGGATCGTTGGTCTTGGGTTAATCGGTGTGGCTGCAGTTTCCCGCTTGGGAGCCGAGTTCTACCCGACGCGGACCGTGCTTCGAATCCAAGATGCTTAAATCGAGACTCTTTCTTGAAAATACTCCAATTGGCTGTCTAGGGTTTGGCTATTCGAGAGACATCAACTGTTAAAACGGTTTTTGTGCCCACGCCGCACTGAGAATCGATGGCAATGGACGAAGGCAGCCCCATTGTAGTGAGCATGTCGCTCCGTTCTTTGAGCAGTGGTATGCCCATGCCTCCTTGCCTGGAGTGCTGTGTGGATAGAGACGCAAAGCCTATGCCGTCGTCTTCAACAACCAACAAGAGATCCGTGGCCGTACAGATCAAAGATAGCCGAATCGAATTTGCCTGAGCGTGCTTAATGGCATTGTTCATAAGTTCTTGGGCGATGCGATAGACCTGTAGCGCGGCTTCGTAAGGAAGTTCTACCGTTAAGTCGGCAACAGAGGTAACAATCTCATGACCGCTGCGTTCTGAGAATCTCTGTGCAAGCTCTTTGAGTGAGTGAGAAAGTCCCCAGTCCCTGAGTTCGCGCGAAGAAAAATCCGCACAGATGCCGCGCAATGTTAGAACTACATTGTCGATTGCGTTGCAAACTCTCTCGGTGGGAATAATGCGCCCCGATGAGAGTTCACGTTTTAAAAAGAGTAAATCAGCTATTACCGAATCGTGTAGCTCACCGGCCAAATGAGCGTGTAACACTTCCTGCTGGGTCACAAGGTCGCTTACCAGTTGGGCTTTCTCGAAAAGGAGATCGCGAAAGCCTGTAGTAAGACTCAAATCACCAACGGTGATTCTGGCGCCTTCGGCTATGGCTGAGTTGACGCCGGAGTGCGAGTATTTAAGCACATCATTGGTGGCTGTTAGCGCCAGCATTCGCAGTTCTTTGCCTGTTACCCGGTGACCGTCGAGCCACCACGTGTTGTCGTTCTGACGAGTAAGCTTGAACTTCAAACGAGAAGGATATTCGCTTTGAGGTACCAGTACGAGTTGGCTACTAGGTAGTAAGTAGGCCTCGACCAGATCGCGGTTTGCGGCGCGGACACTTAGTCCACAATTGGCGTTACGAACGATGAGGCGTAGTACTGATACTGAGCGGTCTGCGTCTTTTTCTTGTGTCTTAAAGGGTTTTGTAATGGCCAGTTTGAACGTCTCGTCTGTCAGATTGGCGTTGACGTCAACGGCTGATTCTCCGAAATAGCGGGTCAATAAATTCATGACTGCTTGAGGACTTGACAAGGACAGTGGCTCGTCCTCCTCGCTTTTACGTTTAGATTGAAACAGTCCCACCTCAAGATTCCTTTTGTGTATCAGTTTCGGGCACTGCGGCGTAGCCGTTCTCTACGGACCAGGCGATTAGAGCTTCTCTTGAAGGAAGTCCTAATTTTAGCTGCAGTTTGTCGCACTGTTTTCGCACAGTGTGAGGAGATGTGAGTCTGATTGAGGAGATCTCTTCATATTTTTTGCCCTTGGCCAGGAGGCTCAGGAGATCTTGCTCAGCATCGGTAAACCTGCAGCGATACGCTTGCTTCTGCGGCGCCGAAAGATAGCGACCGTCTGTGTTGCAAACATCATTTATGACTTTGCTTATCGTGGCATAGGACTCGGATTTCGACACGAAAGCTGAAGCACCGCATTTAATGACAAGATCGATGAAATATTTTCGATCTTCAGCCGAAAATACCACTACCTTGGTGCCAGTCTCGACAAGATCTTTGACGAGTTGTTCAAGGCTGTACTTACCTGGCAAATGCAAATCCAGAAGGGTAACCCGGGGCCGAGTTGTACGTGCGATCTCTACTACTGCTTCTGCATTGCCAGTTTTACCTACGATCCGAAAGGCTTTCGTTTTTTCCATCCACGACTGCAGCCCTTCCATAGTGACATGGTGATCTTCGACCAAGAGAACTGAGATACGACCATCTTCCTGATTCATAGTCATTGTGAGCGAGTCCTTTTGCTGGAAACATGCTGCAGTCAAGATTTTATCACGATCGCCACTACCGCCCTACGTTGAACCGCCTGTACTCGAAATGGCCCGGGAACTCTAAATTGCCCCGAAAATGGACACCGAATTACACACAAGCTTCCGACAAGTTAACTACCTTAGAGTTGTTGAGGTTGCTGTCAGGAGGCAGAAAGATATGGTATTCGAATACAACACTGAGTCTAGCGAAGCTTATACACAACAGGAAGGTGGTTTGTCGGCGGCTGATTTGTTTGCTTCCTTCGAGACTAGCCCGGCAACACCGAAGCAGCTATCGAACCAAACTTCCGATCTGGTAATTTCTCCACTATGGAGTTCTGATCCCAAGGTAACAGCGGTGCAAGCGGATCTCCATGGCGGCCCGATGCGACGAGCGGCATCGAGCACTGAAGTGGCGAGAGTGCTACCGCCAGAGGTGCCCTCAAGGTTACAACCAGCCAGAGTACAGCCACCAGAGGTGCCCTCGGCGGTACAACCGGCAAGAGTGCAACCACCAGAGGTGCCCTCAAGGTTACAACCGGTCAGAGTGCAGCCACCAGAGGTGCCCTCAAGGTTACAACCGGTCAGAGTGCAGCCACCAGAGGTGCCCTCGGCGGTACAACCGGCCAGAGTGCAGCCACCAGAGGTGCCCTCGGCGGTACAACCGGCCAGAGTGCTACCGCCAGAGGTGCCCTCAAGGTTACAACCGGCCAGAGTGCAGCCACCAGAGGTGCCCTCAGCGGTACAACCGGCCAGAGTGCAGCCACCAGAGGTGCCCTCGGCGGTACAACCGGCAAGAGTGCAGCCGCCAGAGGTGCCCGAGGTGCGAGCGGATCTCCGAGGAGGTGACTTGCACAAGAAATAGGCCGGTCTCCAAATAGTAAATGCCAGAAGTCGCAACCCTAATCTCCCGGGGTTGCGGCTTTTTGCTCGCTGATTTTGGTCACTCTTTAACTTCGATGCCCTCAGCACTTGAGTGCTCCCTGGAAAGAATGTGTCGATAGAAAAACATCATGCGTCGATAGGCACCGGTCCAGAATGGTCAGCTGTGAGCCAATGTGAGTCCGAGTCAGCGGTGCATTGCTCTTCAAGAGCGTTATTGATGTTCATGGTGCTCCTTCCCACTTCAAATTGTGGACTAGTGGTCAGTGATTTCCATGCCACCAAGGTAACTAAACTCGCGCTCTGCCTGACGGAGGAATCGCGCTGAGCCAGATTGCGATCAACCAGCACCACGCAACGTGCGCTTTTCGAAGTTACGGTTGAGACGATTTGCGGCACACCCTTGCAAACCCGGCATTGACACAAGCGTTGCAGCAAGACCGCAAGAGATGCGGTTGCTTGATAGCAAGACCACTTTCCGGACTGCTTCCCGAAAACAGACACCCTGCGGTTAGTAAAAGCTTCGGCCCGCTAAAAGAAATACGAATGCTGGCGCTATCCAACGCTGACTCCGGCGTCAACTCAGCCATAGCCGAAGGCGCCAGACTCACCAATGGTGGATGATTCTGACGCCTTACTAAATGCTTTCAAGATATTCCTTTCGAGAAACTCCGACTGGCAAAGAACTCAAATTGGTTTTTGCTTGTCCAAAGGTGATGAAGTTTCAGAACGGTGAGAATTCCTGTCAATAACCGCTCTGTATGTATACCCTTCCGTTGCCCCACGGAAAGTCACATAACGGGCGCCTTGATCATCTAATTGCTCCTGCTGGGTATGAATGCGAGCTTGCCACGTGGGCTCATCTTGGGGAGCCAGTGGTGCCAGCCCGTCACGAGCTCTCAGCGCATTGACCTGGTCTCTCGTTAAGCCCGGTATAGGAACTGGTCTGCCGGCCGGATCATGCCGACTGTTCAAAATGTCCGTCACGCGACTATTATCAAGACGCTCACCATAAACCATGTCGGATTGCGTCCAGCTGCCATCTTCATTCGTAACGCGACGACTGAGAACGCGGCGGGGTCGGTCAACCAGCTCAGTTGTTGGCTCAACCAGCACAGTTGTTTCCTGTCGGTTTCCCAAATCGTAAGTTGTAGTTCTGGTGCCTTCCGAGCTTCTTTCTTCCCGCCATCCGCACAGTTGTTGAGTAAGCTGCCAACTGCTGCGATCTTTAGGGTTTCTGCCTTCTATTTTTACACCTCCAGTTGTCTGGTCTAAATGAATAGTGTCATAGGCAGGAAGCGAATACGTTTGGCTACCAATCACCACACTGATAGGCTGATCGGAAGTGCCCGCATACGAAAATGTCATCGCCAAGCCATTGGCCGTGGTGGCGCCAACAATTCGACCGGGTTGTCCATCGCCGCGCCTTTCCCTGCGCAACGATGCTCCGTTGTCCAATTGAGTAACCATCGTTCCGTCTTGATTCTCCGCCGACTGCTCTAGTGCATGAGATTGGTCGATGGCTTGTTCTTCCGATGTTTCAGGCTGAGCAACAGCTAGATAATTGCTATCCCCCTCGATCGTTAGATGCCCGAATTCTTCGACTGCACTGTCACTTCTAAGTCCCTGATTCACGACAGTCTGTCGTTCTTCTAACAACGCGGAAACGTCAATTCCGCATTCGAGTTGAGGCGCGTCTAATTGAGCGTTGTATTCGCTAGTTTCAAACATTGTGTTCCCTCCACAAAATCAATTCCCTGATCCATTGCTTGATAATAGGAACTGCCCGCAGCGCTAACGTGAAAGATCACACCAGAAATACAGCAATTAATTCGTATGGGGCCTTTGCGAGTACACGCCGGGGAAATCGGCGCAAGAAACGCCCTAACAGGCAAGCGGGTCTCGGGCCGAAATACATGCAACTCCGACGAGCTAAGGTACTTGCAAACAATATTTTTTACTTGATCGAATTTCAAACTCCACTTAAGTAAATCGCCAGCAGCAATCGTTGGTGTTTCGCGAACTAACCCGCCGGTTGAACGGAATCCCCTGACCACGAGGCTCCACAGACTCCGTCTCTGCATTGCGTTGGAGGAGAAATGTACTCGAAATGGCCCAAGTAGTTTCCACCTAAATTTGTCTTCCTCACTTAGCTAATCTCTGAGCATGAATGGACGAAACTTTCAAATGAGTTACAGGAGAACGAGGTCAATGAATATTTTTGAGAATATTGAAAGTGCGGATGCAACTCTAACAGACACGCCGACATCAACAAATCTACAAGATAGCGCTACGCCAAGTCCGGGGATAGATCTAAGTAAGATGACGCCTGATACTGCCACATTGCACTTGCCGGAATTGGAAATTGAGAACAGTTCGAATACTCTTGCTCTAGTTTCCGACCGGTCGAATGCGTATAATCCTTGGTTTTCTGATAGGATGATTAACGATCATATTCAACTGGCGGAGGGATGCCGTAGATTTGTCGATCACTGGGCAATGCCCTTTCTAAACAGCGCTGGACTCTATAGGGGGAACGAAGCACGTTGGAGGCAGCAGCTGAATGATTCTGAGAACTACCTGAGAACTGCGTTTAGAGACCACCGTGATCAATTGAGTAACGGAACACTGTCGGATATGGCCAACTATTTTAGAACGAGCGGATCTGAGCATGTGCAAGCTGGCACTGAAAATCGTCACATTCCGGCGATGGTCAGAGATGCGAATATGCAGACTGCCCTTGAAATTGAAAGATATTTGCGCAGTCGTCGTTAATGGGTTTCTCTGGAGCAATAGTGACGGCAATCCGGTCTAGCAGCAGATGCTGAGCGGCTTCATTGCAATATCGCTGCTTAAGCACAAGTCAGGGTAATCGCAACCAAGTGGTATATTAGGCCAGGTGGCAAGCTCGGTTAGATTGATGCACACTCTCAGCGCCGGAACTGTAATCGATGACCGCTATGAGGTTACCGGAATACTCGGCACTGGCGGTATGGGCACCGTATACGAGGCCACTGAACTGCATCTTAATCGCAAAGTTGCAGTAAAAATCATTCACCAGGCAATCGCAAGGACAGAAGACAACTTGGCTCGCTTTCGCCGCGAAGCCGATGTGCTCAGCCACCTTCAGCACAAGAACCTGGTAGGTTTCTATCGCTACGGTGTCTGGAAGGGAATGCCCTACGTGGTCCTTGAGCGACTATCCGGACAACCCCTTTCCAAGATTCTGGCAGATGGGCCGATCGCTCCACGCCAGGCACTATCAATTGCTGAACAAGTATTAGAAGCCCTTTGTTTCGTGCATGGAAAAGGCATAGTACATCGAGATCTCAAGCCCAGCAACTTGATACTACTAGATACTCACCAGATCAAAATTCTGGATTTCGGCCTGTGCGGCATACTGAACAGCGCCGATGCACAAGCGCTAACCGAAAGCGGTTTATTGATTGGTTCGGTGCACTACATGAGTCCGGAAATTTGCACCGGCAAAAAAGCTGACACGAAGGCAGACATCTATGCCTTGGGGATCATTCTCTACCAAATGCTCACGGGGACCCCCCCCTTTGATCACGAGAGCCCCATTGGACTTCTGTACAAACACGCCAACGACCCGATTCCCAGTCTGCACAATCAGTATCCACTCTTACCAATGGCTTCTCAAATTGATGCGCTGCTGGAATCGTGCCTGGCCAAACAACCTGATGATAGACCGGACGCCAGCCGTCTGCTCGAGGCAATACGGGCTTTATCCACCGCAATGCCGGAAAGTGGTCCTCTCACACAGAACCTTGTGCTTAGTTCGGACAACAGCAAACCTAAAAAACTGCCAAAACTTATTTTTATCCTGTTGCCTTGCGCTCTCATCCTGGCCACTCTTTGCGCCAGTCCGAGTGGCTGTGCTTTCGTGGCGCTGTCCGCTGCTAATTTTCTAAGTGATTCGCAAAAGTTTGATTATGAATTGAAGCTAGTAAAACTGGCGCAAAAAGCTCCTGCCGGAAGTGCTTACGCCAGGGCACTGTTGATCTCCCTAGCCCGTGAAACCGACGACTCTTTGTTGCAGGCTTTTGTTCGCGCAAATCTCGGTCGGACTTACATCAAGGAAAACCTCACGTTGGCGATTGATACTACAAAAGAGGCCATTCACACGCTCAACAAGAAGGGCTTTGAAAAATTGCAGATCGATACTCCTCAGCGACGTGCACTTTTCGAAGATACGGTTGAGACCATTTGCGGCACTCTTGCAAACACAGCGAGCCGATGGACACAAGCGTTACAGGACGACATGAAGTTGCTGGATAGCAACTTTGGAGACAACTTTCCGGTCTGCTTCGCAAAAGCGAACACCTTGCGGCTGGTAAAAACTTCGGACCGCAATTCATATGAACGCTCCGATATACTTGCCTCAATAGGTGAGCGCTATTTTGAAGCCGATTCATTGGCGGCCCTTCGCTCGTTCAAGCAATCGCTCTTTGAACTGGACATTGCAACCAAAAAGACGCCCCTCACCGCCGGGGAATTTTACGGCGCGCTTAACCAGAGAGCTCACATTCTGTTCAGGTGCGCCCAAACCTGCTCCAGGCTGTACGCTACAACAAAGGAAAGGCAGTGGGCAACAGACGGGCTAGCCTATGGCGCGGAGGGAACAAAGACCATTTCGTTGATCCGAGAATATGACGCCCATGAATACTGCCGCGCGTTGCTGCAGAATCTCGCTTTTATACTAGAAGAGGCAACGCTTCAATGCGACCTAGGCAATCAAGACAAAGCCACGTCGAAACTAGAACTGTTCAACAAACTGATTCCATCGGCGGAACAGATGGTCAAGAAAACTTTGACCATTTCACCCCGGGATCTAGAGGCTTTGAAGGAGAGATTCAAACAGCTTCATCAGCACTGTCAGCTGCGCACCGGCGCTCCGTGAGTACGTCCTATGCCGTCCCGAGATTGCCGGAGTTGAGTTTAATAACTATAAGTCGTCATTGTTTCGCTCGATATAGTAGGTAGTCCTCCGCGTTGGATTGAATTGGCATTAGCGGCACGCTGCGACGCCGCTCAGGCTTGGGCGTTCGACGCCCGGGCTTAGTCTCGTCTGTCTACGATTTTCTCAGTGCCGCTTCGTAGAACAAACGTTCCTGTGGCCTCACTGTACTGAGCGCTTACATCTATACCGAGACTTTTTGCCGCTTTGTTGATCAAAATTGCCATGGCCGCCGGGCCGTCATGCTCACCGGATAGACTGCGAGCCATGTTTACGTGCTGCTGCAGCAATCGGGCATCCAGCGATCCATTCCCTAGAGCACTCAGAGTGTTCTGAACATTCTGAGCCAAATCTTCGCTTTGTTCGTCTGGAGAAACACCTCGAAGAGGAGCCAACCAGCTCTCTACTTTGGCAGTGCTGGAAGCCACTCCACCCTGAGGCGCATCTAGAAGTTGAATTGGTGGCAACCAGCTTTCAGCGTCACTCGAATTAGTGGATGAACCCAAATCTGCCAACCGGTTCATCGAAACCTCGCTGGCTAGCGCCATCGAACAATCAACGCCTTCGTCGTCAATTCCAACTACGCTATCGCACTCGTTCGAAACTCGATTATCGTTCATGTGTTCATCCTCTCTGTTCTGACTTTGCTTGTTGCTGCAATCCAACCGGCTTGGGCCTCCAAGCTCGAAATTCAGCGACTTAACCTTACGAAAAATTCGAAGCAATACTATGACTTAGAGGCACTTTTATAAACTGATTTCACAACGTGTACTCGAATATGAGTACGCACCCAAGACTCTGTAAAAAATGGAAGGCTGTTACTCGCGGCGATCTCATGTATGTTGCTCTCTCCATGACAGCTGTGCAAGCGACTTTGGATTCTTGCTTGCTGAAAAAAGCTAAAAAAAGAAAAAGTGAGCGAGTTTTCCGAGCTGCACATCCCAAACGCCAGAAGTTTCTGCCCAAGTCGATAATGACCGAGACCGAACATCTTGGCGTTCAAGCGCGTGCAAAGACAGCCTATTCACGGTTTGACTGCATTGAGGCTCGCTTGCATCGTGGTTACGGTCCACGAGCGGCTCAGCGTGCTTTACCAATGCCGCTCGTGCCCTATTCAGCAAGTTTTTGCCTCTGGTGTTGTTTGGGCACTTCTCGCTGACGTCGGTCTGAGTGTCCAAGAACCTCGCATTGCCGTGCGAATCTATGATAGAGGCGATCACTTGTTGTAACTCATAACGAATTTGATATTGTTTTGCTGCGAAATCACATCGAATTCGTTATGTAGACCAAAAGGAGCTGGCCACGCGGTCTCCGCTGCAAGCATCTTTAGTTGCCTGCTTGCCCAATAGACACACTGCCAATTCGCTGTTGAGCTTGCCGTTCTTCACATTGTCTAGTGCAATATCGAATTGTTTGGACTGCAAGGCTTCAAGGGCCGCCAGGTAATACGATTTTGCCTTCTCAATGTGTTCGCGTGCCAAATTCGCGTACGGCGCTTTTAGGCTCTCAATAGCCAGGGCGTCATGAGTAAGTAATCTTGCCAATTCTTTAGTCCCGTCTATGGCGAACTTCTGAGTCACCATCTGGTTCAAAGACAGCAGAATGCCGAAAGAGCCGATTGCCATAATGATGCAAAAAATCATGATTTGCTATCCTTCCTTCTTCAGGGTTCGGAGCTGCCAGCGACATGCTGACGGCAAGGACAAAGAATCGCTGCGCGATCGAATGCGTGGTTCCATGGATGAAACCGCAAGACGCTAGTTTTTGGGTATTTCCGAGATTGACTGTGGATGTACTGCTTCTCAGTGCCGAATTAGTCGCATCGTCAGCGATACCATTAAGTTAATCAAAAAACATCGTGCATTTTGGCAACTTTGTTTTTAGCGCCTCCACACCGGTTCGCGTCACTTTCGTGTCTTCCACGGCAAGACCGACAAGTTTGCGCAGTCCATAGAGGTATACCAGGGAAGCATCGTCAACGTCAGTTGCGCACACATCCAGCGTTTCAAGCGCTTTAAGCTTGCCCACGTGCTCAAGAATTCTGCCGGTCAGCTGGCGGTTACCAGGCAAGGACAAATGCTTCAACGCTGCTAACTTCTCAATATGCTTCATGCCCGCGTCCGTTACGTTGCTGTAAGACATCTCGAGAAAGGTTAGTTGGGAAATTGATGCCAGCGCCGCCAGTTCATCGTCGCCTATGTGGGCTGAGCCGAGCCAAAGCTGGCGAAGCTGCTTGCAGGCAGAGAGCTTGGTTAGTTCAACGGCCTTCAAACCCTTTTGCGAACCAAGGTCGAGAAACTGCAAATTCTCAAACTTGTTCAAGAAGTCCAGATTGCCATTCGAAAGCCTGGATTCCTGAAGCCGCAGGTGAGAAACCTGGTGAATCTTAGCAAGCGCATCAACATCGAGCGGTCTCGCCGCCAAGCTCAGATCGAGAATCTTCAAGTTTATGAGCCTGGCGAGCGCTGCCAGAGTTTCGTTTTCGAACGCCGCAGCCTGCAGATCGATGTACTCGAGCTTGGCGCAGCGCGAGATCACTTCGGCCAGCTGCTTGTCGTACTCAGGCAATGAGGTCAGCTTCTCGTCCGGCTCTGTGCCGCAAAGCAGCAAGACAGACAAGCAGGGCAGCGTTGGAAAGGATTTCAAAGATGCGATCTTACAATCACGCATGCTGAGCCGGTCCAGCTGGCTGCACCCGGCAAGGTGAGATAAACCTTGCCCCAGAGGCAGCAGGTCCAATCTGAGCCTCTTCAATCTCTTCAGTTTTCCAACCGAGGCAAGACAACAATCGGTAACATCGGTCTTGGTCAGGTTAAGCTCTTCAAGATTCTGAAGAGCCTGAATTCCCTCGATCTCAGCGTTTTTCACCGCTACGTTTTCGAGCGACAATCTTTTGAGAAATGTCAGTTCTCGCAGCGCCTTTGAAAATTCAGTACTGTTGATCTGCTGCCTGCCTTGAATGTAAGACGGTTCCACAATCAGGCTGTGAAAGCCCTGCTCTCGCATCAAAATCGCTGCCTGCGTCTTGAACTGGCGTTGATAAACAGCAGCCTTGGCCGGTGCGTAGAAAACAGGTGCATATTTCACTAGCTCTTCGAGCTTAGTGCGCCTGTCGTTAGCCTTGGCCGGCTCCTCTCGCGCAAGTCGAGCCAAGCGCGACACAGTATTCAGCGAGTCTACCGATGCAGTCAAGAAACCATGTGCTGGCGACGCAGCAGGCAGCTCAGGCTCGGTGAATCCATCGAAGATGTGATTCAACACCTCGTCGACGCGCCGAATCCATTCCGGCTCCTGTCGCTTAGCAATCCACTCTTGCGCATCCGATTTCAGCACTTCTTGCAACAGCGGAAGCACGGCCGTGCTCATAGACTTCAAAGCGATGCTCGAAGACTGGCGAACCACGTAAACATTGCTCGACAAATTTCGCAAGTGAACAATGTTCTGCCGAGCATCCTCGGCGCCAGACGCGCGCATGCCTTCGACGAGAAGCGCAGCAAACAGCACTCCCAAAACGAACTTTTTCATATTTTCTCCAAAAAACGTTGTTGTGCAACGCCACAGAGCACTAAAGGCAGAGTGTTAGTTCTTCTTGGTCTTTGTTTCTGCACTAACCAAGTTGCTCAGCGTATGGAACGTACCCAGCGCGCAGAGGATGCACAGGAAGAGAACCCAGCCAGAGTTCGGCAGCTCGCGGTGGAACCACCAAGCTGCACCGGACGCGCCCGTGATGAGCACACCGGCGACCGTTGCCAATCCTGCCTGCCTTTGGATTGAGTCGAGAAACCCGAGCGTGCCCAAGAAGGCGACGAACAGAATCCAGCCCGAACCAATAGCCGGAGCGGTGAAGAACCACGCCGACAAAGCTGCCACGCAGATCACGGTACCGAGAATTGTTGCGATCTTTCCTCTCATGGGAAACTCCTTTAAATCACGTGTTTGCGCCGCCAGCAACATGCCGGCAGCAAAGTTACAGAGCCGCCGAGCAAGCGGCTCCGCAATTGTCTTGCGATCAGTCATTGCCACTCAGAGCAGTCACCTGCTGGACGGATGTGTCCGGACTGGTTGAATGGGGGTGATTTTCAGGGTTTTGCTTGAGTCATGAAATTGACTACTCGTCTTTGTTTTTTTTCTTGTCCGACTCGTCCGCGAGCGCGTAGCCGGCCGCCACGGCGAAGCAACCGCCGATGCCGCAGAATACGGTTTTGATCAGCGTGCCGTTCGGGTCTCCTTGGATCAGGGGTTGGGTGACGAAAATGAACAGACCTGTACCGATGGCAACCAGACCGACCAGAGCCAGACCGCCACCGATGAATTTCTGAATCATGAGACTCTCCTTGGGTTGTGTGTCGAGGCAACATTTGCCAGGCAAGAATCAGCGCCGACCAAAAGGTGCAGCGCGGCGAGGCACTTATTCGAAACCGCTGTGTCAATTGGTCGACCCTAGGTTTTCTTGGATTGGCATCGAAGACTTGTAGTCAGCACATTTGCCATAAACAAGCCCATGAAATAGACTCCAATCGACATGGGCGAGCAGAATATCGCCCAAATTGCCGTGCTCAACAAAGTGGCCACCGCGACTAAATCAGCGTTGGCCCGAGGATTTTCGCTGACTATGATGGAGTAGATTATCGGCAGAAGGTAGAGCCAGTTTATGAAATAGGCAGTTGCGATAAAACGCGTCATGCTGCAATCGTCTGGATGAATCTTTTTGACCGCTGATTCAATCATGTCCATCATCGCGTTCCACATGTTTTGGAGCTTTTGTTTCACAGATTTAGTCCTTCTTAGTTTATGTTGGATAGTCCGTGGTGAAGGGGTGCAGAAACACGAACCGAATGATTGCTCGGAACGAAAGGCAAAATACTTTCGGGCTGAGAGACACTACCGCACCACTCATCGATACTCTTTCCTGAAGAAGACAAACCGCGAAAGCTTCTCGAGCTCAGTTCTTAGGCGGTTTGTCTTCTTACCGGGTTGCGTTTTTAGATTACGCGGTCAGTTGCGCGGTTTCAGACCCAGACCACTTCGGTAGCCGTCGTCGAAGCGCTTGTTGATGGCATCACTCAACTCAGCGTCCGAGCAGTCTTCCGGCAAGCCGTAGGATCGCGCGGTGGCTTTGCGCAGTTCCGACTCCGGCGTGTTTTCGGGCAGTCCGGCGCTGCGACGGCGACAGGCCTCGAAGCGCTTGTTGATGGCGGCGCTCAGCTCGGCATCGCTGCAATCCTCCGGCAAGCCGTAGGACCGCGTGACGTGTTTACGCACTTCCGACTCAGGTGCGTCGGGCGGCAAGCCATAGCTGCGGCGACGACCGGCCTCGAAGGCCGCGTCGATGGCGCGACTGATGTCGGCATCCGTTGCGCCTTCCGGCAAGTTGTAACGCTTGCAGAGAGCGTAGTATTCGTCGAGCGGACGCGTGGTCCGCGGCGCAGTCTTTTCTGATCCACTAGGCTCGTGCGATGCGTCGGGTTCTCTGACAAAGTCGCCCTGCACGCAGCGAAAAGCGAAGTAGCACAAGCCGGCTAGGGCTGCTAAGGTAGCCAATCCAATTGTGATTTTCGTCATGAGTTTTTGAAGCATGAGACTCTCCTTGAAATGAGGTCGTGCTGTCGATAACTTCTGTTAGAGAACAAGGCATGCAGATTGCGCTGCATGCCTTTGTTTTCTTCGTTCTCGATCGGTTACCCGGTTATCCTTCAAAACTGCCTAGATGCGATTAGGGCGACTCCCTCGTCATCGTCCAGCCGGAGGAACTCCGAGAATGTCGGACTGTTTCGGATCAGCCGCGGCAACGAAGCTCGGCTTCCAAAATTTCCTGATCCGCAAGTTGTGCAATTCGTTCGTTGCTGACGAGGAGGGAGGGCGGGTGCAAGCTGAGCCGTTGCTCATCAGAATTGTGTGCTTTCTGCGAGCTGCTAGCAGCTCGTTTGTGAGAGCTGAAGACCTTTCGTCCGGGTAATAAGGAACCGATCAACACGGAGAGGAAACCAGCGATGCCGCAGCATAAGCTTTTGACCAGCGTACCGTTCGGATCTCCGTTGATCAGGGGCTGAGTGACGAAAATGAACAGACCTGTACCGATGGCAACCAGGCCGATCAAAGCCAGCCCGCCGGCGATGAGTTTCTTAAGCATGAGACTCTCCTTGGGTTGTGTTGTCGAGGCAACATTTGCGATGCAAGAATCCGCGCCGACCAAAAGGTGCAGCACACTGAGGCATATATTCAAAACCGCTATGTCATCCCGTTTGCCTATTTTGCCTTCGCAGATAGGAAACCTAGCGATGATCCTGCTGAATGCTAAGCCCACAGCGCAATCCTAAGGCGAAGAGATAAAGCACAAGCGCAGGCACAGCCAAATGAACAACAAGACACACGTATGGCTGTCCGGGCAGGGCGCTCGTAAGGAAAAGCACAGAGCCAATCAGAATGCCAAACCACAGCGTTAGCCTATGCAGGACTTTCACTTGCTTCGTCACTTTGTAGTCAGCTTTGACAACAAAGCATCCTAAAAACATCGATATCCCCAACAACAAGAGAATAAGTGACACAACCAGCGAAACGAATAGCATGTTGCTCTCCCAGAGAAAGTGAGCGGTGATAGAAAGACACCAGAAACTGAACGCGCAGTAGGTGCTGAAGTCCGAGTTCCCCAGCCAGTCAATTGAATGGCGGAAAGTTCGAGATAGAGGCTTAATGACTTAGTTGGAAAAACTCCGAGTGCGGTTGGCGAAAAATTTGGAATAACTCAGACGTATCATCTTGTCGAAGACGTTTCAAAAACTTTCGCCAAACAGCGCCTGATCGCTGTGCATGCCTAGAACCAGTGATTCCCACAACACTTTCAACAACAGTAATGATCCAACGTGTACTCGATTTCGAGTTGGTAGGTCCCAAAATTCCCTAACTCGCGAAGCTAGCTTAGAAGCTGCGAGCGTAACCTCTCCCGTTTCCCGCTGCAGCATCGCATTCTCAGAGATTGCGTCGCGATAGAAAGTTTCGATGTACTCGAATTGGCCCAAGTGAATTACACCTGGCATCGCTAGTTCGATAAGTTATCCTTCTGCTAGATCGCAATCGATGAGACGAGCCACAAGCCTGCAAGTAAGACGTCTGCGGGTTCGGCTTCGCTCTGAAAACTGCGCGCATTGGACAACACTCGCAAGCAGGTCTAATCAGATGGAAGACTTTTCGCCGGGTAATATCTCAATTCTCTTAGTCGACAGTCACGTTGCAACTATTGACGGCCTTGTCGCAGATCTTTCGAAACGCCAGAATGTACTGATTGCCGGTGTCAGACACAACATGAAAGAAGCCGTGTCGTTTTGCCAAACGCATCAAGGCGTCGACATAGTGATGGCCTCTTTGTATTTCACTGAGACGCGCACCATTGCATACGCTATTCATCCACTCAGACAGGCAAAAGCCAAAGTAATAGTATACGCAGGCGACGAGCGCCCGCAAATCGCAAACTTCCTGATGCGCCAAGGAGCAGCTGCGTTCTTATCGCAATCAGATTCTTACGAGACCGTTTATCGAGTGGTCTTGAGTGTGAGTTTCGGCACAATGGGCTACGTCTCTGCGAAACTGACAGAAGGTACTAAACTCACAGCCATTGAGGAAGAGATTCTCGGTCTGCTTGCCCGGGGACTCAAATACGATGAAATTGCTTCTCTGCGCAATACGTCGGCGCACACAGTACGCAAGCAATGCGACAGACTACAAGTTAAAGTCGGAGTAGAGTCTCGCGAAAGACTGATTGTCTGGGCCGTGAACAGTGGCTTCGGAGTTGTCGTTTAGGCAACCCCGAAGGGAACTTTTTGCTTCTTGTTTAGTAGTCTTTGTCGGACAGTTGAGTTGACATTTTCTTCCTTTCTTCGCCTTCATGCGAAATTATGAGCGCGGCACATTTTTGATTCGTCGTTATCGGCCGAATGCCAAATTGTGCGCCTCGCGGAGAATGGACATGGTTAGTTCAATTTTCTCAATCGCCTTCTGATAGTCGTTGCGCAGTGCGCTGTCCAAAACAGCCTGATACTGAACACCTGCTGTTATCATGCGTTCTTCCACGAGTTGTTCTAGCAATGCTGATCTATTTGCTGCTATCGCAGACAAAGATCCACGACAACTGTTGTACTCCTGAGTGAGTTCTGGAAGCCGGGCCAAGAATAGGTCGACCGGCGCAGGTTTATGCGCCGCACAACCAGCCCGCAAGAGCACAGCGCCGATTGCCAGAACTCCGGCGCCAGCCAAGACTTCAATCATACGTTCTCCTTCCAATATTTGGGCAAAGAGCTCTGACGCCCCGCCTTTAACAAGAATTTCTCTGTCGCTTCGTGTTGCAGCCTCCCTCCGACAGTAGCTCGGTCTGCCAACAGCACGATGAACAAACAAGCAGTTTGGTTAGGGATGACTCCGAAGATGGTGGCAGACAACGTCCATATCCGAGAACTAACACTTTAACGGAACCAATCAAAATCCGACATTTGAAACACTGCGATGTGTGCAGTTGCCGGGAAACACATGCTTTCGCCAGACTCGGCTGCAAAATAAAGATGCACTTTGTACTCGATTTCGAGTTGGTGCTTCTCGCAATTTTGCAAAATCATCCGCCTCGCGAAGCTCGCTCACAGAGCGCAAGATATCCGCTCTACGCGACCTCTGGTAAGCAAAGCTAAACGCCGAGTGGATGAGGTTCCTAAAAGGTTATGCAGTTTATTTAACGTACTCGTTTGTGACTATGGAAACCGCACAGCCCACTCCGGTTGATTCCCCATAGGCATTACTACGAGCAATGCATGAGGCGAGATGACAATTCGGACAGCGCTGACGAGGAAGGACAATCAGACCTGGCAGCGGTTTTGTGGAACACTGACGAAACGACCTGCACGGGAGAGACTACTGCGCAACCAGCGCCGGAACGAAGTTGTAGGGAAGAACCTTTAGTTATGATGCAACGGCTGGCCCGCGAGCGACGTGAAGTTAGAGACGCTCTGGATCGAGCAGCCCAAGCAAGCTTTCCAAACGATAGTTTGAGCCGGAGAAACCTTCAAACTCTTGGCGCGGCCCTTTGTGACCGCAATTTTAAAGCTCTTGAAGAGCAGATCAAGAACTCCAATCCACAAAATTTGCAGGTGCTGGTGCAGGAGCTGAATCGCAACTTGCAGCAAATCCCCCGTGGGCGAGATTTGCAAATTAGCTGCACCATCCGACAGATGCCAACTTTATCCGGACTAGATGCACAGGGAGAGCCAGTCTTCACTGGAAGAGAGGTGGCATTTGTGCTGATTGGAGCTCGAAACGATCAAAGTCGGGTGATCAGCATTCCTCAACTGGGACCGTCGAAAATCTTACGAAGTTCTCCCGGCCCGGACGGCCAGCGCGGCCTCAGGCAGAGCGGCGAAGAGGAAGACTGGTATTTTCGTCTAATTGTGACGAACGCAATCAATGGCTTGCATCGGGCTCCGCAGCGTTAACAAATCCGCAGTTCTACCTGGTCCCGCCCAAAATAACCCGCCGCCCGGGTTATTTTGCTTGAAGCGAGGCAACATAGTTTGAAACTTCGCAGCACCCTTACGATCACACCTAGTAGGCGAGGGCGAACGAAAAGACGAGTGGATGAGGGCGCTTGGCCGCTCGACCACTCGCCGCGAGGCACCGCGAGAGCGAGCGGGCGCTGCACAAGCCGGTTGTAGCTGTGCGAGCGCCCGAAGTCACTCACGATTGCAAACGACTATCGCGTGATGGCTTAGCCGTAAATGGTATCGATCCACTGCAAATCGTCACCGGTCTGGCAGATTTGCGGACCGAAGTCGGTAATGGACTTTTTCACGCGACGCAGTTGGGCATTCTTCTGTTTGGCGTAGACCCGGTCGCTGACCAAGCGGTCCAGGCTGACGTGCCCGAGACTGCGACGAATGCGCTCGAGGCCTTGCTCGTAGTAGGCGAAGGTGTCCGGGTCGTCGCAGAGCCGGTGGGCCAACATCGGCATGCGACTGGCGGCCTCCAACAGCTTCTTCACGCACAGCGCGAAACGCCGAATCTGGAAGTTCGACGGGTTCTTCGAATCGCGACGCTTGGCCGCGGCTTCGCTTTCGGCCAGGAGTTGCTCATAGACGCCGTGCCACTTTTGGTGAAGGGTGTCACGGTCATGAACGCGGGTCTTGGGCGAAGCGGTGGCGGTTGACATTCTGGTGCTCCTTGATGGCCGTCAGCGTTGCCGACGACGAGGGTGTCAGAGCCGTAGGCAGCTCAATGGTCACCGGTCGGAACATCCGACCGGACTAGAGAAACGGTGGCAATCGGATCGCATACTCATTGCACATAGCTTGCGCTACGATGCTTGAACCCTAATTGGCATGAGTTTTGCGGGGGGAAGAGCTCTGATTGAGTTGGAAACGATCGATTGACAACCCAACGTATGTTCTTCTGAGCCCCTGATCCAATAAGGATAACGGGCGTTGAAGGTTGGAATCTGTTCATGCTTGCGCAAGTTGTCATAGGATTGGTGATAGCAAGTACTTTTGCGGTGCGCGCTATTGCAGACGTGCCAACGGTTAGGCGCTGGACGCGTCATCAGCCCCTGCAAAAATCTGAGAGCCGGCTCATCAGTCGCCGGACTGCGGGGACTACTAATGCGACCCGGGCATAGCCCCTGCCGGCACGTAGGGATCCTGATCTCTTTTTTGCTAGGGTCGGTTATCTGTTTCTCTTTTGATCTAAAAACTAGAAGGTATTTCCCGGCACTGTCACTCACTCTTGCGGATCGCTTCCCAAAGACACCTGTCTTGCATGGCGACCTGCTGTTTCGTTTGACGTTGCCGACCTTCGCTTCCATGACTGGAGACTACGATGACGAAGCCCATCATTGCGTTGGTTACCGATTGCGACGATACAGTCGCCGGGGACACAACCACCAAGTTCCTCTCCCACCGAGGCATCGACACAGCCAAATTCTGGGGCACCGAAGTGAAGGAACTCCTGGCCCGCGGCTGGGACCCCTCACTCGCCTACCTTAAGCGCCTCATTGCCAACGTCGGCAAGGGCAAGCCGCTCGGCGAAGTTACCAACCAGGTGCTGCGCGACTTCGGTGCCAGCCTCGAGGACTCGCTCTACCCTGGCGTGGCCACCCTCCGCGCCGACCTGCAGTCCATCGCCGCCGAGATCTACCCCGAGATCACGGTGGAATTCTACGTCATCTCCGGCGGCATGAAGCTGGTGGTGGAAAACATTCCGTCCCTGAAGGCAACCTGCAACGCAGTCTACGGCTGCGAGTTCGAGCAAGACCCGACCACCGGGTTGATCTGCGATCTGATGCGGTGCGTCACCTTCACAGAGAAGACGCGCTACATCTTCGAGATCAACAAGGGCATCAGTCCAAACAACATGAACCCGTACGCCGTGAACACGGACCAGCCAGAGAATGAGCGGCGAGTGCCGTTCAAGAACATGATTTACGTGGGAGACGGGCTCACTGACATCCCGAGCTTCTCGCTGGTGAAGGCACGCGGAGGCGTGTCCTTCGGCGTGTTCAACCCGGGACAGGAAGCGTCGGCACAGCGCGCACTGGTCGAGTTCCTCAGCACGGACCGCGTGGCCAGCATGCACTCGCCGAAGTACGGCAAGACCGACGACCTCGGTGCCCTGATTCGCGCGGCGGTCACCCGCATGGCAAAGCGCATCAAGGCTGAGCGCACGGGCGTCACCGATACCGGTGCCGTCCGGTTGACGCCGGCCGACTAGTGTGACTGCGACTTAGCGTCGCCTTCACACAACTGAGGGGCGGTACAGGACGCGCGCAAGAGGGGCCGCGACGCCTGCACCGCCTTCTGTCGGCACCAGAAGTGGTGCCACTATCCCGATTAGCCCCTCTTGGAGTTCACCCATCGTAAGGTTTATCAAAATCTTCTGCGCCGCATACTGCCTGCTGCTCATCGGTTACACCGTCGTTTCGATCTGCACACCAGACCCCGAGCCGGTTCCGTCCGTGGTGACTCAGCCGCCTGCGGCGGTCGCTCCCGCCAACGCGCCGGACGTGCTGACGACAAAGACGTTCCTGCGCGACGAAAAGACCGGCGAGGTCCTTCGCCGTGAAACGCGCGACAGCCTGGGCGTCTTGCGCGAGCTGGAGATTTACTACGCCGACAAGACCATCGGCGTGCGCAGCTACAACCAGCAGGGCAAGTTGCTCAAGGTTAGCCGCACCATCGAAGGTGGGGGAAAGGTCGAAGGCGCGCCAGACGCGTCCGGGCAGCGGTGCCTCGAATGGACACAGTTGAACGCCAAGGGCATCACGGTGCGGCACATGAAGTGGGCAGACAACGGGATGGACGGCAACTACCGCCTGCGCCAGTTCCGCGAAGACGGCACCCTCTACTGGGAGAAGGTCGTCGACCAGGGCAAGGGTCTGGTATTCCGCATGTTCCACGAGGACGGCAATACCCTGCAGCTCGAGGCCGAAGTCGGCAACCTGCGTCAGCGCGTTGAAATCTACGAGGCGGACGGCAAGCTGCTTTACCGCGAAAAGCTGAAAGATCCCGCCACCGCGCGCTACGGTGATGTCGTCGACTACGTCGGCGAAGTGTTCGACAGCGCGGGCAAAGTCCGCCGACGCGCCGCATTGAACGACGGTCCGTACAGCGGTTGGGACAGCGGAATCACAAACGTGGACGAGCTGGCCGATGACGGCACAGTCAAGTCCTCCGCGCGCCCGGAGCGTGAAGACGATACGAACTTCCGGTCTAAGCTGAAGGACAAGCAGTTTCGGCGCATCGTCGAGCTAAAGAATCTTGCCTACAAAACGCAGAACAACGGCGGACTGCGGGCGGAAGTGCAAGAGCAGGAACTGGACGACGTACTACGCGACTAATGTGCTGAAATTACGCACGGACGCGGTGTTCGAGAGAGGGGTCGTGGCGCCTTCCGCGCCCCCTTTCTTCACGCTTACCCTACTACTTCGCCTCGTAGGCCTTACCAACGTGGTATCAGATACGGTTAACAAATTAGATGAGCCGCCTGTAACATTCACGGACGTGAAAGTGGTCACACACCCTGCTGAGCAAGCCTCGCGAGGTGTGACAGCTTCTAAAGGGTGGTGTTGTGAGCGGTGCTTAACGATCGAACTTTCAGCAAGAAGTGCTCCCCGTCGAACTACCGGCGCATAAACGCGTGCAGCGCCAGTCGTTTGATTAGGGATTCTGAAGCTCTAGCGCGTACAGGTAGCGGCAATCGCTGCTAGGTTGAAAGTCCATTTTTCATTCCATCTTCAGGACTACTTGCTGCTCATCCAACCTTCTAGGTTCTATACCCTAAGCCTCACCGAACCCTTTTGGGGTTAGCAGCTATATCGCAGTCGCAGAGGTTCAACCTGACTGCGCAATTCACCAATCCCGGCGCGTTTGCCTGACCAAGAGTATAGGTCAGCATCACCGCCAGCCCGAGCGATCCACACTGAGGTCTTGACCAGTGCCGGCGCGCGTTTAATGAAAGGAAGGGAGAGCCATGACCTTTGGTCTCCTGTTTTTGATTGCGGTCGCCGGACTGGTCGGCCCATTGCTGTCGGGAAGCCGTCACGTTTCCATCCCGAAAGTCGTCGGCGAAATCCTCGCGGGCATCATCATTGGTGCCAGCGGCTTCGAGCTACTCAATCCCTACGAACCGACGCTGGCGTTCATGTCATCGATGGGCTTCGCCATGCTTCTGTTCGTCGTTGGTACCAAGCTGCCACTGCGTGATCCCGAGTTGCGCAAGGCGCTTCGAACCGGCTTCTTCGCGACAGCGATGTCATTCGTCGTGGCCTTGCCGATTGCCTGGTTACTCTCAACATATAGCAGCATCCACAACCTCGGTCTCTTTCTGCTGCTTTGTGTTTGCAGTTCAACCAGCACAGTGATGCCGATGCTGCACGAGCGCAAGCTCACCGGACGGCTAATCGTTTTGACGACGACCTGGATCGCCATCGCGGACATCGTAAGCATGATGATTCTGCCCCTGATCATGCAAACCGGTGCTAGCAGCGTTCAGATCGCGATCGGCGCCTTAATCGTGACCGCAGTTGCGGTGGGCTGCCTCATCGGTCTCAAATTCTTCCGCTTGTCCGACGCCGGAGAACACTATCGCGAACTCTCGAAGCAGCGCGGATGGGCGTTGGATTTGCGACTGTCGCTGGCAATTCTCTTCGGACTTGCATGGCTTGCCACCAGTTTCGGAGGTAGCGTTCTCATCGCCGGCTTTGCTGCCGGAGCGGTGGTCGCTCTGATCGGAATGCCGAAGCGGTTCAACAAGCAACTCATCGGCGTTGGTGAGGGGTTGTTCATCCCGCTGTTCTTTGTCTGCCTCGGTGCCAAGCTGGACATCTGGGACATGTTTTACTCGTGGAGCAACATCGGCTTGATGCTGGTCGTCAGTGCAGCGACGCTGCTTGTCCACGTAATCATCGCCAAGATCGTTCGTCTGCCGGCAGCCTCTGGAATGGCGGCTAGCGCACAGATGGGACTTCCGGCTGCGCTTGTGTCGCTCGGGCTAAGCAACGGTCTGCTCACTGCCGGTCAGGGTGCGGCGCTCATTGGCGCAGCACTGTTGTCGATCATCACCAGCTCCATCGGAGCCTCGCTCTTGGCGCGCGCGCCTGGCGTTGAAGTCGGGACGAAGGCGAACGACAAAGACAACCACGCGGACCCGGACGCAGACAAGTACGACTAGTTCTTGCTCGACATTCGCGCACATCTAAAGCAAGTGCTGAGAGCGGGCGAACCCCGCTCTCAGCACTTCTTTACCGCCAACCATTTCACTTGCCGCCACTCTCCTATCTCGTCTAGTACATTGCGAGCAAAGCAAAATCACGCAGAGTCATAGCATTGCATGCCTCTGCGGACTTTGCGTCCTGTTTAGTACCGCTTCCGGGGACGAACCGGGGCTCACCGCACTGCGGCCGCCTGCCGACATCTCGTTATGCCTGCAGGTCTAACGTAATCGACGGACGACCCGCCACCTGGAACTGGAACGTAAATGACCCGTTCCGTTCCGGTTTAGGGAAGTGCCGCACCCATGAAGGAAAGGTCTCCGAAACGATCTTGACGTTGAGCTGCTTCAAGACTGACCTCGCCGCATGCTCATGACTCGGATTCATAGTCATGAGCGTGAAGTTGCCGTCGGCATCCTTCACGAATCGACGCTTGTTGAAGTCGTTGTTCGACACCTTGATCGAGCACTTCGCCACCACGATAAGAAGCGGCATTAGCACCCACGCCACCAGGCGTAGTATCAGATACTTTTTGCACCAGCCCACGAATGAAGCGAACTTTTTCGTGAAGCTCTCCAGAGCTTCTGCGAAATAGTAATGAACACCGTCACGGAAAGTGCTTTGCACCGCTCCGGAGAACAGCTGCCGCATGACATAGTCGGTCAGGCGAACCTGCTCGATATCGCCGGATACTTTGAACACCGCGTCGTCCTTACGAGGCAGTCCGAAACCGTAGAACATTATTGCTCTCCAAAATGGAGTTCTTGTTGGGTTGGTAGCCATTCCAGCACTTGCGGAACTTCTCGAACGTCACGCCAGATAACAGTGGTCCTCAGCTCCGCAATCGAAATGCGTTTACGATGATGAGACTCGGCGTGTTTTGTTTGTATTATGCGCGAGGAAATGTCCGGCAATAATCTGGAAAATGACTGGTACACCAACCTAGTCTTTCTCGCAGATGGTTCGCAATCGATCTTTAACTTGTTCAGGTTAGTTGCGGCTTAGGTGTTAACGCCAAACGACGCATTAATGATACCCTGCTCATCAGCCAAGACGCTTGCAGCAGAGCCAGGGGCGTTCGGGGCACCCTCCGGAGACGATACTAAGTAGCGCAGGCTCGCAAGATCACGGCAGCTATTAGATACATATTCGCTTCACAACCCGGGTTATTGGCCACCCACCGGCCTAGGATACGGTGTCCCCTACACTTCTCCGTACAGCCGCGCAATAGCACCAAGCCGCACGCCACCCGACACTTCTGAGCCTCGCAACAGAACATCAGCTGTTCGAGACTGAACTCCACCGTGCAGTTTTCGCCCGGGCTTGCGCTATACGGGGAACACGGAAAAACCTGAACGTGTTCAATGGCTGTACGCCTGAAAACGCGTCGAGGACGTGGCTATGCCACGGTTGGACCAACAGAACAGAACGCGCGGTGCATTCCTCATGCACAACGTTCCTCCACTTTGCACTGAAGAAAGGGAGATGTATCAAGCAATGGAAGCCTTGAACTATCTGCTCACAAACTTCACCGTGCCCACCGTCTTGATCGGTGTGGCAGCGCTGATGATGATCATCGAGCGCATTCACGCCGGCCGTCACTGGCCGGAAGTGCGCGGCTGGTGGCCGCGAGTGATTCTCGTGAACCTCTTCCAGGCAGGCATCATCTGGGTCGCCGGCTGGGCCTGGGAAGGCTGGATGAAGGAGAACGCCCTCTGGCACGTTTCGTCGCTCTGGAGCGGCTGGACGACGGCCAACTTCGGCGAGTACGGCTCGCTCGTGTCGAACCTGATCGGCGCGGCGGTCGGCTACCTGTCGATCACCTACGTTTACTACTGGTGGCACCGCTGGCGTCATGAGTCGGACTTCCTCTGGAAGTTCGTCCACCAGTTGCACCACAGCCCGCAGATCATCCGCGTCGAGACCAGCTTCTACAAGCACCCGCTGGAGATTGCCTCGAACGGCATCATCGTCAGCGCGCTGCTGTACCTGTTCCTCGGACTGGACATCACATCGTCCACCTGGGCGATTCTGCTGGCCGGTCTCGGTGAGTTCTTCTACCACTGGAACGTGCCGACGCCAACGTGGATCGGGCCGTTCATCCAGCGGCCGGAGGCGCACTGCGTCCACCACGAAACCGACCTGCACTCGAAGAACTACAGCGACATTCCGCTGTGGGACATGACCGCGGGGCTGATCGGCCTGCCGCTGATGCTGCTGCCCGCGAGCTGGCGGAAAAACAAGTTCTGCAAGTACTTCCGCAGCACCTACTTCAATCCGCCTAAGGACTACAAGTTCAAGTGCGGGTTCCCGACCCACGAACACAAACTGTGGGCGATGCTCCTGTTCCAGGACGTGCACGCAGACGACCCGAAGCCGGCTCCCAAGCCGAAGTCCTAAGGAGGTCTCAGTGAACACTACGAACACACCTGCCGCCGGAACGGACAAGTACCGGCGGCGGTATCAGATCGCAGCAGTCCTGCTCCTGATCGTCGGGCTTGCCCAGATGGCGGGAGACCTGCTCGGCATAACCGCGCTGAAGGCTCTGGCCGCGGTCACGCAAATCTCGCCGATGCCGAAAGTCTTCACCGCCCACAAAGGGCTGGAGACCTACTCCACCAAGTTCTTCATCGAGTACACCGATGTGAACGGCGTGGCGCAGAGCATCGAGATCACCCCTGAGCTTTACGGCAAAGTGAAGGGTCCCTACCAGCGCCGTAACGTTTACGGCGCTGTTCTCTCCTACGGTCCGGTGCTGGTGAGCGATCCGAAGACCGCTCCCATGTTCTGGCAAATCGCCAACTACGCCTTGGGCGGCGATGCGCCTCTCCTTCGGGAGCTGGGCATCGACCCCGCCACCATCAAGGGCAACGTGCGCGTTCGCTACGAGCCGTTCCCCGGCGCGGACTATGGCGACTGGCCGCGAGTCCTGGAGGTGAAACGATGATCAAGAAGCTCATTAACGGTTGGACCAGCTACCAGAATGGCTGGACCGGCGGGCAGTACAGCCTGTTCCGCTACATCTTCGGCGCGTACCTGTTCATCCACTTCCTGCAGCTCGTGCCCTACGGCGCGGAACTGTGGTCGAACCAGGGTGCGCTGGCCGATGGCTCCGCAAGCCCGCTCCTGGGCATCTTCCCCAACATGTTCGCCCTGTGCGACACTCCCGGTTTCGTCACCGGTGTGCTGGTGGCGGCCACGGGACTGAGCCTGATGCTCGCCCTCGGATGGCGCGACAGGCTCGCCGCGGTCCTGCTGTGGTACATCTGGGCCTGCCTGTTCGGGCGCGACCCGTTCATCAGCAACCCGGGGCTGCCATACGTCGGGCTGATGTTGGTGGTGCACGCCATCTTGCCGTCTCGACCATGGGGGTCGCTCGGCAAGCGTCCCGCCAACGACCCCGGCCATGCCTGGCGCATGCCGCAAAGCTTGTTCCTGGTGGTATGGATTCTCATGGCGCTCGGCTACACCTACAGCGGCTGGGCTAAGCTGGCAAGCCCGTCGTGGGTCAGCGGCGACGCCATGGAGCGGGTGCTCCTCAATCCGCTGGCACGCACCAACTTCCTGCGCGATTGGGCGCTGATGCTCCCGGAACCGCTGCTCAACGGCTGGACCTGGTACGCGCTCGGACTGGAGCTGGCGTTCGCCCCATTGGCTCTGTTCCGCCGCACGCGACCGCTGGTCTGGTTCGCCGGTCTGTCGATGCACCTGGGTATCATCACCCTGGTCAACTTCGCCGACCTGAGCCTCGGCATGGTGATGCTGCACCTGTTCACGTTCGATCCGAACTGGATCAAGGGACGGCGCGTTGGTTCGGCAGACTTCACAACCTTTCCTCTTCAGCCGGACCGCGTTTTCTACGACGGCAGTTGCGGGTTGTGCCACGACGCAATCAAGTTCCTGCTCTCGGAGGACAGCGACGCGAAGTTCAAGTACGCGCCGCTGGAAAGCGATTCCTTCGGGGAGTTCGTGAAGAACTCGCCAATCCACCGCAACACCAAACTGCCGGATAGCGTTGTCGTGCTCACCGGCGACGGCGAACTTCTGGTGAAGTCCACCGCGGCGCTCTACCTGATGTCGCGACTGGGCGGGGCCTGGCGCATTCTCGCGTGGAGCGGCTACGCGGTACCGCGAGTGGTGCGCGACGCCGTCTACGACGTTGTCGCGTCGCAACGCAAGAAGCTGTTCGCTACGGCGGAGACGGCATGCCCGCTCCTGCCCGTGGAGCTGCGGAAACGCTTCGAGTACTGACCACGAGGGTCCTCTGACACACCCATGCACGCAGCCGGAGTCCGGCTGCGTGCGCCGCGTCGCCCTGTTTCCTCACCTGCTTGCTCGGCGCCGAACCTTCGGATGCTTGCCGGGCACCCTTGTCAAAACCTTGTTCTCGAACGTAGGGGACTATTGTGAATTCACCAACTCGGCGGTCGGCGCTTGCCTCCGCCATTCCTAACATGTTCACGCTCGCCAACGGCATCTGCGGATTCTCTGCGATTGTCGCCGCCGCGGCAAGCACCAATCCGGCCAACAACGCCTCCACCTGCCTGATCTGGAGCGTTGGTCTGATTCTGTTGGCGATGTTGTTCGACGCCGTCGATGGCTGGGTCGCCCGCAAGATGGGCACCACCAGTGATATCGGTGCCCAGCTCGATTCGTTGTGCGACGCCGTCAGCTTCGGCGTCGCTCCGGCGTTCATCATGTTCAATGCTTGCACCGGCGGCGCGCCAATCGCCCTGCTCTGGATTGCCGGCGCATTCTATTGCGGCTGCGCCATCTTCCGGCTGGCTCGCTTCAACGTGCAAACCGAGGACCACAGCGCCGAGAGCCACCGATGGTTCACGGGTCTTCCCTCGCCGGCAGCGGCAGCGCTGGTGCTCTTCATGGTGACCATGAGGATTTGCTTCCCGCCGGAAAGCAACCAAGTCGCCAGCCAGGTCTGCTTCCTGGTGGTCGAGATTACTGTGCTTGCTGCACTGCTTATGGTGTCGCGCACCAAGTTCCCTCACGTCAGTCAGGTGATCCGCATGCTGAAGGGAAACGGTGCCAAATGATGCAGCCACCACCGATTTATCGACTGGTGAAGGCGTTGCCACGCACTTTACTCAGTCGCCTAGTCGGCTGGCTCGTGCGTTTCCGTCTGCCGGCAGTAATGACTCGCCAGGTTCTGCGCACATTCGTGCATATGGCTCGCATCGACATGAAGGAAGCGGAGCTTCCTCTCAGTGCCTACGGCACAATCGAAGAAGTGTTCGCACGCCGGCTCAAGCCCGGTATGCGCACCATCGTCGGCGAGGTCAGCGCACCCTCAGACGGAGTGCTGACTCTTTCTGAGCCAGTAAACCAGGGCACCACTCTGCAAGTAAAGGGACTCACCTACTCCGTGAACGAACTACTTCACGGAAAACCCGTTCAGACGCCTAACTCACAGCCAGCACACGCGATGACGGTCTATCTGTCACCGCGTAACTATCACCGCGTGCACGCGCCGGTCGATGGCACAGTGACAGAGGTGAAGTACTTCCCTGGCGATCTCTGGCCGGTGAATGACAGATTCATCCGGCTGGTGCCGTCGCTTTTCGTGCGCAATGAACGCATGGTGATTCGCATCGGGACCAACGGCGGCGGCGCCGTGCACGTTGTGATGGTAGGCGCTCTCAACGTCGGGCGCATGACCACACCGCTGGTGAGCAACTTTGTCACTAACGCCACCTCAAGACGCAAACCGTTCGTGGTCAACCTGCAGCGCCCGGTATGCCGCGGAGACGAACTTGGCGTGTTCATGCTCGGCTCCACCGTCGTCCTCATCTTCGACGAGGTGGCCGCAGAACGCTTCAAGTTCTCTGCTCGCGATGACGGCGACAACAAGTTGCCTCGAACGTTGAAGATGGGCGAACAGATTGCATGCTCGCGACCGGCGCTCAAGCCGGTTTAAGCCACCCCGCCACCACAGCACCAGTAGGCGTTGCGCCACCAAAGCCATCGCCTCCCGCAGCATGGACGGTATCGTTAATCAAGGAGAGATGAGAACCCTCAGTCCGGCAGCACGCAATTATTTGCTGGACGGTCCCTAGCACCACGCTACACGTTACAGGAGGAACCCATGGGACAAGCGGTTTTGCTCAACCTGGACGGTCGGCCGGTTTGGTCGACGGAGTGCAGCTTCCGCATCACGCACGAAGGCAAGGAAGTCGCCGTCGTCGGGACGCAGACGGAGGTCGTGCGGTGGTTCGAACGTAAGCGCGCCTCCCTCATGCGATGGGCGGTAGCGGAGCTGAGCACCTTCGGGCTCATCCTCTGCCCGCCCGACTCCGCACTCCAGCCGCTGTACTGGCACGTGCAACCGCTCCGCAAGAGCGACTGCGCGACGCACTAACCCGCTGTGGATCGAGAAGGAGCGGCCGAGTGGCCGCTCCTCTGCTTCCCTAACGTCCATTGTTATTCGCAATCGCCCTCTGACCCCATATAGTATGTTGGCAAAAAACCTAAGGAGGCAAACTCTTGAGAGAAAATGGCGGGCAAGGACCTGGTTGGTTATCCAGGACGACGCCCGCCACTCACTTCCGCTTGCCGCTCACGCAGGAACGGCGTGCGGTGTTACTTCTTTTCGTTCTTCTTCGAGGCGAAGAACGACGCGACCGAACCGACATCGATCAGCGTGCCGCCGACAGCCGAAGCGAGCAACAACGCGATTGCCGACCAGCCGCCAGTGAACAGAGTCACGACGCTGAAAACGACGCTGCCGAGCATCAGGTTGAGGCAGCCGCCAAGAATGGCGTTGTTCTTGAGCTGAGCCGACAGCGGGTACTCCGCTTTGCGACCGCCGCCGTGGTTGAGCGATGCGACGCGCAGCACCGTGACATAGCCGAGAAGGAACGCGACGGCAACATGGGCGACCACGCGCAACGCCGAGACTGCGATGGTGGCAAGCCACCCCATACCGAACTGCGAGATCACCAGGCCCTGCAGGGCGCACTGAAGCACGGTGCCGACGGGGCCAACTGCGCCGGCCTTACCGATAACAACGCTCAGCATGAGCGAGGCCGCTCGCTTGATGAATTCCATGAGACTCTCCGAGTTTGAGAAAGGAGAAACACATCGCGGCAGGGGCGGAACTTTAGCGTTCCGCCCCTGCCGATGACACCCCGCCAAAAGGACGAGGCAAACTGCAGTAAACCGGACTTAGGCGAAATCAATCGCAGCCGGCATGAACTAGCACCACAACCAGTGGCACCATCCACCGAACAGACTAGCTCTACTCTGACCGAAACATATCCACGCAGTGGTCGGGCAACGTGTCATCAACGTTATATGACCGCTCGTTGATGTACTCGACGTGTCGCTCAGCCTCACTCAAAGCCTTGCGGTCCGCCTCCGCGATCTCCGTCGCTTTGGCAACAGTTCCATCTGCTGCAATTTCCTCGATTCGGATCACACAGTCTTTGTCATCCAGAATCTTGCGCTCCACCAAGGCACCATTGCGGTATTGCTGCATCTCGCGCAGGTTGCCGTTATCAAGGTCGAACAGGAACCTTGAAGCAAGCCGACCCTCTTGATCCATGGTATCGGCACGGACCCTCTGCGCAGATTCGATTTGCTTGCCATCATAAAAACGGATCTTAACCCGCTTCCATTCGATTTCGCGAGCCTTGCTGCCGTTCGGATGCATCAGAGTAGACACGGTAGCACCTGTCTTGCCGTCGATGCGCTGAGTAAACTCGACAGTGCCGTTTTCAGCAAACCGGAGGTTGGTGCGCACACTGTCAATGTATTGCGTTTTACGCCACACCGTTTTTCCGTCCGGCTTGTAATACTCCTCCCAGGAATCCATGTCACGGTCTTCATTGTGAAGATGCTTCTCCACAATCTTGAGCACGCCGTTCTTGCGATACCAGCGAACATGGTTGAACCCCTGGCTATCGCGCTTCCGTTCGCACTCAAGCGTACCGTTGGCGTACCACGAGCGGCTTTCCAACTCAACATGTTCTTTGAGCGGGTCCCACTTAACATGGTGCTTGACCTGACTTCGCTCGTCGCCGTAGTAGTCAAAGCGTTCGACGACTTTTTCGTCCTTGTTGTAGACCAGCACCCATGCCTGCCCCTTCTCATCGAAGCAGAGATTCTGGAAGCCACCATTTTTGGTGCGCGTGGTGCGTTGTCGCACAGAGCCGTCGGGGCGATAAAACTCCTGCCATTGGATCTTACCGTTGAGGGTAAAGGTCGCATGGCGATAGAGTAAAGTCGGCTCACTCTTGTTGTCTTTCGACACCCAGGTTTTCAACTCGCGAGGCTTCCCGTTCCAGTTGAGCTTCTCGATTGTGAGTGAATGCCCATAGCTGATACTGGTATAGCGGGTTTCGCGTTCCGACGCCTCATCTTCACCCGGACGAAACTTGAGCGTCACCTCGGTGGTGCCGTACTCATTCTTGGTCACGGTGGTTTGAAGCTGGCGACCGGTCTTCGTCACCGTCGCGTTGAGCTGCGAGCCACTGGACTCGCCCAGTTCGACTTTTAGCTTCACGGGTTCCGAAGTTGTCACCGTCGGTGATGGCTTCGGTGCGGGCTGCGAACAGCCGCTGAAAAGAAACAACGCCAGGCAGAGCATGGCGAGGTAACCGATCGCAAAGACGATTTGAATGAATCGACCGGACATATCCGGGGGGTCCCTTCTTTCGAAAGACATTGTTGCTTTGGTTGCCGACGATGCGGCAAAAATACCAGTCCGCACGATGGCGAACTCTTGGAACCGAACATGGAGGTCCGACGAACCGGACCTCCATGCGACTGCGATTACTTGTCGAGCAGCTTCAGCTGATCGCCCGACGCATCCATGTCCTGCTGCAGCCGCGGTGCGGCGATCAGCCAGAGGATGCCGCCGACGAGCATCATCACCGATACCACCGTGAAGGCAACGTTCATGTTGAACGCGTCGGTGACAGCACCGATGACCAGCGGCGAAATGACGTCGCCGAAGGCATGCGTGATCAGAATACACAACGCGAACGCGCTCGGGCGCAGCGAGGTGTGGATGCAGTTGGCCAGCGCCGTATTGGACGGACCCGTGTTCATGAACAAGCAGAAGCAGGACAGGAACACGAAGATCCAGGCGTACGGGAACGGCACGAACAGCACCGCCAGGAACAGCGGGAATCCAGCGATCATCGCCGCGCCGGAGACCCAGAAGTACGAACCGTTCAGCTTGCCGGCCAGCTTGTCCGCCAGCCAGCCACCGAAGAAGGTGGCAGACAGACCGGACACCACCAGAATGGCACCGAAGATCATGTTGACGCTGGACAGGCTACCGGCCTGGCGAAACTCGCTGACGTAGGTGGGCATCCAGAAGCCGATGCCACCGATAGCGAAGGTCATCGCCGTCATCGCCAGCGTGTTGAGCAGGTAGGAGCGATTGGTCAGGAAGAAGCGATACTCCTTGAGTCGCGACGTCTTCTTCTTCACCTTCCGCGCCGCCTTGGCCGCCTCCTGCATGTCCTCCGGGTCTTTCATGAACAGGCACAGGATCGCCAGCAGAATGCCGGGCGGCACCACAAGGTAGAACGCCCAGCGCCACCCCAGCGACGTACCTGCGATGTAGCCGGCAAACAGGAAGCCGAGCGCGCTACCCACCGGGATCGCCAGGTAGAAGGCTGACATGACCATGCCGCGCTTCTTCTTGGGGAAGTAGTCCGTCAGAACTGCCGGTCCGACGGGGCCATACGCAGCCTCGCCGATACCGACCAGACAGCGGGTCAGGAGCAGGACGCCGAAGCTCATCGCCAGCCCTGTCGCTCCGCTTGCGAGGCTCCAGATGGCGATACCACCGGCGATGACCCACCATCGCTTGAAGGGAAGGTTGCTGAGAATAGGCGCGGCAACCATGTACGTCACCATGAATGCCATGGCCAGCAAACCCATCATCGCGTTCTCACCGCTGCCGCCTAAGACGCTTCCGAGCGCGTCGAGCATGGTGCGAACCACGGGTCCGATACTATCCGGACTAGCCAGCAGTTCGTCCCGCACTTGGGGAACAACCGCCGCCAGCACCTGCCGGTCCAGGTAGTTAAACAGGTTGATCGCGAGCAGGAGAGCCATTGCCCATCGAGCACCCTTACGGGCGCTCTGCATGGTATCTCCGGCGTCGTCATCACCACCTGATACATGCATTCTAACTACTCCATTCGTGTGGAGAAAAGCGAGGGAGCTGCCAGCAACGGCAGCTCAACCTCGGGGATTAGGTGGCGCTTACTTGCACGCGACCTGTTCGAGAGATTCCCGCCAGGTCTTCAACGCAGCGACAACTTCCTTACGAAAACGCTCGTTGTCAGCCAGAACCGCCGCCAGTCCCGCCACCGCTTGCGGTGCTTCTTGGACCACGGCGAAGTCTTCCAGACCAGCAGTTGCAGCGACCAGAGATTCAAGCAGGCCGTTCACGGATTCAACGCCGGAACGCACTTGCTCTCCGGCCTTGCTGACAAGTTGCCGGCCCGGTTCTGGATCGTCCTTGCGGAATTGAAGCGTAGTTTGATGTCGCGCATGCGTGAGCAGCCGATGGGCGGCGCACGCCTCGATGAAAGCTACGTCCAGCAATGCGCGCGTCGCAAGCAGTTCACTGACGCTGCGACCGGCGCGGCCATTCGTACGACTGAGTTCAAGAACCTGTTTGAGCATTACGCTTCCTATGGGGACTGAGAATTGTTCGTCACGTTCGATACAACGGGGCGATGAGCTGTGACTCACCGTCCGTTCGTATGAAATCAACCCTGCCGGTTGAGCCGTTGGATTGCACGCATCATCGGTCCGCACTGAGCGAACAAACGCGGCAGTCGGTTGCGATGAAGTGCGTTATCCAACGCCATACAGGCAGCACCGACATCAATCCCGACCACGTCTCGGCTGACCCACTTGCGGTCAAGATTGACATTGCAATAACCATACCGGCCAAGCATCTGCGGGACATCTGCCGCCGCCAGCATGTTGCGCAAAACGAGCCGCGGTTCCAAGCGAGCGGACGCCACCGTTGCCATCACATGCGCCGTGCCGTCCACCTTAGGTGGTTCGACGACGCCGTAAGGTCGGTAGCTATCGGGTTCGCCGGCCTTCTCGGGAGGCCCGTCGCCGGCCGACATGCCCCAGAACTTGCGGTACGTCTTGAAGCGCGTCGCTTCAGACTTTGAGGCCAGGTGATTGGCGCGCACACCGGCACGACACTCATGCTGCAGCCTCACGTCGTAGGGCAGATCCAATCGCGAGAAGTCGATGAGCTCGAGGCTGTACTGATTCACGAACAGCCCAAGCGCGGTGTTCTTCGTGTCGGCGGGAGCACCTTCACGCGCCCGAACCAGCTCGCCGAAGATGCTCAGCGACAAGCGCTTGCGTCTCGATGCGCCAACTCCCAGAACATACATAAACGCCGTTTCAGCGTTCAGCAAGTCCCAATGAGAAGGCAGGAAAGTTCCATTCTCGCGCATGCCGTGAAGCAACCAGTGCCCCGTCGCACGGTTGACGATGCTGTCGTTCATGTCGCCTGGCTGCTTGCGCAGATCGGCGATGCGACCGGCAATCGTCCAATACCGCCAATCGACTCGTTGGTAGAGGCGCTCGGCTCTCGGTCTCAAAGATTCCATTCCGGGAAACTGAGCCGCAAGCAAACATCCGGCAATCAACCACGCTGAGTCAATCGTGGCCAACATGTCTGAACCAACGGGAGTCACACCGTCACTTTTGGTGAAGTGGGGCATGATGCCGCGTTGATGCTGTAACCGAAAAGCCCCCTCGATCCCACGGGCGATGCGCTCTTTGGCATCGGCACGCGAAATCAGACGGTATTCCGGAGAAGAAGCCAAACCAACCGCAATCAGCCCCATTCCCGTAGCGGAGGTCGAACACAACCCGTCGAATCGAAGCTGTCCGTGATTCGCTTGCCGATCGAGAATGAGCCCGTGAGGCAATTGGTTTTCTAAGAAGTAGCTAAGCGCTCGCTTCTGGTATTCCATGAGCAAGCGCTTATTCCGAGAACGGAATACCCTTGCGGATCCCATGACAGTAGTCCTTCGCGCTCTCAGGAGAGCGCGCGTGAAGCTTTATCGAACATTTGTTCTCGGGGCGGCGCGACCAGTCACACGTGATGTGCGTTCACCAAACCGTGCATGGCTGGTGGTTGTTTGGTTTTGCCTGAGAGCCCCGGAGAAACAAGAGAAGAAGTGATCACCTCACCCTACGCCCCACAGCAGCAGAGGCTCAATCCCTGTCACGCTGTGTTAAGCACCCATACGCCTATCCTCGCGCGAGTACGCGCGCAGAATAAAACTACATTCACTCAGGCGCGCGCGTAAACGATCCGTGACTGCGTAGCATTGCTGCGCCGCCATCTCCAGCCCCGGAGGATTGACGGTCATGAGAAAAGAACTACTTGCAACCCGGTGTGGTTTTTCGATCAGCCCGCTTAGACTGATATCACAAATGGTGCGAGGCATCTCCACATTCGCCTATGAGCGGGTGTTTCCGGGCGCTCACTTCGCGTCATGCGCAATATCTCGCGATGCTGATTCAACGGATTTTTGCTTAGCCGCAACTAAAGTGCGCGGACCAATCCCGCGGCCGGGCACCTGCCCGAAGCCTGATTTCAGTAAATTCATCGACCTGTTCTTGATCAACGATCCCGAAAAGTAATAGTTAACCAGTATCCATTTTTGCATCTTCAACGGACTGAAGAAGCCTCCTTCGCTAAAAACCCCAGCTTTGTGCCTTTGCAGCAATTGACACCCCTACAGGCGTCAAGCAAGAGAAGTCGTGTTTTCTTGAACCGCTGAATTTTGCACAAAGTTCGGGCCACTCTAGAGACTGTTCGCAATACCGAACAGCGAGAAAGGAACTGTCATGACTGCCATCTCTTTCAACGGAATTCCCGTCCCCGCGGACGGCGAAGTGGTTAAGGTCGCAAACGGCAAAGCGACTACTCCCAACAAGCCCGTGGTCGCATACATCAACGGCGACGGCATCGGGCCGGAAATCTCCGTCGCAACGCGACGAGTAATCGACGCCGCCGTCACCCGCGCATACGGCGACACGCGCCAGATCAAGTGGTATGAGATCGTTGCCGGCGAGGAAGGCACGCGCCGCTTCAACGATCTGCTGCCCGCCGACACCCTTGCCGCCATTCGCCACTTTAACGTTGCCATCAAGGGTCCGCTCAGCACTCCCACCGGCGGCGACCAACGCAGCATCAACGTCGGCCTTCGCCAGAAGCTCGACTTGAATCAATGCATCCGCCCGTTCCGGCACTTCACCGGCGTCCCCACGGACGTCAAACGCCCGGAGAAAGTGAACATTGTGCTGTTCCGCGAGAACGTCGAAGACGTGTACGCGGGCATCGAGTTCAAGATGGGTTCCGAAGGCGCGAAGAAACTGCGCGCTTGCCTCGCCGAGCTGGGCGTCACGATCCGCGAGGACACCGGCATCGGCATCAAGATCATGTCGAAGTACAACACCGAGCGGATCATCCGCGCCGCCATTCAGTACGCGCTTGATAACAAGTTGCCGTCGGTCACCATCGTCCATAAAGGCAACATTCAGAAGTACACCGAGGGTGCCTTCTGCGAATGGGGCTACGAACTGGCCGCGGCCGAATTCGGCGACAAGACCATCACCGAGAAGGCACTGAAGGCCAACAACTGGGTCATGCCGGAAGGCAAAGTCCTCGTCATCAAGGACTGCATCGCCGACGCGATGCTGGCCGAGGTGGTCTCCCGACCGGAACGCCACCCGGTAGTCGTTACGATGAACCTGAACGGCGACTATCTCTCCGACCTGATCGCCGCGTGTGTCGGCGGACTGGGCATCGCTCCCGGGGCCAATATCGGCGACGACTACGCCATCTTCGAGGCGACCCACGGTACTGCGGCCGACATCGCCGGCCAGAACCTGGCTAATCCGTGCTCGCTGCTGCTCTCGGCGGTGCAAATGCTCGAGTTCTTCGGCTGGACCGAAGCGAGCAAAGCGGTGGTTGCGGCCATCGAAACCACGATTGCCGGCAACACCATGACCGGTGACATGGCTAAGCTGGTTCCCGGTTCGACCAAGGTCAGCACCAGCGCGTTCGCCGACGCGTTGATCGCCAACCTGCCCGCCAAGGTCTAACACCGGCAACGGCATTATCACGCTGAGACGGGCTGACGACAATCCGGCCGTCAGCCCGTTCAGCCCGACCGAGAAACAAATGAGTTCTCTGGGTGCACTTCGCTTCCTGCTGGTATCAGTCGTTCCGCTGACTATCATCGGAGCCTTGACCGCCCGAATCTTCGGAGCACTACTGAATCTGCACGGGACTCCGCTCTACGACGACCTTGCCATCGGCACCTTAGTTGGTGCCTGCGCCGGGCTTGTTGATTTCCGCATGAAGCTTCATGCCCGGTAATTGCAACCCTCGCGGCCGTGACTTCGGTCTAGAGCCGCATGTTGGATGATAGTAAACTCGGTCGGTGGAGACCGAAACACTGGAACTCTCAACTCAAGGTGATTGATGAATCCGTACGTCCTGTTGACCCTGATCATGACCGGCATCGTTGGTGGATTGGCCGCCGGTGCTTACCTCGGGCACAAGCTCGACCAGTACCTCGGTCGCACGAAGCCGACCGGCCGATCCGGCCGCATCGTGCGCGACTATCGCCTCTGGACCGTCCTTGGCGCACTGTTAATGTGCGCGGCAATCATGACACCAGCAGTGGTGCCGGATGCGTTCCTGGTGGCATTCGGACTGATGTCGCCCATGGTGTTCTGCTTCGTGCTCGCGGACGGTCGCGAACCGATCCGAAAGTCCTGCAAAACCTGCGGTCACTAAGACCGGTTCGCCCGCATCGCTCCGCCTTACGGTGAAGGAGCCGCACGCCGCCCCAAGGCGGCCGGCTCCTTCCATCCTGACTCCGATTTCGGAAGGATCGAAAGAATGAGCGGCAAACTGTTTCACATTGTCTGCGACTATGGACAGGGCGACCTGGCGTGGTCGGAAATCGTGTCTGCAATCTTCGACGAAGGTGTCAACGAGGGCGTCACAATCTGGCCGACAACGGCCAACTCGTTCGACACGATCTCGACCGGATTCGCCGTTGCGCAATTGGGCGCTCGCAACTTCAAGAATCCGGACAAGGTGTTCATCTTCGCCAACTGCGCACCGCGCAAGGATGACACCGTCGCACGCGAAAACAACGAGGGCGAAGGCCTGCTCTACGTTAAGTTGAAAAACGGCGTTCGCGTGCTGGCGGTTAACAGCGGCCACTCGCTCTCGTTCGTGCGTCCGTACATCGCCGAAGTCTGGTCTACCAACGCTCAAAGCGGCGGCAGCCAATTCCGTTCCCGGGACTTCTTCCCCGTGAGCGTTGCCCAGCTCGTTGCGCGAAACGACTTGTCGTTCCGCAACAAGCAGCTCGGACTGGAAGTGATCCCGGAGGCGACGGTTGGACTTGTCGGATACGTCGACTCGTTCGGCAACATCAAGACAACCTACCGCCAGGGAGACCTGCCCACTTCCGGACTGAAGCCGGGAGACATCCTCAAGGTCAAGGTGGGAGAAGTGACAATGTTTGCCACCGTTTCAGGAGGCAGCTTCGGCGTCGCCGACGGCGAGCTGGCTTTCGCGCCGGGCAGCTCCGGCCATGAAGCCCACTATTGGGAGCTGTTCAAGCGCGGTGGTTCGGCATTTGAGGCATTCGGCCGCCCGAAGCCCGGCAGCGTCATCACCCTGGTGAAATCGGCCAAGCCGAAAACCTGACGCCGCATGTGATAGGGACGAGCATGTTCGTCCCTCCTGAGTGAACCACTGGCAGTGGCGCTGGAAATTCCCGCGCCACTGTCTTTTCCGATCGCCTTACTACATGTCGCAGTAGCCACCCCCCGGCGCAGAACGCAGAGCAGAAGAACGCAAGCACGCGGCAACAACACAGCTTTCAACTCGCTCGATTTCCAAGATCCGCGCTCTCTTCTTGCCT
The DNA here is from genome assembly GCA_019752635.1 of Candidatus Obscuribacterales bacterium. Lineage (GTDB taxonomy): Bacteria > Cyanobacteriota > Vampirovibrionia > Obscuribacterales > Obscuribacteraceae > JAKFUT01. The sequence continues at coordinate 24,603 of JAIELX010000010.1, read as the reverse complement.
TCCGGGGTGTTCAAGCGGTTCACGACCTTAGCGAATCGTGAATTGCAAAGATCACGCCTCGAGCGTAGGATTCCACCCCCGACACCGACTAGCCTGTGGCGACAATTCTCTCTAGCTCCTAACATTCAAAACGTCCGCCTCAACTCTGCCTACCACATTGACCCGAACGAGACTGAGCTTCAAAGCTCGGTTGGTTTTGTGTAGCCCGGCTCCGACGCTCATTGGCAAGGATCAAGTATGACCCGAAAAAACAAGAATCGCGTTGAGCACGACTCAATGGGATTAGTGCAAGTTCCCCGCGATGCCTACTACGGTGCCAGCACCGGTCGGGCAGTGGAAAACTTTCCCATCAGCGGTCTGCGTCTGCAGCGCTCCTTCATCCGCGCACTCGCCCTTATCAAGCGCTGTGCCGCTGAAGTTCATGAGCAAAACGGCCAACTTGGCAGCAAGCTGGCGCATGCCATTCAAAGCGCGGCTGATGAAACAGCCGCTGGTCGATTCGATCAACACTTCGTGGTGGACGTGTTCCAGACCGGATCCGGCACCTCCACAAACATGAACGCAAACGAAGTAATCGCGAATCGAGCCATTGAGCTTCTTGGCGGGATTCGCGGCGATCGAAAGCTCGTCCACCCGAACGACCATGTCAATCTCGGCATGTCCTCCAACGATGCCATTCCCACGGCAACCCACATCGCGGCGATTATCGACTTGACCGAGAAATTGCTGCCGGCACTGCGCAAGCTCGAGAAATCTCTGAAAGAACGCGCCGCGGACTTCCACGACGTGATCAAAACCGGTCGCACTCACCTGCAAGACGCCACGCCTATTCGACTCGGGCAGGAATTCACCGGTTACGCAGGACAAATCGAACGGGCAAGACAGCGCGTAACCGCAGCCCGCAAGCGTCTGACAGAGGTAGCCTTAGGTGGCACCGCCGTCGGTACCGGCATCAACACTAAAGAGACTTTCGCGAGAGACGTGCTGCGCCTTCTCTCCAAGCGTGTGGGCATAAAGCTGCGCGAAACGAGCAATCACTTCCAGGCCCAAAGCACTCTGGACGAACTCGTCTTCTGCTCGGGCGTGCTCCGGACCACCGCTGTCAGCCTGATGAAAATCGCGAACGACATCCGCTGGCTCGGCAGCGGCCCCCGAGCCGGACTGGGCGAACTACTGCTTCCTGAAGTGCAGCCTGGCAGCTCGATCATGCCGGGCAAAGTAAACCCGGTGATTCCCGAAGCCGTGTGCCAGGTTGCCGCCCAGGTAATAGGCAACGATGCTGCTATCACCGTTGCGGGCCAATCCGGCAACTTCGAACTGAACGTGATGCAGCCTGTCGCAGCGTACAACCTGTTGCAGTCGATCGACCTTCTAGCAAACGTGAGCAACGTCTTCCGCCTCAAGTGCATTGCCGGTCTGCAAGCCACCAAACGCGGACCGCAATCGGTAGAGGCCGGACTCGCGCTTTGCACCGCCCTCGTCCCGGCAATCGGCTATGACAGCGCCGCGGCCGTGGCGAAGGAGGCCAGCAAAACGGGCGAGTCCGTCCGCGAAGTTGCGCTACGGCTTACCAGCTTAGGCGAGGCGGAGCTGACGCGACTGCTCGACCCGTTCCGCATGACCGTTCCCGAAAGCGAGGCAGGGGCACCATCCGCGCCGGCGGCATCGGCGAGCCCGGTCAAGCCGCCAAAACAAGTGGAAAGCCCCTCTGCGGCGTCCGCATTGAGCACCGCTACGGACCTGGCGTGCCTTGTTTCTCCGGGATTCGACGATGACAGGCGCGAACAGATTCGCCTGGCACTAGCCATGGCAGATTGGGAGTCGGAAGGCGGTAATGCCGGCCCCACGGACGACTAGTCTCTTGTCTGAATCGGCGGACCTTTGTGGAACAAACGTTCCAGGGTTCGCCGATTTCTCTGAGACGCCACCTACTATGCAGCCTCGCATTCAACAGAACGCCCGCAGACCTGCCAATGAACCTTCCACAACGCTACTTTTCTTGGCTGAGTCGTGCTATATCCACTAGTACGAACGCGTGAAACGAAAGATTCGCTGAGCGGCCCCGGGTGGAACGCTGGAGTGCGTTCCACCTGAGCCTGCCCGAGGAATCTCAGCGACTAGTCGCCCGAAGCCGGCGTCGTCGCGAAACGGCTGCTCACACCCAGCGCTTGTGCTTCTGGATGCTCAGCCCGCGCATGAACCCGACCGAAGCGAAGGTCGAGAACAAGCACGCTCCCGCCAGCCACACCGGAATGAACTTGAACGGTTCGCCGACGACGAACAGCTCGACGAGCTGCGCCGCGGCGAGAACCATCATGCCGAGCACGATGCCCACGTACATGTGATGGCCCCGACGAATGACGTTGTCCGTTGCGGACACGCACCAGATACCAATGCACATCGACGTGCCGACGGTCACGAGGACGCCGAGCATCATCAGCAAAAGGGGCAAGAACGGATTCATAGAACTCCTTGGGTTGCACCGGAGTGGCGCCGCTTACGCGGACACCACTCCGGCTGAATGGAAGGACTTACGACTGGCGTTCGCTCTCATGCTTCCGCTCGAGCTGGTAGATGGGCAGCGCCACGGCGAACATGTGAATGGCGGTGCCACCGAGCACGCTCAGCGCGAACGTCAGCAGGAACGAGCCGCTGGCAAAGATGCTGGCGAGGCCGAGGACCACGCCGCAGGCAACCGCGCTGAAGCCGAGCGAGTAGACAGCGGCCTGCATCACGAACTGACCGGCGGTCTTGTACATCGGCTTGGGACCCATGCCGGACATGGGCATCATGCCGATCATCAGGGCGATGAGCAACTGCGCGACGATGAGCATGCCCGCGACGGCCACGCCACCGGCGACACCGACCCCGAGTAGACACGCGACGGTGATCTGCAACGCGACCTGCAGCACGAAGCCGACGGGCGGCTTCCAGCCAACTTCGCCACAGAAGACGTTCCGCAGGATGCCAACGAAGGGAATCGACGCGAGGATCTCGATGAAGTCTTTCATTACTACCGTCTCCACTTTCTGTCGAGCACGCCCGGTCAAGGCGGCCCGACTTCGACTCTGTCAAGACGTGGTCGACTTGACCAACGCTCTCGACCCGTGCTTCTGAACACCTGGTGCCGCACCCGACCGGCACCGGCAAAGACACAGTAACCGACCGAGTGGTCCAAGCCACCGGTCGCGGTTCCTCACCACACCTGCGCTAGTCTTTCCACTCTTCTCCCTCTCCCGCCTGTTCGCAGACCTGGAGGGATTGGTTGACGGTGGCTCGCAGGTTCGGAACCATGTAGTTCCAGTCGGACAGAATCACTTTGGCCCGGCGCAAGTAGGACAGCGCCGAACCGAACTCTTCACGCTCCATGTGGACTTGGCCCATCGTGTTTAGCATCATCGCGGTAATCCAGTGGTCCGCATTGACGCTCTTGACGGCTTCGTCCACTGCGCGCCGGGCGCAGTCCAACGCCCGGTCAGTCTCGTACTCGCGCATCGCATTGTGGCAGCGTTGCAAGTACAGGAACGCCATCTCAGCGCGTTCCATGTCCTCCTCTCGCGCACGCTGCATCCAGCTGAAGTCGCCCAGCCGCGGCACGAGGTAACTCGACCTTGGCGAATCACCGAGGTACTCGCCACGCAGGCGCGCAATCATGTGCGAGCACTGATCCGCCTTCTCAGACTGGCCCGTAGCGTGGTACAGGCTGCGCAGCTCACCGAAAAGCTCTTCGTCGAGCCATGCGTTGCGACTGTGCAGACTGTGCGCCTTCTCCAGCCAGTAAACAGCATCCTCATGCTCACCCTGTTCCCAATTTTGCACAGCCCGCTGATGAAGCGCCACAACCCGAAGACCGATGTCGCTCAACGCGGGGTGTGCGAAGGGCTGAGGCTCGGGCGGCGGCGATAGCGCTTCGACAGCGACAGGGAGCGAATCGGCGGGCGCGCCCTCCGGTTGCCGGAACAACTCATCGAGCGACACGACCGCGCCTGGCGGAACCATCGGGTCGGCAGACGCGTCGGACGCAGCGCGCTCGAACTCTGGTTGTTTTCGAGATTTCTTGGTCTTTTTCGTCTTTTGCGTCTGTGGACGGCGCGTCAACAGCGCCCCCAACAGCACACCGCCACCAAGGCACAGTGCACCAGCGATGACGCCCAACAAGACGTACAGTTCCATAACTTTCCTTCCAGTAGTAGAGGTGCCACAACGTGGTTGGAGAATCTTCCCGCGCTACACCCTGCTTCTTAAAAAGCTTGTCTCGTCACTTCAGTGGTTGAGGATTGGAGGTGTTGCGCGAATTTTTCCTGGTAGTTCGGAGAGAAAAGAGATATCTCGACCCTAAGCTAAGCCGCGGGGGCAATGCCAGTATCACGAGAAACTCCGCCACGCAGTTCGCACCGCCGGCATCGAGCAGCCGAGCGTGCGTACGGGCTACGCGCCACGACAGACAGTCCACGGGGAAACACGTAGTAGGCCCGACGCTGAGCTTGCACTATCCACGCGCAGGCCAACATCTGGCGCCCGACAGCCCGGGTAGGCATGGCTCGCGCCGGGTAGCGGCCTGGAGATACTCCTAATTTTCCTTCGCAGGAAACACGAATACGATACGAAAATTCAGAAAAATCGTATCGTATTCGATATCACGAGTAGTCCGAAAATAGCGATGCCAACACCCGTGTTTCCCTACTCCTGCTGCACTTTCAGCTTCAATCGTTTGCCACCACGGCATTTAGTAGGCAAAGTGAGAAAGAGTCGTGCGGCAGAAATCCTGGAGGAGTTCTGCGCGCACGGCTATCCGAGCTTAGCGGGAGAGGAGGGTCTACTCACCCGCTGTGGCCAGGCGTTACGACTTCGGATCGGTAGGAGCGGTCTGTCCGGTGCCGGGTCCGTCGCCGGCCGGGGGATTCTCGACCGGGGCAGTCGGCTCCGGGGTCGGCGTCGGCTCGGGGGCAGGCTGCGGCTTCACTCCCGCCTGGCGGAAAGAGCGAACCAGAGCCGGAGCGGGGCTGAGCGACAACCCAACGACCGAGAGCCAGAAGCCACCGAGCACGGCGCTCGACAGCTGAGCCAGCTGGAAGTAGGCAGGCAGCAGCCACTGGACGCCCAGCAGCGCCGCGCCCGTCAGAGCCATCGAGCCGATGACCCCGAGCTGGCTGATGTTGTAGGCCGACACCTGGTCCTTGGCGAAGCGGTTGACCAGCCAGTGCTCAACGTAGCGGTAGCCGGTGAACGCCAGAGAGAAGCTGATGCCGAGGCCCACTGCCGCCAGCAAGCCCGCCACACCCGCAGGAAGCGTGACACCGCATAGCGGCATGAAGTAGGCGAACACCAGGGAAAGGACCGTGGGGGCCAGGATGAATCGCAGATAGCGCATTGTGTCTCCTTCTGCGCGAAAGGTTGGTTGTGGTCGCACGAATCAGCGCGAAATCAGTCGTAGTTGTCGAACTTCACACCACCGATGATGTGGAAGCACTCGAAAAGCTTAGGGTCGATATCCTCGACCGGCTTCTCGTTGTCGGCGTCGTAAGTGGTCACACCGGTGGACTTGCCGTCAGAGGAAAAGGTCTCATCCTGGTCCACCTGATTTTCGGTGAGCTGGCGCACGGTATAGCTGCCGTCAGCGTTGTACACCTGCGCTTCGCGCACCCCGTTCACGTCCGTCGGTCCGTCGTTCAGAAGAAGCCGCCGGGTCAGAGTCTTACCGTCGGCAGCGTATTCCTCAACCTTGTCCAGCACCCATCCGCGATGCGAACGAGCACCTCCGGTCAGATCGAAGTTGCGAAGGATGCGCCACCATTGCCGGTGACTAACGGTACCGTCCTGACGAAAGTGTTTAACGTCCTGGTTGCCATTGGACTGCCAATGGCTATGGGACTTTACCTTGCCGGCAGCGTCGAAATAGTCCCAACTGTCAATCTCACGATTGGCATGGACCACGGTCCGCCCTTCGATCCACTTGCCGTCGTCGCTGTAGGACAAGCGCTCGGCAGTGCCGTCAGCACGCACGAGCAGCTCGGTCATCAGGATACCGGTGTCCCAGTGCTGCACCAGCTTGTAACCGCCGTCTTTCTGCCGCTGCATTTCCTTGTAGGGCTTGCCGTTTTCATGGTACTCGACCATCGAGACGACTTCCCCTTTGGCGTCGAACTTCTCGCGCTGCTTCACCTGCGTTTTGCCGGCGTAGGTGCGCCATCGTTCGATCACTTTGCCGGTGGTCGGAGAGTAGGTCTCGCCACCAGCAGACTTATCGCGGTACTCGACTTCGGCCCGCGTTTTGACGTCCATCTCGTTGTAGTACGTTCGCCGGCTGGCCACAGGCGACTTCTCGTCCTGCAGCTCAACCTTGAACCGTTCACCCGGGGGCTGAACCGGTTTCACTGGTTGCGGTGGCGTCTGACCGCAGCCCACCAGGACACAGCTCATCAGAGCCAGAACCAAACAGTTGATGATCAATCGACCATTCATGCTCGCTTTACTCCGTGGTAAGGCCGCCGCGAAATGAGGATTCTTCCTCACTTTTACGGCAGCGCATGAGAGTTTGAGATGTTCGAGGGGAGCATCCCGCTCGAAGTTCCAGTGTTGTTCAACCGCTTTACTGGCGAATCCAGTTCTTGCGGGTTTCCTTGAGACGCTCACTGTAAGTCTTCACGTCTTCCTTGCTGATGCCGTATTCCTTGTTGTTCGGTGCGCCTTCCGCCCACAGGGGACTGAGAGTGCTTTTCGTCACATGCCCGATGGCGGAAACGTTGTGACCAATGTGCTCGATGGTCGCATGCTCATCGGCTGTGAGGCCGGTCCATCCCTTGGCGGACTTTAGTTCCGGTTCGTCGATAATACCGTTGTGATCGGCATCAAGACGATCGAAGTTCTTGTCCGTGAAGCTTATAACCGTCTGGCACATGCGCAACTGTTCATCAACAGTACGCTGAACGTATGGCACAGTCACAAGCCAACTGAACAGAATAACGGTGACGCCATTGCCAATAAGGCACACCCCTTCCAACGGGTCGTCTTTGATAGTGTAAAAGCCGATTGCACCGAACGCTAGCGCCAGAGAAACCGCCACTGTCATGATTCCGCCAGGTCCCGCCGATTCCCCCATGACGGAGGCCATCAAGCTCAACACTGCGGTGCCAAAAACAAGGCCGACTGCACACGCTAAGATTTTCATCCCGCGTTCCATAAGGTTCCTCGATTGTTGGAGTTTCAGGTTGGTGGCGGAAAAGCCTTTTTACAAAGAAGTGTCTAAGAACTATGTTCACACTAGCGGCTTGCGGTCCGTCCGCTCAACGCGGACCCCTGAATTCGCAATAACGTGCAAAACAAATTAGTTCACAAAAGACTCATTCAGAAGCCTGTCGATACCGGCTCCCCCCCGCTCCCCTTGTCCGACAACGCATCGGGAGAGTCCGCTCCAAAGTCTTCGGAGGCGAAGCAGCGAGTGTGGGTAACTTTTTAGGCAGACATCCCGCTAGCGCAGCTCTCGCCCGCAATTTGCAACAGCCTCTATCGTCTCCAAAGGAACCCGGCTGGCGTATAGCTCGTCTTCCCGATATCAGCCGTTCTCGATTGGTCGGCTAAACGCGAGCGTTGACGGATAAATCCGACGACGCAATGAGGAGAGAGAAACATAATGCAAAATTCTGATATCTCAATCGAGACATATGTCCTCAGATCACGCCTGAACGAAGCTTACACAGCGCTACGCGAACGTGGAGAATCCATGGGATCGGTCAATCATTTCCAAGACTTGTGGGACTTGAAGGAAAGAGCGCTGCTGGAACATAGCGAAAGCGTCACAGTACCTGCAGGCTGGCTTTACCAGGTCGAACATCAGGCCGGAACATCGGGACACTAGCACTTACTGCCAAACGGATGCTCACCGCCCGCAACACCAACGAGAGCCTATGGATTTTCCGAAGACGATTCCCGGGTGTCTGTTGCCGCTGGCGAAGCCTGTTTGCTCCGCCGCTCTTCTTCTCTCTTTTCTTGCTGACTCCGCTTCTTCAGAAAGGTTATCAGTGAGTTTATGTCTTTCTCCGTGAGCGGACCGCCCGCAGTATTCAGATAACCGGCCATCGACCGATGCTGCTGACTCCCGAACGAAATCACGTGGAGCATCGCGGCGCAAAAGGCCTCGTCCTCATAGTTGCCATGCACCAGTGACGGTGCCACGCCCTTGATGCCCGTGCCTCGAAAACCGTGGCACATTCCACAATCCGCAGCGAAGAGATCTTCGCCCTCTTTCCCCTTACCTTTGTCGACATGACAGGCGGCGCATCGTCCGGTAAAAATTTTTGCTTTCACATCACCCAAGTCGAAATGAGCGCCGCGAACATTCGCCTTGATGTGGATTGTCATGACAGGATGTTCGGGATCGTTTGATCGAATCTCCACAGGTTTACTGACAGCCCCCTGCTTCATAGCGGTGTCAAGAACAACTTCCAACTCTCCTGTCTGCCCCGGAGCAATCTCGCGGTGCTTTATATGGGGAACCGTGCAACCGCAGGTAGAAAATGCTGTTTTGATCTCAAGCCGCTTGCTGCCAGCGTTGCGCATCGGGAACGTATGACGGACCTCAACGCCCTCGTTGATGGTTCCAAAATCGAACTCCATCTCCGGCAACTCAAGCACGGGGCGATCGATCTCTGCCGCACCGGCAAACGCCCCAGATAGCGTCAATACGCTGGATAGAATTGTCAGTCCGCGAAGTTTTGCTTTCATGATTTGCGATATTAGCACGCGCAGACCGCAGTTCCGGAGTGACATCATCTGTTGGAAAAGAGCGAAAGTGTGAGAAAGCTCATCTGTCTTAAAGCCCTCGCTTGACTGCTTGACACCTCGCGCAGCTGGCGATGCGTCCCCAAAACATTGCTGATTGGTCATTTCGAGAATTGGCAAAAAAATATTTAGTTTGTTATCCAATACCTGAATAACCTAACTTGTATATACATTTTGCCTTTTCACAACAAGCCTTGTAAGACACCCAACCGTCTCCCCCAACACGCGCGCAACTCAGCAACGTATCCCTGCGATGCGCCGATGAATCTCGTGCAGAAAACTACCTGAACGATCACCATCGGCAGTGCCGTGGCGACCGATTCGGCAACCCTAGCCTGACGGAACCCAAATGGACTCAATTACTGTCATCTACGCACTCATCAGCGTAGCAGCAGTGAGCCTAATCTCACTGATCGGCCTCAGCGTCATTTTTTTCCACGAAAATGCACTGAAGCGCTTCCTCCCATATGCTCTTAGCCTTGCAGCGGGCGCCATGCTCGGCAATGCGTTCCTTCACCTGATCCCGGAATCGATGAGCCAGGCACCAGCGGTGGTCTCTGAGTTCTTGCCGGATCATGATGACGTCGCTCAACACAATAACGAGCACGACCATGATCATGCCCATGAACACGAAGGGCACACACACAGCGGCCCGGCACTGGCTGTGATGGTTCTGACGCTGGTCGGATTCTTCGGCTTCTTCGGCTTCGACCTCTGGTTGCACAAGCTGGGACATTGCTCAGCTCACAACGTAGTGAAACCTGTCGCCTGGTTGGCCCTTTTGAGCGACACGCTTGAGAATTTGTCGGACGGAATTGTCATCGGCGCAGCGTACCTGATCAACATTCCTCTGGGAATTGCTACGACATTGGCTGTGCTGGTGCACGAGATTCCTGTCGAACTCGGCGACTTCGCGGTGTTCACTCACGCGGGGTTCAGCCGCAAAAAAGCGCTTTGGCTCAACCTGCTGTCTTCCGTTTCGGCTTTCGTAGGCTGCATCGGCGCGCTAATCGCCGGAAGCTTCATGGGCAACCTAGTCCCGGCAGTGGCGCCGATCATCGCTGGCGGCATGATCTACATGGCCGGCTCAACTTTGCTGCCTGCGATCAAACGACACGCCGAGCACGCCAATGCTACGCACCATTTCCTGTGCGTACTGACTGGCACTGGCTTGATGGCGCTACTTCTGTTACTTCACTAAGACACCACGATCACCCGGAACTGGTGTATATTCCTGAGCATCACCGCTTGTTGCGGCGGTGCTCACGTGAATCACCGTACAACACTGCTAACATTGGCAGGAGGAACAATCAATGACCGCTGAAAAAACTCTTCCCAAGCGCAATGAAGTTCCCAAGGATCTCACGTGGGATCTGGCAACGGTCTATAAGACCGACGCTGATTGGGAAAAAGACTTCAAACGCGTCTCGGACATGATTCCCAAATTGGCGGCCTTCAAGGGCAAGCTGACGAAGACGGGAAAGAATCTGCTTGATGCCCTCACAATGCGCGACCAAGTCGGGCAAATCATGGGCAAGCTCTACGTGTACTCCAACATGCGGCTGCACGAAGACACCACCAATCCGACCTACCAAGCGCTGTCAATGCGGGCCGCCACGCTGAATAGCGACTTGTCCGCGGCGCTGTCCTACATGACGCCCGAACTGCTGGCCACAGATGCCACGCGGCTGCAGGGACTGCTAAAGCGCTACAAGGGACTGCGTCCCTACCAGCACGAGTTCGACGAACTCGATCGCTCGCGCCCGCACGTCCTGAGCACCGAAATGGAGCACTTGCTTGCGCAAGTCGGCGAGATTGCCTCCGCTCCCGATCGCATCTTTGAGATGCTGAACAACGCCGACCTGAAACTGCCGCGCATCCTGGCAGGCGACGGACGCGAAGTTCAGCTCACCCACGGCAACTACGCCTCGGTGTGCCTGGAGAGCCAGGACCGCGTACTCCGCAAGAACGCCTTCGAAGGCATGCACGGCACCTTCAACGGGCTGCGCAACACGCTGGCCGCATGCTATGCGTCGCAGGTGAAGCAGGGCATCTTCTACGCCCGCGCGCGCAAGTACCCCAGTGCGGTCGAAGCCGCAACCTCAAGCATCAATGTCCCGGTCTCGGTCTACACCAACTTGATCGGCACGGTGGGCAAGAACCTTCCCAAGCTGCACCGCTACCTGGAGCTGCGCAAGAAGATGCTCGGTCTTTCCGACCTTCGCATCTACGACTTGTACACCCCGATGGTGAAAGAAGTCGATTACTCGGTGAAATACGACGAAGCCAAGGAACAGTGCCTCAAGGCGCTGGCGCCCCTCGGCAAAGAGTACGTCGACGTCCTGCGTGGCGGCTTCAACTCCCGCTGGATCGACGTCATGGAGAACCAGAACAAGCGCTCCGGCGCTTACAGCTGGGGCAGCTACGGCACCAACCCGTTCATGCTGCTCAACTGGTCGGATAGCATGGACTCGATGTTCACGCTGATCCACGAAGCCGGCCACTCGATGCACTCGTTCTTCACGCGCAAGTCGCAGCCCTACCACTACGGCAGCTACACGCTGTTCGTCGCCGAAGTCGCTTCGATCTGCAACGAGATGCTGCTCACGCACTACCTGCTGAAGAACACGGAAGACCGCGCTCTCAAGCAGTACATCATCAACCACGCGATGGACGGATTCCGCGGCACGCTGTTCCGTCAGACTCTGTTCGCTGAGTTCGAGATGGAAGTGCACAACCGCGCCGAAGCGGGAGAAGCAGTGACGCCCGAGATGCTCTGCAGCATCTACAAGGGGCTGAACCAGAAGTACTACGGTGCGGTGGTGACGCTGGACGACCTGATTGAAGTGGAGTGGGCGCGGATTCCGCACTTCTACTCTTCGTTCTACGTCTACCAGTACGCCACGGGCATCTCCGCTGCGACGGCTCTGGCCAAGCAGATCATCGCTGAAGGCGAACCTGCGGTGAAGCGCTACCTGCGCTTCCTGTCCACGGGCAACTCGGACTACAGCTTGAACATGCTGCGCGATGCGGGCGTGGATCTCTCCACTCCGGCACCGATTCAGCAGGCGCTCGATGTGTTCGAAGGATACGTCGATCAGTTCGAAAAGTTGATGCCGGTCAAGGCGTCGGTCTAACACCGGACTCTCCCGGAGGTTGAGGGCTTTCACGCCACCAGCCTCGAAGGAAAAGTTCGGATAACACTCCGCTAAGTCGAAAGGGAGTATTGGACGCAATTCCAATGCTCCCTTTCTTATTAGCGCACACCCTACTATCACCCTTAGTGACCCCTGGACAAAGATAGCCAGGACAGGCTTCTACAGTGTTTGCACCGAAGTTGATTATTCGGCAAAAAATTTCCGCCCGATGCGAGATTTGAGATACACCTCGGGTATAAACCAAGTAGTGTCTCAGTGGATTTCCGTTAAAGCTTATAGCTAAAACAATTTGTCAGGAAGCCCGAGACACCTAAATGTTCAATATTTCAGCGGTTCGGAAGCCGCCCGCCTACAGCCACCATATACGGTGACGACAGACGGGCGGCTACCTTTGGGATGCAGCGAAGCCCGGGAGCACAAGCACCGGCAATTAGGCCGCCGCAGCCACAGTCATCTTCGCCACTGTGCACTTCGAGCGATGTCGGATCAACGGAGAAGGCCTGATGCCGCTCAACGCAGGCGATAAGTAGCTATCCGAAAAAAGAACATCAAAATGTAGCTTCAGTCTGCGACGAAGCTACAATCCCATTTGAGAGCGGTCGAACCTTCCGGGAAACTGCTTGCGTAGTCCCCCGGTAATCGGTTTACGTGCTTCAACTAGCGCTCACAGACGCGCGCCAATTTCAGGACTCAACGATTATGCGGACTTAACGCTGCAACAAAAGACGAAGCTCGTCAACAGCTTCCTGCCTGGTGCACTGATGCTCTCGAATCTTCTCTTGCGCCTTCAAAGCCGCAACGACTTTATTGCGCGGAAGAGCCCGAGTTTGAACAATGGCACGACCAAGCGGAATCTCACGTTCACGAGAGATTCTAAGCAGCTCCTCGATATTATCTTTACTGATAATGCCTGATTCCACCAAAAGCTCGCCGAGTTTTTCCGTCTCTCCCGCTACCTGTACAAAGTTAGCCTCGGTAAGCGATCTCTCAAGAAACAAGCCTTCAAGGGTTCGACTTGCATGATCGCGGACATAAGGATTGTCATCATCGTTTGCAAGGAATTCCAGCAGTTCAAGCGGCAAAGTATACTGCCCGGCCAGTGCAAACCTGACGTAAACGCTTTCGTCCTTTACCAGTTGCTCGAGAATTTCTCGCAGCACTTGAGGATTCTCAGCAACTGCTATGCGCACTTCCGGATTGTCATCCGAGGAAAGATCGCGTAGCAGATCCTCCGGCGTTCCCGGATTTTCAGCCAGGCGCCGTCTGATTTTATGATCCCGATCACTAAAAAGTTTCCGTAATTCGGTCACAGGTGTTTCCGGGTTACCTGCCTTGAGGTAATTCTCGTGCACGGCCATTTGAATCATGTCCTCGATGCTCCGACTTCCCCATATGTACCCAATAGTAGAACAAATCCAACCAGTGATGTCGCATTTGAGGCCCGGTATGCGAAGGCTAGATCCACTTCGCCCGCGGGAACGCTCTTGCACGATGAAACATTATGTTTCGTTTCGATTATCTTAGTGTCTTCTACTGATTGTGTCCGAATAGTCCACGGACCAGCTTCTCAAGCGATTCCAGCCGAGCACTAATCTCACTCACCGCACTGAAGTTTTGCTTGGACTTTTCATTTTCCATCAAGGACTCAAGCAACATCTTCTGTTTCTTAATTTCCTTGGCTTTGGCCATTTTGTCCTTAGTGACAAAAAAACCGTTCTCCGGAGCCATTCTTGCCTGCCTGGGAATAAGCGTTTTCTCGCTTTGCCATGGGGTAGGACGACGCTCGGTCATGCTTATCAAAGCAGTTAAAGATGAACTTGTAGGCAAAATGTCAGTAGAAGTCCCTTCACCTTTTTTCTCTGCTTCCAACTTGCGCTTTCGTTCAAGCGCCTCTGCCGCAGCCATCCGAGCCATCTGCGCTCGTAAACCTGTTTTGCCTTTCTCGAGCCCGCCCGGTCCCTTGTCAAAACCGTCAAGCTTTCCAAGTAGAAAAAATGCGCCTAGCAATCCAAGCGGCAAAATCGGGCAAGCAAGCGCAAAGCAGCCGGACATAGTAGTCAAAGACTGACGTTCACTCTTGTCGGCCAGGAACTGTCGTTGCAGATCCAACAAATCGCGCGGATCACCGGAAGGTTTGCCTTCCAGCGGCATCTCTGCAAATGCTCTTGCCAGGATAGTCTCCAGGTCTTCGTTCATACCACGCGCATGCTTTCTAGAATATTCCCGCCAACGCCGACTCTTCGTAGCCGCCGAACCGGTTCGCTCCGGCCGCGCTCCAGATGAGCCTGCTCCGCCTATTTAACATCGACGACTAAGCGGCCCACACTGGGGAAATCACGCAGATGACAGCCAAAGGCGCAAACCACTACCAGTGTGCCATTTAAAGCATGGGCATTTTCCCACTACAACTGGAAGCAACCCTTAACGAGATCTGCTTTGAAGGTCGCTAACAATGGTGTTAGCCATTCAAGTTCCGGAATTAGGCAGCGAAGCGAAATCTGGATGTCAGGTGAGATGTCTATTGGACACGCGATAACGGCGCGATCGTCTCCATGCCAAAGAACCAAACACACAAGAGCCCGATTAACAGCACAACGTACACACCGAAAATTCCCAACTTGTCGAGCACACTTGCCTTAACCACAAAGTGATCGTCGCCCCTGCCGCCAAACAATGAGACAACGCCGATAATCACGAGCAGCCAGGCTTCCATCAAGTATCCAATCAGCAATAGCAAGATCGCTCCAGGAATGCGAAACCAGGGAGCGACCGATTCCATCACAAACCCGCCGTCAAGCGGTCTGGCTGGGACCAGTTGCAACAAATTGAGCAAAATACCGAAGTAAGCGGCATGAGTTAGAAACGCGATGTTGTTTGCCTCACCGATGTAAAAACATGCCACTGCGACGACGCCACCCAATAGTGGCCCTGCAAGCGCGCTCCAAGCACGGGTCGATTCTTTGTCCGGCAACTTATCCATCGCCACGAATGCTCCAAAAAACGGGATGAACACCGGAGCCTTCGGATTCAACCCCGCCGCTTTCATGAAAATGAAGTGCCCCATCTCATGGACGAAGAGCAAAGCTATCAATGCCGTTGCCCACGGCCATCCGTACCGAAGCGCGTAAGCACCCAGGCTGATTCCGAAAGTAATGATGAAAACCTTGTACTTGAACACGACAAGAGCCAACACGCCCAACGACCCAATAATCGATTTGCCTTTTGTTGCGCTAGGTTCCTGATTGGTCATCTCATTACTCAAACTGACTAAACAAGCAATAAAATAATCTTAGCCCCTTTCGGGGGCGCGCGGCAAAATCCGCTTTGTTAAGCAATTGCCGCCAATAAATACACTTTCGCAACTGAACCGGAGGCTTTGCACCCGTCAGGCGAAAGTGGTATCAAGAGTGAGGTGCGCGTTCTTGTTTGTGCGGGGTTTTTTCGAGTGTCATCTTCTATCTCGTCAGACAGTCGTCAAGAGACACCAAGCAAACGGTTCAAGAATCCTCTTGCCTTCCTGGAGCAATACTTCGGCAGCGGCATTCGTCTGTGCGGCGCGACATTGATACTGCTCTACAAGACCTGGTCTTTGATCTTACGCGGAAAGATCGACTGGCCGGAAACGATCCGACAATGCGAAATGATCGGTCTGAAATCATTCCTTGTAGTAGGCATAACTGCCCTATTTACAGGCTTTGCCATGTCTCTGCAAGTCGCGCGCGAACTAGTCTTGTTTGGCGCCGATACCGCCATCGGCGGTGTGGTGTCCTTGGCGTTGATCAGAGAGATAGGTCCCATTACCGCAGGCGTCACTGTCGCAGGAAGAGTGGGTTCTTCCATCGCAGCTGAGTTAACGACCATGATGATTACGGAACAAATCGACGCGTTGAAAGTCATGCGAATAGATCCGGTGGAGTTTCTTGTCGTACCCCGTTACGTTGCGGCCATCGTGATGGTCCCCACGCTGTCGGTATACGCCATGTTCATAGGACTGCTTGCCGGTATCAACATCGCCTACTTGGCTGCTAATTTGCCCGTTGCGACGTTCCTCGATTCAGTCAAAGTAACCATCCTCGACCGCGACTTTGCTGTTCATTTTCTAAAAGCGTTTATCAACGGCACAATTATCGCGTCATTTGCATGCGCCATCGGATTGAGCACCCGCGGCGGCGCTGAGGATGTCGGCATTGCTACAACACGCTCGATTGTCTGGACAATGACGATGATCTTCGTTTTCAACTTTATAGTCACCTCGTTAACGTACGCACCACGGTAGGATTGCCAATGCAAGAACGAAGCAGGCAGCCGGCTATCAAGGTTGTCGATATACGAAAAAGCTTTGATGATCGCGAGATTCTAAAGGGAATCAGCTTCGAAGTTTACCCCGGAGAAATCCTGGGAATCATCGGGCCATCAGGCTGCGGCAAGTCAACAATTCTCAAGATTCTGTGCGGACTTCTCGAGGCCGACAGCGGAGAAGTAATTAAGTACACCGACGAAATCGGCCTCGTTTTTCAAGGTTCGGCGCTGCTCAACTCCTACACCGTCGGCGAAAACTTGGGGCTGGCACTAAGAGGCCAAAAGCTCTCCAAAGCAGAACGCGAGGAGCAGATCAGGAAAACCCTGCAGCTGGTCGGACTTAGAGATTTTTATAATCACTTTCCAAGCGAACTGTCCGGTGGGCAACAAAAGCGTACAAGCTTTGCCAGAGCGGTGGTCTCCACGCCTAAGATTATTCTTTATGACGAACCGACCACGGGACTTGATCCTGTAATGTCAACAATCATTGAAGACTATATGATTGATCTGGAGCAAGAGCTCCACGCGGCATCCATAGTCGTCACCCACCAGCATTCCACTTGGAGCCGAACTGCTGACCGAATCATCATGATGCACGCCGGAAAAATAGTGTGGGAAGGCAAGCCAGCCGACGCTATCAATTCAGACAATCCATTCATGCATCAATTCGCTCACGCCACTAAAGAAGGACCAATGCTTAATGGAATTTGAGATAGTCGCTTGTTCACGGAAACAAAACCATGGCTAGAGAACGCTACGAAACAAGAGTCGGATTTTTTGCGCTATTTGCGCTCATTCTCCTGCTATACGGATGGGGATGGTTGAAGAGCTTTTCGCCATTTGACCCGCCGACCATATTCTGGGCGCGCTTTCATGACCTTTCCGGACTGTCGAACAACGCGACTGTCAACATTCAAGGTGTTCGCGTCGGCACTGTCGATCAAATCTCCTTCACCCCGCCGGAGGGGCTTCAGGAGCCTGCGGACACCAATCCTGCTACCGAGAAACTTCCTCGCGTATACGCCCGCATCAAAATAACGGCCTACAAGAAGCCAATTCCAAAGCAAGCCGATATCACCATCCAAACGCTAGGGATGGTTGGAGCCAAGTACGTCGAAATTACCTTGCCCGAAAGGACCGAGACTGTCGAACCGATTGATCCCAACACCATTGTGCTCGGCGAAGATCCGGTGCGGCTCGAGATGGTAGTGAACAACATCGCCAGCAAAATAAACAAGGTCGCCGGAGCAATTTCCTCAGATGAAGCGGCGGCAGCAGTTAAAGACCTCTCCAAGGTGGCTTCCAAACTGAACACAACAATGGACGAGATGCCGGCGCTCACTAGCAGCTTGAAACGGGCAACGGACAAAGTCTCCGTCACTGCCGACAAATTCGGTCAGACAGCCGGAGAAACCAATCGCGCCGTCTCCAGTGCCGATCGCTTTTTCCGCGATGGCAGCCAAACCATGGTCTCCGTCAAAACACTCTCATCCGGTCTGACCAGCACCAACACGAAGGTCGGAAGAATCCTCGACAATCCCGAGCTTTCCAAAGATCTCAAAGAGACCATGCAAGTAGCGCGCAAAACCATGGACTCAGTTGCGGAGACTGTCACCGAAGTGAGCTCAACTATTAAGGATAAAGACCTTCGCTCCGACCTGATTACAATGCTGACAAAGATTCACGACTCCACCGAGAACATCAATAAGTCGATGCAAGCGGTGTCGAAACTAAGCCAAGACGAACAACTTCGCGACGACATCAAAACTGCAGCTCATGATGCTCGAGAGGCTATCTCAAAGGCCGGCACATTGCTTGCCGATCCTGCTTTCAAAACGGACGCAGTCAATACAATGTCACGGGTTAAAACCGCGGCAGCCAATGTGGACGTAGCGGCGAAGCAACTGCAAAGCATACTGGGCAAACGCTTTCCGCTGGTGCATCTGATGTTGGGCAAGCCTGGCGGCGTACCGGTCGAGGAGCCCCCGCATGGCGAAAAAAAAAGCGGGACGACTGTAAATAACAACGGAATACCACAGTAATAATCAATTCGGCCAGCATCGCACCTGACCGCGGTCGTGTAATATGGTTCACGCTCAAAAGCATATACACGCAAACGTCAAGGTGAAACCATGGTCGAGTACGAAGCAGTCATTGGATTAGAAGTTCACGCACAGCTAAAAACTCGTTCGAAGATTTTCTGCGGCTGCCCTACAACGTTCGGAGCCGACGCGAATGAAAACGTGTGTCCTGTTTGTTTGGGAATGCCGGGAGTATTACCGGTCCTTAACAAGCGCGCAGTGGAACACGGTATTAAATGCGGTATCGCTCTCAATTGCAGTATTGCTGAAACGACAAAATTTGATCGAAAGAATTACTTCTACCCCGATCTGCCCAAAGGATATCAGATATCCCAATACGACCAGCCCATCTGCTCTAACGGTCACCTTACCATCGACGGGCGCAAGATTCGCATCCTGCGAGCCCACTTAGAAGAAGACGCGGGAAAACTGGTGCACGCCGGCGCTGATGGTCTCCACGGTTCAGATTACAGCAAACCTGATTTTAATAGAGCCGGTGTGCCCTTGCTCGAAATAGTCAGCGAACCGGACATTCGAGACGCCGAACATGCAAGGCGGTATCTTACGGAACTGCGGACGATACTGCGCTATTTGGACGTTTGTGACGGCGATCTTGAAAAAGGTAATTTCAGATGCGACGCTAATGTTTCCGTCCGGCCCTTCGGACAGGAGGAACTCGGCACCAAAGCAGAGATCAAAAACCTGAACAGTTTTAGCGCTGTCGAACGAGCAATCAAATTTGAAATTGACCGGCAAACAGCCCTTGTCCGCTCCGGACAGAAGGTTAAGCAGGAAACTCGGTTGTGGGACGAGAATTCGGGCAAAACACATTCTATGCGCTCCAAAGAAGGTGCCAGAGACTATCGCTATTTCCCTGAACCAGATTTAGTACCACTACACATTGATCGCCAGTGGGTCGCAAGTATCGAAAAGACGATGCCGGAACTCCCCGAAGCGCGCAGGGAAAGGCTGATCAAAGATACCGGCTTGCCAAATGAGATTGCAGTCGTTGTAGTTGAACGGCAAGAACTGGCGACGTTCTTTGATGAAGTCCTGGCTCTGGGCGCACAGCCAGGTACCGCCAGAGCCTTTCTTGATCAGGCGCTGGCTTGTTATAACAAAAACACCGGCTACACAATCACCGAAAGCATCGTAACTGCGCAAAACATCAAAGACATTGTATGCAGCCTCGATTCCGGCGAAATTAATACTGGAACAGCCAAAACGCTAATGACGGAACTGATGGAATCCTCCTCTGTCGGCGACGCCGAAGCAGTGGACATACCTACAGTTATTAAACAACGCGGTTTGGCCCAGATGTCGAACGAAGACGAGCTGCGCTCGATGATAAGCGCGGTAATCGCAGCAAATCCGAAGCAAGTAGAAGAATTCAAAGCTGGAAAACAAAAAGTCCGCGAGTTCTTCCTGGGCCAGGTAATGAAGCAAACCAAAGGCAAAGCGAATCCGAAGATTCTCAACCAGGTTTTGGACGAAGAACTAGCAAAGTAGATTTGCAGCAAACCTTCTTAGACGGTGGGAGGCTTCACGATTTGTGGTATGAAAAAAGCGTTGGGCTTTGCAAAGTTACCAGTGTAGTGAGAAAGGCATTCGTGCAACGGCTAATTTTGGCGCTAGCAGCGGCACTAGGTCTGTTGATCCTGCCGTCGATTCCATCGCTTGCCTATTATTTCGAAGGTTACTACATTCCCTGTTACCTCATTTCGCCGATGCAGGACGACCAAGTGTACACACCGGTTGGTCTGGGCCAGGTCACCTCCAGGGCCGGATTCAGGAAACATCCGGTGACCGGTCGCGGCGACTTTCACAATGGCGTCGATTTGGCCGCCCATCTAAACGATAAGGTCTACAACCTGCTAGATGGAATGGTTACAAGAGTCGGGGTTCGCGGAAACCTCGGCGTAGCAGTCGAGGTTTATCATCCGTACCCGAACATCAGAACTATTTGCGGGCACCTCAACGCCTACTCCGTTCAGCCCGGAATGTGGGTTCGGCGCGGTCAGGTAATCGGATTTGCCGGCTCAACCGGTCGATCGACAGGGGTTCACCTGCACTACACCATTATTAAGAACGACACAAATCAGTATATTGAACCTATGACTTATCTGCTGCAGGTGCCAGACTATGTAAAAGCCTTGAGAATGGCCACCACCCAAGCAGCCTTCAAACGCAACGCCGAGGCATTCAAGAAGAAACAGGCGACAATGCCAAAAACTGCTGTCGACAAGGATGAAGAGGACTTACCGGAAGGAGACGAAGAAGAATCGAAGGCCCCTGCAGCGGGTAAGTGATTACAGCTGCGCAAAACGGGAACAGAAAGATTTGGAGTAATCTAACTTGTGTGAGTCCGGACCGTCTCAATAAAAACGACCGGAAATCAAAAGGATACTGGAGTGGACTCGATAGGATCAAAACCGGCAGAACCGCAAGGAGTATCCAAAAAGCTCTGCCTGGCTTGCAATCGCGAATTCCTGGATGCGGGGATTTCGCATTGTCCTCACGACAAAACTCAACTGGTAAATCTTGGGCGCGACGAGATTCAAGATTGGATTGGCAAAACCATCAACGGCAAGTACAAGTTACTGGAAGCCGTTGGCAAAGGCGGCATGGGTACCGTCTACAAAGCAGAGCAACTGGCCTTGGGCCGCCATGTAGCCGTAAAAATGCTGAAAGCCCAGCTTTCCGAAGATAAAGTCAGCGTCAAACGATTCGAGCAAGAAGCCACAGCGTCGGCGGCCTTGCAACATCCCAATTTGATTATGCTTCACGACCACGGCATGATCGACGACAAACAACCGTACATTGTTATGGAGTTTCTGGAAGGCGAAAGTCTTGCCATGGTAATTCGCGAACTTGGCGCCATTAACCCGGTGCGATGCTTGCGCATCTTTTCTCAGGTTATGGACGGATTGAAGATTGCGCACCTTAAAGGCGTAGTCCACCGCGACATAAAACCAAGCAACATCATCTTGTGCAAGATGGACAACCAGATCGACGTTGTTAAAGTCGTCGACTTTGGTCTGGCCAAACTCATGCCCTGGTCCGGCAAGGAATCCCAGCATCTAACCAAGACCGGTGAGGTGTTCGGCAGCCCTATTTACATGAGTCCGGAGCAGTGCCAGGGAAAGAAACTTGAGCCTAGTTCCGACATTTACTCAGTCGGTGTCACTTTGTATGAGGCCCTTACCGGAAAGCCGCCCTTCAAGGGGCGCAATGTTGTTGAAACTGCATCCATGCACATTGCAAACCAGCCCTCTGCGTTTGAACTAATCAGGCCGGATTTGCGACTTTCAAACAAACTTCAGGCTGTCATATTCAAAGCGCTCGACAAAGATCCCGTGCGGCGTTACTTAAGCATGGACGAGTTTAAGCAAGCGCTAACAGAGGCAATAAGCGGACCGGGAGCAAACCAGGGATTCCGAACAGACGATGAAGTAGCCGAGATACCCGTAGCGGCCACTCAACCGGTAAAACGAGCAGACTTAGAAAACTACAAAGCACCTAAGATCACAGCTCGCCAAGCAGAGCAGCAGCAGGAAGAGCACCGTCGGCGTTCGGGCATACTGGCTTTAATAATTGGTGTGGTAGTACTGCTCTCCGCCGGAGGAGGGTACTGGTGGTTTACTTCGCAAAAACCGACAAACCCCGCTTCAACCACCGGAACAATTGTACCGGTTCGGCCCGAAGTTACCGGGCAAGTTTACTATCTCAATTTATCTCCCATCGGAAAACCTGGTGAGGTCCGCAGGGGCTACACCGTAAACGCAGTCCACATAATGCCTAGCGACGGAGAGCCCCTGGTGAAACTTAAGGCGGACTTCAAACGGGGCGGGATGATAGACAACCTCCGCATTGGTGAAACGTGGAGTTGTAAAACAACCGAACCCGTCAAAGAAGTAACGTTCAAAGAAGCTCCCAACAAGATTATCTATGCTTACAACAGTTTGCTCAGTTTCCTCGAATCACTGGACCAAAACGATGACCAGTGGAAGAAGTATGTCGATACTCTGGCAAATTCCGACGCCTTTTCCGGCCTGCAAAATTCTTTCAAGAAGTACAAACTGAAAATTCGGCCGAATGAAGAACAGAACCTTCAAAGTAAAGCAGTAGACGATGCCTATACGAACCGTCCATTGCCGCAATGCGTAAAAGTCATTGAAGCTGACGACGAGAGTGTGGTTTTCATTCTCGACAAAAGAATGATTTACAACGAAAACAACAAAGAAATCGATCATCCACTCTATCAAAAATTCACTCTCAACTCACGTGGGACGGAATGGCATATCGGACGGATGTTTCAAGAAACAGAAGACCCTGCGGAATGGGATAAGTACTAGGACAAAGCCGTGACACAAAGCCCAAAGCTTGAAAACGAAAACGCTTCTCTGACGAAGCTCTGCGAAGCATGCAACACACGATTCGATTCGGACTCGACATCTTGCCCGCAAGACAATACGCCATTGATCGATCTCAAAGCCGATCCCATGTTTGGCCGTCGCCTCGCCGCTGGCAAATATAGAGTCCTTCGTGAGCTGGGACGCGGCGGCATGGGCGCCGTCTACCTCGCCGAAGACGGTGAGGGCAAGCAAGTCGCCGTCAAACTTTTCAAAGCTCAGTTAACAGATCGAGCCAGTGCGTCTCGCTTCCAGGAAGAAGCCGCCGCATGGTCCCGCCTTCAACATCCGCATTCGGCAACGCTCTTCGAAAACATGGTCGATGGAAAACAACCATGCCTTATCATGGAATATGTACACGGACGTTCGCTTCAGACCCTGATGAAGCAGGAAGGACCACTCTCACCGCAACGGTGCTTGCACATCTTTTCTCAAGTAATGGACACTATCAAGTACGCGCACGACAACGGCGTGCTCCATCGCGACTTGAAGCCAGGGAACATAGTCCTTACAATGCGCAACGGTGACGCGGACTTTGTCAAAGTAGTCGACTATATGGTAGAGAATCTATCATTCGGCAGTCCGAGCAATCTTGGACTTGCTGATCTGGTCTCCCGCGGTCCAGTTTACATGAGCCCGGAACAGTGCCAGGGCAAAAAACTCAGTGAGGCCTCAGACATTTACTCACTAGGGGTTGCGCTCTATGAAGGGCTCGTCGGCAAACCACCATTCAAAGGACGCAACTCGGTCGAGACCGCCAGCATGCAGATTTCAACGCCGGCACCACCGTTTACGGCGCTGAATCCAGACATCGCTATTCATCCCGCCGTGGAGCAAGTCACTTTAAGAGCGCTCGAAAAAGATCCGCTCAAGCGATTCGCGAGTATGGGCGAATTCAAGCAGGCACTAACCATGGCGGTCACCGATCCAGATTCCTTCGTAATGCCTGTCAGCCAACACCATTCGCCAACAACACCAGAGACGGCCGCTCCATCGTCACCCGAAAACGGCGCAAGTAAGAAGCCGCCAGTTTTACTAATCGCCGGCGCCGCCATCCTTCTGATCGCAGGCGGAGTGGTTGCTGCAATGACGATGGCAAACAAAAAACAAGACACAATCTCATTTTCTGGAAGCACTATCCCCGCCAATCGTGCGGTTGAAGGCACAGTATTTTTCGTCTCGCTGGAGCCGGTCACGACCGGCAGACAAAAAACTGGATACAGGCTAAGAGAAGTTATTATAAAAACTGAGAAAGGCGAGACGCTAAAGCTGACCGCAAACTTGCCACGCGAACTCAACTATAAGGGACCCGATGTGGGAGACCGCTGCAGGGCCGCACTAGAGGGCTCAACTATCGCAAGACTCAAAGTCCTGGATGCAGACCCGTCCATCAAGCTTGCACGCGATGTGGTATTGAAGTTTGTCAACGCAGTAGTTGCATCCGACTGGAAAAAAGCACAATCACTCTTTGCAAACAAAGAAGTAACCGCCGAAACACTGAAGAAGGATTGGAGCGGAACGACAGCAGCGGTGCCGGAAGAACCGCCGCAAGATGGCGATCGCTTCAAGGATGCACCTATGCCTCAAGTTCTAAAGGTGGTTTCCGTCAGCGATAAGAAGATGGAAATCTTACTCAATGAAGCTTCCGCCTTCAACAAGAGAAACGCCATCGACAAGTTCACACTATCATCGGACGGAAAGGGATCGTGGAACATAGAATCGCTGGAACAACGCATTCCACGCAAGGACTGGCACGGCAGCTAATTACTTTACTTCAATCTGATTCGCCCCAATCATTGGAACTGTCAAATGAACTGTGTCAATTAGGTGAGCCAGGTTTGGGTTTTACTTCTTTGAACCGGAACGGAAATGACA
>JAIELX010000038.1 GCA_019752635.1 Candidatus Obscuribacterales bacterium | reverse complement strand
TAAGGATGACTTGTGAAGAAGCTTTCGATACTGATTCCGGTTTTCAATGAAAACAAAACGCTCATACAAGTGCTTGAAATGGTGTCGAGCGCTGATTGCGCCGGTCTGGAGAAAGAGCTGATTGTAGTTGACGACGGATCGGTCGATGGCACGCGCGAAATCCTCCAGACCTTGGATGCTGACAAATACAGCGCACGCGTTTTCTTTCACGAAAAGAACCAGGGCAAAGGAGCGGCGCTTCGAACTGCTCAGCTGCATGCGACTGGCGATTTGATTATCATTCAGGATGCCGATCTCGAGTACAGCCCGCAAGAGTAT
This sequence comes from Candidatus Obscuribacterales bacterium, assembly GCA_019752635.1. Classification (GTDB taxonomy): domain Bacteria; phylum Cyanobacteriota; class Vampirovibrionia; order Obscuribacterales; family Obscuribacteraceae; genus JAKFUT01. Next base: position 67,706 of record JAIELX010000038.1, on the reverse strand, counting down.
CCTGAGCTACTGAAACCGCTTCTGGAGGGGAAGGCCGACGTCGTTTACGGCTCCCGATTGAGTGGAGGCAAGCCGACACGAGCCTTCAAATTCACGCATCTAGTTGGCAACAAGTTTTTGAGTTTCCTTACCAACGTGCTCTATGACTGCACCTTAACGGACATGGAAACTTGCTACAAGGTTTTTAAAGCTGAGGTTTTCAAAAAAATCACGATTAAGTCCAATCGCTTTGAGTTTGAGCCTGAAATTACAGCCAAAATTCTCAAACAGGGCGTACGAATTTATGAGCTGCCGATCTCTTATTTCGGGCGAGATTACAGCGAGGGAAAGAAAATTACCTGGAAAGACGGGTTTGGAGCCATTTGGGCTTTGATTAAATACCGATTTTGTGACTGACTTTCAGGGAAAATATTTATTTGGTTGCGATGTAGCGTAATGTCACCAAGGCTTGACATTAACGGGAGTTAGCGCAAAGCGCTTTCCTTTCGCCAACCCAGACCTCAAGTGGCATTCATTTATATCAATTAGGTTTTCCCGCGAGTTGGGATATGAGTTGTGGCGGTCCGGGTGGCTCCGGGCCGCTCCCCCAGCACGCATTTGGTATCAGGAACCGGGAATCTGGGGGAATTGAATATGCCTGACGAACTGCCCGTTGCGGCGGTGGACTTGTCGTTGACGCAAACGGAAGATCCAGCGATGGCTGCGATGCTCGTCCAACTGGAGGCTCGGTATGCCAACAAAGGCTGAGACTTTGCAGCGGATCGCACCGCCTGGTTATCTCCCTGCGAGAGAATGGGCTGACTTAAACGGTGTTCCGTCGCAGCAGATAGCGGGGTTGTTGCAGAACGACAAAATCGCACCTTACCGAAAGGTCGGGCGATGGTTTTTTGTTCCAGTCGGAGCCGTTCCGACATACAGACTAGGACGCAAACACGAGCAACGTCTCGATCTGAATCAAAATTTGTCCGTTTCGTAATAGAGCTACACTTACAAAAGCTCTCAATCAAAAGACCGTCAAATAAGTCGTGACGCGCACAGCGCATCATGGCTGGACTTTTGCCACCACACACACCAGGAGCCATCAAATGACTTGCAACTACAAATACCACTCCATGTACTACCGAGACTATGCCTGCCCCGCCTGCGGTTACGGTCGGAAAGACAGTCCTCGGTACGCGTCTAGATTTTGCCGATACATAGCGAGTGTCTTTCATCGGATCTTCAGCCCTTAAAAGGAGCCACCATGACTCAGACTGATCGAGAGATAAAGCGTCCATTGCTTCCAGCCGTGCTTCCGCCGGAACCGCCTCAGCGCTTCCTTTCAATGGGACACTCGCAGGAACAGTGGGACGTCCTAACAAAGACGTTTTATCCGTCAGCAAAAAGTGCTGAGTCGATCATGATGGTCGTGTCCTATTGTGCGGCCCGAAAGCTGGACATGATGACTAAGCCGTTCCATATAGTTCCGATCTGGAACAAGGAAACGCAAAGCTACCAAGACGGCGTATGGCCCTCGGTCAGTCTCTATGAAATAACAGCACACCGCACGGGTGAGTTTGCTGGTATCGATGAGCCGGTGTATGGTCCGGAGAAAGAATTTGTTTTCACGCATCCAAACTCCAAGAGTGTCCTTTGGAAGCGAACTCTGCCGGCGTGGTGCAAAGTTACCGTCTATCGTCTCGTAAACGGTGTTAAACAAGCATTCACCAGCGAGCCTATCTATTTCGATGAGTTTGTTGGAATAAAAGACAACCAACCGAACGGCCAGTGGGATAAACGCCCTCGCTACATGATGGCGAAGTGCGCGAAGTCGGCGGCATTGCGAATGGCCTTCCCGGAAGAAACAGGTTCGATGCCCACGGCCGAAGAAATGGAAGGTCAATCCATCGGCGAAATCTCCCAGGCACAGGAATCGAAGTTTCGTGCATTGGCCATAGCATCGGAGCGCGTTGTTGACGGAGAAGTTATCGAACCAACTCACCAAGAGAATCTCCAAGCTGCAGCAGAAGTTGCGGCCGCAAGAGGGCAAACGGACGTTGCAGAAATACTCAAAGAATCTGCTGAACAAGCTGAGCGGATCGCACCGGCGGATTCAGTCAAGCTGATGAAGGCGGGCTCGACCAAAGGACTTAAGCCACCGGACATATTGAAGAAGATCGGGGAAATGTTCCCGCACTTGGCCGGCAAAAGTGACTGGGTCAAGTTGATAACGAAAACAGAATTTGACCAAGTGATGGCATCCATTTAGAGCACGTAAACAGGGAATCGAGGCAACATCGTGGCAATTGAATTACCCGCGTACAAAATGGAAGCCGCCGGCAAAATCGCGGAGCCGGCAAACGGAAACACTTTCCTGCCTGCAGGTGAGCAGTGGATCGATCCCGCAACCGGAGACATATACACCACCAATGGTCACGGGCTTTTCGAGGGATTTAACGGACAGCTGGTCCGCGAACGTCCAGGTCATCCGCTCGTTCTTCGGGATGAAGCGGCAAAGTGCTGGAACGGACTCAAAGCTTTGTTTGCGGCGCGCGGACTTGACGAGGAGCAGCTCGTCAAAGTCATGCGCTATCACGGATGCAAGCTGGAGTTCGTTCCGCCGATCTACTCGGAAGAAATCGACCAGGCTGTTCAAGCGGACCTTGCAACAGAGTTCACAGCCAAACAGCTATTCGAACTACAAGAGGACGCCCGCAAAGTTTGGGCTCAATTCAGCTCTGATTGGGTCATGGACAAACTCACAGCTTACAACGTCACGCCAGTCGTGGATTTCATTCTCGATTGGCAGCACCCGCCGGAGAGTAAACCCGTTTACACGGGAGTGGAGAATTTCACCCGGGCACATGACCTGGTCGTCCGATTGGATGTCGACCATATGGCGGCATCAAGTGGCATGGACAAGAAACCCATCACGCCGAAAACGATTGGCGATTATGCCAAGCGCAAAGGAGACAAAGAACCGACTGCGCAAGAACTACTTGCCGGTGGTCAGAGGTATGACGAAATCGTTGCCGAAGCAGCGAAGGAAGGCATCAGCAAAGAACGTTGCGCAGAGGTTCTTAGGCAGCTACAGCTTGATCCGACACTCGGCCCGCCGGTTCCGCTGTTCACTCCAAAACGAGTGAAGGCGCTCGAAAAACTACTCGTGGAATATGAGATTCCGCAAGCACGTCAGGACAACATTCGGCGAGCCAAGAGAGAAGACGCAGTGAAGCTCCGGGAGGATTCCAGTACGCCTCATGAGGATGCCGTTGAAACCGATTGCACAGATGTTTTCGAACCTGAAATTGCTGAGCAAGCCGGTTCTGAAGTGATAGATTGTTCGCCGAGTAACGACGCACCGACTGAATCGCAGGAGGTGAGTAATCATGATCCGGTCCCTAGCAATGGGGACGAGCAGTCAGGTTCCGGACTGGGTGTTTCTTCAGATTTGCCCCAGTCTGACCTGGTTGTGTGCAATCGCTGTCAGTTGTCTGATTGCGTCTGTGTTTGTATCGATGACTTAGTTGACGCGTGGCACAACGATCCGCAAGAGATGGAGCTTGCCGATTACATTCAGCTTGTCTTTCCTGATCTCGATTATGCCGTGTGGGTTGCGGGAAAGGATGTGATGGATGCCGCAGCCGCCCGCGTGCCTTCCTTTGTTGTTGACGGCTATTGCCAAGTCTGTGAAGCCAAAGAATGCCTCCACATTCCTCCCTCCGATGACGACGCTGAGCAAGTTTTACGACGTCCTGTCTTCGCGATCGATAGTGACGATCACTTAGATTGGCTTGTCGAGAAGGTGAATGAACTCAACCGCAAGGTTGACGCGCTAAAGAAAGAAAAAGCGGAGCGCTCCGGACATCTCGACGTCATGATCAAAGAAGTCGAGCGTGACATCAAGAAACTGGAATGGCGCTTCACCACCGACGTCATTGACTATGTGGTGCCCCAGTTGCCAACTCACAAGTCTGGCGACCAAGAGGGCTTAGTCAAGAAATTTACCTACAAGGTCAAGGCCGGTAGCGTGAAAATCGAGCCTACCGGTGGCGCTGTGTGTGTAGATGAGAACAAGTGGAAGCGCTGGGTCAAGCTGCTTTCCGATGAAGAGTGCCCACTCTACGGCGTTGTACAAGAGAAGGTCAATAAACACCCCATGGAAGTGGCTCGATCGATGGTCGAAGCCGGCGTCGAGATCCCCGGATGGCGTCAACTGCCATTCAATCCGCTCGGCACCTTCTCTGTCTCGGTGAGCAAACCCCGAAAGGGCAAGGACAAAACAACTGACGAAAACGAAGAAACCGAGTCCGAATCAGAGGAGGGCGCAGCGTGAAACTCTTGATTTTGATCGCGTTGTTTGCGTTGACAGTGAATGGGGCGAGCGCAGAAGACGCCATCCCTGTGACCGGAGTTCAAGGCGTCTACGCCGTCGAAGTTGGCGGTCAGCGATACCTCGTGACTGAGCTGAAGGATACGAGCCGCGAAAAGATTTCGAGATGGAATATTTTGCGCCTAAAACGTGGTCTGAAAATTTGGACCTACGGAGTAATCGACTCAAAGATGCCGCTTCGGCTGTACGAAGCACAGTACGAGAAGAACAAAGCCATTCTTGACCAAGCTCCGGACGTTCGACCCGATGATCAGAAGCATCCGGTCAAGCATGCGATTGAACAATTCGGGCCTGCGACAAACTGCATCGTCAATTTCGTCATGCTTCTGACGGGGCAAGGCTAATGCACTTCATCGGCATAGATCCGGGACTTGAAGGAGCGATCGCGGATTTTGACTCCGAGACCGTGACTATGTCGATCATGGATATGCCGCTAATCCCGGTCATGCGCGGAAAGAAAGCAAAGGAGGAAGTCGACAGAAACGGGTTCAAGAGGATCTTGCAGCAGTTTGATCCGCGTCAGACACACGTATTTTATGAACAACTCTGGGGCTTTGCTGCTGAGCGGGATCAACAGGGCCAATTCTTCTTCGCCCGTGACTACGGTGTTCTCTTGGGGATTATCGCGAGCCTGGAATTGCCTTCAACAGGCGTTCCCCCGCAAACATGGCAAAACGCGGTAGGCAAGAAGGGCAAAGAAAAAATCTACTCTGTTGAACGCTTTGTTCAACTTTATCCGGGAGTCGGACTGGTCAAACCAGGTTGCCGCACTCCTCACCCTGACCGTGCTGAAGCTGGCTTACTGGCTCACTACGGACGAATCACGACACACACACAACTGAGGCACCAATGATGACTAGATCGATAGGTGGCAACTGGATTATTTACGGAGCGGTCGACAGGAATGCCACTCTAATGCTCACGCTTGAAGGCGTGCGTAAATGGCTGGAGAACCCGACAAAGGATCTCTGTGAGACAGTGCGCAACTGGCTGACCGGCTTCCCGCGCATACCGGGACACGACACAAAGTTCGCTGACGCGGTGCACGCAAAACTCGATGAAGTTTCGCGGACGCGTCAATAAGACAAAACCACACACACACGGAACCACACAACACAAGGGAGCAAAGGAGCGATGCATAGCATGACCGTCAGAAACATACCCGGGCAATTGCATATCGTGGATCCAGATCCAGCGCCGGACACTATTGAGGCAGCCCAGCGCTTTCTCAGAAGTAAAAAAGAGCCCAAAGTTAAGTCGACAATCCAGATGAATCAGGATCACGATCGACTCACTGTGAAAATAGAAGCAAGCGATAATGACGGCAACATCGGGAGTTACTTTGACGAGTGTGAACTTCCGATTGTGCAGAGCATTGAACGCGACAACCTGATTATTAGGCAGGCGCAAAGAGCTCATGCGTGGCGCAAGGAGCGAATCTACGGCGGCAACTAAGAGTAATGGCTGAAGACGATTACTACGAACGGACTACGAACAAACACTGCGACGACATAATTTCGCAGATGAAGGACCGAGAAGGAATTACATTTGACCAGATCAGTAATGCCATTCGAACCGCGTACCCGTTCGGTGATCGTCGAGGCAAGCCCTACAAGAAGTTCATAAAAGTAGTGCTTCGTCGAGAAGCTCAACTTCAAAAAGAGTTAGCGACTAAGTCAGTTTAGAAATCGAGAAACGTTTTGACTGCCGCAGCACAGTACGTTGATGTGGAGAGATACGCGCGCGCTTTGGGCAAGGCTCAAGGTCACGGCGACTCATGGAAGTGTCTTTGTCCTTCGCACAAAGACGAAAGTCCATCATTGAAACTTTCTTGGGAAGGACGACTTCTCTGGTGGTGCCATGCTGGTTGTGATTCGTTAACCGTTCGAGACGACTTGCTTCGACTCTTTCCCGAACTCAGGGAAATCCTTCAACCTGGCGTCAGGTCTCCCAACGACTACTACCTTCGGCAGCTCATCCTGGAGAGGTATGACTATCACAACTTGGATGAAACTCTACAGTTCCAGAAGCTGAGAATCATTCCGCGTGACTCGTCCAGGAAGAAGGATTTCGCGACAAGAAAACCGGACGGGCGTGGCGGTTGGCAAGTCAAAGACGTCATGAAGGACATCGATCCGGTCCTCTATCGCCTTCCGCGATTCCGTGCCGCGATCGAGAAAGACCAACCGATCTTCTTCGTCGAAGGTGAAAAAGATGCAGACCGGCTTTGGTCCTTAGGCTTGGCCGCGACCACCACTTTCACGAGCTCCGGAGTCTGGAAGCCACACTACACCGAATGGCTTTTAGATGCCAGAGTTTTCATTATCCCTGACAACGATGATCCAGGCTTTAAACACGCGGCTAAGGTTGGGGAAGCGCTCACCAAAGCAAACATACCGGTCAACATCGTCGAACTGTTCGGGCTCGCTCACAAGCAAGACATCTCGGACTGGTTAGACCAGGGCTACACCAAAGAGCAGCTCCAGGTTCTCGTTGATGAAGCGGTTAAGTACTCCAAGAATTGCTATCTGTTTACGAACGACTTTCCGCAGGAGAAGAAGGAAGAAGTAGCGAAAGCGAACGACAATGTTGTTCCCATCAAGCCCGATGTGAACCTTCCGCCTTGGACTCCTGCCTTTACTGAATTCGAGAACGGCCGTCGACTCATAAAGTTGTGCGGCGATGATATTCGGTTTTTGCCGGGCAATCCTGGCAAGTGGTTTCGCTGGGACGATAAGCGCTTCGCTCCTGTGTGCGACCAAGCTATAGAAAGATTGGGCTTCAAAGTCGCCGATGTAGTTGCTAACGAAGAGCACTACGACCCGGAGAAGAAAAACAAATGGATCTCGCGTTGTCTCTCTGTTGCGGGTTGTCGGGCCACTCTGAGCGCCGCGAAAACTCAGGAGGAAATACTTCGTCCCGACTTCGGCGGTGACAACCATCCTCTACTGATTAACTGTCCTAACGGCGTTCTGGACTTGGACAAATATGAGCTTCTTCCGCATGATCGCAAGTATGAGTTTACGCAGATTGCCCATACCCCTGTGGACTTAGATAACCCCGCACCAGAGCTTTGGTGTGAGTTCCTTGACACAGTCATGGGCGCCGACGGGGAGATGATCTCGTTCCTTCAAAGACTTTGTGGATACCTACTGACCGGACTCGTCACCGAACAGGTTTTCTTCTTGTTATTCGGTCCAGGTGGCAACGGAAAGAGTGCTTTCGTCGATGTCATAACCCATATTTTGAAAGACTATGCAGTCAACACCAGGACGGAAATGTGGCTACAAACCACAACCAAAGATCAAGAGGACAATCCAGCTCGACTCTATGGCAAGAGAGTAGCAGCCGGCGCCGAGATCGATAACGATGCTCGACTAAATGAGCATCTGATCAAGAAGGTTACAGGCGAACGGGAAATCACAGGACGGTTGCTGTATCACGAAGGGATCGAGTTTGCTTCGACCTGCAAGTTGATCCTGCACGCAAACACTTTGCCGACCATCAAAGGCACCGATGAAGGCATCTGGCGCCGCGTTGTGCCAATTCCTTTCGATGTGATCATTCCTGAAGAAAAAAGGGACAAGAAGCTTCTCTCCAAGTTGGAAGTTGAGCACCCCCAGATCCTTGCTTGGATGGCGTGGGGCTACCAGCTCTACAAGGAAGTCGGGCTGAACCTTCCTGAAAAGGTGCGCTTACTGCGGAAAGACTACCGAGAGACACAAGACTTTTACAAGCAGTTCTTGGATGAGACCACCAGCGTCCACATCATGGAAAACGTCGAGGCGGGCAAGCTCTATGTCGCTTACATCATCTGGTGTAAAGACTCAGGGCTTCGCCCCGTGACGATTCAGAAGTTCGGTAGAGAGATCTCGCGCAAGGTTCAGCGAGAACGAGAAAGCGCATGCAGGAACTATCTCGGCATCACGTTGAAACCCGAATGGGAAAAGCGCGTTAAAGCCTGGACAAAGAAAGACAAAGAGGAGGAAGCATCGTGAATCAATTGTTCGAAGGATGGGCAATGGTGGAGCTAATGGGACACGTTCGCCTAGCGGGCTACGTGACCGAGGAGGAGCACTTTGGTGCCAAGCTGGGACGAATAGACGTTCCGTTGGAGCAAGGCACCGTTACGCAGTTTTTTGGCGGCTCCAGTGTCTACCGGGTCACGCCCTGCAGTGAAGTTATTGCTAAGCAGATCGCGCAGGACAGCATCAGCAAGCCGATCAAGGAGTGGGAAGTCAAACACGTTGTCGATCCGAAACGACTCACCTCGCTGCCCATCGAGATGAGTCCTAACAACTTCTCTGAAGAAGAGTGCGAAGACGACGATGACGATGACTTCGGCTATGACTTCAGCGACAGGTTCGATCCAACGATTCCGCTGGGTAGAAGTGTGACTCCACCGATGGACGAGCAGCGCGTTGAGTTTGACCAATCGCAACCCGAATCCGTCGGCGCGAGTAACTTCTAATGCGAACCGATGCGGCGAAGGCATATGGATCTGACGGTTTTCTGAAGCCAGGACTCAAGCTCATTGGAGCCAAGCAAGGGTTTCAGAAGATCTCCGGCCGATCACTCATTTACGAGATGTTGGACCTCTCGGCAGATTCGTACGTCGAGCCGTTTCTTGGTTCCGGCTCAATCCTGGTCGGGAAGGAACCGCAGCGCAAAGAATGGGCGAATGACATCAACCCGTATGTGATCAACTTCTATCAAGTGATGCAGAAGCACCCTGAAGAGCTTTGGGATCACATTTGTGCGCTGACTGACTACATGCAGAAGGAGCACGATCGCAACGCTCCGTACTACAAGTTTTTCCATCACTTGAGAGATAGTCAGGAAGCGCCAGAAGGCATCGAAGGCGCCCTCTGGTACTACCTGGTGACCAAATTTTGCATGAACGGCATTGTCCGTTTTAACAGCTCCGGCCGATGCAATTCCGCCTGGTCGCAAACATACACCGGGCGCGGTATCTATAACCGCGAATGGTTCGATATGCTGCGCCAGCGCATTGCCAAAGTCAAGTTCACGAACCTGACCTATCAGCAAGTTCTGAAGAAGGTCGCGGCGGACAGCATTGTTGTGCTCGATCCGCCCTATCAAAAGGTGTTCACGAGCTACAACCGGATCAAGTTTAGCGACGTTGCACACTTTGAACTGGCGGGCTGGCTTCGCATAGCCGATTACCGCTGGCTCCTAACCATCAATGACACTCCCTTGATTCGCAAGTTGTACGCAGGCTTCAACATGCGCGAGGTCAAGATCGCGTACAGCTGCTCGCAGACGGCAAAAGGGAGAGGCAAGAAAGACGAACTTTTCATCACCAACTACTAAACATACACAACACACAAGGATAGAGAAATGCATACAAGAAGACGAGAAGAGCTGCGCGTAACGCTCGCGGCAGACCACACCGTTCGATACAACTTCATTGACCTCAATGATCGCTCTTGCTCGATCCAGGAATCGCCGCTTGCAACCAGGCGCGCCCTCTACTTGGGACTAAACGACAAAACGACCGAGCACGGACGAGTTGTGCCGGCACTCCGGATGTTGATCACGCAAGATCAAGCTAAATGGCTCGCCCCGATGTTGGAGCACTTTGGCAAGACTGGCAATTTGCCAGCGAATTAGGAGGCGCCGTCAATGGAATTAATCGTAGACAACTTCGCCGGTGGTGGCGGTGCTTCCACCGGAATTGAACAGGCGATCGGCAGACCGGTCGACATTGCAATCAACCATGATCCGGAAGCGATCGCGATGCACATGGCAAATCATCCGCAAACCAGACATTACTGCGAAAACGTGTGGGATGTCGACCCGCGTGAAGTTACCCAAGGACGACCAGTCGGATTGGCTTGGTTCTCGCCTGACTGCAAACACTTCAGCAAAGCCAAGGGCGGGAAGCCAGTATCGAAAAAGATTCGCGGACTGGCATGGGTTGCGCTCCGCTGGGCCGCTACTGTCAAACCTCGAGTCATCATGCTCGAAAACGTCGAGGAGTTTGTGACCTGGTGTCCAATCGGTCCAGACGGGCAGCCATGCAAGAAACAAAAAGGACGAACTTTCAATGTCTTTATTAATGCTCTCAAAAAGCACGGATACAAGGTTGAGTACCGAACTCTTGTAGCCTACGAGTATGGCGCTCCAACGATCCGCAAGCGACTGTTTCTGATCGCACGCTGCGACGGACAACCGATCGTTTGGCCGGCGGCGACGCATGACAAAACGAACTGGCGGACCGCTGCCGAGTGCATCGACTGGTCGATCTCTTGCCCTTCCATCTTCGAGCGCACCAAACCTCTGGCCGATGCGACGCTGAGACGCATTGCACGCGGGATTCAAAAGTATGTGATTGACGCGAAGGAACCATTTATTGTCACATGCAACCATTCAGGTGAGGGCTTCCGTGGCAATTCAATAAACGAGCCAATGAAGACATTGACTGCTGCGCGCGATGCTCACGGCCTTGTCGTTCCTACTTTGATCCAAACCGGCTACGGCGAACGACCAGGGCAAGATCCTCGAGTCCCTGGCCTTGAGAAACCGCTCGGCACGATTATGGCAGAAGGGCAGAAGCATGCTCTGGTTGCACCGACCTTGATCCAAATGGGATTCGGTGAAGCACCTGGCAGTCCGCCTCGATGTCTTGACCCGGGTAAACCTCTTGGCACTGTCACTGCAGGTGCAATCAAACACGCCTTGGCCGTTGCGACTTTGGTCAAGCACTACGCCGGAAATGGTGCTGGCGCCGGCATCGAATTGACTGAGCCCTTGCACACGGTCACTGCTCAAGATCATCACTCTTTGGTGTCTGCGAACCTCGTCAGGTTCTTTGGTGAAAGCATTGGTTCAGATTTGAGTGCCCCAGCACCAACAGTCATGCCTGATGGCCTTGGTAAAACTGGATTGGTCAGCGCGTTTCTAGCCAAGTACTACGGCAGCGCTTCCACGAACGGGCAGCCTCTAACCGAGCCGACTCACACCCTGACCTCGCGCGATCGGCTCGCCCTTGTCACGATCAACGCGATCGATTACGTGATCGTCGATATCGGCATGCGGATGTTGCAGCCACATGAGTTATTCGCGGCGCAGGGATTTCCCTCCAGCTACGTGATCGCTCCGATGATGAATGGCAAGCAATTGTCGAAGACTGCGCAGGTTAGGATGTGCGGCAATTCAGTGAGCCCGCCTGTCGCGCGGGCTCTTGTTGCTGCGAACTATCGCGCTGTTTCGCTCACGGAGGAAATTGCAGTATGAGCAAGAAGGACCTTTGGTATTGCGACGCGCTAGACCTGTGGAGTGACGATCCGCAGGCAGCTACACAGGACGAAGCGAACGAACAGGGCTGCTTGGTTGCGCTGTCGTTTCGGAAGGGCAAGCAAATCAAATTGAGTGAGCACCTTGACCGGGAAACCTTGTTTGGTTGCTTCGATGAAAATCTTGTGAGTGATGATCGCGTATGCGGCCCGGCTGGCGACATCTTTCCCACTAGCAGCATTCCCGAAGCGAAGATGAATGAGCTAACCGCATTTATCAAACAGTGGTGCGATAGCATCGATTTTCCCTGGTGGGAAGCAGACGACAAAGGCGAGTGCATAACGAGAGAGGCCAAACCAGAATGACTGAGTCGATTATTCAAATAACCGGAACAATCGTGACATTCTTGGGAGCCGTAGCACTTGTATTGGGAGTGGCTTGGCTCGCACTTGTTGCCTTGTTCTACCTGATCAATGTCATTTACGAAAAGACCGGTGCCGCTACTGAGTTTTTGCACTGGGCGATTGCAAGACGTGTAATCCGCCGACGAAAGAAAGAGTGGATTCGATTCGGACCAGATGGCAAGCCCGATCCAAATGGAGACTTTACAGGACCAAACAGGAAGTGGAACCGCAAAGCTCTGGGACCGCATCCGGAAGAGGAGAAAGCCTCCGAAGAGTGGCGACTGCGAATTTTGTCCCGCATGGGCGCAGCGGAAAAAGTCTGTAGCAGTTTCTCGGTATGGAGCGCATGCGACTGTGAGGAAATTTACTGCGAGCACTTTGACGCCGTGACGACAAATCTGGATGCACAGAGGAGTGCGATTGGACTTCCCGTCGAAGACTATGGGGACTAAGGGATGGGCACAGTAAGTTGTTACGTCATGCATGTCTATTGCGACATGCCCGGATGTGACGCGTGGACTGAAAACGGCGACCAAGAAGAAACCCGTGCACAATGCAAGGCCAGCTTAAAGAAAAGAGGTTGGATCTTTCCGGGCGGCATCGTTGGCCGAGAGCCTAAAAACGGTGGGGCGTTCGCTATCTGCCCGTTTCACGCTGCACAATTTCTGAATAAAAGGAGGACACCCGGTGATCAATCGTGATTGCAACTGCGCCTGCGATGGCTTGTGCAAGCTCACAACAGAAGAATTGCTGGCTGTACTCAAGGTGCGGCTGAAGGAATTGAGCGTAGAGCAGCTGCGAACGCTAAACGCATTTGTCATGCACTGGAGGTCCGCAACCAATGCCCAATCGTGACTGGATAGTGATCGACACGAAACGCGGAGATTACCTTTGTCAGCGGTGTAACACGCGCGTGCCAGCTCCACAAAACATGATGTCTTTCGGCATGCTCACCGGCATGATGAAAGGCTTTGTCGACGAGCACAAAAAATGCAAACCTGCCAAGAAAGATAAGCTTATCGATAGGGATTCTTCAGGGCAGCCGAATGCAAACCACCAGGGACCGAATAGCAATGTTAGTTGAGCAACAATCACGAAAACTACGCAAGTTGGGCGAGCTTTTGGATCAGGTAGAGCAAGGGCAAACAGCCTGCGACGAGGAATGGCGCAGTTATCAAAGAACGATTTCTCAATCGCTATTTAATCAAGTCGAGCAAGAAAGTTTTCTAACTATGCCACCACCGCCAATACTGATCAGATAGCCCATTTATCCAGTAAGATATATGAATCAGGACTACACAGTGAGTACCCTGAACCGCTTCTGCGCGAACTTCCGAATAGTTCTAGATAGAACATCGTGTTGGGAGTGGCAGGCAACCATAGCGGATACCGGGTACGGACAATTCAAATACAAAGCAGTGCGCCATGGAGCTCACCGCTGCGTTTTCTTTATTGTCTATGCAATAACCCTGGGACGACATGATTACGTTTGCCACAAGTGCGACAACCGCAGATGTGTGCGTCCATCTCACTTAAAGATTGCTGATGCCAAATGGAATGCCCAAGATCGACAGCTGAAGGGACGGGGCAATGTTCGACAAGGAGAAAACGTAGCGCAAGCGAAACTTCGATCTAACGACATTCCGCAGATTCTCTCCCAACATTCAGAGGGGCTGCCGATTAGGCAGATTGCTGAACACTTCAATGTTCATCAAGAGACCATAAAACAAATTTTGAAACGAAAAAGCTGGCTATCTATAAGTCAGAATCACCAACAAAATCACACAACGGGAGCACCTTGACAATGCCGAAAAAAGTTCTCATTGCACTTCCCCCAGCCATGCTGGAACAAGTCGATTTCATCGCAGGATGCGAACACAGAACGAGATCAGATCTGATAAGAGAAGCGCTTCGTCGCTACCTGGATAACTTCCGCCGCCAGCAAGGTGCGCACCTTACAGTCAGCACACTTGAGTCACCAGCAGCACCGGCTACTGTTGTTCCGTTCGCCTAACCGACAAATTGTTTCTCTATCGCAGCTGCATAGCTCGACACAGTCTTTCCGTAAGCTGTTACACGTGGTAGCGGCTTGCGGGTGACTTTGTCGAGAACAAAGCCTTCGTTGTAGCGGGTGAATGCAACCGGCTTGTTTCCGCCGGCACCGACCATTAGGCTGTCGAGATCGCCGGCGCAATAGAGTAGCTGCATTTCTTCGTCGCCCATGAACTTTTGAATCAACGAGAACCACGTCAAAGTGGGCGTGTTGGCTACCAACCAACGCATCATTTTTTGACCGAGTCCGAAACTACACGAGAGCAAAAACCTTTCCTGTTCGCCGAATCTGCCGGCTGGTTTCAAATTGCTTGACCAGGTCCAGTAGCCTGGTTCGCAGCGAAATTTCCCGATCTTGTCCTCAAGTGGGCCGTTGGGAATGACGCAGTACTCGACGATTTTCGCAGGCTCGATCTTTGCGATCCTGGCCGCGGCCGCCTTATTGTCTTTGAACAACTTGTCAGATTCGTTGAAGTAGGAACAGAATCCGGATTCCTTCTGCACGCAACCGAGTATGTCCGCGACAGTCACGAATCTGCGTGACTTGGCTGCATGAACATGCTGGGCCAGTTCAATGATGTGCGGAGGTATGTTCACTGTCATTCGAGATCACCTTAGGAGAACGCGCAGCAAGTGCTGCTTGAACCATTTGAACCAGACCCGGGACACCCGTGCCAAGGAGGGAAACAAAACCCATGGCACAGGTCCAGCCGAGCCAGTCTTGCGCCGGCAGAGGGAGTTTGAGATAAGCGGCCACCATTTGAAGCGGATACCAGGAAAGCACCCACAACCACACCATGATTACCGAGCCCTTGAAGGCCCAAAGGCTCATCTTGTCTCGGTCACGCTGAAAGAGTTTTCGGCAAACCAAAAACTCTACGTCAACGTCAAGAAACTCTGCTTCGTCGAGAGCTTCAATGAAGCGTTGCTCTGCTTCCCGCTTGTCGTCTTCAGCTCTATTGAGTGGGAGGTTTGCGTTTGGTCCCATTTTGTTGCCACCTGCGAGGAACGGTTGTGGTGACCACCAAAGCCGTAGCTCCGAGAATCAACCAAACGCTATAAGCGCACTCAACGATAAACTTTTCCATTCCGCAGACCTCGCGATGAAGCCCTACTTTTTCTTAGCAGGAGCTGGGTGAATAAAGGCTTCCACTGAGACTTTGACTTCACCAAGTTCCTTCACTGCAACTTGGAACTTTGCTTCGTCGACGGAGTTGAAGAGAACCATCGCGTTATAGAGGATGACACCAGCCGCTTGACGCGTTGCGGGCTTGTTCAATTCCGAAAGCAATTGAGCTATGTCAACGTTGTGATCTTTGACCAAGTCCGGATTGAACACGCTCAGAACCTGTTTCGCATTCTTGGATATTTCCTCGAAGGCGGGTCCTGCAGCCGACCAATCGACGGATTCATAGAGGTCTTCTACCGCTTTGCCGCCCTTGCTTGCGATCGCTTCAATTTGTCCTTTGTCTTTGATTCCATCTTTGTTGAGATCGGCGTTATCGACAAAGTCAGTGAGCTGCTTCGCAGCCATGTTCTGTAGCATTCCCATGTTGACGGCTCCTTGTTACGCTGCGTTTTCTAGCGCCTTACGAAAATCGATAGCGTTATTTATACATGCTGGCTTGGCCGAGTCGATTTGAAATTCACCGCGTGGCTTGGGAAGCGTCATGAAATAGCAGAATTTATCGAGATTATTTCTTGCTGCCATAGAGGCGAGAACCCTTTGCTCAAGCCACATTTCACTGCCATGACCCCGCACCTGGTTGAGGATCGCAAGGTTGTTCAGTACGGCTTTGCCTTCGTTCCTGAAATAAACAATCAGTGGAAGGTTTGGTGTTCCGCTGAGATTTGTGGCCGCACCCGTGCCGCCTGCTTCACCGTTATTGCTGCCGGTGCCGGCTGATCCACCAGTAAGAGTTGTAGTCGCACCAGTTGTATTTATTGAAGGCGCCCACCGATAAACACGTCCGCCGGCACCACCACCGCCTCCGCCACCAGAGCTACCATTCGAACCGTTGCCGCCAGCCACATTTATAGTTCCGGACTGCACGATAGATGTCAGAGATATTAACTCCGCTTCTCCGCCACTTCCGCCACCGGCCCCGCCATTGGTGCCGGTTCCTGCTGCAGCGTTGTCCCCTTTGACATTAAGTGTGCCCGCGATAGTCAGCGTGCCTACTGAGACGAAAGTAGCGCATCCACCACCTTTGCCACCAGCGCCACCGACGCCAGAAATGCCGTCAGCGCAGCCGCCAGCACCGCCAGAGCCGCCTTCGCGATCGCTACTGTAGGCTCCACCGCCCGGTCCACCAAATGTGCCTGTTCCGCTGGCCGCTCCACCGCGTCCGCCTCGGCCGCCGAAGCCGCCACCGCCGCCGCCGTGAGCCGCTTGCGAGTGAGAACCACTGAGACCACCGCCTTTGCCAGCTCCAGGAGTTCCGACGTAACTTCCTGCAGTTGCACCAATACCGCCGGCAACGGTCGGAGAAACCGTGACCGTGGCGCCGCTGGCGATTTGAAGCGTGCTCTGTGCGTTAATTGATAGTGGCGAACCGGTATCGATTGTAGTCGTGTTGGCAGACACGTTAAAGGTCGAGCAATTCTTTTGAAGAGGAGCTGCCAGCGTTTGGTTTGTGGACCAAGTCACGGCGGAGTCAGAGCCATCGCCGCCAAGCGGTTTTGTCTCTGGTCCAAAGACCAACGCCGTATTTCCGGAGTTGCTTTTCAGCACCTGGTTACCACCGGAGGGAGGCGCAATCTGAGTTATCTGAGTGCCGTTCCCCGCGTAGACCCCGAGATCAGCGAAGGTCAGTGCCGGATTATTTGTGCCACCATGAGCGACATCAATGACCGGCAGATCTGCGTTGACGATAACTCTGAATGCAGGAGTTCCACCACCGGTCGGACTACACCAAAATTTTGAAGCTGTTTGAGTCTGAGTTATCCCGATGCCAGCGTACAGAGTGTTTGCTTGGCCAAGCGTGATCGCATGGTCATTGGTCAAAGCCACGGCCGCTTTTACGTTCGGAAGATTTCCCGCAAGCTGGGTGACGGTTGTTATCTGTGTGCCGTTCGTGACGACCTTTTGGAGTCCTAGTCCAACCTGTCCGGTCGGAGCCGGTGCAGCATTGTTCACCGCGACGTGATTAATGGTTCCATCGGTCTGAAGATAGTCGTAAGTGTCTTTGTTGATCGTGTACGTGAACGGATTGCTTGAAGGCGAGATTCGCAGACCACTCACATATGCCGTTCCGCTCGGAGTCGTCATCGCGAGACTCGGAGAACCAGGAACGGAGCCGATCAAACCGGAGACGACCCAGTCAGTCAAAACATCAGCAGTGGTGAGCTTTGCCGTTATGTCCGCTTCGGAGATACGGCTTGTATATATTTCCCAGTCAGCGGCTCCAGTCGCGGCGTCCTGACAAATGTAGAACTGCTTGGTCGTGGAGTTGAACCAGACGGATCCAATCTCGTACCCCTGAGTGTTGTCATTGGATGCACCAGGCGGAGTCGAGCCTGTGTAGTTTTGCTTTGGCACACTTACTATCCGGTAAGTGCTACCGTCGTAGACCTTCACCTGAAAGTTCGTTTGGTCGAACCACCAAGTGCGTCCCGCGACAGGACTGTTAATGCTGGAGGAATTAGGACGAACGAATATGCCCACATCGGCGGCATGGCATGCCGTAATCGAAGTGACCGCGAGCCAAAGCAGAAGGAAAAGACGTTTCATTTACTTCACCTGAAGTGCCAACAAATCCGATTGCTCAATCCAGAGACCGTCGTCGTGGACTGCGACTGGAATAGACCAGCCGTTTCCGACTAGCCTGTTCTTCTCAACTCGCGCCGCGATCACCTGATCTATGCCGTCCTTGACGAACCAGCTGATCAAGCCGAACGAAGGCGTTCCGACAATATTGATGGCCAGTCCGGTACCGCCCGCACCACCAGCGATCGCACCACCGCTGCCGCCTGTACCACCCGAGCCACCGGTCAACGTCGTCGAGCCGGTCACATTTATTACAGGCGCCCAGCGGACGACATATCCAGCGCCACCACCGCCGGCACCGCCACCAGAAGCATTGCCACCGTTACCGCCTGTGCCACCGCCGACATCAATCGCCCCAGCTTGTGTGATTGCTTTTGCAGAAGCGAGAAAGACAAAGCCGGCCCCACCGCCGCCGCCACCACCAGAGCCGTTACTTGACGAAAGTCCGTTTGTGCCGTTATTGCCACGAGAGTTGATGCTCGCGTTCGCCTCGATCGTTATGGTCCCGACCGCGACCAGCGCGATCGCTGCGCCGCCAGCTCCGCCGGGTTGACCCGCACAGCTTCCGGTACCGTCACCAGCTCCGCCGCCGCCGCCGCCGGAACCATTGACGAATCGCAGTCCCTGAGAGCCTTTGCCACGGCTGGCAATGACCGTGGTTGTGCCGCCGCCTTTACCACCAGCGCCACCGCTTGCTCCGCCGGCACCACCTGCGATCTCGCCCCATCCTGGAATGCCGAGACCGCCATTCCCACCGCCGATGCCACTGCCGTCGGTTCCTTGAACGGAACCACCTGTTCCAGTCGCACCGGTACCACCGGGCTCACCATTCCCGGTGCCAATAATTGACCCGACACCGTTGGTGCCTTTGAGCGTGATCGTAGTCAGCGAGCTGATTAGGTAAGGACCTGCGCTGATGGTCACATCAGCCGAGCTTCCCGATCCACCGATAACGACAGATCGGTAGGAGACAGATCCCGGACCAGTCAAGGTCTGGTTTCCGGTTGCGTTGAGGACTCCGTTTTCGCCGTTGCCACCGAACAGAAAAACATTTGGCAAATTGGCAGAAGATGCCGGAATTATTGACAGCAAACAAAGCGCTGCTGCAAGAAGTGTTTTCTTCATGATGTCCTCACTGGGTGATGGTTACGTTGTTAGCTGCTGCGTAGGTTTCCACTTTCGTGATCACACCTTCTGTGAGCCACGGAAAAGCCGCCGCTTTGATTGCGCTCCAGGCCGCCACCATTTGGGCGGGTTGCGACGCGTACTGATCAATAAGCGGAAAGAAAAGCAACAGGTTCACTTTGGCTGCCGGTTCGATTTCTGGATCGGCAAAGATCGCACCCTTGAATGCGGGCACATTGACAGCAGGTGGCGTTAGCGGTACCTCGGGTGGCTCGCGTCTCGCGGTGCCATCACCATTGTCGACATAGTTGTTCGGGTTTGCGTCGCCATTCACCAAGGACCAACGAAGAATCACCGTTCCTGGTGAAACCTGATTGGGTTGAGGCTCTTGGTTCCAGCTTTCCCTGTGTCCATCGGCATGAATGGTCAGGAAGGATTCGGCTTGTGCAGGCATAGCCAGAGCAAGCACAGCAAGCATCGAGAGCAGAACTTTGTTCATGTTTAGAAGAACCACCAGGTGTCAGGAGCCGTCGAAGGATCGCTGACGAACGTGCGGGATTCGTCAGGAGAAAGGATGTCGAAGTAGTCGAGAGTTGTTTTTATCTTCTCGCCGGAAAGAGCGTTGATACGCGCTTTGTTGGCGGTAGTATCAACGCGACCGAATGTGATTTCTGCTTGGTTGGCGGCAGTTGGCAAAGTCAGTTCTACATCGCCGGCCGTGCAATCGATGAGGATCGTCGCGAAGTTGTTTGTGATGACATAGGGGAAAGAGACAGGACGGATCGTCGGTTTGGCGTAGACAGCGCGCCACGTGCCCGGCGTTCCGGAGGTTTCGCAGACCCACAGTGTGCTCGGTGCACCTGTCTGAAAATAGAGATCCCCCGCATTGCCTTGGAGCGCCGTAGGTGCTGACGCGCCCATGCGAATGCAAACGAGTAGCCCGCTGGTATTAGTTCCGGGTACGCGGGCTAGAGGCAGAACACCTGAGACTTCGGTGGTTAGATCAATTTGTGGCGCCTGACCAAACGCGGCTCCCTTGTGGTGCTGAGCGAACAAGCCTCCGACGAAGGGCGCTTCCGCGTAGCCAGGGGAAGCCGCGTTGCCTGCTTTGAGAATTTGACCGTTTGTGATTGCTGTCTGACCGAACGTTAGTTTGATCAGATACATCGGCACATTGTTGGCCGCCGGTGCCGGAGGCGTCGCGGTGCCCGTTGCTGCCGGAGTGCCATAGAGCTGCGACACTGCCGCTCTGCCGGTCCGAACGGTAGATTGAACTTGGCTGTTGCCGCCTGGACCTTGAAGAGGTTGAGTCGGGTTGCTCGAATTGTAGTAAGGCAGGATGCCGCCGGTAGGATCGCCTGTCCTGACGGAATCGACCTGGTCAAATTTGCATTGCACCAAGACCCACTGTTCTTGCCCTGCGCTCAACGCCGCAGTGGTAAAACTTAGTGTTTGTTGTCCTGCATAACCTTGCTGATAAATCGGGGTGGATTCCGAGGCGAGAGGACCATACGGAAGCGTATCAAGCGCCGCCCATTGATATATTTGACCGCTTC
This sequence comes from Candidatus Obscuribacterales bacterium, assembly GCA_019752635.1. GTDB lineage: Bacteria > Cyanobacteriota > Vampirovibrionia > Obscuribacterales > Obscuribacteraceae > JAKFUT01. The sequence continues at coordinate 47,168 of JAIELX010000038.1, read as the reverse complement.
CCAGACTTATAGTCATGTTTGGCGAAGCTTGAGCCGCAGCAGTGAAATCCGTCAGGATCGTATTGATGCTGCCGAAAAGCGCTTGAGCGAGTCGACCCATTCCGACCATGAGATCGCGTGACTGCTGAAGGAAATCAAACAGACGAATCTGTTCGGCCGAGTAAATGATCGATCGATCCACGTGCTAGCTCCGACGGAGGAAACTCGTCGGCACGATAACAAAATTTCTCACCCGCACTAATCTGATCGGATTGCGAAATCAAGCTTGCTTGTGGCGTCTGGCGGAACGTTGAAATGCGCGGTGAAGTAATCCGCAAATTTCTCGATTCTGACTTGCGTATTCCAAGACGGCAACGCGAAGGCCTGGTATGTTCCACTGTTTCTAATCGGAATATCAACCGAGAGCGCTTCTGCCGGAACGGTTACTTGACCAGAGCGACTGTGGTCGCTCCAGAATATGAAACCAAGATCCGAAAGGAAAGGCGCCGGTGCTCCAAACCCGATTGTCACATGAGTGGCATTGCGGCTCTTGATCCAAACGTTCGTGTCCCAATTCGGCACAGCTATCAAGGCATCGTTCTGACTAAATCCGGTAGGAATAGCCAATACGGTTTCATAGGTATCAAAGATCACAAGCGTTAGCCCGACGCCGGCATGAGTGATCGGAATTCCGATCCAGTCGATGACACCACCTTCCTGTGGCGCAGCAACAGTGCATTCCAAAAGAAAGGAGTCGTTTGAAACCGGCTCGACGCTGACCGTTGTGTTCCAAGACGTGCTCGCTAGAATCACATACTTTCCGGCAAATGGCGGGTAAATCGAAACAGGTTTCTCTACTGCCAGGTTTGCCACATTCTCGGACTTGCCAATCATGTGATCGATCAGCGCCTGGCTTGTATATCTACGCCAAATCGTAGTGCCAAATGGCTTGGTTTTGTTGACGAGCTGATCGAGGCGCTCTGTGTTTATGAACCACCTGCTGTCAACTTCCAAGAAGTAGAACTGGTCCCAGGCGGCCCCGTTGTCGAAGCAGTAAACGGGATTTGCTCCCTGGTCAGCAAACTGCGGGAGTGGTGAATCAATAAAGCCCTGATATGTTAAACCGGGATCCCCCCAGCGTCCGGGGTTTGCTTCAGAATCCACATCCCAATAGGAAATGCAGTCCCATGCACTTGTATCCGAAATCCGCCAAGGTTCGACCAACTTCGGTGGACTTCCTGTCAGTCTCTCAAGCAAAAGGCTCATCGCATGCCTGGTCGCGCTCGGCAAAAGTAGGGCGGCATAGATTCGGTTTCTGAATGATGAGTCCGGCTCACCAGGAGCTCGGATCACGTCGGCTGGATAACCTGCCACTTCACCAAAGTAATCGGCAGCCACGGCATCTAGAGCAACGTCAGTAGCCGTCGCAATCCGGCATGCTTTGAAAACAAACTGAATGTTGTCGTCAGTGAGTTCCAAATTCAATCCGATTGACTTGAAAAGCGCATAGACCGCTCCGCCCTCATGGCGAGAGGCATCACTTGACCAGTCCTGCGGCCACAAGCTGAGCAGGTGCTCTGCCCACTGAGCCGCATCAATGTCCGGAATGACAGTCGGAACACTCATTAGTAGGTTCCTGCGGTCACATGTGCTGCATCTGTCCGGATGACCTGAAGCACGGTGACAGTTTTGTCTGCCTCAAGTGAATCTATAAGCTGTGAGTTCGGTTGAACGCTCAACACATTAGGGCTGGCGTCGATTGCGACCTGCGTGACCTTGTGAAGGTAGAGGGTCTCTCCAATTTTCAATGAATTGACGTAGGCAAGAATCGCAGTTTGAACGGCTTGCTGCGTTGCCGCGGCATTGGCACCGGCCGCAACTTTTATATTGAGTTGAATCGTGACAAGCACTAACGCTGCAGCCAAGACGCCATGCTGAATGGTGAAGCCGCGAACCTCATCAACCGCATTAAAGATTGACGTCAGCAAAGGGGCCGGGGTGGCTCCAGAGCCATCGTCCACGACGACCGTAAAGAATCCATTCCGAGCATTGCCAGCTGTGTCGGTATTCTCCAAGAGTGAAATATTCAGCCCTTGTTGTACGTTGAGCACCGTCGAAAGAATGGCCGCCTTCGTGGCTTTGCTGAGTGAGTTGATCCACAAAATGAATCGATTGCGAAAATCACGATCAGATTCTGCGTCCAAACCGTTCGTGAAAGGTTGTTGGTTGTTGACTAGATCTATTCCGGTGATCGCGTTGGCGATCTGGTTGATCTGAGTCGCTTGAACGTTTGACCCGGACCCTGCTACTTGTGCCTTGATCGCTACATCGATTGACAAGGTTCCTGCCGGCAAAACATAGGCGTTTTGTTCGGCGGACCATGCGGGAAGGCTGGCGTCTTCGACAATGTCGAATTTGATGGCGCCACCGGTGACCTGGACCGTCTTGCCCACTGAAATCAAAACATTGGTTGCCTTAGCGACTTTGGTTGTTAATGTGACCCTGCCTGAAGCATTTGTTGCTGCTAGTCGCAGGAAACCAAAGTCAGCCATGAATGAATCTAAATCGGTTCCTTCGGCGGTCGATGCCCGCGAGAACTTGTAAACCAGATTCACCAGGAATTGGAGGAAGAGTCCCTGTGATCCCACCGCACTCATGATCGCGAGAACAGGATCTCCTGCAACTAAGGCTGGCGAAAGGCTAATTTCCGCAGCCCAAGCATTGCAAAGATCGCTGACGAGTTGGTCAAAAGATTTGGTAGTGAGCGGCATTGCTTGTTTCCTCGCGCCTCATTCTAGAAAGAAATTTAGACGACGGTGAAAATGACCGCCCCTGATTGACCAGTCTTCAGCGTTACGCCGATTCTTATCCAGACCTGATCCACCCCGACTTTGAAAATCTCAACAACTGGCGGCCGTGAAACTGCGAGTCCCTCGTCGATAACGATTGCTTGATTGACCGCCTGCTCCAGACTTTCTTGGATGTCGCGGTTGTACGGCTCACCGATTTTCCTCCGGAGAGCATTTCCATACTCCTGCTCAAAAATGTAGTCCGCCGGAATTGGAGTCTTGTCAGCGAGCTTGAACGCGGGATTACTACAGAGTCGCCTGATGATTCGTTGCTTGATTTGCTCAAAACCTGTCGACATGACAAGACTGCCGTTCTGGGAGATTTCGAAATCCTCACCCCATTCGAGCTTTAATGTCTTGTTGTTTGGATCAATCGACATCAGTTGGCAGCCAACGTGTTTGTGCAGTAAGGATAAACCATCGTCGGAACACCTACTGGACCACCAGTGTTAGCACCGCCAGCTACGACACCGCTATGCGTGTGATTTGACAGGTAGTTGTCCCAAAGATACTTCGTCAACAGATTGTAGTGAGCGGGCCCGTTGGCACCGATGCGGATGTTGGTGTTGACATTCTGCGCGTAGATAGTGATCATTCCATTAGGGGCATTAATGGCTATGTTGCTGCTGCTAAATCCTCGGGTTTCTAAAGTCAAATTTTGTTCTGAGGAAATCTTGATGTCTTTGCCGGTGGCATCTGAAGTTGAGCCGGTGTAGATCGAGACGCTTTGGTGAACTGAACGCATGCGAACTAGCGCAGTGCTAGGTCCGGCGCCTTCGATGGTTAACTTGCCATTCGAAGCAATATAGATATCGCCGGTGAGTAGTAGTGATCGCGGATCTTGCAATGCGCCTATTGCGATACCACCGCTTTGAGTGTGTATGCGGACGTGATCATCGGCCATGATGTCGATGTCGTCTGCGGCGGGATCTTGGTCTCTCGATCCGGAAGTGATGCTAACCCCGTTCCTGGCCCTGATGCGTACATCGTCGTCGGACAGAACGCAAATGTCGTTTGCTGTTGATCCGCCCGGAATGGACTCGTTAGCTGTCGCTATAGTGAATCTTCCTGTCTGCGAGCGCAGCAGATGATTCCTCGTATTACTGATGATGTCGCGAGTTGCAATTAGGTTTATGTCCTGCACTGAGTCTAAGTCGATATTGCCTGCCACTGCGCTCCCGACCGAATTTCCGGTGCTGATTTGCATCCCTCCAGACTTCGCGTTCAATGTCACATGCAAGCCAGCCAGGAAGAGAAAGTCACCCAGGGAAGAAGCTTCAATATCGTTCTCCGCCTGCATTTGAATGTTTCCTGGAGCGGGTGAGATTTGTCCCATGCGCGCGCTGAGACTCACACCACTATCGGCGTTGATGCGTACGTCTGTCCCCGCCGTAGTATCGACGTTCGTTCCATCCAATTCAACATTGCCGACGGCCGCGACTCCAACATCATGACCAGCGGTCAGGTTCATGTTTGTGCCGGTCTGAATGTCCGTTTGGTCAAACGCGTCGCTGAACAAAGAACCGTTGTTCATGATCAGGTTGACGTCTCGCTCGGCATGCAGGCTGAGGTTGTCGCGGCTTACCACTTGGATTTGACCATCGTCATACATTTTTATAAACGAGCCAGACTGGTGTCTCATGACCAGTTCGCCGGCTTCAAGCATGTTGCGTCCGTATGGATCTACGCTTTGCGCGCCGATGTAATCCTGCGTCTCGTTGTCGCCATTGCCCGGAGGCACCATTAGATCGTTAAAGAACAACTGAGCACTGGCCATGAGACCGGTGCCCCGATTAAACACAAGCACCGCGCATTGCTCGCCATCTCCTGGATTGCTGGCCGTTGCGCCGCCCTTAGGGGCATATTGAATTCCGAAGCCGTTACCAACCGCGAGCGTACCAAGAGGAATCCAGCTGGTTTCTAACGGACTATCATTGCTGTCTCTGTATTGCGGGATGATGACTCGAACGGCATGGAGCGTCGGATCGTATGAACTGATGTGTCCAAACAGCACTAACTTGACGTCGCCCACTTGCTGTTGGGCTTGCTGCATTACGTCGTGAATCCATTGCATGTTTACGGACCCCCGATCAAGTTGCCACCAGTCATGGCCGTAAACTCGGTAGTGAACCCGGCCTCAGACCGACCGCCTGTTGGAAAATTGTAAGTGTGCGTGACATTGCTCACCGTGTAATCGCGTCCCGCAAAACTTGCTAGGTCCAAATTGCCCTGACGCAGGTCAACCCGACCGTGCACTTGCATCGCCGGCAGTCCTTCAATCTTGCCAGTAATCACAACTTGGCGTTTCGCGATGTCTTTCGCGATCGCTCGCGCTTTTGCCTTGGCTTGCTCATTGGTGAGACCGTCAATGTGAAAAGTCAGGACAGGCTTCTTTGAAGGTGACGTTTGAGCACCACTGTTTCCGGTGTACCGGCCTTTGCTTGCTTTTCCTCGTCGAGTGGTAGCTTGCTTTTGTCGTATTGGTGGCGATGACAATGGACTTCCGCTCGTCTCTGCTCGTCCGTTGATCAGTTCCGCGCGTTGAGGATGATAAGAAATGACATTGACTTCGACGTTGGTGTTTCTGCGTGGCGAGAACAAAACGTCGAGATCGAGCAGAGGGTGATCTTTAGAACCTGGTGAGGCTCCCCAAATGACACCGATGCGTTCGCGAAAGACCGCTTCACTCGGACCAAAGAACAAGCTCTTCTCCGGGGTGACATGTACCTCGTAGCCAACCTGCCTGGCAAGTGTTTGCAGGATCGACCACCAAGGTTGTGGATTTGGTATGTATGCCGATTCACCCCAGAGTTCCTGGCCTGCTTTCACCCCAGGGTCATTGATTTCGAAATTAAAACCGTGTTCTTTTGCGATCGCTGTGACAATTTGTCCAATGCTTTGGTTTCGGTAGTCGATTTTCGAAATGGCTTCGCGGGAATCTGCTAGCACCACTCCGTGATCAATGCCTTCGATCGTTACAGAATCTTCGCGGAAACTCCATCGACAAGTCTCCATGACTCCACCGAATACATGAGCGCCTTCGCCCTCATAGCCGGCATAGATGTCGATTGGTACTCCATCCGGTTCTAGAGCAGCCTTCTCCACATCCAGTCCGCTAGCTCGCAGCAGAGCAAGCGATGTACTGATCGAAACAGTCGCAAGACTTCCCGCGGCACCTAGCCTGACCGTCCAGGACTTGCTCGGGAATTCCTGCCCGTGAATTATGACCGAGGAGGTTACGGCTCTGATCTGTCCACGCATTAGATGAACACCGGAATATTCGATTTTGGCTTTTCAATGTCTGCCGGAATCACGAGGCGATACGTTCCGATGGGATATGGCGTCAGGAGTCCATTCGCCTTGGCGATGAGCTCCCATTTGTCTACGTCACCGTCATAGTGTGCTGCGGCGAGAACAAAAAGGTTTGGATTCTGAACGTTGATCTCGGCAAGCGGCGGAAGTGAGTTGTCCAGCAGCCAATCGATCACACGAAGTGTTTGATCGAGTTCGCGAGCGGCAAGAGATTCTCCCTGGTCCACACTCAGAAGTGGACCAAGAGCCAATGTTTGCCGGAGCGTGTTGACCTGTTGTTGGAATCCGAAAATTGTCGCTGGTGGAATAGAAGACAAGTTGCCGTTTTGCAGCAGTGCCTGATTGACCGCCTGTTTTAGCTTGTCGACTTCGGCTGGAATCGACGGATCCAGAATCGCGCCAGAAGCGGGTTTTGATGCCTGGTTGTTCGCGACTTCCAAAGCAAATGGCAGCAGTGAACTTGGAGCTACCGCTGGGCCCGATGTCGCGCCTGTTGAAGTGTCTTCAGCTGGTTCAAATAGTGCGTTGTATTGAAGTTCCCAAAGACTGTCCGTTGCCTGGATCTCAAACTCGGCCATGACGCCAAAGAATGACCAACCGTTCCACTCCAACGTGGTGGCTTCCCCAGAAGCGACGAGCTGCTTCATGGTCCGTGCCCGGCTGTGCGCATCACGTCCGATCAGAATTCCTGACCAACGTTGAGGACGGGGAAACGATCCGAAGAGTTGAATAGACCTAATTCCGCCGGCGAACTCGTGCAAGGCCAACGCCTGAACGGCTCCGAGATCGCCGAACTTGGATGGAGCTTCCATGTCGAGAAACTCAACCGAACCGACTTTGAGGATCACGTCAGGCATTAGTCAGTGGCTCCCGCCCAATAGGCACTTTGATTGCTGCCGTTGGCTGTGGTCGTTGCCGCGCCCATGTTACGCATCCCTTTACTGAGGTGCTGCATTATGTCATCGGCGAGAGCCTTCGAATCTTGACCTGGTTGTTGGTGTATATGCAGGGAGCCGACGTTGATGTTTCCTCCCTTCGCGCCAGCCGCAGCCGGTTTGAGGTTCTTGGGCATAGCCAGAGCACCATCTAGATCGAGTCCAGCAAACTTCAGTTCTTGATCGGCCCATGCATTTGCATTCTTCGCCAGATTTTTTGTATCGACCGGATTGGTGATGTTGATTCCAAGATCCGCAGCTTTCCTGACAATTTCATCAATGAAGCCGCTGAATTGAATGACCAATGAGATCCAGGTTTTCTTTGCGCTGCTGACGATCTCCGTCCAATGGGTCATGACGTAGGACATTGCGTGCAACTGAAGCTTCAGAAGAGGGAACACATTTAGGAAGACGGCCAATGCGAACTTGACCTCGTGAATGTGATCGCGGCAGAACTGCAAGATTTGATCCCAGTTTTGAACCACAAGGACGAGCGCTGCAACTGCTGCAACGACAGCCCATAACCAGGGACTCAAAGTTGGCAAAATAGCACTGAGTGCCATGAATCCGGCGCGGAGCATGATGATCGCTCCACCGACGATTAGGATTCCTGCGGCTGCTGCGGTCATTAGAAAAATAAATTGCGTGATCTTTGGGTGGTGCTGTTCGAACTCAAGAACCTTGAGCGCGACTAGGTCCATGAACTCGACTACACGTTGAATGATCGGCAAGCTCGTCATTGCAAACTTGATGACTACGTTCTGCATGTCGCTGGTGAACTGCTTCCAACGCGGTTCCAGTGCGTTGAGCATCTCCTGCTGCATCTCTTCAATGCTTTTCTGGGTCTCAACATACTTCTTCAAGAACTCGAGTTGCTCTTGGAATTTTGGATCAGCCATCATTCCCAGAGCGCCACCACCCGTCACGCCGAAAGCGAACTTGAACAGGCGCTCTAGAATTTCCGCCGGCGCCGTGGAATCCGAAGCGCGGCCAGATCTCAGCTCTTCAAGCCACGGACCCATTTCGGCGTACTGCTTGTCATTGAGATGTGTCTGAGCCGAATCCATCATTCGCCGGCCAAGTTCTGTACGGCCGGCAGAACTCTCGGCGAACTTCTCAATCGCGCCAAGCTTGTCAAACAATTCTTTCAGGCTGAGCTTTCCATCTTTGAAAACGGTGGAAAAGCCTTTCTCGTCCGACAGACCCATCGCATTTAGAGCCCACGCGGATTTGCCAGTCAGCAGACCTGAACCGAAAATGCCCGGAATGATCCGGGAGAATGCAGCTTCGATTGCAGCACCGCTCAATCGACCTCTGCCACCGCCACCGCCTGTGGTTTGCATTGCTGCTGCTTCGAGCGTGAGAATTTCCGTTGGGTCGATCTTGAGCTTTCGATAAGCAGGCGCGTTTAAATAAGATCCCATCGTAGCGAATGAGCTGATCCCGCCCGGTAGCTTCAAAGCTAGCTTTGTGACAGTCTCGACGATCGGCTTCATTTCCTCAACGGTGTACTTGCCGAATTGGTGAGCCAGCGCGGCGAGTTTATCGACGGTAGTCGTCGGGTCTTCATGCTTATTCTGGTACAAAATTTCAGCGGAGGCCGCAAACTGCGGGAGCAACGCGCGGATATCGGGCATCGTTCTTATACCGGCATGCCCCATTGCTGCCGACATCTTTGCCAGCTCCGCCATTGAAAAAATGGTGCTGTGCGAAATCTTCGCCAACTGGTCGTCAAATCCGCCCATTTCTTTGGCTGATGCGACCGTTGCAACTTGAACTTGGAGAAGTAGTTTCTGAAGCTCCGCCGCTTTTTCAACCGCGTGACCAAGCGGAGCCGCCAATGCCATCCCGGCATTCATGATCGTTTGACCTTGGTTCCACATTGCATTGATCTGGTTGAACTGCGCCTGGAGCGCATTCACATTGCCTTGCGCTTGAGCCGCGGCTAGTCCGACCTGAGCCAAACCGGCCGACACTTTGTCGACCAGGTGAATCGATACGCCCACATTGAATAGATGACCGAACAATTCGCCTCCTCAGATGGTGAATCCCGATATGGGATAACTGCTGATTCCACTCTTGCGAGTAGTGGCGATCGAAACTCCACCAATCCCAGCCAAAGCATAAGCGCCTAGCATAGGCAAAAATCTCGGCATCACTTGCATGGCTGCGGGGCCGAATAGCGGCCGCGGAGGCATGTCTTGTGTTCCGAATTCGGTGTAGACAATCGATTTAACGTTTGAGCCAATGTGCACTGACAGGCTTGGTCTGTGGACTACATATTTGATACTTCTTTGTAGCTTGCCAGTGGCATAAAGAGGGGTGTCTGGATTGCCCCCTAAGCCTTGTCCATATCTGCTCTTTCGGTCGAGCGTGGCTGGCGCCAACTGCGCCCAGGCGGGGTAGTTTCCGACAGCATTTTGATAGTGACCAATGTTGGCGATCGCTTGTGCTTTAACATCCTGACCTATTTGGTCCAGTGCGGATGTCATCGCGTGCTTGCACTGGGTTATTGCCTGCCGACGCATGTAGTTGGCAAATGCACCAAGTGAATTAAAACTCGATGTGCTCACTCTTGCGACTCCGGCGACTTGATGGCTCCGGTCACCCAGTCTATTTCATTTCCGTCCATGACCGCGAACGTGTAGAAGAAGGCTCTTCGCTCGATAGCGGACATTGATCGCGCTCTATCAATGTCGATGCCGTTCTTAATGCAAAGAGCGACTTCCATCCACTCTTGGTCTTCTATGACTTTTTTAGGATCTTGATTGCACTCGGCGGCGGCGGTGCGAAGTAGATCGCGTACATCTGCTCCACTATCTCGCAGCCGACATTGCCGATGCGATTCATGAGTTCTTGCAGCTCAGTTTTGTTGGTTGGACGCGCAACCGGGCGACCATCCAGAACCTGTACATGCAGCATTGCCTTGACGCTGTTATAGGCTCCCGTCACCACAATTGGATTCATGCCTTGTTCGTTTTGCATGATTTGGGTAACGATCAACGAAGTGGCAACTTTCGGAGGCGCCATGTCTACAACGCGCCCGTCAGGAAGCTCGAAACTCAGTTCCTTCAGATACTCGCGTTTTGACTGCGCTTCCTGCATCATCATCGCCAGAGGCGACAATTCAGGTGCGATCGCTTCGTTTGATAGTTCGCGCTCGATGGCTTGTTCAGCCATTTGATCCCGAACCTCGCGTTGGTCTTGCACCGCCGCATAATCCATGCGCTCAGCGTCTTTCGGTATCTCGTGAGACACCTTGATCTGTTGTTTTGACATTGACTATTTGCTCCTTAAGTCAAGTCAGGCTCTTAATTGCCTGATGTTAGTTCGATTTCGCCGCCAACGAATTGGAACGAACAATCAACTTCCTTTCCGGCCGAAGCATTGAACAACTTCGCCTTCATGATTTTGGCACCCGTTACCAAGTAGCTGTCGACACTACCGTCACGGTTGCGAATCTGGTACTGAAAAGAGAAGCTAATGCGCTCGCCCTGTTCTTTGAATCGGCGCCGAGATTCGATGATCAGTCTGCCGAAGGAACCGTCTGCGCGAGTGAGTGACATCTTCCCTGACACACCCCGCGGGATGACTTCGTTGAGAGTGCCACCGCCACGGCTTATCGTTTTCACCTGGACGTGATCATCATCGAAGTCCACATCAAGATCCTTGATGTGACCGAGTCTATCGGCCGGGAAAGTATCTCCTGCTGACGACATAATCGTGCAGGAAACATCTTCTCCGATGTTGAAGTCATTTCGTCCAAATACATTCGGCATACCGATTCTCCGTTACCGTTTGAGTGTCTTAGGCCGCGAGTCCTTCGCCGACTTGGTTGCCGATGGTGACCACGGTCGTTCCGCCCTGCAGATCTACGATGAAGAACTGAACGGAGGACATGTACCGAACCCGAAGCGCCGCGCGCAAGAAGTGCTGAGCGATCAACTCCGGAGTGTTGTTAGTCAAGTCGCAGACAGTGATGAAATCGTCAATCTGTCCAGACTGCTTGAGATTCATCAGGAAGCTATCGAGCGTGCCCTTTACGGCTCCGCGCAAAGCATCGTTGACGCGAGTAGTTTGATTCTCGCCAACGAATTTGCCCATAAAGTCAGCGAGCGAGTGAGCCAAATAATTGGTCATTCGGGCATATTCAATGGGAGCCCGAACAGGATCGGAGCTGGACGACATACCGTGACGAATTCCCCAGTACCGACCACCAGGGACAGGATTGGTTATGAAGACAATTCCATTTTTCTGTAGTTGTCCTACTTCAGCAGGAGAGTAAGGCAGATTTCCGCCACTGATGTCCTGCCGCTCTGTGCCCACCACACCATAGACTTCTTTGTTTGTAGGCGAGATTTCAGGAGCAAGGCAGGCAATACGGCCGGCAACAAAAGCCGTCGGCGGTACATATCTGGTTTGTCCTGAACCTGTGTCAAACCACTGCACCCAGTCTTTGCAAAAGATGACGTTGGGTGAGTCAATACCGAGAGTCTTCTTGGAAGAAATCGCAGACGCTGTCGATGTGCCTTTTGCGAACGGAAGAACGACGACCATTCCTTGGTCTTCGACGAGTGCTTGCAGGGTTGCATAGACAGTAGTGTCTGTGAGTCCTGCGCAGATGATGATATTTGCCGATGGCGTCAGTCCACGTACTGCATAAATACCGGTTTTCGGCATTGCTGTGTCGGACCCTATGAAGTTTGCGGCTGCAACGGAAGCACGCCCATCAGTACCACCAGTCAAGGCAAACGTGCCTAGCGCCGGAGCAATAGCTGTTGCGTCGACGGCGCCGCCAACAACCAACTCTGAAGGACCACGTAAACCGGACATGCCGTTGTTGATCGCTGATTTCAGCGAGTTCCAGAAATCACCCGGTGTGCTGTACGCAATATTCGGGTAAACTTCAGCACGCCCACCACTAAACGGTACGATCGTGACAGTGTAGGTGCCAGTCTTGCTACCGTCGGTGATCAGGACGCGAATATTGTTACCAAGCTTGCCTGTGTGTTTGCCGGTTAGAACGAGTCCGTTCTTTGGAGTGCCGCTGGTATCGAGCAAAGTATAAGTTGCTGCAGCGTCCGTGCCGTCTGAGATTCTGATTCCGTAGATAGAAAGTCCAGCTGAGCGCGCTTGCGAGAACGCTATTTGTGCATCGGTGCAGAGGTCGAATGGATCAGCCGCTGCATCGGCCGTGACTCCACCAAAGTTGGAGGCGATATCGTTGGGCGAGCCATTGAGAATCGGTTGATTCTTCGGACCCCAAGATGCCGTTCCGAGAACAACCAGCACGTCGGTTGGTTCGCCCCTGACAAAGCCCGGTGGCGGAATTATTCTGACGTACAGATCGCTTGCCTGTAGCGCCGAAGCGTTGAAGTCTGGCTTATTAACGATAATCGGCACAGCCGGCTCGCCTCCATCAAAAGGAACTTTTGAATCAAGGCATCAAGCCAAACCGGTGGGATTCTTTCCCGAATGAGCGGACTATATCAAATTTTTTCGCCAGTATCTAAATTCACGTAGCTTCCGATCGCAACGAGTACTGACCAAGCTTGATCGATTCGAGTGATTCCATACTCGAGCGAAAAAACAAAATCTTGACGATAAATGTCCATCTTCACGTTTTCATCGTTCAGCAAACCACCCTCAAGCATGACGCGTACATGCTGATTGCCCAGAGCAAAGCCGTAGTCTGCTTGAAGTTGACCGAGAAATTCCTCTACCTTGGCTCCAACCCGTTTGCGAACGTCGTTGGTAGATGTCCAGATCACAACTTGAGCCTGCCTCGATTGGCGAGCAACTTCAACATGCCCCTGGTGGACGTTGCCTGTGTTGGCGCCGAGCCGAAGTGGTTTTGTTGTCAGATTCGTAATTGTGACAACCGCGCCTGCGGCTGTCGCAGATAGCCAATCATTTAGAGTGGGATTGGCATTGATTGCGTCGCGTAGCTTCGCTGCCAAAGTCGTTAGAGTTTCGCCGGCTACGGCCGAAGCGGTGGCTCCGTCGTCGTCTTTTCCCATGTGAACGCCAAGTCCGACAGCGTCATTCAGCTGGACAGCGCTGAAGCCAACAGCAAAAGCCAACGTGACTGTCGCGGTATCCGCTGGTGGGAGATTCACTTTGTTGAGCGTCGCTGTAATGCCAGTGGGATTGATCGTTGCCGCGAACTGGTGAGGCAGAAAACTCCGGACTGGTTTGGACACTTTTCGGTCGTAAATTGAAACGAGACATTTTGTTGGCTCCGACGAGAGCTCGGCGAATTTTGGTTGTGACGGCCAACCGATTCCGATCTCGACAACGATCGGCTGACTAAGTGCATTCGTCATGCCGGTGAGCGCGGTCACCAGCTGCGCGCGAAAACCTTCGAAGACTGTAAATTCATTAGCCATTTGACTCCTTCTCGAGCACCAGGAAGTTGCCTGCCATGCCAGTATCCTGGCGATAGCTCACAATGACTGAATAGATGCATCCGATATTGTCTTCCACTCGATCACCTTCCGCCAGGGTGAAACCCGGAAGTGGTGGCATATAGCACGCGAAATTCGACTTGCGAGCCATCCCGGGAACGTCATCAACCGCCTTTTCACCAGAAGGAGAAAGAGGCTGAATCCCCATCGGAACTAGTGCTGGCGTTTGTCCCACCGTGCCAAGACCAAACGAACCGCTAACGAGTCGAAGCGGAGCCGCATTTTCAACCGTTGGCGTCCAATAGCCGTCAACAGACGGGCCGGTAGCTGAAGGCCGATAGACTTTCGCCACCTTGTTGCAACGAACTCCAATTGCCTTGTGTTCTGGCGCATTGGAAGCCAGGCAAATTCCAACGATGTCCGTGCTGGAAAAATTGACCTTGACGTTGCCCGCCTGGTAGATCGGATCGGCGTTGAGAAACAGATCTCCCACCTTGTAGCCAGACATATCTGCGACGAGCTCGTAGATGGAAAATCCGCGCTTAGTGTCGCCTTCCTGCGATCCTTTTACTTCCTTGACCGCTTTCCAGTAGAGGTTCATCTGCGTGGAAAGCTTATTTCCTGCGGCCAGGAAATCACCATTTGAGCCGGCAACGATTCGATAAACATCATGCGGCATACCGAGCACGTCGCCAGCTTTGCCGCGACCGCCGTCTATGCGTTCTTGAATATCCGCCCAGTCCGCCACACTAAATCACCACCCTGCTGCCGCCTGAAGTAGCGGAGCCAGGATTGACCGGAACATCCATGAATCGAGCAAGCCGTTGTTGCCACTCTTTGTAGAGTTTCTTGCGCTGATCAATTTCATCTCGTCTCGCGACCCAAACATCAGCTTTCGACGTGTCGAGGTTTCTCGTTGAACCGGCGATCGCACCTTCCAGAAAAGAAAGGATCGGTAGATAACCATAAATCGTTGAAGTTTTGCTCACTACGGCGCTTGGTTCCTGTTTGACGCCCTGCGAGGTGATGACTGGTGCTATTTGCCCGGTGCCGGTCACTGCAAGGGTGAATGCGTTTGGTGCGATGAATGCACATTCAGGCTGCACCGGCAGACCCGAAGAGCCGCCGCCATATGGTGCCATCGGAACAATTTGCGCCGTGGCAAGGCTCGTATTCTGTGCTCCCGCTACGACCAGCTTTTGAAGCAAGCTCACCCGTGTTTCTCCAGCTGCAGCTGTAATCACCAGGACTACAGGTGAACCGAGCCCGCCTCCACTGATCGTGACCGTCAGCTGATTGCCGGTGAGCGGGTCCATTCCCGCGGGCAACGCAAGCGCACCGTATGCGCAGCCAGTCAATCTAGCTTCATCAACTGGTGGCATGTTTTGCAATCTGTACTCGAGTAAACCGAAGTGCTGAAAGTACCGTCCGCCGGCAGATTGACCGAAGACACCGACGCCGTCGTCACGCCGAATGAGTCCGATTGTCGGATATTCGAGGTGGCGGCGGGCGTCGGATTTTTGTGCTTCGGTGAGAGACATGATTCCTACTCTTTAATGAAGGAGTGCTTGCACTTGGGGCATTCGATGTAATTGGCAGTTTCTTTAACCCAGTGAACAGGTGACCCTGTCGCAAGCATAAACTCGCCCATCTCTTGGTCTTCGATGAGATCGCCGCTCTTGAACGAGAGGTGTACTCCTCGAAAACTAGTCTTGAAGGCTTCTGCTGCTCGCAGGCGCTCCATTGGAAGTGCCGACGGCGGTGGATCTTCTTCGTCTTCAGGATCTTTGACGGGCGGTTCCTGATCCTTGACCGGTTCGTTTTCTGGCCCAACTTCAACCGGAGTCTCTTGAAAAACTGCTTCGGGAGTATCCATTTCTTCCGGGAGCGCTGCCGGTTCCGGTTCCACTTCTGGGTCTTTTTCCTCCGGAGTCGCCGCAACTTCGGGTTCGAACTCTGCCTCTTCAGGTGCGGGGACCGGCTGAACTTCGAACGATTGATCCTCGGGCATCAGAGCCGGTGCCTCTTTGTCTTTGTTTTTTGCCATTACCAAACACATCCTCTATTTACTGGACGGGATCGGTCGGAGTAACCAAACCGATCCCGTTCATGATGTCTATACCTGAGCTGCTAGCTGGGACTAGGAGCCGCCGTAATGTTCGATTACTGCTGCTCTCTTGTAGAGCGAGCTTCCCGCTGTGGGGATAATCGCGTTGGTTGCAGTCAAGTCAGTTGGGCAACAGAAGTCCACAACCGTGTACCAGGAGATACCGGCCGTTTGACCCAATCTGTCGAGCGGAGGACGAACAACTTGGCAGATGCCGTCGACTACTGACATTTCGTGAATGCCCATCGGGTTGAGTTCCGCAACGTGCTCTTCGACGCCTTGGAAGTCGCCTTTGATGAGAGCTTCTCCGCCGATGATCATCGGACGACGAACCTTCACAGAAACACCACCGCCAGCGGTTTGTACTGGTGCTTCGGTTGTGTGCATGAAGCGCACACCCATGATTTCGGCGAGTACGCCTCGGCGAATTGCCGAATCGTTTGCCATTGAGCGGTACAAGTTTTGGAACTCGGTATCGCCGAACAACTGACGACCGGAGGTGTTATCCAAGACACAGTGATAGAAGCCATCTTCGAAAGGAGGCGTACCTTGATCTCGCAGATAGGCAACCACGTCTTCGATCACGCCCATTGTGAGCAAGTCGGAGCTGGTCAATGTTCGAGTGCTTGTTCTGCCACCAGCGCGGAATATGGCGGGCGCATTGGCAGCGACGAGAACATCGTTAGCTGTCGGAGCGGTAGCCGTGGCGAAGGTGAGAGTTCCGCTCCATCCGCCGGCAGCCGCTGCGGCCGAAACGTTCGTGACGTCGCGGGCAACACCTGTTACGGAAAGAGTTTGTGCGCTTGTACCGGTTTCCACAACGGCAAGCGGATTCGAAGCAGAGACGGTCGTCGGCTTGCCGTTGACCAATACAACTTCGAAACCCCGCACGTCATCGACGGTACAAGTGGTTGTAGTCGGAGACGCTGCAGCGGTTACGCGGCTGTTACCACCCATGTACGAGTTAAACAGAGCAGCTCTCGCGAGGCGTTCTCTGGTTTGCTGAGCTTGCGTGCCGCTGTTTTTTGAAATCTTCAGAACGTGGTTCTTCAATGCGGCTTTTGCTTGAAGCAAGTTGACGTCGGCAGTATCTGCATACTGCTTCATCGTCAAAATGTATTGTTCCATCGCAAATAGCGAGGGAGTCAAGCCGTTATCCAGGTTCGAGTTGAGTGTTGCGGCTGAAATCGGCGTAGTTGCCGGTGCTTTTTTGCCAGCACGCGTCTTGGTTACGGTTTCGCCGATATTGGTTGCCACCGGTTCGGACACTGCGTGCAAGCCATAAGCTAGAACGCTTTCCAAGCCATCGCGAAATTCGGATTCGAGCCATCCTTGTTGGACAGCTTCTTGAAGCGCTGTGGGGAGCGTGATTAAAGTACCTGGTCCGGCCATAAAACCTCCTGACCTTACAACAGTTGGTGTCGCAAATCAGGCATCAAGCCAAACCGGTGGGACTCTTTCCCGAAAATCAATATCGCGAACTATACCAAAAAATCTATCTTTGGCAATCGCTATGATCGGATGAAGGCCTTCTTTTCCTTCTCGTAATCTTCTTTCGAAAGCGAGCGAGCATCGAATTGCTTGCCTGTCGTGCTGACTGGCGGTGTGATTCCAGAGCCAGTTGGTTTCGCCGCTGGTGCTCCTGCGGCTGCCACCATTGCTTGGAACAGATTTGGCTTGGCTGTTTTGAAACTAGCCACTGCTTCTTCTGCCCCGACAATTTTTCCGTCTGCAGTCAAAGTGACTTTGTCAGCGACGATCAGGTCGGCAACATCAAGGTCAATCAGACCTTCCTTTTGTGCATGCACTTTAATTTCTTGGCGAATCAGGCGCTTGTTCAGCTCTTGCAACTTTTGTTGCTCGCCTTCATAGAGTTTTTTAAACTCACCTTGTTCTTCGAGCTTCGCTTTTTCTACAGCATCGATCTTGGCTTGCAACTCGCTTGCTTTGGTTTCAGCCTCAGTGGCGGCTTTCCGTCTATGAGCGGCTTCGCTGCGAAGTTGCTTGATGTAGGCCTTTTGTTCTTCTGGAAGAGCTTCTACCCAACTATCGTTCTCTGCTGGTTTTGCCGGAGGAGGTGTCTGCGGAACTGGCGCCGGAGGGGTAACTGGTGGTGTGGTCACTGCTGCCGGATCTATAACGGCGGCCGGAGGTGTTGCTTCGGTCATGTGTTAGTTTGCTCCTTAAGTTGTGAATGCTTGGATTAGGGACTCAGTCCGTGCAGGTTTGCGTAGATATTTCCGGACGTGAATGCTGTCGGTTTCAACTTGATCCATCGGGCCGGCAGCTCCAGTGCTATGAAACCAGGCGCCGTAATATCGGCCCCAACCTGTATCCCATCGGTTGCATCCACTATCGAGGGGTCGTTTGAGACCATGACTTTCATGGTCGCGTTGAACGTTCCATAGACGTGAATGCTCAGGCGAGGAAAGAGAGAAACATCGATCCACTTGCCGGTGCCGGTGGCGGTTTGATTGTCGAGCAGCTTATAGCTCTTCGACCACGCGCCAACTTTGTGACCGCGCTTCTCATCGATAAAATCACCGTTCGGCATGGAACACTTCTCCCAAGAAACCGCGCCACGATAGCAAAATTTCTAACCTTCTTCCGAAGATTTGCTTGGTGGCGGCCCGTCATTTTTTGGTGGCTCAACTTTAGCGCCATCTCTATTGGCCGAAATCACCGGCAGATCAACCTGAGCTCGTAGCAAATCGCGCGCCTGCAAGACATCCATGATTTGCGATTCGATCGCCAAACTCAGCCCCTGAATGAGTTGGGCAAACTCGGATGGTCCGATGTCGTGCATGTGCGGATAGCCCAGCGTCAAACCGTCAGAGTTGCCGGCATCGATTTTCTTCGCCAACGGGTGTCCTGCTGCATTGCAAGTCAATGCAATTTTCTTCAGAACCTTCAAAAGTCCATTGCTACAGTAGCTGGTGCGGAATTCATGCACTTGATCGATGTATTCTTCGTCGAGCAGTTCCATCCCTTTGCCAGACATTGCGGTCGTGACCTTGTTCGGGTCTTTCTGGCTGGCTGATAGCTGAGCAAGAACCACTTTCTTGCAAGCTTCCAAATACTTGAGTCCAACATCGATCCCAGTACCAGACATTTCCAGCAGCTTCACGTCGTTGCCGGTCTCGCCAAAACCGTCCGAATCTTTCAAATCGGGGGCGAGTTGCAGGTAGCGCGTCGGCCCGCGAACGATTGTTCCACCTGATGAATCTTCCATGTTCATCAGTTTGCCTTTGATGACAATCTGAGGTGAGGAGTTGTAGCCGACGCCCATGCCTAGCTGACTGAGGCGATAGTCCATATCAATCATTGTCGGAAGTGCACGGGTCCACTTGCACGCACCGTCTGGGTAAGTACCAAGCGACAAGTTTATAAACCAATGCCCTGGAACGAATCCGAGCCCGTGAGAAACGGTTTCGTCTGGATCTTCGACAAGCTTCGGAGACTCAACTTTTAATGGGTTCCATGGATCTTTACCGCCGACCTTGATCGGCACATACGTGACTTCTCGTTCTGTCGTGAAGTCGCGAACAAACCAATACTGCTGGTCCTCTTTGATGAGCTCCTTATTGACGTCGTATTTCTTTCCGTTTTCGATGAAGAAAACGCCCTCGACAGGATAGTTGACGCGCAACTGACTGAGTTCGCCGAATTTATCGAATCGCGGACGGCAAACCTTCGCTTGCCAGACGGACGCGACGAGCTTGGTCTTTTCGCCTTCCTTCAGCACTTTGAATGTGATGGCAGAACTTCCGACGGATCCCCAGGTAGTGGCTTGCATCATAAATTGATCGAGTTGGCACTCTTCGGCCAACGCCTGTACTCGCTTCACAATCTCGCTGTCGTCGTGAACAATTGATGGAGCATGACGGCCTGCAAACAACTTGCGAGCCACCTGCTCTGATAACATCGCCGGAATATTGAATCGAATTGACGGGGCTCTGTCGGCGATTGGAATGTAGCGGCCCATGTGATCCACTTCTTCCCAAAATGTATTGGGTAAGTGATCATAAAAGCTGCCGTCAAGAAAGCGATCGTGCATATCCAAGCGGCGATAGCGCTCGTCTGCCTTTGCCCACTGCGGATAGGGAATGCGATTGGCGATTCTCCACTCGACTGCGCCTGGTTTATCTTTCGGAATCGCCATCTCTACCTCGCGAAAATTGAACCTTTGAATTGAACAACATTACTTTGATACTTCTCCAACGATCTTCGGAAGTGAGCCATCCGATTTAGTGCTTGGCTTGTGGAGTCCACATAGTCGTCATTGCTTGCAGTCGGAAAACGCGACAATTCTTCGAGGTAGTCCGCGATCCATGGCGCATCTTCTGGAATGAAACAGCGACCGGCCTCAATAATCGCCGACACAGCGCATGCTCGTGAATACTTGTCGGAGTCCACGTTCACTGCAATCACTGGCACCGCAGTTTCACGTTTGAGTTCTTGAATCAAGGATTGACCGGATGCCTTGTCTTCAACGTAAACTGCATGTGGATTCCACTTCGCATTGAGCATTACTGCTTGCTTCTTCAGTTCCGGGTACTCAACACGGTCCGCCCAAGCATCGAGGAGGTAGTAGCCGAGCGCGCCTACTCCCCAGGTCGTGCACGCTGAGCGGTCGTTCTCCGGTCCTTTCTTGAAGGCTGTATCCCATGACTGAATGATTCGAATGAAGTCTGACGGTGGGGTGCGATATGACTTCCACCATTCACGCTTGAACACGTTGCCTGATGGTGCCACGTTCCAATCGCCATGGCGCCAAGCTTTTACCAACCAAGAGGGTCCTGTGCCTTCCAGGTTATTGGCATAGTCGGGATCCGCGTTCATGAGAATCGCGTTGTCTTCCAGCTTGGAAGGAATGAACATCCGAAGTTGCTTTGTCTTCGGATCTCTGATCGCGGTCAATCCCTCAGGAGCCGGATTGATAAAGTATTCTTTGAGCCAATCGTGACCGCGACCGCCGGGGTTTGCGGTATAGAGCATTCTCGTTTTGACGCCGGCAGCAGATCGGAGAGTCGCTTTCATCTTCTTGAGCGGAGCCGGATCCGGAAAGTTTCCAGCTTCCTCTACGCATAACCAGGTGTACTCGTGCCCCTGGTAGTGATCGGCGTGCCTGTCCTGTTCCAAAAATCGAAGTTTGAGAACTGCGCCGTTCGGATGCTTGAAAACACGTTCGCCCGCTCGCCAGATCCAGCCGAGCTTTGACAGCAGTTGCATTGCTGTGTCGCGAAACTGTTCAAGTTCCGGATAAGTCCTACGAATGACGATTCCGCGCGCATTGACTTTCCACGTCATTGCGTGTTTGTGCCAATCCAAGCAGGCTCCGGCAGACTTGCCACCACCGCGGGCGCCGCCATACATAATCTCTTTGTAGGGACACTGCAAAAGTAAGCTCTGCGGACCAAGCTGCGGCGCAATGATCTCGACTTCTGATTCTTTTGACGCCAGAGGCTTCTCTACATAGTTTTTCTTGGGGTTAGCGGACTTCGGCATCGACTACGTCAGCCTCCGCCTTTTGCCTCTGCTTGCGCTTCTTGAGTTCCTTTGCAACAATCTTCTCGAACTCGGTCGAGGATACTTCCTTTGGCGTGACGAATTGCGCACCGCCATTGATGTTGATTTGCGTGTTTTGGGTGCCACCAGCACCAGTGGCCGCTACTTTCTTGTCCCAGCCGGCGACGCGATCAAGGTAGTACCGGATTGCATGAACATCGCCGCCGATCGCTTTCTCAAAGAGCTTGTTTGCGACTTTCGCGATGCCCTTGTCTCGCCCTTTTGCAATGAGTTCGGCAAAAGCGGGATCGCAGGAGCGGCGTTGCTCGATCTGTTGCTTTGTGGCTCCAAGAACATGACCAATTTCGGTATCATTCAGACCTGAGGCGGCAAGAGCTTCGACCAGTGCCGGATCGTAGTTGATCCAACTAGCCGGAGCTGTCGGATCTTCGCCCCTGAATTTCGCCGGCAGTCCCACCTTGAACCTCTTTTAAAGACAATTTTGGCCGCATGCTAGCAGAATTTCTTTCCAGGTCTCGCTGGAATCGAGCTTCTTGAACCGCTTCCCAGATATGGCGGGTGACTTCTGCGAGGATCAGTCCTGAGACTGCCATCACGAAGCCTAAGCAGGCTAATTCGTTCGGATGCACGTTATTTCTTGCCTCCACGTAGCAATGTCAGAGTTGCCTTGCCTCGTCTTGCGCGATCGCGCGGCTCGTAAACAGATTCGTCCACCTGGTGCCCTTTGCTCATGGCTTTGATCACCAGTTCCGTGCGAGTCTGAGCGTCAAATTTGCTCATCAAATTGCTGATCACCTTCTCAACTGTGCGCGGACTGTAGCCCAGTTGATCGCCGATCTCCTTGTTCGTGAGAAACAACCATCGAATGACTTGTCGCTCGCATTTGTTGATTGAAATATTCATGCGCAACAGGCTAGCAAGCAGTTTTGCCCTCATAAAACGAAAAGACCGGACACAAGGCCCGGCCAATTCGCTAACACCACACACACTGGATTAGGCAACTATTCTACTGCGCCAACCTGCTCGCATTGAACTGCTTCGGCAGTAGGAGATAGCTCTTCGATCCACTGATGGAATACTTCGTGGTTCTTTCGCCGTCTGGTCTCGTCAAACACTTGGGTCCTAAAGTCGTGAAGATCCTTCAATGACTCGCGCAACATTTCGCCGTGTTTGGACTTTCCTGATAACAGTGCGCGCGCTTCTTCCTCTATGTTCTCCAATTTCTTGAGATACATCCCGAGCTCGGTGAACGATGTCTCCGCAATGAAGGTCTTTACTGTTTCCTCTCGTTCTTCGGCGTAAACGCACGATTCCCATTTGTCTTGCAGGCGGCAAAGTTCATCAGGAATGTTATGTAGCATGCACAAGTCCTCCAACTGCTGGCTTCGGATCGCGCCAGAATCCCACCACCTTAGCCTGATCTCGCCACTGTGCGGGTGCATATCTCCAGCCCTGGAAGCCCGGATAACGAATCGGCGCAATCCAGCGCCAACTTTGAGCATCCATGACCAGATAGGTTCCTGCCTCAAAGACTTTCCCCGTCGTGTCGCACGTTTTGCCCGACGATTTCTCCACTCGCTGCAAAATGCAGTAGCCTCGAATGTAGCCATCCTCGACATAATAAACGCGAGAACCTTCTCCGATTCCTTTCGGAGTGGTGCCGAGTCGGCGAAAATAGCGACCGCCGCCAGCACGTAGGCAGTCAGCCGCTTCGCGCGCGGCGTTGCTCATCTGGGTCCGTGGTGTGGTGACGACCAGGTCCCTCATAGCTCGACGACCGGCTTCTTCAGTACGGTCGCGGGCACTTCGAGCCGCTTTTGGATTTGTTTTGCAATCTCCTCAAAGGTTTCCTGCTCATCTTCGTACGCGGCCGACGCGCGATAGAAATCCATTTCGCTCTCGCGAATTCCGTAGCCAACACCAATCCACATGCCATCGAATAGGCGTACCGGGATAATCGCCGCCGCGATACCGTATTTGGTGACTCGTTTAAGCTTCTTTCCTATTCCAGCTTCTGCCGGTTGGATCGAGAGGAGGACACACGCGAACACAAAAAGTAGTTTCTTCATCTGAAATCATCCTCAATAGCTTGAGCCACGCGCGTGCCCGGATGCTCTATGTCTGGATAGCGCTCCGCCAACTTCCGCAACCAGTTGGTAAATGTGTCCTTGTCGTCCTCGCTCGCAAACTTCAGGGTGTAGCTGACGACATCGCTACTTCCCTCGGATTTCTCTTCCGGTGGCTCAGATTCCGGATCGTCCAGACCGGTCGGATCAAAGTTTAAATAGTCGTCTACATCTGCTGGCGAGAAGCCCAATAGGTCCAGGTTGTAGCCACTGTCTTTAAGTCCTTGCAATTCAAGCTTCAAAAGATTGATGTCCCACCCGCTGGTCAAAGCAAGCTGGTTGTCCGCCAAAATCAGTGCTCGTTTTTGAACGTCGGTCAAACCTTCGAGTACGATGGCTGGCACTTCGGTAAGCTCGAGCTTTCGCGCGGCCATTACCCGACCGTGACCAGCGATGATCCCACCTGTTTCGTCGAGCAAAATTGGATTGGTCCAGCCGTATTCCTTCATGGAAGCGGCGAGCTGCGCGACTTGCGAATCAGAGTGAGTGCGCGCATTACGGACATATGGAATCAATTTCTCGATTGATACCAGAGTGATCTTCTTAGGGAGCTTGACCGTCGCTTTTTGCATCCTATTTCCTGTCCTCGTCGCTTTTTGCATCCTATTTCCTGTCCTTGCGCATTGACCATTCGCCATCGTAGTAGTGATCAAGGATGCGAATTGGATAGCACTCCACCAGCTCCTGATCCAGTGGTATCAGGACTCCAAAATCCCAAAACTCGCGGATCTGTTCTAGTCCAACACCTGCTGGATCGTGAACAATCTCACCATCTTTAGCGACAACACAGTGCCCCGTTTCTGGAAACCGCGGAGAACGTCCGCCCAGAATCGAATACCCTTTAGGCACTCTGCCTTGTTCGACAGGATGTCTCGATTCCAATAGTCCCCGCGCAGCAAGCCACTCGGTGTAGACGCGCCACCACTCGTCGCCGCTTTCTCCTCCATCGTTGAACCCGCCCATTGTTTCGAATGGCGGAATGTCATCAATGTCAATCTCGAGGATCGAAGCAATGCACGCCCGGTAGCAATTGCCGTAAGCGTGCGGCGGGTTGTGTTTGACTGTCTGGAATACAGGCTTCATCACATTGCTCCGTGTGTTGCGAAACAATAGCGCGATCGCAAATGCACAATTTTTCGCTCACTGCTTTGCGTATATGCATAGAAAAAGAGACCTGCAAAATGCAGATCTCTTTTGACCCGGCTTCGTAGCTGGATTTGACTCAAGACGGGACTCGAACCCGCACCGCGCTACTATAAGCAGCGCCTTCTCCCGTTTAAAGTACCTGAGTTACAAGGCGCAGGTCGAGGGAATTGAACCCCCTCCGCCGCCAGTTTTCGCGGGTCATGACGCCGTTACTCCCTCGCGGTGTTCTGCCGTTAAACTATTCCCGCATTCCTAGTCCCGAATACTCGGTGTTATTACCACCATTCGACAGCGCTATCTAGCGAGGCTCACCCGTCGAGACCAAAAGGTATTCTACTGCCATGGACTACCTGCAATGGATCGCTGATTACTTCGAAGCTGTCGACAAGCGTTGCTTTGTCTGCGGCTGCTTGTACAAACGCGAATCCTTTACCCTGCGCGGAACCGATCATGTGACCAATTCGGTGGTGGTCGGTGTTGTTTGTGCGCACTGTGGTCAGCCCCTTGGTACTGCGCTCGTGAGTGTGAAACAGTCTCCGGCTCCGACGCAGCCCACGAAACGCAAGGACGTCGTGCAACCAGGTTGGACGAAAAATGACCGAAAGCGGCTTTCCGATCTGCCGGCGATCACGTTCGACGATGTAGTCGATGCCCACCAATTTTTTTCGACGCTCGGTCCTGACTGGTCGAAGCACCTTCCGAAGGCAAAACGATGACTGCCGCTTTCTTCAAGAAGTCCGGCCGTCGCGGCTGGGAAGGCTGGAAACGCACTCGTCAAGAGCGTGAGCGCCGCGCAATCAAAAAAGACACCCGCCGGCAGATTCAGCAGTTCCGCAAGAATCGAATCTGAGTGATCTCCGCTTCGTGGTTTACTTGTTCTCGCACGATCTACCAAACGCTTGCCTGCGTTCCACGCGGTGCTGCGTTTGCCTTCTTCTAACTGCCGTTCAAGACCCCGTTCGAAAGAGCGGGGTTTTGAATTTTAATCAACGCTGTCGTCGATCGCCTAATGCATTTACGCCGCCCGATCTTCTAATTTAAACAAGAGAATGAAAGCCAGTCAGGCCCTTGCTTATCAGCGTCGACTCCTTATAATTCACACAAACAGATTTCCTTGAGTCAAGGAAACAAAACCTCGAACTCCTACGTATAACGTGAAGCGGGGCCCGTTTCGGGTTGCTCGTTGAAGTTTGCGTGGAGCTAGAATGCCCCGCGGTTACACACTGGAGGAAATGCATAATGGCCAAACAACTCGAACAATATGGATTCATTGTTTTCTGCACTGCACTGGGAGCAGTGATCGTAACCCTGATCGTCAGGCTAACCGGACACTGAAACCCGCCTAGGGCGCTGGTTGTTCGATAGCCAGCGCCTTCTCGTGCTTGCGAATCGCGCGTAAAATAACCGCGCAGTTAAACACCACGTTCGTGCCTGGACGTTTGTCGGGGTCGTGCGGTTGTGCTGGAAAGACTCGGCCGAGAGGTCCAGTCGTTCCGAACAGCCGCATGCGCTCTGTTCTTCCGCTCCACTGCTGCGGCAAGTAGAGCAAGATTTCGGCGCGATCGCCTTGGATCTTCATCAACTCTTGGCACCGCGCCTTGAGCTCGTCAATCGATAGGTTCTGTTTCAGTTCTTGCATGCGAGAAATGTAGCAGGAACAGACAAATGCTCTGACAAAATCGCTGACACGATGTCCGCTTATAATGGCGGCGCATCGGTTTGTGGTCGGCATTTTTCGTGACAAAACTCGTAGAAATTAGGGACGACAGACGCGGACAACAACTGTTGCTGCTGTTGTTAGTCGTTCAGACGATCTGTACGAATTTTGCTGAAAAATCGACGCATCCTCAGGTCGTGTCGAATCCATCGACATGCCGACCAGCGGTTTCGTCCACCGGAGGTGGTGGCGCTGGTGGTGGGCACACCTTTCTGTACGCTGGTACAAAGTAAGAGTAGCAGTTGTTCTACCGGTTTGCTGCCTCCGGTGTCAGCTAATTAGGCTGAAGGCGCGGCTTTATCCGCCCGATCGATTCCTGTCTACGTCACACGTCGTTGCTTCACTATTGCTCTCGGGGTGTTTATCCCTGTCCCTTGTATGGTCACTCAGCCGGGCAGGCGACCCATTCGGCGCACGCTCATTGTATTGGAAAAGTTGTCGCATGCTCTGCAGGGTTCTCCCACTGAAGGGCTGCCTGCGTATTCCCGCACGCACCGTGCAGAGGCTTAGTGCGACAAGACTATTTTACGCGGTCCAGAGTCTGAATTTTCGAAATAGTCTTCGTTGCTCTAGTGACACCACGGCCGTTGCCAACGCCGTGTGACCCATCTCATCGTCGGGCTCGTCTTGCACTGTGTGCGGCAATTCCGCTTCACGCAGTTGCTCAGCGAGTTTTTCCAACTGCGCCAGGTCTTTCACTTGCAACAGCACTAGATTGCAGTCGGCCGGAATGCAAAACATGCGTCCGGCATCTGCTGCAGCATGCGCGACCTGGCACATCTGATCCGCCATCGCAATGTCGGTGCGAACAACAACGTAAAAGTAATTTTCCATAAGTCAACATCCTCATTGAAAACCAAACCCCTTGAGATTGGCTTTAGAGGCGGACTTCTGATCTACGTAAAACCTTGGACGGGACTCGAACCCGTATTCTCACGGTTTAGAGCCGCGCCTTCTGCCATTGAAATACCAAGGTGACTTCTCATGAATTGGATGCTACAGCAAATCTTCGCCATTAGAGTTTCACTTGCACCGGCATCACTGAGAGATCTAGCGCCAAGTTCGGACTGAGCCAAATTATGTAAGCAACGCGCCCGTGCGGTTTCGGCTCAGCTGCCGGCCAGTTGAGGTCGTCCAGGCTTGTGCTAATTCCATGCAATCCATTGAATTCGAAATCGATTGCACTTGCTATAGTGCGGACCAATACGTGCGGCTCATATCTGACAGCGTGATCAGCCCACGGACAAAGAATCAAATCCAAATCGCGAATGCCGGAGCCATGCAAGGCAACGGCATATCCATATTGTTTGGCTTGGGCAGCCACAACAGAATAAACGCGCTCGTAGAGATCGTTCATCTACTTGACCGGCGATGATTCAATCAGCGCATCAAAGTCGATCGCTGGCGCCTCAGGTTGCGGCGGTGCGCCGAGACTTGCGGCCTTCTCGCAGCCTTCCCAGTGAAATGACTCCTGCGCGATCGCCATGTCGGTGACCAACCATTGGCCAGTTTCGAGCTGGCAGACATCGACCGACCAGGCTCCATCGTCAGAAAACAATGCGGCGACCTTCGAAACGAACTCGACGATCTTCTGTTCGTCGGCGCCCATGGTGCACATTTCGCGATATTGTTCGATCCACTCCCCCTCAGGCTCGCCTTCCGCAACTGCGCGCTGCGGCCAATAAGGGTGTATGCACTGTATGTCGCCACCAGATACGAAGGCCCGGAATTCTCGTGCAAGCGGCATGTCGCTGTAGCCCGGAAGCACGCCGTAGGTCTTCAGTTTTAGGAAGCTGCGCGCCACCCAGACAAAATGCGGCAATCCGAAGAACCCTGCCATCGCACTGAACTCGACCAGTGCTGCTATGTGCTCCGGGAAATCCTCCGGACCTTGGATGAAGCAAGTGTTCTTCCAGTTGTGCTTGCCGGACGTCATGCCCGTGCGCAAAAACATGGGATAGCCGAGGATGCTGCCAAACTCCTCGAGCCCGGCGATCAGTTTGTCGAACTCGGGTGGCTCAACTCCATCAAGCAAGTGGTCCAGCACGCAATCCGTTTTATGAATCAAAGTGCGCGGCGCCGGAATCGCAGCCTCGCGGAGTTTCGGGTACCAGTAGGTGAGGCAGTTCTTGTCCATTCAGGTTTGCTCCATTGCTGAAGCAAAGAATAGAGCAACCTTGGACGAGCGCAAAAAATCAATTGCCCCGGACGCGTGCTAAGCAGAAGCGCTCCCCGGGGCATTACTTGTCCAATTTACCAGTTTCAGTGATGGTATTTCAGCAACAAATCGAGTTGCTCGCGATTCACTGTCGCGACGGTGCCGTTTGGCATGTCGATGATCAAATCCTTTGTGGAGGGATCCACCTTGAGTTTTACTGCGGCTTTCTCGCCGTCTGAAAATCGTGCGCCGCGGCCCGCCGTTCCGTCATCCTTACCTTTTTCTCCCGGGAGCACAAGGACATAGCCACAGCCTTCCTTCTTGCCAAGGTCTGTCCCCGGTCCAATCCAATAACAAATGGATCCACCATCGCCGCCTCTTCCGCCTGGTCCACTTTGACCTCCGTCGCCCGCGTTGCCTGGCCGACCTGGAATGCTGACGACGTTTTGTTGGCTAACGTGGATGTGCTTGCCGGCACCTCCTCCTCCGGCTCCGCCTCTGTGACTCGGCGCGGCCGAGACCGGGGCGCAAAGTAAGCAAGCAAACATCAGCGGCAAAATTCGGTTCATCGTTTCGCTCCCAGTGGGTATGTCGAAAATCAAAAATACCATGCCAATCAAAATAACCGCCT
This sequence comes from Candidatus Obscuribacterales bacterium, assembly GCA_019752635.1. Taxonomy (GTDB): domain Bacteria; phylum Cyanobacteriota; class Vampirovibrionia; order Obscuribacterales; family Obscuribacteraceae; genus JAKFUT01. Next base: position 18,272 of record JAIELX010000038.1, on the reverse strand, counting down.
CCGCATACGAGGCAGCAAAAATATGAGGAAGCGCTCTCCCTCATTCAAAAATAAAAGCCAAGCCGTCCGGCATGCGCGGACTTCTTAGCTACATGCTGTAAGGAATGAACTTAACGGGAATCCAACCCGCCTCCCCGCAATTGGGGCACTTTGACTGGCTCGTTCACTCCGTTTGAAATCGCTGAATGCGCGGACTTTTCGTGCGTGCGTGTCTTACCAAGTTCTCAGCGACTTCGGAAAGCTGTATAGAGATTTTCGTGCCCAGTCAGCAAAAAGCACGGTCAGCTTGCGCCGCACGAGCAGAATAGCGAAAAATCTTACTTTTGCAAGATGCCAAAAATATATACCGGCTTACTTCTTCTTTGTCTTTCGCGCATCACGCTTAACGCCTTCGGCAATTGCATCGCTTAGCGGCTGTAACTCTGCTGCCGGAGCCGCCATGTTGTAACGGTCAGCAATGGCTAACGGGTCTTTCTTTTTCGCTTGTGGTGATTTGATGCGCGGTAATTGTTTTAAATTCAACGTTTTCATGCCTTGCCCCTTGAAGCCTACCTGAGAAATGACGATACGACAGGCGAGACGCGGTTGTCAACAATGCCTGCAAGAGGATATTTATTGGTTCAAAAATCAAAAATCGACGGTCATCGGCACCCCTAACATCGCGACTCCAGCTCCCTGGAGATCTTCGCGATGCGAAAAAAATTTCAGCTCTTCTTGTTTTTGCGTAAACGCCCCTCACTTAAAGCACGGGTGCTCTTCCACTTCATCCTGAAAGGCACGCTGCGACGAGATTTTTTCGCTCACGTAAAGAAGGAGCCTGGCGGGTGCTGGATTTGGACCGGGCAGCGAAAGAAGAAAGGTGGCTATGGACGCAAGAACTTCGGCGCTGCCAATATTAAGTGTCTGTATTCTGCTCACAAGCTCTCTTTTCTGATTGCGAACGGAATTCAGAATTGGGACGAGCTTCCACCAGTCATCCGCCACACCTGCGACAACCCACCTTGCGTCAGACCCAGTCATCTCCTCGGTGGCACTTACAAAGACAACGTTCACGACATGTTCGAGCGGGGACGCGCCAACAGACCGAAGGGCGAACGGAACGGTAGTGCAAAGTTGAAACTAACTGAAGTCACAGCAATACGTAAATCGACCGGGACTCTGAAAGAGATGGCAAGCACGTTCGGAGTGTCGATCACGACCGTTCGGAAAATCCGCAAAGGTGAATCCTGGAAGGGATGCGAGTTGCCAAGGGGTACTGCGTAGATAAATTGTATGTGAGTGTCGACGCCGGCGGGCACCCCGAAAAAGCTCCAAAAGGTACCCCCCCGGTATCCAAAGTGCCACCACCGCCAGTGTCGCCGAGCTTCGCGGAGTTCGGCGCCGACTGTGTTTGCAGGCGTTTGATGCGCTCGGTTTCGGTGGTCCCGCTACTGGCTTGCCTTTCCGGTCTCCACTGCACGTATATTGCAGTCTGATTGGCTGATTAGACTTTGCCGAGAATAGCCAATATCGGCAAAGTAGGCGTATACTTATTCCAGGCAGACCAGTCTTGATGCGGAGCGCCAAGCCATGACCAACATTAGTAGTGATCCGAAATCGGCAAAGTTATCTAAACCACCACGAAGGAAGGCGAACGCAGACGTCCGCGCCAGAGAATTCCTGACCAAGGACGAAGTGAAGGCAATCATCAAGGCTGCTCACGTCGGCCGGTATCCGGACCGTGACGCCCTGGCTGTGCTGATGTGTTATCGCCACGCGCTCCGAGCCACTGAGCTGGTCTCACTCGAGTGGGCTCACATCGACTGGCATCGGAAGACCATTCTTATTAAGCGTGTGAAGAACGGAGTTCAGTCGGTTCACTTCCTCGGACCTGACGAAGTGAAGGCACTGCGGAAGCTGCAGCGCGACGAGGACGGCGACAAACGCTGGCTCTTCACCACGGAACGCAAAGGACCACTGTCAGAACGAACGTTCCACAACATCGTCGCGAAGGCGAGCATCGCAGCCGAGCTCCCGTTTCCGGTGCACCCGCACATGCTGCGCCACGCGAAAGGCTACCAGCTCGCAGGCGAAGGCACCGACACCAGGGCGATTCAGGCTTACATGGGACACAAGAACATCGCGAACACGGCGATCTACACGCAACTCGACCCGACTCGATTCCGCAACTTCAGCCGCGACCTCTAACCGCCGCCGGAACGCCGCTGCCAGAGCGCACCGCGAGCCGCCGCGATTTCGCGAATCCTCGCGCACCCGCATGGAAAGCGCGTCTCGGACGATACCACCTGTCCGCTCGTCTAAAGCATTTCACTTTTTGATAGCGCTGAATAACTTTGCCGATTACAGTGCTTGTCACTAATGGTGGATATCTCGATTCAATGTAGGTTTCATAATCGGAACCTACATGTCAAAGGTGTTGCTATTACTGGGCTATGTATATTCATGTAGCTTATGTAGGTTTTTCTAGAAAAGTGTTTGTATTAATCGCTCTAAGAACGCGCAGTACCCCATAAACAAGTGAGTGGAAAAGCAACGCTGTAAATCTCTAAACCCCTTTGCAGGGTTAATCTACACACCTACATAAAGCAACACTGGCAAGGATCTCGCAATGTAGCTTATGTAGGTTTGACAACCGTATTCGGTGCCTGTTGTATATCTTTTGCTGAGAGATCGCGCAGTTGCCGCTGAGTCGACCAGCCGAAATGCTTTCCGATGGTGCTCGCAGCAGGAGCCATTTTCGCCCCGTCGCAGATTTAATCTAAATCCGCAAATATGCAACTCGGCAAAGTTACTCTGAGGCTGCACTAAATTTGGTGGCGGCGATGCCATTGGTGGCAGTTGTCGGGAGCTTGCGAGCGTGACGCTGCCGGTGGTGGCTTACTAGACGACTGGTCGACTATTTTGCCGCGTTGCAGAAGTCAGTCTATACAAGGCTTTCGAGGTGTTCACAAAGTATATCCGGCGTATATTCTTTTGCGAAATGATGAAGAAGCGTGCTGTTCCTACTTTGGGAGAATCAAGGTCGAGTTTTAGATACCGATGATGTTCACAAAACAGCTAATGAGTTCTGACATTGAGTTTCCACAATTCCATAAAACGAATGTGACGTTTGAGCCGGACGTCTGGGAGCCGTTGTCGAAGGTGGCTCCACGCACCAGGTCGGCGTACATCAACAAAGCTCTGCGCGCCTATATGTCCGACGCAACGGAGAGCGGAGCCGCTGATCGTTATCGTCGTCAGCTCGACATGCTGGAGACAGCGCTGACAATGCCGGAGATGAATCCGGAATTTCGCACGATTAAGTTGAAGGCGTCCGATCCAATCAACGGACCGTTTCACTTACAGCAGCCGATTTTCCCTGCCGGCTTCAATCCGAACACGGGCTGGCACACGTTTGAAGTGTTGCACGTGCCCGCAACCATATCGCTGATTGATTTCATTGGCATGTTTGACGAGTCGGTGCCGCAATTCGAGCGCAATCGACACCAGTTCAAATGGACAGAGCTGTGGGAGTGGTCGAACCAGGATCGGGCTATCGCCAAGCTGCAGCAACGCAAGAACGAGAAGCTGGCGAAGCAACGAGCAAAGACCCGCAAGGACGCCGAGTTGAGGAAGAAACGATGAGCATGTTCATGTTGTTGCTGCTGTTCGCGCTCCTGGTCTTTCTCATGGACAACGATGACGAAGAGTGAGCTGGCCGCGACACTGGAGATTTCTAATGGACGAAGACGAATACAACTACGAAGCGGCCGCGGAAGCTGAAGCAGCAGAAGCAGAGCACTACGCTGAAATGGAAGCCGCTGCGCATGCCGAGCACGAAGCCTCCATGCAAGGTCAATATGACTGCGAGATGGCTGCAGCTCAGGCAGAAGCTGAGGCAATTCAGACCGAAACAAAGGTATGCGTTCATTGCGGATTTAAACGAATTCCCTGCAGTGTCGAGAAATGCGATTGGTGCGCGAAGTTGCAGCCAATACCAGTGCCCCGAATAAGCGGATGTCTTGAGCTTGTGCTCGCTGCGAATCCGCTTTTCACAAATCAATATCCATATCACCGCGATTGGTTGCTTCGAATGATCGCTTTGGCGAAGGAGACGGAAAAGGAACAGTTCGAGGAAGCTGAAGCCGCTGACCCAAAGTCGGTTGCGGCGCCTACGACTGCTTCGACGAAACTGGCCGATGGTGCGACTCCTGCTGGCAAAGCATTCTCCGAGGTTGAGCAATGAGCCGCGAATACTTTCATCTGCCCGATGGTGATGTCATCGCAGTGGACCACATGGGAACACCAAAACCGAAACCAGTTAGCGCAAAGTGCATGTATTGCGAGCAAACGATCTGCATCGACGACCTCGAACCAGTCAGCGAAACGCTCTATTCCTGCAAGAACGTCAGTAACTGTCGCCTGACCGTCTGGGACACACTGAGCGAACATCGCGACGCAATGGCAACGCTCGAGCATCGATACAACGAGCTTAAGGGCTTCATTGTGACCAGGGCTTCGCACTATATCTGGTGGTCGCGAGAAAACAAAGGTTGGCAAACTGATTCCGATGGTTACGCCTGGACACTCAAACCTCACGACTGCAAACTAGTCTTCGAAGAAGCTCTTCAGGGGCTGATCGCACAGTGGCGCGAAAGCCGTGGGAGGATGCGCGATGCTGCGAAACGGTAAGTGGTATCGAGCCTGCGACTACTGCGATTGCTGGGCAGACCTTCAAACCTTCACCCCGATTAGCCATGACAAACTCGGATTGAAGTGCAAAGACGCGGAGTCCTGTCGTCAGAGGATGCACGAGAGAGCGGTCGCTGCGAAGCAACTGGCGGCCAAGCTTGATAAAGACGCGGAGATCTCAGCAGTCGCAGTCGCCGTGTTAGCGATCATCATTCTTATCTGCTGGCGGTGTTTCCGATGAGCAACTTCAAGCTAAAGCAGCAGGCAGAACCAACCGGAATCCTCTTCGGGGCTGCGCGCACAATGCACAACGAAGGCATTAGCGTCCTGGTGCGTGGCGAACACTCGGTAGCAGTCACGATTTTCGTGGACATGTTTCGCGGAACTCTGCTGATGCGACTGAAGTTGAGTGAATTGAAGAATCTGCGCGACGCGCTGAATAGGGCAATCCAGTACATGGAGAGCAAGTCGTGAGCACTGTCACCGAAAAACCAGCAATCAAAACCGACGACATCCTCAACCTCTTGCTCAAGAGGTACGCTGACGACGGTCGCGGCGAATGGCTGGCGTATCCTGAAATGCGAGCAGGCACGGGTTACAGCTCCTCGTCGAACAAGTACATCGACTTGTGGGTTTTAAACTGCTTCAACCATCAACGCACTTCGTATGAGATCAAGGTTTCGCGGGGCGATTTACTCAAAGAGCTCAAAGACCCGAAGAAACGCAGAATGGCGCTGTTTCTGTCGAACTACTACTACTTCATCGCTCCGAAGGACATGATCAAGGTCGCGGAAGTGCCGCCAGAGTGCGGCTTGAAGGAAGTCGGTTGGGGCAACAACCAGAAGGAAATTGATGCTTTCCTCGAGCGATGTAAGAGTGACACTGAGCGTGGCTATCGAAACAGCTACTACCAAACAAACGAGCCGCCGGAGTTTCGTGAATTCCTAGAAATCACTACAAAGATTTCTGCTCCGCACCGTGACTCCATGCCACCGACTTGGAACTTCCTAGCCTCATTCGCTCGCAGGATAGCCGGTAAGGAAACCGAACGCATAAAGGCAGCCGAAGACGTGTGCAACGTCGTGGACACTATCCGAAAGACTCAAATCTTTGAACCGGAAGCCACGTTGCATAGGGCACTCGACGCGTGGAAGCGGCAGGCGGGGAGGCTTTGATGAACCACCAGGAGCGGCGATTGCTGCATCTCATCAAAGTGTTGGCGGGTCAAGCTTTATTCAAAGCTTTCAAGACAGTCGACGTCAAAAGCTGGTGTGTGAATTGGGCCGACATAAAAGTCGTGGATGTGGAGTACCACGAAACTCTGAATGGTGAGAGCGGATACCGCGCCTGGATTTCAGAAGCGAACAGCCCAGAACTGGAGCACTACGTGCATCAATACCTGACTGATCACGCATGTCCAAATGTCGAAGTGAAAACGGAGTGGTGACATGACTGAATCAAAGCCTCACTCGATGGTCCTCGACACTGCGTCGGCCTGCTCGCTCCGAAAGGACATGTGCATGACTTGCAGTCGTGACATTCGGTTCCAGTTGGAGTTTCAGAACACTGGCACCGTGCTTATTACAGCCACTGACCAGAGTTCCGGTGCTGGTCAGGAGGATTTTATTGAGAGCGAAGTTCTGATCGCTGATGTGCTTCCAACAATGCTGGAAATGCGCAAAACAATCGAGGGTTGGACATGAGCGTAGTCATCGTATGTGGTGGCAGACATTTCGGCGACAAGGCGGCGGTTTATGGCGCGCTTGACGCTGTGCATGCCTTGTATCCAATTCGTCTGGTCATTGAAGGCGGCGCCTCAGGTGCGGACAGTTATGGCAAGCAGTGGGCCTGTGACCGCAAAGTCGAGTTTCACACAGAGAATGCTGATTGGGATCTCCATGGCAAGCGTGCGGGGCATATCCGGAATGGTGTCATGCTCAACATTCAACGAGCTGTAAGTGTGGACAAGCGGCGCCAAGCCCTGCTTGCGGGAACGAATCCCGAGGATGACCGCTTCGTGGTCGCATTTCCCGGCGACAAAGGTACCGCGAACATGGTCGGACAGGCAAAGAGAGCTGGAGTCAAAGTGATTGAAATCGGACATTGGATGCCGAGCAAACTCTATCCGGAGGCATACCCGTTATGAGAGCACATGAATTTGGTGACGTTCGTGTCGGGCATCGCATGGACTTGTGCAAAAGTGGCATGACTTGGCACTACGAGCGTGAGCACGAGTGCGTTGTGTGCGGAAATCGCGCCGCTGCTATTTCCTGCAAAGGCGACAATTGCAAGCAAACGCCATGCACCGGCCGACTAGAAACTGACGACGAAGCACCAGGAATTGGAGATTCATAACATGCCCAAAGCTAAAGCAGCGGAACCGGTCGAGCGGACAACCCAAATCATCCTGGCCATGCAGGAACTGGCTGAAGAATGGCAAACAATCACCAAAGGCTCCGCGTTTTTCATGCTGATCACTGACAGTGGTGCTTCCGTCCAGATGTCTACGAAAAACTGGACGAAGAAGCAAATCAAAGTGGGCTGAGCCATGGCGCTCGTGAAGAAGCTCAGTCGGCACGGACATAGCTTTGCGCTGATCATCGAGAAGTCGATTCTTGAGTTGCTGAACATCGACGAAACTACCGTTCTGTCGATCACTACCGACAAGCAGAACCGAATAATTGTCACGCCAATACGAGAGACGAAGCAGGATGACCGCCAATCAAATCCGAATTGAAATGTCCGAGAAAGGCTGGTGTAGCGAAGACCGCCTGACCTGGATGGGTTGGGGAGTTGACGGCAAGTATGGCTATTCCTTCTCATTCTCGCGCTGGGACTGGCACGGGAGAAGGCTTGGATGTTCCGCGTCCTACGGGGCCAGCACTAGCGACCTCTCAAAAATGGACGAGTGCGTAACGAAAGCTGCGGAAAAGGCTTTGCGTGCTTGGGAAATGTCCAGCGAGTGCCCGCCCGATACGCTGGTGGACGGAACTCTCTGGATAGATCCATACAAGTTGAAAATGCTAAATGACCTATGGAGCAAGAAGAAACCATGAGCAAAGGCGTAGGACTAGTGCACAAATACAACGTCGAGCGCGTCGACGGCAAGCCGATCGCTGACGGTTGTTTTGTACTTGAGTACAAAGACAAACACGCGCAGGTTGCGATTCGCGCCTATGCAGAGTCAGCCGCGAACGACGGCTATGAGTTGTTGGCGCAAGATTTGCTAAAGAAGGTGGGTCCATTGCATGAATCGACGCCGACGCTGAATCTCAATGATGCAAGCGTCTACTTGTCCGGCAAAATGACCGGGCTGCCTGATGATGGCAAGGCGCTGTTCAATCAGGAAGCGGCGAGGTTGCGCTCGCTAGGGTTTAGAGTCTTCAACCCGGCTGAACAACCCGACCAAGCATCATGGGAAGCGTACATGAAGCGCGACATGGCCGCCCTGGTCGAGTGCGACTTAGTGGCAACGCTAGACAATTGGCACGATTCGCGCGGAGCCAGACTTGAGGTGTTCCTCGCGCGTGAACTCGGAATCGCTGTCGTGAGCGCAAAGGAGCTGCGATGAACAGCGGTACCAGCAAGGGAAACGTCATCGCTCGCCGAATGCTGGAAGCCCGTGAAGCGGCCGGGCTCAATCGCAAGCAAGCGGCCAGTCTTTCAGACATGACACGCCAACAGATCCTTGACCTCGAGTCAGGCGATCTCTTCGCCGCCACCCGGGTGATCGATAAGTTCGCAGAAATCTACTGCGTGAATCGTAGTTGGCTTGGCGGCTTGGGCCCGGATATCGACGAATCGAAGCTGAAAGAGTTCAATCAGCAGATGGTCAAGCTGTCCCCGGGCGATCAGTTCAAGTTGAAGAAGCTGCTCACGATGGTGAGGGAATGAGCCTGTATTTGAGTCTGTATTTATGGTTCTTGGGCGCATGGATCAGCATCGGCATGTCGCTAGTGATTTACGGTTTGCTTCAGAGTTACCGTTACCACCACTGTGATTAGCGCTTACTGGTTCGGCTTTATATGCGGCTTCGCTGTCGCCTGGTTCCTCGTGCTGTTATCGCTGGCAGCGATCGCTAAGTCCTGCCAACCAGATCTAGAACTTGAATTTGAAGGAGACGATCTTGACCAACTCTACAAATGACACACCAGCTAGTGCGGAGAGTCCTCGAGGATTGGCCGACATGTACAAAATTCAGTTACGCGATGTTGTAGCGCTGCAAGTGCTGTGCGCATGGGAGAACAACAACAATTACGATTACTTGCCATCAGAAGACGGCGTGAGAAATGCCTTCAAAGTTGCTGATCTATTTCTCAAGGTCCGCCTGGAGCCAACGGCATGAAGATCACCGCGCTTGTGGTCAAGTTTCTGCTTGACGAAATGATCATGTCCGACTCGATCGAGATGTGGCTACAGATGGTCTTGCAAGATAACGAAGCCATCAACTTGAACACGCACTGGCGACAAGTCATGCACGCGTTTGACGAGGGTGCCGTGAATCACACTCGCACGCTCAAAGAGGACTGTCTGCCCCGACTACAATTGTTCCAGCTGTTGCTTCGAGAAATTGCGGACGTAATCAAGCGCCATTGCGACAAGGTCACGTCTGAAATTGAGAAGATCGAGGAGCGAGCGGACGATCCAGGCGAGCGAGTGTGAATCATGGGCTTCATTTACTACTGGCGAGTCAGAACCCGATTAGCGGAGCGCTTTGGACAACGCTGTGCAGTGCTGGTGCGCGGCAAGATGAATTCCTGCCTGGTGCAATTCGAAGATGGTCACAAGGTCATCACCAGTCGGAATTATGTGAGGAAGATTCAGTGACCACCCCTGCCGAGTGCCAACCCTGCGAAAACTTCAAGCAAGATCCCGAGATGTTCTACAACGTGCACTCGTGCCCGCTTTGTGGTGGCACTCGTCGGTTCTGCCAGAACTGCGCCACTGATCATCATGACGGCGGCTGGCAGACTTGCAATCACGATCCGAAGGGCGGCCCGCGTGTCTGCGGTCGCAATCATCCTGCTTGCCTCGCCGCTGGTGCCAGACCGAGAGAAGACAAATGCAGCTGAATATCAAACAGAAAGTCACTCTGGTCGGTGGAGTTTGTCACGGCCGGCAGATGGAAGTTGATCGCTTGTCTGACAAAATCAATATCGTGACCAATCCTCGCTCTGGCGCGGTCGACGTGTGGGTGATCGATTGGCAGACCAAAAAAGCTCACTTTGATCCAAGCCAAAGCGGCAATGTCCTCGACAGGCTGAAAGGGGATTCGAAATGACCAGAATGCCTTACAAAGCGGCGATCATCGCCTGTAAGAAGGCTCTGAGGCACCACTGCCTCGGCAAGATTTCATGTAATCGCGTGAATATCAGAACGCAAGACTACAGTTCCGGTGGTGGCGGTCGGATAGTGAACGTGACCTTCGAGATGAATCATCGAAGCTTTACGCTTGAGGAGTATCAACAGCTAGTCAGCGAGTTCGACGCGATCGTAAAGACACAATTGCGAGAGAACTCAAAGGGCTGGCACGGCATCAGCACGCACTTCTATTTCCGAGACATGACCACCGGCGATCTAATTAGACCGGGTAGGGCGCCAGCTGAAGAACTGTCCAACAAAGAACCAGAGCAGGCGCTCACTTTGACGCAAGACGCCGCCGTTTTAAAAGTCAGCTTCACAGAGGACGGCAGCGACCAGGTCATGCTAGAACTAGGCGAGCCGTTTAACCTGATCAAGCTGCTCGATCCGGACGTCGCCGCAAATCTTGGGAAGGAATTGCTATTCTGGTCGAAGATGGCGGAAATCCAAAAACAAGCGCGCCCACGTTCTTTGACGTGAGCGACTTTGCCTTTGGCAGCTTGTGCTGACAGCTTTATGCTTATTGGTTGACTCGCGGGACCCAGCCGTAGGCATTGCTGATCGTGCCATCAGCACCAGTAGCGGCAGAGTCGGTGATTGTTGTTCCGCTCGTTGCATTCAACCGATACAACGAAACCAAGCCAGGTGCGTTAGTGGGGATTTGTCCTGTTCTATACGCTGCAATTTGTGCTGGGCTTAAAACAGTGTTGAATATGGCAATCTCTCCGATATCGGCTTGTGCAGTGAATTGAGGTTGCCCGGATTTCCAACAACCAATGCGAGTTGTGAAACCGGTGGAAGTTGGCAAAGTTAACGCACCTGCGGCGTTAGCTACTTCCGTTCCGTTCATATACAAGTATTGGCCGGTATCAGCGTCATTAACCAGTGCTACTTGGTTCCATTGTTGAACCGGCAAAGTTTGACTAGATGTTAATTGAACCGCCCCAAGATGCCCTTTCAAAAGCCCCGTTTCGTAAGTATAAAAGTTCCACGGCATTGACGAACCGGAGTCATCATCGCGCAAGCAAATAATGCCGTATTCGCTTCCTACCGGTACTTTCCAGGGCCGTATCCAAGCGAGAATAGTAAGATCGCCAGTGATCCGGTGAGCCGCATTATCAGCGATTATTGCTAAACCCTGCGATCCGGCCTGACCAAGAGCCAAACACGTCGCACCGTTTTGATACACCGCTTTGTTTGATGGCACAATGCCGCTAAATGTTTGCGGTGCAGTCCAAGTGTTGGCAGCCGACAAACTAGGACCACCGCCACCAGAGATCATCACCTGGGCCAACGCAGCCAGTGGAACTAGGAGCGCCACTATTGTGGGTGCGATTGCGGACTGCAGCTTAAGAGCGATCCAGCGCATGACTTCTCCTTACTGTGCCCAAACGGAAATAGTGCCAGCGGTGCCCGACCCGCACACATGAACGGAGTCAAGCAACGGATCGCCTTCTTCAGCTTTGTACGAGAGCGACATGCCCGACGGCAGAATGAACTTGGTGTTGTCAGCGGTTCCGGCTGGATTGATATACAGGAGCGAACTTCCCGAGCTCAAAGTGATCGTCACCTTTCGGCAAGGACGGCCGAAGCTGATCACCGTGTCTGTTCCCGGAACGGCAATCGTTGAGGTGTAAATCGCGGACGCAGGCACAGAGCCAGGCGACTCATAGACTGACGCGCAAACTCCCGGCAGTATGCTCAGAACAGCGAAGATCGCAACAAGCAAGAGTTTCCGCATGGCTATTCCTCCAACCGCGCAAAAGAATAGCCAAAAATCTCGCCAACAAAAAAGCGCGGGTTGGCTTATGAGGCCTCCGCGCTATCGCCAAAGGAGCAATTGGCGACGTGCTGACATTAGCACTTGGTTTTACCGGCTCTGTGGTCTTGAAGAATGAACCGACTTCGGAAGGGCTTGCCCGCATGTTTTGCAGTAGTGCGCCGGTTTCGCTTTTCCGGATTTGTCGATACCGAGTTCTTTGAGTCGCATGTACAGGGTTCGCATTGGGCAGCCGAGTTTCTCAGCTAACGCCGGACCAGTCATGTCTTTGACGACGTATAAACGATAGAGAAAGTCGAACTCTTGTTTTGAAAGAGCGGGAAATTTGCAGATAGGCTTTTTTGCGGTTGGCATTTTTTACGATTCTCCCTTGTTCGCGTCCTCGCACCACTCTTCGAGCTCTACCGCCGTTTGACGCCCAAGATCCCAAAGAGCCAAGCACTCCAGTAGCGAAAGAGCCTTGAGCTTGTCAATGAATGCATCGGGCACTATGTCATAGCCCTCAACTTTGCCGGCGGTGCCACCTTTTCTGATCGCTTCGTCGACGATTGCCCATATCCTGCGAGCATTTGGAAAATAGAAGCGTTCGTAACTAAGGGTGAACTGGACAAAACGGATTTCATCAGTGGAGAACTGAGGAAATGTGACCGATTCAAGCAGAAGCAGGTACTGCTCTAAATATGCCTTTGCTACAGAACCGGCAGTCTCATTATTCTCGGCACGCAAGACGAGTTTTGCCTCGAGCTGTGCGCTCTTGAACTGTATAGGTGCCCGCGACTTCGGTTCCGGTGTCATGACGTTGCTCCTTTAGTGCCAGGGGCCGCTTACGCGGCCACCTGTTGTTGTGCTTTCTGTTGACCAGCTCGCAGAATTTTTTCAGCTGCAGCGATGATTCTCTTTGCGGACGACTCAGGAATTTCCTTTCCTTCACCGAGCCAGTTTTGTATGTAACCGCGGCAATATTCCGCACCGGGCAACTCGAGCGCATCGAGGAGAAGCATGGCTGTCGATTCTGCTTCGACCTCCATCAGGCTCAACGGGAGCTCGGCGCCATGTGCTTGATAGTTATCGGCCTTCGTGTGACCGAGCACCACATGAGCCATTTCGTGAAATAGCGTCTTGTGCGGGAGTTGAGCGAGCGGGTTGATCGCGACCTGGTCCTTTCGAGCAAAGCCTTGGCAGTTTCCGGAGACCGGAGCGGCAAACGGGATCTCTGTTATGCCGAGACCAGCAAGCGCTGTGTTCTTGTTCCAAGATGGCATCTCAGGCAGTTTGTAATCGGCGCCGTCAGTCTGATTCATGACGAACCACTTCGCCTCATAAACGAAGCGCTTGATCACTTTGCCTTTGCTCGCGGACTTTTCTTCGTCAAGCATGGCGAACGACTGAGTCGAGCGGTACTCGGCATAGTCGCAGCGTGGTGCCGGCGCTTCGTCCTTCTCGGTCAGGCGGATTACAACCGGGCGGCAGAGGATGATCGCCTTCTCGCCTTTGCGGACGAAGCGCTTCTTTGACTTCCAGTTGTCGAAAGTAGCAAGCGGGCCCATTGCAATGCCGCGGGCTTCACACTGAAACATCGCCAACAGCACGTTGCCGAAGCTGTAGTTATGGAACGCGCGATAGGCTTCGAGCATCTTGCCCGGCTTGCGAACTGCATCTTCGAGCAATGCTGCCCACTTGGTTTGCTCTACTGTCGCCTTATCTATAGAATTGGTCATGGTAAACCTCCTTGGGGTTTGTCCATCGCCCGGGGTGCTCGCAACACCGCCGGGCTCTGTTTTGGGTTTGTGGGGGTTTGGAGCGGACGGGAATCGAACCCGTATCGTCTGGGTATCAATCAGTCGCTCTACCATTGAGCTACCGCCCCGTCCTCACAAAAACAAGAATACCATGGTATACCCTGGTATGCAAGAGTATTTTGGAAAATTCTCAAAAAAATCCCCGCGACCCATAAATAGGCGCTGCGGGGACTTGGAAAACAACTGATTGATACCCAGTTACTAGTAATGTACCACCGGCGCTATAAAAAAGCACTCCCCTGGTGTCCTGCCGCCCTGGGGAGTGCCACGTAGTGTGTTGCTCTATAGAACAGCAAGAATCTGAACAAGTTCTGAAAACGGGTCCGATAACTCAGTTTTACTGGGGGAAACCCCATGGTCCATTTCACGTCAAATACACAAAATGGTGATAGTCTGAAAATAGACGAAAGCGCCGAAGTGCTAACTCCGACGCCATCGTTTTCCGTATTCAGGGCCTTATTCTGCTTCGATTTGCAAGTTGGGCAGAGTTTGGTCCTGATTTTTCTCATCCGCTTTCTTGGCGGTTATGGGATGGAACTTTCTATTGCCGCAACCGCAACCGGGTCGCTTGCATTTGTACCAACCTATAATCGCGCCGTACTCGGCGTCTGAGATGGGCTTATCGGCCATGATATTGGCCTCCGTCTAACAGGCTCGCTGGTGTCGACTTCGACATTCGCTCGCACAATTAGATGCCTTCGAGATCAAGTCTCGTCAGCAAACCCTAAAATTGTCTCCTTCAGTTGAGGTTGTGTTGCGGGCTCAAGTAAATGCGGTGAGCCATTTCCGCTGAAAGTACTTTTGAGTATAGCAGTACAAAAAGCCGCAACGCCCGGATCCTGATCGGTTCCGGGCGGTTTGGCACTTTCAGCGGGAACACGTCCCTCAATTAAACTTCTGAATTTATTATACATGGATCACCCGAAAAGACCATAGGGCAGTCTTTACCGGACGGAGAAAAACGGACGCATGTAAAGCTGGACGCTTTTCAAGGGGCGCTCTCCGTGACGAGTAGGGGCTTTTAGAGAAAATATGAGACGCTTTTTTATCGGACTAACGATCGTAGAGGAGTCTACAGGGGGCAAGAGCACGCCTTTCGTTCAATGGTGCGCCCCCGCTACGTATTGCTCATTGTCGCGATGTCAATAGCTCTGAATCTCGTAAACGTCTTGCGGGATGGTACCCATCAAAATCCGAGCGATCCGTGTAGTCTGACGCTCGGCTGTTTCACGCAAGAAATCTGCACCGTGCTTGGTGACGCCGTTATATGCGATTTGCACCAGAGGGTCTGTCAGGATGTGGCAGAACTCGTGTGTCAGGCAGTACATGATCTGCCAACTGTCTTTCGCCTCGAAGTTATGGCGTAAAGCCGCACTACCAACACGAATGACCGCAGTCAGATAAGTTGAATCGACATTGATGTCCGCCGCCGCGCCTTCGTCCGGCTCGCAGAAATGCAGCTCCAGATCCCAGTCAGTCAAATGGAAAGCTTCCCGCAACCAGGTGAACAACTTGGTCACGTGCGCGCGGAACTGCTTCTCTTGCTTGCTCAGTTTTTCGCCGGCGTGAGTATGCATGCCGGCATTATAGCTGCGCAGTTAAGCGGGACTTTTCCAGTTGGTCACAATGCATACCTCAAGGTATCCAAGCACCGCGCTCGGTGGCACATTCAAACAAGTAAAGATCCCGGGATTGGCCAGGCGCCCGGGTTTCCCGGGTTTGGTCACAAGCTGATCACTCAAACGGGTTATACTTTTCGAACTGGGGAGAGACTAAAGATGTCCGATATGAATGACGATGACGACCTGGAAGCCTTGGAGTTGGAATTGCCCGATCTTCCGAATGTCGAGGCAACGCTCACGTTCATCGTTGCCGCTCTACAAATTATGGCTAATGAGCTGGAAGACCTGACCGCTGAAATGGCAGTATTGATCAAGCATGACGCGCAGGCCAACGCAGCTGATGTGGGCGAGGTTGCCGGCAAATTGGAACTTCAGTGTTCAAAATTGCATAGACTTGCGGGGCGCGAACTTGGACGCGTTCAAGGTGTTCTTCCGCCAGTTGGTCCGCCGCCCACTCCACCAACGCCGCTCGATTCCAAAAGAAAGCCTCGCCCGAACTAGTCTGGAAAAGCCGGGTGTAAGCCTTCTTTCAAGTGTCTTGTAAGAACATAGGCGTCTTGATTAATCCAGAAGTGTTCCGGTGGAGACAGCACCCTTACTTGTGATGACCAGTCGGTTCTCTGAATCAGCTGAAGTTTGCAGTTTGGACCTATCCAGCAGGCCTCCCCTGACTTTTTCATATCCCCAATCATAGAAGGATCTTTGTCCGTGAAGCGAAGTATTCGGTTTAAGGCGTCCTCGCTCGCTCCAGCGAGAAGCTGATCGTCAACGTGCACAAACTTCGCTATAGGTCTGTCAGTTGTCGTAGATGGCAGCGTGCTGGTCTGGAGGTGGTTATTTGACTCCCAACCACTAGCGATCAATCGTCCAACTACCGCAGCGACCAGCAAAAAGCTCAAAACGCCTATCACGAGCCTAATTTGATTCGACGACATCCGGTTACCTCGCGCTAGCTCTCGTGCCAATTGCTGTCCTCGGTTCTCCGCGCAAATGACAGAAATAAAAGTCCAGGGCTGTATATACCAACGATATTGGGTCGTGCTATTTTGGTAGTGTTCGAAATGTCGAACACTGAGGGGGTGTCTATGGTATCGCTGGATCGCGCTCCACAGAGGCTAGTTGCCTATTTGCGGATTTCTACAGACACGCAAAAGGAAAATACAAGCTTAGAAGTTCAATACGAAAAAATTGAGCAGTATTGCCAGTTCAGTGGACAAACTATGGCCTTCTGCGCGTGGGATATCGAAACAGCTAGTGGAGCCAGGCGCCGGCGCGGACTGGAAACGGCCCTCGACATGATCTACCGAAACGAAGCTGATGGTCTGATTTGCCTGAAACTTGACCGGTTCGCGCGGAATACTATTGAAGGCCTGAAGATCGCGACAGAGCTGAAAAAGCTCGGTAAACAGCTGGTCATATTGAACTTGAATTTAGATTCGAATACTCCAATCGGTGAGTGCATATTCACGATCCTGCTTGCGTTTGCTCAGCTGGAGCATGCGACCATCAAAGAGCGCATCACGTCAGGCAAAGACAAGATCCGAGACCACGGCGGCTATGTTGAGGGGCGCCCGCCCTACGGCTACATGGCTGTCAAAGACGTCACGAGCGGTAAAAAGCTTGTAGTCCGCCACCCCGAGCAGTATCCATGGTTGGAGCAGATCAAGAGATGGCATCAGTCCGCCTGGTCTTACCAGGACATTGCAAAAGAGCTCAATCGAATTGGAGTCCCGACCCAGTCAGGTCGGCGCTGGTACTCAGCCTCGGTAAATAGTATGCTAAATAGAAGAAGTCAATTAGCAGATTGGGCGGAAGAGTTGCATGAGCGAGATTCGGATTGTTCGGAAATCGAAGTTGCACGGGAATGGCAGCAGTGTGAGGATCCTGCATCCTGATATTGCGGCGCGCATGAAGCGAGAGGGGATACACACTCTTGCGGAGCTTGCTAGACGCCTCGATCTCAATGCCGTAACGTTGTCCGGCTATATATACGGCGACTTCCCAATGCCTTTTCGTCAGGCCGTCAAGCTAGCCCGGATTCTCGGGAATATGAGTCTAGAACGGCTGTCCGAGATTTATGAAGAAATTCTCGCAGAGAAGAATAGAGAAGCTACTTGCACCGAGTCCTCTAAATCTCTTACACTAACGCCTGCAAACAAATATTAGTTTCTTTTCAAAAGCTCTTAAGGTACACTGATGTCAGGTGGAGCCGTTTGGGGCTAGTTTCCTTCCATTACTACCTTTCGGGGATTTCGAGTCCATGAAAAAGATCTGCGTCTTCGCATTGCTTGCCAGCTTTGTTGCTGTTCTTCCCGCTGGCGCCCAGAATTACCATCAGAACTACGGCGGGACCAGAGTCATTAGGCAGAATCAGACCGGATTGGTCGGAGATGCCGGTCGATCGACGTATATCGGCGTGGGAACGATGAGCCAAACAGCCCAGGGCAAGAACCCCGGCGGCAACCCCAATTTACCCGGCGTCGCGATGGGTGGCACCATCCGCACCCCCGGAGACAACCTTTATAACGGCAACAACACCATTCGCATGGAAAACGGCTCCGTTAACTATAAGGACAACCTGATTCGTGAGTACCAGATGAAGCAAGCCATGCAGCAGCAGCAAATGATGATGCGCCGCATGAACTCTCCGCAGCGGCAGTACAACGGTAACTTCTACGTTCCGGGGTCCAATGGCGGCGTTTCGTCCTACAGCTCCGGCAGCAATCAAAATTACAGCTACAACAACGGCGTCGCCGGTTATGGCTCCTACGGCGGCCGCCACTAACCGTCAAAAGTAGCAAAAATGTGATCGCCGCCTCTGTCGACGCGCGGCCCGGTTCGCGCGGGGCCCGACCAGGGTGGGCATTTGCAGCAAAACGCATCCTATATATACCGGTGATACACTTGTCAGCGCTAGATTTGCGAGGAGCTGACTGTGAAAGTTGCTGTTATCGGCGCGGGCGCCATGGGACAGGTCACTATTCGAGACCTGGTTGAGTCGCAAAATGTCAGCAGTGTCTTGATAGCAGATATGGATTT
>JAIELX010000133.1 GCA_019752635.1 Candidatus Obscuribacterales bacterium | reverse complement strand
ACTAGAAGCCTGCACTCATTAATTTGGGGTAGTGCGACCGGGCGACGCCAAGCGGACATTCATATTGTCGCTCAACATGCACTTGTTGAAATCTATCGCCACGGCGGCCCTGACTCTTCCGACGTAATTCAATGGCTAAAGGCCGCATTAGTTTCGCAGTCAGCCTTGGACACTGAAGCAAAGATAGCTATCGCCGATTCTCTAATGACTGTGTTGTCCTCAAAAAATGGCAATCAAGGTCATATTGGCCACGCCGAGACTGTTTCAGTTTTGACCTTGTCCCTTGAAAATGAGCTCTATCGGTCAAAGGGCGCTAACTTCGATCACAAGTATTCAACACACCTAATACGGCTTTTGGAAAAGTTAGAAAGTCCCGATAGCTTACCAATACTTCGTGCAATAGAAAGTTCGGATCTTGGTTCCGCGACTGTAGCAGCACGAAGAGCTATTTCCAGCATCGAGGCGCCGCCGCTACGAAAACTTGCGTCTCTGGTTGTGCCCGATCGAACCTCTTCGAAGATAGCTCTTACTGCGCAGTTGAAAGTATTGTTGGACGGGGAATTGGATGAGCGAACCACCATCTTGGAGATGATGAGACTCAGTGATCAGCGCAAAGTTATCGACACAAAAGCTGACCCGAGAATTGAACAACTCGAGAGAACGCTTTCCTCTGAAAATCCTCGCATAAAGCTTGCTGGTGTCCTTTGTATTGCGAACCTGGATCCAATGAATCATCGAGCTTTAAAAACATTGTCGGAGTTGGCGACAACCCCCGGCCAGACACAAAGCGAAGCAATGAATCTACTGCAGGGTAAAATCAACTCAGTTCCTCCGCCCGCAATGATTGCCGCTTTGATCGACAGTTGTGTCTCGGGACCGCATCCGTCCGTGGTCGAGGTGCAGAAGTTGATTGCGAACATCTTTCCGATAAAAAGTTCTTGCAAGATAATTCTTCCCGGCGAACGGTCAGTTTTGCTATGCAAGACGGAATCCGGTATTTCCCTGGAGGAGTATCGCAACGAGCAATGGGTTCGTTCGCACGCACCTATCGATGCGAAGAAGGCTAATGAGTTGTACCAACTGATTGAGACCGGTCACTCGACCCCGGAGCTAACTGTGGCGCTGTGCGCAAGACTAGTCTCCACAACCGACGTTGTCGAAAAGACAAGATTGCGTGCATTACAAACATTACTGCAATCGGCAAAAGAATCTTCCGATGAGAAGGTTCGTTTTGAAGCAGCGAAAGTACTAAGTTCTCTGCCGAAGGACGGATCGGAAACTGAGAAGACATTGCGCTTGCAAGGATTGTCTGAAATCGCGCTGCTGTCCGAAACAGCAGGGAGCGAATCAGCTAGAGAAGAAGCCAGACGCTACCTGAAGGAAAATAGCGTTAGGACTTCAGACATCTTGAATGGTGTTCTAAAAGACCTGCAATATCAATATCGCGATACGTCTTCACAATCGCTAAATTCGGAAGCACAACGAGCCCGGCAGCTCATGGGGCTGGTGCACCTCTACACAAGATCGAACTTCGTCGAGAAAGGCGATCGACACTTACTTTGGAATGCGTACACCATTGCGGTGAACAGGCATTTATCGGAGCAAACTCCGATAATGCAGTCCATGAGAACACATATTCTTGCCGACTTGCGCGCTATCAAAGACGTCAACAAGGCTGACGTTGCTAATCTAAGGGGGGTAGTTAGCTGCGCCGACCAGGGCCTTGCACTTGAGGCAGTAAAAGCTTTGCTTGTTCAAGAGTCATACCTGTCAAAGGAGGACAGCGCTCTGGCGTGGAAGACGGCAGGTAAGCTGTGCGCCTGTGGCGACTCTGAGGTGAGAAAGCAATCTGCGCTTCTGTTGAATAATCTTCCCCTCGGAACGTTGCAGTTCGATGCGGCACGCTCCGGTTTGCTCGAGTCGATCGAATCAGCGGTGCAAGCAAACCAGACGCGCGCAGTGGAGTTTGGGTCGCATTTCGCCTTGCAGTGGCTAAAGAAGTCCGTCGGAGGTAATGATCTAGCGATAACGAGACTTGAGAAATTGCACCAAGACTTCAATGCGCCATACAGGCCCAAGAACTTCGCAAAGCAGCTTGAGCAACAGTTCAACTCGGGCGATGAAAGCACCATCTCAAAATTATTGGTAGAAGTGCGCACAAGTATACTTGCGGCGGGAGATGCCGATGATCTTGAAATGGCGAATACAAGATTGCAGTATGTGCGACTTTGCCAACACCACTACTTGGCTTTTGGGAGCACCAGACACTATAGTAAGCCACATCTTGAAAGGCAGATTACGCTTGCGTGCAATACATTCCAGAGACTAGGAGACTCTCAGGCGTTTATGGAGATGGCAGCCTTGGGCCAGTTCTGCATGCCGGATGAACATTCATATGAATTACTGAAAGCAGCCCTTGCACTTGTAGAGAAACATCCAACGCCAAACGCAACCCCGGTTCAAATTGAGACTATGACCCGGCTCTATCTGACGACTCTCAGACTGTCCGCCCCGTTCAACGTGCCGCCCCTGGTAAAGGATCGACTGGACCAGGAGGCGATCTCGTTACGAACTAGCATTCTTGATTCAATCAAGCAAGCAACTCTGGATGGGCACGTCCAAGCGCGAGTATTGCTGTGCGCGCTGCAAGTCCTGGGACAGCCAGGCCGAGACTCTCAAGAACGGCAGGATTATTTCCGTACGTTGCGCTCATTGACGAAAGAATTGGCTCTCCTCGACGAACAGAAGGTTCCGCTTTCTGTCAATCACGACATTCTGGCTTGCCTGTGGCAAATCGGGACTAATCTCAGTCACCGAAATCCGGAAAGCGCGGAAGAGGTTTTTGATTGTTACTTCGGACTGGCTCGAAGACTTCCAGCCGATGCGACAGGAAACCTTAAGGGATTGGAACGCGTGTTCGCCAGTCAACTTGAAAGTCGTGCCAACGCAATCACGACCAAAACGGAAAGAGACTTGGAGCAGAAGCAACGATTGCAGCAAAAGGCGTCCTCTTACCGAGCATCTGCCGCAGCAAAATAACGGAAAACTATACGTCCGCCATTTTCACCTTTTCGTTGAGAACATTCGGCGAATCACGCAACTGACGCTTTCTCACTTTGAGGCAAAGTGAACCAGAATCGACTTCCATGGCCGGGTTGGCTTTCGATACCGATTTCACCGCCGTGTGCTTTCACTAACAACTTGCAAATCGCTAGCCCAAGCCCGTGACCTTGACGGTTGTCTCGGTTCTGCAGTTGTGCCTGGTAATATCTTTCAAAAATCAGTGCCTGTTCTTCTTCGGCAATACCGGGACCATTGTCTGCGACGATAATCTTTATCTCGTTATCTATAGTTTTGCACTCAATCCAAACACTGCTATCTCTGTCACAGTAGCGAATCGCGTTCGATACCAAATTAACCAGTATCTGAGAAATTCTGTCTCTATCTGCCTGTAGAACGACATCGGCTGGAACCGTTGAGGTGAGGCTGATGCCCTTTGCCTGCGCGGCCTTGGACGAGATCGTTAAAACGTCATTGATTAATTCAGCTAGTTTGACATCACTCAGATCAAGAATGACGTTCCCCTGCCGTAATTTTCCAAGATTGAGCAAGTCTTGCACTAAGCGCTGCAGTCGATCGCACTCACGAACCAAAATCCCGAGGGTTTGTTTACCTCTCTCGGTTGGCGTTGAGTATGCCGTGTCTCCGAGTAATTCAGCCATTAGTTTTAAAGATGCAAGCGGTGTGGATAGGTCGTGACTCACCATATTCGCCACATCTTCTTTGAGCTGTCGAAAGCGATACTCACCAGTGACATCGAGAAAGTTTGCCAGCAGATATCGGCGTCCACCAAACTCGCCCCACAGCAGCGAAAGTTGCGCCACTTTGAAGTCGGAGTTCTTACAAGCTAATCGAACTTCCAGCGACAGATTCAACGATTTTTCAAATATAGTCGAGTTGTCTGTGAATGGCTTACCTGTGGTTGGATCAGCAAGGAGCGTCGACAAGTTAATGCCAATGCAATCATTCTCGGTCAATCCGGTTATACGCTTGAATGACTTGCTCACAAAGACCACCTTGAGGTTTTCGTCAACAAGAGCGACTCCCAGTGGCATCATATTGAGCAGTTGCAAGCTTCGCTCAGAACTGGAGAGGTGATCACTTTCGGCCATTTTTGCTTTTGACACCGACAAGACTTTTGTTGAATGATCCAGCGTATACAAATGTAGAAAGAGCGGCACCAGAGATAGTAACAAAAGGGTGCTCAGCAAAATTTCGCCTGCTTGGGATCGTTGCTCATACTCCCTTACAGAGCACGTCAAACGATCCAGGCAGGCTGCAAGCCGATCGCAGAGATCTTTCTCCGAAAGTCCGGCCAGCGCGTGCGAAGTTTTGCGGTCCGCATCAATCTCTTGAAACAGAGATTTTGCCTCCGACAAAGGCTTCCGCGTTGACTCCGACTGCGAGTCGGCGAGCAAGATCGTTGCGATATCGGATAAACTATTGACACTGTTTCGGAGGTTGCTGAATCGCTCCCCGGTTAGTTCCGCTGTTCCTTTGGAGCGAACTGTAGAGGAAAACGTCGCTGCGGCAGCAACATAGTCGGCGCAGATGCTTCGGGTCTGACTTAGTAGTGTTTGAAAAATGAGCACGATACTTATTGAAGCAATTGCGCTCCAAAGGTAGAGACGATGAAGGCGGCTCTTGCGCCGGCTGCTAGTTTCATCGTTTTCAACCATTCACAATTCCGTTTGTAAGAAGCCAATCCAACTGCAGTCTGTCGGGTGCAAAATGGCGCTCACAGAACACGAAGATGCCGACGGTTCATTCTATTCGAATTAATGCGAAAATGGCATAATGCCGACATTGATCGAACCTCTTGGCGCGAAGAACGATGTAGACTAAGGTAGACTGTGAACGTGCGCCGGGTTTAGCGCGAGCGATTTCAGGGCGTTCGGGGTACAAGAGATAGGTCCCTTGTGAGTTTTTGGAATGCCGAAGATTCTAATTGTCGATGATGACGAGTCTCTTTGTTGGCTCCTGAAAAACCTTTTTGAAGACGTCGGGTATCATGTTGACCTTGCCGACAGCATTGCGGCCGCGAGACTTTTCACGCAGCAGTTTACATATGACGCCATGATTCTGGATTGGGATCTTGGGGATGGTGCGGGAACTAATCTGCTCAAACAGTTAAGAATCACAGGGTTTTCAACGCCCTGTCTAATGCTGACCGGTCGCCGCGATGAGGCTTCTTGCGAATTTGGTTTGGTAGAGGCAGGCGCTGATGACTATCTTACGAAACCGTTCTCGTCTGTAGAGCTGAAGGCTCGTATTCAGGCTCTGACACGCCGACGAGGAGCCTTTCACGGTGATCGCCTCAGTGCCGGCAACTTGACTCTAAGTCGCCCCAGCGCAACAGTTTCATATGGAGACCGCAGTGCAAACTTGCATAAGCACGAGTTTTTGATCCTTGAGTTATTGATGAAAAATCCCGGTGAATTTTTCACCGCAGAATCCATGCTCGCCAGACTTTGGAGTTCGGAGAGCGAAGTCTCCCTGGACAACGTACGTGTTCAGATGTCGCGGTTGCGCAAGAAGCTTCGGGAAATCGCAGCAGAAGCGTTGCTTGAAACTGAACGCGGGTTGGGCTATAGACTAGTGCTGCAAACGGATGCGGCGAAGGCCGGAGATGTTCTTGAGTCATTCGAGCACCCGAACACTTAGGTCGCTAGCTAAGTGGCGTGATTCTGTTCTTCGCCTTTCCGGAATTTTTCTTTCTATTGACTGAGGCTTCTGGTTTTTTAGCTCTTTCGCGACTTTCAATTTACATTCGATTCACTCGGCGCTCTTAACCTGAGAAGTGTTCGGTGCACGCGGTCGACGACGGGTGGGATAGCATGAATTTCTATGATTTAGTTCGCGAAGGTACAGATACTGACGAACCGGCGCAAAATCAGTCTGACCAGTGGAATCTTCAATTACTCTTCGAAGGCGAAAACATTGCAGAAATGCGCGAGCCGGGTGGCGGTGATCTACTTGAACAACTTAGTCGCTCACAAGATATGTCCGCGCGGAGAGCTGCCGACGTAATTCGATTGTTGAAAGAAAGTCCGGACGAGGAGGACAAGCGTCAGGCCGATCAGTTAGTGCAAATGCTTTCCAGCCCGGAAAAACAACCGGTTGCAATCGCTATTGTGCGCCAGTTCGAGGACAAGGAGTTGCGCAAGACTTTTCTTGAAACTCTGAGCAAATCTGACAACGCACTGTCAGCGATACTTGAGAGTATGCTCACAGGGAAGGCTCAACGTGACTCAGGACCGAACGGGATCCACATGTTGGTCTGCCTGCTGGCCGGTTCCGAAGAAACAAAAAAGACTGGCGAAGCTTATCTGAAATTACTAGCAGATCCAAATGAGCAAAAGAACGCAGCATTCATGCTGGAGACGTTCTCCAGTGATTACACTAGTTTGAGTGCGGCACTCAAGCTTCGAAGGCTCTCCTCGGCAGAGGAGCTTGCCACGGTGACGTCACTACTGAAAAGCGAGAGTGTCCGTGAGAGAATCGCCGGCGTTCAACTATTGCACTTGCTTACAAGTGAGCAACCCAATGTGTGCGCAAGCGGCAAGAACTTTCTGGCGATGCTGGGAACCAACAAACTTGATGTTTGCGAGATCCTTAGCGGGCTGACGGGGAGACCTGCCTCATTTCCCGCGATGTACGCGATTCTAAGGAACCCGGAAATGAAGACGGCCGCCGCGGAGTTAAGGCAATTGCTTCGGACTCCCGCTGGCGCAGATGGAGCCGCGGACATACTTGAGTTGCTCGGTAGTGAGTTCCAACAAGACAAGGCCGCGGGCGAGCTGGCGTTGAAAGCTCTCAATAGCAAGTCGGACACCATTCGGCAAACCGCAAGCAGATTGGTGCAATCTCAGATCAGTCCGGAGAGTCAATTCCAGCTCTTCAAAGCTATGGACAACACCGAATTCTGCAGAGGAGTTCTTTCCGTTATTGAATTGCTGGACTCGGCGAGTCGAGAGCGCCAAGAATCAGGAGCTCGATTGCTTGAGCTCTTCAATGGAAACGTTGTTGAACAGAAAACGGCAAAAGAGCTGGTTGAGCTTCTTGGACACGACGATGAGGCAAAGAGAGCCGCTGGAGCCACCATCTTGAGAACGCTGACCGACAGCAGATCTGCGCAACAGCTGATGGGCTGGATGAAATCCAACGAACATGCGGAATCAGCGAATCAACTTTTGGCATGGTTGAATGGCAGCGCACCGGAGCGTGCTGCGGCGAAAGCATTGATCGCCTTAGAGTCCGGTGCTGCCTCCAGACGTCGCGGACGCGGTTCGGATGCTGAGGCGAAACCTTCTTCCCTAACGCAAACAATGCTAAAGATGATCGAGACACCGTCAACGCGGCAGACGGCAATGGCGATGCTAAGCGAGCTGGAGGGACCTACACGACTCCAAAAGTTTGTTTCAATTTGCCAGACTCCCGGCAATGAAACTTGTGCCGCCAAATTGACGGAGCTTTTACTGTCGCCTCATGCTTCGCAGCGAGAATCCGTGCACCGATTGCTAACCATGTTTGAACCGAAAGTCAAAATCGATTCCGCGCCGCTCGAGAGTATTGACAGCTATGCCGGATATGCCGCTTTAGGTGCGGGACTAATAGACCTTCTAAATGACTCGACTCAAACTTCAAAAGCGCTGAAGATTTTGAGTTTGCCTGCTGCTGCCGGATCCTCTCTGTTTTCAATGTTGGAGACGCCCGAATACAAAACAACGGCCGGCAAAATACTAGAAATGGTCGGTGACCCATTCCAGAAGAATGAAGCTTCCAAGTTGCTCTCAACTCTAATGCCCGACGAGCTTAAAGTTCTGATGGCGATCTACGAGAATCCGCAGCAGCGCACAGCCGCCAACAAGCTTAGGTTGGAGCTCGGCACCGAGGCAACGAAAAGAATTCTACGGCTCGCGGCCAGCGCTAGTGAGGAGGAACGAGCATTCGGGCAACAACTGCTTCAGGATCTCAATAATAGGGCAGAGCAGGATGCCGCATTTGAGCTTCTGCAAACTAGGTTGCCGACGAAGGAGCTTGCAAAACTTCGCGAGTTGATCCGTGATAAGACCACTAACGCCGCAGCAGTGGAACTATTAAAGTTGGAGCAGTCGAACAACTTCGCAAGCCCCAACGGCGTCCTGGCGTTGCTATCGTTGCTCGGGTCCGAGAACCAGTCCGAGCAGAAGTCCGCAGAACTATTGCTTCGAATGCTTTCTACTCCCAATCAACGAGAGCTCGCTGTCACGCTGGTATCATTTGTCAGCACCACACAATCTCTGTTGCGACTTTCAAAGGCTCTGCAAGATCCCGAAGAGCGTAGTTCCGCCGAACAGCTAATTCAACGGCTTGGCAGAGAGCAAGCTACCGATGACGTGAGCCCGCGAGATCCTGCAAAAGAGCTCGCACTAATGTTGACTAGTCCGGAACTCGATCGAAAGACTGCCGCGGAGCGCCTATTTAAGATGATGAGCAATGAGAAGGAGCGTGATTTGGCAGTTAAGATCATGAACACATTGCCATCGAATTCATATGGTGAGTTCCTTGCGTTGGTTCAACCTGGCGAGAATGCAACCCAGCAGCAGCAAGCTGCTGCCGATCAGGTTAAAGCAATAATGGCAAACTCGCCCGCAAGTGCCAGGACACTTATGTCGCTGCTGTCATCAGATGCGGATTCGGGAAAGCGACTAATACAATTGCTAGCAACACCGGCTCAACAAGCCTTAGCAAACGCGATGCTTAAGCGGCTTAATGAAAACCAATGCTCCTCATTGCTAAAGTGTATGAGTGCACCGGAAAATTCACCGGCTGTGGAAATCATATTGCGAAGACTTCAATCCGATAGTCAGGCACAGCTCGAGTCGGTACGAGAATTCCTGAATCTGCTAAGTGCACCCGCTCGATCAAACGGATCGGAGGCACCAAATCTTGAACCACATACATGGTTGAAGCTGCTCAACAAGAGCGAAACGCGGGAGGTAGCAGAAAAGGCGCTCAGTCTTGCAGGCTCGGCCTCCGCTGCGCGATTGCTGGGCACGCTCGTCGCAACTTCCGAGGGGCAGAAACTGATAGAGCGGTTATCGAAATTACCAGTTTCCGAGGGGCGAATAATTGTTGGATTTCTCACGGCGGAGAAGGTCGAGGCTTTTGCCAAGATAGCAGAAGATCCGGCGCTAAGAGTTGCGGCCGACAAATTGCTGGGCATGGCGGCAAGTGATGGTGAGGGACGTTTTGCTGCTTTCATTCTTCTGAACTTGTTGACAGACCGCCGTGAAGCCGATCGCAGTTTCGGTAAAATGCTCCTTGCGAAACTTAATACCACCGACGACGCTGGCGAGGTTGAACGCTTGCTGGTTAACCTTCCTCGAGATCGCGGCTTCTTGTGGACAATCTACGCAAAGCCTGAACTAAAACACGCAGCAGCAACGATCACTGAACTTGTTTCATCAGACCTGGCCCGAGAAAGAGGCGACACCGAGGCGGTGGTCAGTCTTATCGCTTTGCTGAAGAAGCCCAATTCTGATGAGGGACCTCGAATGGTGCAGATGCTAAACAATCCTCGTACAACGGCTCGAGCTATTCAGTTGCTAAAGAAAATGGGACCGATCTTTGATATTGAGAACGACAACGACTAGTTCGAAACTACCTTGTGAGGCTGAGTTGCGCTTGAAACTCTCCTTTGCATAGAAGCGAACGCTCCCCGCACACTGTTTACTTGTGCAATAAAGAATCCAGCTCGGAGTTGACTCCGTCAATCTCTGCCTTACATGGAATTCCTTCGAGATTCAGCGCGGTCTTGCCTTCCTCTTCTAAATGCTTCCAGGTATTGTTAGTCTGACCTGCTATCATTCGAATCATAACTCTGTCGCCGGTCGTTTTGAGCACTCTGACCGCAGCACTTGATGAGGTCAGATATTTATGCAGGCGAGCAGCCTCACTCAAGCAACGTCTTGCGTCTTGCAGTTGTGTCTCATCTAGTTTCTTGTGCTTTGCCTGGATTAGTTGAGCCTTGGCATAAAGAAAGTTTGCTTCGAAACGCTCTCTTATGAACTCCGGCTGGGTCCCAAGTCCCTTCAATGTCGATTTTGTCTTTTCAATGAAGGCTTCCATGTCTCCCGTCTTCTGGTACACCGGTAGTCGTAGTTTCAGAAAACTGACGATATCGCTTTTTGAAAGGGTCGCGTCGCAATCAATCCTGATTGTTGCCAACCTCAGAATCTGCACACAGAACGATCTGTCAGCCGCATTGGCTGGATCGCTCGCAACTAAGAGCAGCCTGACTAGGTATCGCATTTTAATCGGAATGGCGGCCAGTTCTCGGTCGCTTAATCGTGCCGATGCATTGGTGTAGGCAGAAAGTATGCCGGTATAACGGGGGCTGGGTTTGGCCGTTTGCAGTAACAACATCATTTGAGCGCAATGATAGATTTGCACAGGGTTTAGTTGTTTCTGCGATACAACTCGGACCAGGGACGAACATAGCCTGTCGATAGAGCTTTGTGTCGCCTCGGTATATTTGCCAGTGGCCTGCATGTTGAGATTGAATGCGTCGATTAGTGATTCGTAACTGCTCGGAGGCAATGGGCGGCATGGCGCGTGTGAACCATAATTCTGGTCTTGCGGTGGTGGCTTGTACCATTGTGATAACAGGACTACTGCGCCGACTAACAATCCCGCTGGGAGAACTGCCAACGCAACGTGATGAGTCAATGCGGTCCATCGGTGTGAAACAACAATCGGCTCCGGCTTTGATTGCAAAGATTCTATGTGATTGTATAGTGCCGCAGCGCTGGCGAATCTCTTGTTTGGATCTTTTTCCAAGCATCGGTAGATTAACTGCCGGATCTCTCTCCACTTTTGAGAGCGGACAGCGGTTACCGGATTTTGGATAGCGGGATGCGCACTGGTGTGTAGAGCGAGATAGCCCAATGGAGAGTCGCTGCTGAATGGTGCGTGACCGGTAAAGCTTTCACAAGCAACGCAGCCGAATGCGTAGATGTCGGAGCGCTCGTCCGCCCGTAAACCTCGGCATTGTTCCGGAGACATGTACTTGGGCGTGCCAACTAGTGCGCCTGTCATTGTTCCAGTTTCTACTAGCAAAGCACCATCTTTAGAAAGACCGAAATCGATCAGCTTTATGCAGACCTTACCGTCTTTCACTGTTACCAGTATGTTGTCCGGCTTTAGATCTCGATGCAGAATTCCGGCTTTGTGCACGTGGTCAATTGCGCTTGCGATTTGGCGACATAGCTCCAATATCTCGTCCAGTCCTACGTTCCTGCTTTCAAGGTAGTTAGAAAGGCTTGTTCCTTCAATTATCTCCGTCACGAGGTAAGGCTGTCTTTCTGCAATTCCCAGCGCAAACACTTGCAATATGTGGGGGTGATGCAGCTTCGCTAATACTAAAGCTTCTCTGCGCAGAGCTTTTGGCTTAGTTCCGTAGTCGTCATTTAGCAATTTTATAGCGACGTCGCGATGCAGCTCAACATCATAAGCCTTGTAGACAGATCCCATACCGCCTTCGCCGACAAAGCTTACGACGCGATACTTTGAAGCAAAGATTTCACCGGAGTTGAGTCGAATCACCAATGGAATCCGCTTTCGGATAAGCCCCGCCATCAGCGTTCCCATTTCTATGGAAATTCAAACAGCTTGTCTTTGATGCAACTGTGCGCCAACCAAAATCATCGCTGGCTGATGCAGTGGTGACCGGACGGTTTCTTAGCAGAGGCCTGTATCCAAACCCTTGCAGAAAGCGATTTCAGACCTGCGAGCGAAAACCTATGACTTTTCGGTCAACAACGGCCTCGTCTTCGTGATTTTTTTCTCTCTGATTTACCTTCGATTTAGTGACTGAGTTTAGAGTCCCTCCAGGCGACAAAAGGGGGACGGGGCGGCTCGATGTCGAGCAATCCATTCTTTGCAGGAGATTGAAAATGCAGCCACGCTCTATTGACCAACCTATGAATCCAACTACGGAGCTGCCACCAACCGTAAGTGAACAACCTCTTTCCGATCAATATAATCAGCACATCTTCGGTATAGTAAGTCAGCGCGGCTCCGGGTCCGGATTCCGTGCGCCGGACGGGCGCATTGTAACCAACCTGCAACTGGTTGAAGGCGGCGGCGAAGTATTCGCAGTACAAAATGGAAAACGCTACAAGCTTGGGAAAAACGTAGCGATTGACGATGTAAGTGGGCTAGCTGTTCTGGGCTTCGTTGATGTACAACCGCCGGGAACCTCCGGTCTCCCGCTAGCTTCCCGACGGCTTGAAGCAAGTGTGCCGATCTCAATAGTGGGGTATCACGAGAGAAAGGCTACGCAAGTATTCGGTGAATTCACGAAGCTCATCCCGCAGGAGGATTACAGAGGTTACTTCGGGGCGCAACAAATAACCTCGGAGGTAAGCATAAAACAACTGAGTGACGCGGTGGAGTATGCTAAGCGTCCGCTTTTGGAAGTTCGTTTTCGATCAGGCACTTTCGCGCCGCTCGGCGCTGCGATCGTCAGTAAAGGCGAAGTCCAGGGAATAATGACTGGCTTGTCCAACTGGTCTGCTAGTTACGCTATTACAGTCGAAAAAATTGCGACGCTGGTTGAACAGAAGCCGGAGCATTCTAAGTTTGTTCAGTCAGGTCAGTACGAGTGTGGCTTGCAAAAATATGTGAGTGATTTAGCCCGAGCGCCGGGAACAGCTTTGCAAGATAGCTTTGTGCCTGGAGCCGCTCTTGCCGGATTAGTGGGCATGCGTAGGCTTCCTATTGGCCCGCCGGCAAATGTGTACACAGGATTTGGTCGTGTGGGACTATTGGGAGTTAGTACGGCGCTCATAGGAAGCAAGGACCTGCATGGCTTTCTTTCTAGCACGAACGCTCTGGACACGGGGTACTTCGGTTCTGCTCTAGCCGCAGACGGGGTCTCTCTTTCCGGAGCGGCTATCTGCGCCCGAAGTTTGTCTCATCCCAAGCTTCGTCCTTTGGCACTAGGTGTAACTGCGCTGGGGCTGACCGCTAGACTTGGATGTGAACTAATACCCAACAAGTATGTGCTTCAAGCTCCAGTGCGCACCGACGGGGATTCGCGGAAACCGTTCAGTGTCGGTCGCTAGATCCTTGATTCCACTGTGCTGATTCCCCCTGTTGTTGCATCGCTAAGGAGAAGAGATGGCCTCTGCGCTATTCTCTTCTCCGTCTCTTTTGATTCCGTGTCTACGATCATCAGTTGGAGAGTAACTTAGTGCTGCGGCATCGATAGCCGAGAGGACCCCTTCTGCTTTGCCAGAACGCTTGCGCGCCAGTGATGCCCGGAGAGAACACTTCTAATGCACGTGGATTCTTTAGCTTCGATAGTATAGTCCCGATTCAGGTCAAGGATGAAGCTCGCTTTGACGATACTCGGCGGAGAACGGAGAGGCTGGCGGCGAATAGACCGAGTATCGTGAGAGCGAGCTTGGTAGGTCGTTAGCGAATGAAGGGCGGGCGCTGCTCGTTATCCGAACGAGTGATGCTTTGTACTACAAGGTGTTTGGGAATTGCTTCGCAGCTGAGCCTGCCTGCTAGCCCCAACGACGTCAGCCCTATTCCCAGCGGGCGCAACTTTGGATTCCAATTACTGGCGAGGCAGACTCCCATGCCTGAGAAAGATATGGCATCTGCTGCTACTGCTAAACCGTAATACTTAAAATCTAGATTGCTAGTGCTCCCGAGCAAACCTTTTACATCGGATACGGCCACATAACCGTTTGCTGCCGCTAGAACTGCGACAGGAAGAATACCGGCACCACGGTGTCCTGGTTGACTAAACCCACCACGCTGCCCTGCTGCTGTTAACCCGCCGCAAAAGGTGCCAGCCAGTACTGTATTCTCCGCCGCATAGCGCGGCGCCCGATCCCAGTCTCGTACATACTTTTGAAATCCATTTTCGTAGCCTGTTGTAACCCTGAATTTTGAACTTTCTGGAAGTTCGGCCAGAAGGTTTGCGATGGTAGTGGCAGGAATTGCGTAATCCGTTTGAGGCCGTTCGTGGAAATGCGTCGTCATGCCGGCAAGCTCACCGTTTGCAATGATCGGACTTCCCGGAGCAGCAAATCCATCGCTCTTGAGTTTGAGAATAGGGCGCCTAGAAAATGCGATCAAATCCTTTATGTCGCTGGTCGTCATCGAAACCTCTATTCTCGGAGTGAGCCCACTTTGATAGCGAAATTCGTCTTGTCGGATTTGTCCCTCCAACGTGCTTCTAAGCTTGCGGGGCGGTTGTCCGGGCGAATAATCAATAACGCCAAGTTGTTGTCCGGGAGCCAGTGGAGTCGTTGCTATCTGAAGCGGTTGTGAGGAAAATTTTGGCGCGTCAACAAATTCTAATACTGCAATGTTGTTGATGTCATCGATAAGAATGGATTTTCCGAGAGGATATCGCTTTCCGTTCTGTTCAGCGGTGATGCGTGTTCCTTCACCAATCACATTTGCTGTGGTGACGATTCTTCCGTCGGGCGTTCGGAAACCGCTGGCTGTACCTTTGTCTGTTTCGATTCTGAATACATTCTCCGAATACTGTTGGGATAGCTTTAATCGTCCGTCTTCTGTTTTCGTTTGAATTGCATCCGGAATGTCTTTCGGAATTTCGCCTGGCATAATGATTCATCCTCGTAGTGTCTTCGGTGCTGCGGTGGTGCGTGTGAGTGTGATGCTGAAGAACGAGCCTGTTAGGGGGTGTTACTTCTTGCTATCAATCCACTCGTTGATGATCTCTCTGGCCGTGGTTCTCTTTTGCTCACATTCTTTTCGCGCTAATAGTCCACCCAGTTGTTTCGCTGTGAGGGTGCCGCCAATGGCCAGACCCAGTCCCGATAGGGCTGCGATCTTGCCTGCTCGGGAGAATCCGGCAACTCCTGCTATTCCAATGAGCGCGCCACCGATCAATTGTGAGCTTGTGCGGAATTCAAATTCTCTTGTCCTGGCTAGAGTGTTGACTGTCCGGTCAAAGTGGGTTGTTGTGTTTATGTATGACCAATAGTTCAATTGGGCCAATCCGTCGCCCGCGTAATTGCCTGCGACGCCTCCTGCAATGAGCAGTAGTGCGCTCAGCGATTTTCGTCCGGTCAAGGTTGGCAGGACAAGAATGCTACTGCCGCCGATACAGGCGCCTAAGCCGGTTCCCCAGACTTTGCCGCTGCTTCGAAATGACTGTCTAATGCAGTTCAATTCTTCAACGGAGTAGGAGTGGCTTATTGTGCGCGACGATGCGAGCTTGGCGAGCTCGCGAATCCCTTCTTTGGTAAATGTTTGGTTGTCCGAGCGGGAGATTGACCAGCTGAATGGTTCCAGGTCAATAGCCACGCTATTGATTCTGTCCGTGCGTGCAATAAGAAACCGGGCCAGGGGACCTGATGACTCTGCCAGCGGCGATGCAAGTTTCGCTTGCCCTAATTCCGCCTCAAGGTCGGCCAACAGAATGTTCGACTCTTCATCCGTTACGTGCGCGATTCGCCTTACTTCGGCGAACTTCTCCATCATTTTGCGAGCTGGACCTCGAAGCTGTCGATGGGATTCGGGCTGCGACTATTCATAAGTCCAATTCTGATGCCTGATCTGTTCCCCTGGCGATCTCGAAGATCAAGTGTGCGAATTTGATATTGCTTGTTGGGATCGTTAGTTGCGCTCCCTTTATCCTGTAACTCACGATTAATGAGATTAATCAGGTCATTGAGTGAACGGCGTCTGGTCTGCTCTGTATCCCCGCTGTTGAGCGCCTTGAGAAGTTCTTCTCGGGTATTTCTCGTGAACGTTCCCGACTGCAATTCCGCCGCTAAGTTTTTGGCCAGTCCTTGTGGCGCGTCTACTTCGCGATTGCCTTGACCCGCTATTTCGAACGGTGGAAGCTTCGTGTTTTGATCGGTCGGTCGAACGTGTTGCACGAAACTTGATTGAGGAAATTCAGTGGAAAGGCTTTTGCGACTTTGCACTATTGCGTCAATACCGATGTTCGTCCTTGCCTCGAGAGCCGGCCTTTGCTCAATCATTTGCAACTCCTTAAGTGTGGCACGGAACCAATTGGTATTACAGACCGAATCGCTTTCCGCTCGCGCAACAGTAGGACGCGTTTATAAATCGAACGTAAATTCGTGGGTGGTTCGTCGTCGTCAGTGCAGCAATGACTCTAGCTCGGACCGACTTCGGTAGCGCTCGTCCGAGATTGCGCGCTGTCTTACCCGCTTGTTGTAGCTGTTTCCAGGAATTGGTAGCCGGACCGGCAATTATTCTAGTCGCGCGGCAAAATTCCAGCAGCGTAAGTCCGTTCGACCTATGCGAGACGTCGCGCAGACCGGTCCGTGCCGCCACTCGGACTGTAGCTAGCGCTTCCTTCTGCAGAGCGCCCAGATTGGGTAAATCAAATTGTTGAAAGAGATGGTTGTCTAACGAGGTGGCTACCGGATATTTCCATGGAGCCTTCTTACCTTGCGGAACGAGTAATGCCGCCATTGCATCACGAGCATAGGCATTACCTGCCTTCGCATCCTTTACAAGAGCCTTCATTGCATCCTCGGCCACCTTTGGATCGGTCAGATCGTGAACCCTGATCAAGACGCTAATCTTTTTCATAACGTCCTGAGCTTCCTCGCCGGGCCTGTCGACCTTCAGAAGTCTCTGTCGCTCTGCTGTCAAGTCGGCGAGAGAAGGATTTCGACCGAGATTTTGTTCACCTGTTTTCATCCCTGCTTCAGCAGGCAAAGGGATTCCGCTTGCCCCGATATGTCTGCCTTGATCAATCAGACTTACTTGGATCTGGTTCAGTGCGTCCACCGAGCGCGTAAACGTAATCTGCAAAGTACCAACTTTGGCAAGTTGTGCATTGATAAATTCAATCAGTTTTTCCGACTGTCCAAGTTGCCCAGCCTCCAAAATTGCAATTTGAGTTCCTGAACCAACAAATTTTTCAGTGCGCAATTCTTCAATTGCGGATGAGGCAATCCCCTGCAGTCGCGGCTCCAATTCAAATAGCTCCGCCTCCTTCTCTTGCAATTGAACTGCACGAAATGGTGTCTGCGATTTAGCTTCGATTTAGGTTGTTGGCTCATTGTATTGACACCGAACATGTCGGCTGGTTGGAACTGGAAGTGGTGCTTGTGATGCAAAAAAGTAGTGGTCCGAACTCAAATGGCTTATCACCTAAAGGTATTAAGAGCTCTACTCATCGTTCCGTCAGCGGCAACAAACGCGCATCGGACAGTTTGCCGGATATGACAATATGTGAGCCAGAAGCTGAGGCGGGGACGACAGATTGGTTCATTCGGCTTGTGTTCGGCTCGCATTCTTGTCTGTAGACAACCGCAGTGGCGAGCATCATTTTTATTGGCTTGCCTGACACGAGCAAGCCTTGCGGGCAGAGCAAACCCGGCAACAGTCTGTCGTGAAAAGTTCTTCCATCCTATTCAAAAGGTGTAGTTATGGGCGCAGAGTACGCACATTCCCTGATCCCGCTAGACAGGTCGTTTGTCCCGACGTCGGATCAACTTGCCGTATTAATAAGTGCGATGATCGACCAGAACTACTTACCGGCAAGAGATGAGAAAAATCAGAAAGGTAAGTTGTGGTACATCCATAGCCGCGCTCACGATGGCAAGCAATGGAGGGATGGAACCTGGGAGTACCCGGCGAAAGAACCAGCTCGCCTACTAATGCCATATCCAATTACCAGTGCCTGGTTTTCGAAGTTTGAGGAAAACGATCTGGCCGTTAGTTGGCTAGTTTGGGATTGGAAGGAGCTAGGTCTAAAACACACTCTAGCTCCGAGCTATTCAAAGAAAGAAAATGTTGAGTTGGCTAGATTTGAGATGGATCTGTTTGTTGGCCGCGATTACTTCGATTTGGCGGTCAATGAATTTATTCAAGCGGCAAACTCGCAGTGCTGTTGCGGCGCCGAATTGACCTATAGCGGAGTATCGTGTGTGCCGAGAGAGAGGGTGCGCAGGCACTGTAGCGCTTGCGCACTGTCGTACGACGCATCTTCATTCAAGGCCTGGGCTTGTCTGGAAAACATTCTTTCGACGGATCAATCACCTCGCACCGAATTTTGCGGCGGCGGATTATCACGATTTGCCATTAGACTCAACGTCGGCAAAGTGCTTCCCGATCTACCGCCAAGATTCGACCCTTCGTTCGTACAACTTTGCGAAACGGTCTTGGGGCAACAGATGATTGAATGCGGTGAAATGGCCTAAGCGCCTGATCTAAAATTCGGTGACAGCGCAAGGTTGCAGCCACTGGGAAATCACGGATCGGAGAAAATGTTAAGCGCACAAATTCTCAACGATGGTATTAACCCTTTGGCGGACTTCTAACCAAAACAGGGAAAGTTCACGGCATAGAAGCAACTTAATAACTTCGCATCCCAAGAATTCTATCTATCGTCTTCTTATCAGGTTCAAATGGATTCTTCGGATGCAATGGCAGTGGCAGCTTGTGACTTATGCTAAATGGGGTCGTGGACGAAATTTTTTCGTTGTAAGCTTTTACGAGCAAAGTTTCAAGATTCAGAACATCCAAAATATTGTATGCAAGCAGGGTTTCCAAAGCTTTTTGATTCTTGTTTTTCTTGTAGTCGTGCCAGAGCAACACAGCAGCGTAGCCGTCAAGCTCAGCTAGATCTTTCCTATTGATTCCCAACTTCTTCTCGCAGCCTTTCAAACCTCCGCTGTATCCAAGGCTGTGCAAGATGTACCGCAAGTCGATATTTGGCTGGTTTACTTTGATTTTGAAATAGCGTTCTATGAACGGTACATCAAATGACTTTCCGTTGTATGTGACAAGGATCTTGTACTTGTTTATGTCTGTTTTGAAATCGTTGAGATTCTCACCCTGCACGTAGTGAAATATCGATTTGCCGTCGTAAAGTGCAATTGTCGTGATGATGTCACTGCGCTCAAGTCCGGTTGTTTCAATATCGAGATATGCTATCGAGTGGCGAAAATTGGGAAACAATCGCCAGTGCAGAGAAGACGGCAGCTTCTCTGCGAAATACACTGGATCATCCTTTTCGATATGCTCCAGTGATTGCTCTATGTGAGAAGAAACCGAGCCTGAGCGTTTGCGTTTTTGCGCAAAGTCGGTTTGGATCAATGCGTCCCAAGAATGGTAACCTGAGTCCCACAATTTTTGCTCCCGGACGGCAGTGATACCGGGGACATGGCAGAATGTATTTTTCATCATAAGATCTGCAAATGGTATCAGGTTTGCAAAAGATTGAGAGCAATCGGGGCCGTGCAGTTTGCTTGTTCAAAAGGTACTGCCATAACACCTGATCATGATGAGATTGCAGGGTATATTATCTGGACCTGTCATAGCCGTCGGGTTCGATATGCGACATGCGCACCACTCTCGACCCACTTCATACCTGAACAACATGGACGTTGTTTGAGTAATGTTTTGCAAGCGGCCTCAGTGATACCAGAACCGATGGGAATTCCTTGGCGCGCGATAACTTTTCCGGGTATGGACGACGAGCAATGCCTTCCATAAAGGCCGCTCGTTAATCACGTCGATACCTTCCGTCCGAACTTGGGACTCGGGTGGCACCTATTCGACCTGCAAACTTCGTTTTGGCTAAATGGTCCAAACCATGGCTGCCAGCAGTCATGACACTAAAGGTGATAGCGCCGATGGTGCCATTGCGCATCCGCTGATAAACCCAATCGTCTTGCTTTGCAGTGGGCTTTCTACTCGTGGAACATTTCGACTACTAGTGGAGGACATTATTGTTGGCTTCCCATAGCAGAAAAAGACTTCAGTGGCGCGCAAGCGTTGTTTGCTGATGCTTACGGCGCTGTGACTTCTTTAGGTGGAAAGATTACAAACGAGATTAGGGAGCATCCCGTGGAATGCGCGACGCTTACTGCCGGAGTAGCCGCGGCTGCATTTGCTGCATATCGGGGCGCATTCCCGTGGGTGTCGGGGACGGCCTCGGACTGTCTGCTGCTAAGGCGGAAGTTCCTCTGGCACGAAATTTTCTAAGAAAAACCTCCCGATTTCGATCGGGAGGTTTTTCCATGATCTAGATTGCGAACTAGGCTTTTGCCAACTGCATGTTGACCACTTCGGCAACACCAGGATGAACAACTTCGCCTTCGTGGATGTTGACGCCGCGGTTGAGCGACGGATCGTCCAACACTGCTTGGTAGCCAAACTTAGCCAGTTTTTGGCAGTAGGGCAAAGTTGCATTGGTCAATGCGCGGGTGGAAGTCCACGGTACTGCACCGGGGATGTTTGCCACGCCGTAGTGCACAACGCCTTCCCATACATAGGTCGGAGCAGAGTGCGTGGTGGACTTGACGGTTTCGATGCAACCGCCCTGGTCGACGCTGACGTCAACGATGACCGAGCCCGGCTTCATCTTGCGGACCATGTCCTTGGTGATGATGCGCGGAGCTTGCTTTCCGGGGATCAATACTGCGCCGATTACCAGGTCTGCCGAAGGCAACAGGTTGTCGAGGTAGTGACCGATCGAGAACACTGTGCGTACTTGCCCTTGGAACACATCGTCCAAATAGCGCAAACGCTCGAGCGAGCGATCGAATATGGTGACGCGAGCGCCCAGACCAAGTGCGATCTTCGCTGCATTTGTTCCGACAACACCGCCACCGACGATGATGACTTCGCCGGGTTCTACGCCGGGAACGCCGCCGAGCAACACTCCGCGACCGCCCATCGGGCGCTCGAGATAGTTGGCGCCGATTTGAGTTGCCAGACGTCCGGCGATTTCACTCATGGGAGTGAGAAGCGGCAGTTGTCCGTTGTCGTATTGCACCGTTTCGTATGCGATACAGGTTGCGCCGGTCTTGGCGAGATCCATCGCCAGTTTCGGGTGTGCAGCCAAGTGCAAATAAGTGAATAGAATTTGTCCCTTGCGCAGCATCGGCACTTCACTGGCTTGGGGTTCTTTCACTTTC
The DNA here is from genome assembly GCA_019752635.1 of Candidatus Obscuribacterales bacterium. GTDB lineage: Bacteria > Cyanobacteriota > Vampirovibrionia > Obscuribacterales > Obscuribacteraceae > JAKFUT01. The sequence continues at coordinate 47,169 of JAIELX010000133.1, read as the reverse complement.
AATATGAGATCCGATTCAGCGAAAACTGCTTGAGCATCGGGAAGGATTTTGGCGCCAGCGGCAACGTATTCCTCGTCGCTAAGTCCGCTTCCTACTCCAGCACCCTTTTGTATGAAGACTTGATGGCCTTCACCAACAAGCGTGTTGCAGCCTGCGATGGTCAAAGCTACGCGGTACTCGTTATCGAGTATTTCCTTAGGTACACCTACTTTAGCCAAGGCTTTATCCTCCCTGAGCGATGCCTGTAACGTGTGTTTCAGATTGCTCAATTTTAACCGCGCCAATCGCTAGAACCTAACGCTTATGCATTTGTTTTAGATTTGAGCGGCTCAACGCCTCGTAGAATTTTGAAGGACCAAAAAGTGAGGGCGAATATTATCGCTGTCTCACTAATTACTAGAGGAAGGGAGAAGGCGTCTCAATGAGCCAGGAAATCGTAATTCTTTCGGGAGCCCGCACTGCATTTGGAGCGTACGGGGGCGGATTAGCAACAAAGACTGCTACTGATCTTGCCACTATAGCCACAGGCGGAGCATTGGAGAGAGGAAAGGTAGATCCGCAAGCAGTGGACTATGTGGTTGTAGGCAACGTGCTACAAACCAGCAAGGACGCCATTTACATGGCGCGTCACATCGCGCTGCGTACCGGCATGAAAATGGAAACCCCGGGACTTATCATCAATCAACTATGTGGTTCCGGCGTGCAAGCTGTCGCTCAAGCGGCAGGTCTGATTCAAACCAGTCAAGCGGAGATCGTTGTCGCGGCCGGTGCAGAAGCGCTTTCGATGACGCCCTACATAAGCTGGGGCGCCCGCTGGGGCGCACGCATGGGACACATGGAACTCTGGGACGGGCTCGACATTCGCGATACCATCTGCAACAACTCGATGGGTGAAACCGCTGAGAACCTCCAAGCGAAGTATCAAATTACTCGCGAGGAGCAGGACGAGTTTGCGCTGCGAAGCCAGCAGCTGGCAAAAGCCGCGCAGGATGCCGGGCGGCTGCGTGAGGAAATCGTTCCTATCGAAATGAAGGACAAAAAAGGCAAAGTGACTGTCATCGACAGAGATGAACACATGCGTCCTGAAACCACCATGGAGAACCTGGTTAAACTCAAGCCCGCATTCAAGAAAGACGGCACCGTAACTGCCGGTAATGCTTGCGGAATCGTGGATGGCGGAGCTTCGTTGATCGTGACTTCGGCCAAAGCTGCTGAGAAAATTGGTGGTGAACCGTTGGCTCGCGTAGTATCGTGGGCAGTGGCGGGGGTTCCTCCCGAAATCATGGGTATCGGACCTGCAGCAGCAGTACCGCCTGCACTGGCGAAGGCTGGGCTGACGCTGGATCAGATTGATTTGATTGAAGTAAACGAGGCGTTTGCTGCTCAGTATCTCGCATGCGAGAAGGAGCTGAAATTCGATCGCGAAAAGGTCAACGTCAATGGTGGCGCTATTGCCATCGGTCATCCGTTCGGTGGTACTGGTGGCAGATTGCTCCTTTCCCTCACCATGGAACTGAAGCGTCGCAAGGCACGGTATGGACTGGTCACCCTCTGCATTGGTGGTGGCATGGGCATCGCCATGGTGGTCGAGCGCATTTAGGCGTCCCGCCCAAGGGATTACGCTCGCAAAGCAATCTGAGGGAGGGGCAGTGTCCCTCCCTCTTCAGTTGCCACAGGCGACGAAATTTCTCAAACGCCAAACGCTGTATTTAATCCTTTTCGGTGTCAATGAACAGCGTGAAGGGCATAGATAAACTGGAGAGGCGTCTCGAACAGATTGCAGGAGGCTGGGAATGGGCGAGCAGAAGATAGAGGACGTCGTCGAGAACGAGACTGAAAACGAGCAGGCCGAACCTGATTACGGCGAAGTCGTGGATTCGCCCAAGCCGATTGTGCAAGCCTCTTCGGACGCGGACGTCGGAGTACCCGTGGTTAAGCTAGGAGAGGGCGACAAACCGACCACACGGGAAATCGTGGACAATGCGAACAAGGCAATAAGTGACATTGAAAGTGGTAGCAACATTGATATTGGCATGGTGCAGAAGAGGTGCGATCCCAATATGAAGCATTTGATGGAACTGCAGCACAAGATGATTGAGGAAGATTATCAGAATTATCGCGAACAGCAACGCCGTGAATTCATCGAATTGGTGAACCGGACGAACAAGGCCATGGAACACTCGCTCAGCAATGCTGAAGAGGTTGGCGGAACACCGTTGATGTCGGAGCTGATTGAACGTACCAACAGTAACGCTTGGCTCGACGCTTCTCCGCTACGCCTGCGCCATGTGGACGGTGGCGAGGGTGACGAGAACGTCGTTGAACTGTTTGATTCAGCAACCAACAAAGTAATTCATTCGCTCAGATTCCCCAAAGCAGATTCTCGGCGTACGAAGAAGTAGCCCGCGAGCGCGCGCTCAAAGGGACCGGCAATAACTTCGGCACCTCGGTGCGTTGGGCGTGATGGTTCAATCCGGGTCGATACTAATTTGCGCGCTGGCGGTAGCTGACGGGAGCCCAAGTGCTCACACCACTGCGTTGCTGCAACGGTTTTACATCTTCATCAGTCGCGGAATAAAAATACTTCTTCATTGGTTCTTCCGGAGCTTCTTCGCCTAGCGCTGCGTCAGCGACCGCCGGTGCTTGTTGCTGAGTGTGCTGCCGATAATAAAGCTCGGGCAAAATCGAAGGCATGTATGCCGGAGGCGGAGGGACAAGCCTTGCGGAACGGTAGACTCTTCTGGTGGCTTTTCGAGCAGGGGACTTTGCTGTCGACTTAGTGACAGCCGCAGGATGTCGCTGTGCGACGCTGAGAACTGCTCGCCCTGAAGCCGTTTTCGTGTCACCAGCCTGAGCCGGCATCACCGAAAGTCCAAGGGCCGTCGCAAAAAGAACCAGTGCACTCAAACGCATGACAATCATAGACCTCACCGACCGAACTCGGATTCTACCACTCTAGCACATGCCAACCTGATGTCAGGGGTGCGGGCGCTTTACAGAACTTGCTGCGGTTATCGCGTATATCCGTTAGGCTCACATCGCATACTCTATCAGAAGCCGGGCTTGCTGCATCTCTTTGCAACCGCCCCCTATCTTTGTCTCTGGCAACCGGGCAATTGCTAGCGCAGTGTCAATGCCGCCTGGCGTTGCCGAAGCTATCGTATGAGTTTTCGCCGTCCGAGGCAAAGAGTGCAATTTTTCGCTGTTCTGAGGCTATGCGCGCGAGTCGGCGAGTGCCGGTGTCGTTTTCTGCTCGGTGCGAGTTCGGGGCAAGCGGAACCAGAATGTGCTTCCTTTGCCTTCTTCACTTACAACACCAATATTGCCACCATGTTGTTCGATGATCGCTTTACAGATTGCCAGACCCAATCCTGTGCCGCCTTTCTTCTTCGCATCGTTTACTTCGACTTGTTTGAATCGTTCAAACACAGCATCGATGTGGCTGGCAGGAATGCCTCTGCCATTATCTTGAACTTTAACTTCGACCCATTGCGGAGTCTCTTCCACCAAGACTTTGACCATGCTCTGAGGCGGCGAGAACTTTATTGCATTCGATAGCAGATTCACCAAAACACGCTCAACGAGATCGCCATCGGCAACCAATTGAATCTTCGCTGCGGGCGCATCTAGCGAAACGGTATGTTTCTCCGCGAATACACGTACTGCTTCTACCGAGCGCTCGACGATTTCTTCAAGCCTGGTTTCGACTAAATGCAGGTCCAATTTGCCTGCTTCCAGTTTCGTGACTTCGAGCAGATCGTTGATCAATCTTAGCAAGCGGCTGACGTTGCGTTCCGCCATGGCTGAGCGTTGCACGCCTTGTTCGGTCAGTTCGCCGTAGACGCTATCGGAAAGAAGCTCCAGGAATCCTTGCACCGAAGTTAGTGGCGTTCTGAGATCGTGACTTATCATTGCCACAAACTCTTGCTTCATTCTCTCAATCTCGTGGCGTTCGGTAATATCAACGACATTGGCGAGGAAGCGATCGCCTTCCACCGCGTGAAACTCAGTGAGTGAAACTTCCAGCGGCATATCGTTGCCGCTTTTATTCGTCCCGTATACTTCAGTGACGTGCCCTGACGCTTTCTGCTGGAGATTTGCCACAAATGTCGCTGCGTCGGGGACTCGTGATTCGGGGAATAGTTTGAGAATCGATTCTCCTTCTAACTCCTCGGCTGTGAATCCTGTAATTTGTGTTATGCGTGGATTAATCGATTCGATTGTTCCGTTTTGGTTTAGGACCAGCAGACCGACTAACATACTATCTACAATTGCACGAATTCTTCGTTCGCTTGAGCGAAGCAGTTCTTCCGCTAACTTGCGATCGGTAATATCGTGTGCGACGCAGAACGCGGACTTCTCCGCGGACGACCAATATGCCGACCACAATACATGGACCACGGAACCATCTTTCTTTTGCACGCGATTTTCAAAGTGGTCAATTTCTCCGCTGATGATTTGTGCGTAGCATCTTTGAGAGTGTTCGCGGTCTTCTGCGGCAATACCATGCAAGAAGCTCTTCCCGACGAGCTCGTCCGGAGTGTATCCCCACACTTGCACGGACGCGGGGCTCACTTTGAAGAAGTTTCCCGATTCATCCAAGCTGCAGATAACGTCGCGCGCATTCTCTACTAATGCTCTTTCCTTGCGCTGTGCTTCAGCAAGCTTGGTTGCCATGTCGTGGAAAACTTGGTCCAAATGCGCGATTTCATCAGTACCTGTCATTGCCTCTGTCAGCGCTTCACCTTGAGCCAGGCGTCGAGTATTTTCCACCAGTACGGACAGTCTACCGGTTATGCCGCGCACGAAAAGAATGCCCATAGTTACCGCGAGCATCACATTGCAAATCACGCCTACTGAGAGCCACTGTACTACTTGGTCGCGGTGAGTCTTTCGTTTGGCAGGGCTGTCTTTCAATATTTCTTCCTGCTCGTTCATCAGTTCGCGCAGGTCACCCATTACGTCCTTTTCCAGACGCTTCATGTCTGTTTTATTGATTACGTAGCCGGCGCCGGCCATGTTTCCTTCCTTCGCCATGCCCAGTGCAAATTTCAATACTTTCAGACCTTTGGTGCCCTTCCTATAGATGCGTTCAATTCGCTCGTGATACTGCGGGTTTGCTTCTGTCAGCGACCTGAGTTTCTCGAACTCCGGAAGAAGCTTAGCGTTGGCCGTGTCGAAGACAGCGATAGCCGCAGCGCCACCGTTGTGCATTTGGAAATCTGCGGCGGCATTGCCGGCGTCATAAAGCAGTTGGAAAATGTGTGTGGTGGTGCCGACAATATCTTTAGCATGCGCTTCTTTTTGTGCCGCTTGCTCGGCCTGACTCAACAGACTCGCCAATGCGCCGACAAAAGTCAACTCCAATGCCAAAAGTAGGCAGACGAGGCTGAGTCCCTTATGTGATAGTTTGAGGTTTAGCTGCACGGCAACGTTCTACTCTTGGGTTTAACCATTATACGCATTGTGCCGAACAACGACCGACCTCAAACTTTGAAGTTAGACAGTCAGTTTTCCGAGAAGATGATTGGCCGCCTCTGCGAATTCTCTGGCGCTCTGGAAGCGCTCCTGCGGATTGCGACTCATGCCTTTCTCAATTAAGGTATCAATTCCGGAGCCTTGCAAATCCCTGCGGACTTGCGACGGTAGGCGAGGTCTCTCGGTCAATTGTTTGACAATGAGTGCTCTGGTGTTAATCGCTTCGTAAGGCATCTTGCCGGTAAGAGATTCAAACAGCAGAACCGAAAGGGAGTACAGGTCCGAACGTTCGTCTGCCTGATGTCCTTCCAGTTGCTCAGGCGCCATGTAGTCCAGTGTGCCCACTGCAATGCCATCGGCCGTAACCTTTTCTGTTGCGTCGACTAATCTTGCGATGCCGAAGTCTACAAGTTTGACCCAGTCTCTGTGCTCGTTGCGATCGAGAATCACTACGTTGTCAGGCTTGATGTCGCGGTGGATAACGCCTGCCTTATGAGCTGCTTCCAACCCGTTGCAGCACTGCGAAACTATCTCAAGTGCCGACTTGATGTGTATCGGACCGCGAAGGTGCAGCAAGTCACCGAGCGAGTCTCCGCGCAGATACTCCATCACAATGTACGGCTGCTTTGCATTGAGCGAACCGGCGTCGTAAATGGTTACAACGTTGGGATGTTCAACGCGTGCCATAATTCTGCATTCTTGTTCGAATCGTTTAATGCCTGCAAAGCTCGATGCAGGGGCTAGTAAAGATAGCAAAGCCTCGACAGCGATTCCAGGGTGAATCCCGGGCTGTATTTGGAGTTGAACCGGTATTATTGTTCTAATTACCCCTTTCGGGCGACTGATGAATCTCCTCTCTCGATCTTTTTTTGTTGGCATCTCGGCGGCGCTTTTCGCAGGATGTTCGAGTTCGTCGAGTCAGCTCAAATCACAGCCAACCGGTCACCCTCTGGGCGCAGCCTACGAAATCGCGAAGACAGACCAGGCTGTCAGTGATTTCTATGCCTTTTATGACGGAACGGGCGTTGCTCGATTCGTCGATGGAAAAAACTGGGTCGGTTTGTTTGACTACAAGAAGAGAACCGCGTTGCTCGGTGATCAGCGTACGCTGACCTATGTTAAAGCTGCAATTGACCCGGTGAAGTTTCCCGTGATTATTGACGAGTCTGAAGCTGCGACCAGGCATGCACAATCGTTGGGGACCGGTGTCGTTCGCAACTTTCCGTGCCATAAGTGGAAGGTTCTTACAGATGGGCTTTCTTGCGAGATTTGGACTGATGACTTTGACCGTTTTCCCGTTTACTACACGACTAATTCGGGAAATGATACGGTCACTTGGACAGTCAAGAATTGCTGGGTGGAGCCCGCGGTTCTGAGTGTGCCGGGCTTTTTTACGTTGGAAAATTTCTTTGAGCTTGAGCCCGCTAAAGACGTTCAGCCTGCGGTGCTGAAGCGATTGAAGTCATTGGCGCCGGACAATAGTGCCGAACGTGTCTATCTGAAGGGGGCAACTGCAACTGATGCGACGCTGGAGGAAGTGAGCAAAGTGGCATCAGTGCAGGCGTTGGATATTGATAGAAGTGCGAAGGTAACCAATCGCGGGCTGGCGGCTTTGAGCAATATGTCGAACCTTAAAGTTCTACGCATTGATGAGCCGGCAATTACCGACATTGGATTAGCCAAAGTTGCTATGATGCCCTCCTTAGTTTCGCTGCAGCTGACATCACCAGTGGTGCGCGATTCCGCGCTGGTCGGACTCAAACATCTCGATCGCCTTCAACATCTATCACTTGCGGAAACCGCTGTTACTGGGCGTGGGCTAAAAGAGCTTGTTCGCTTTCCCGCGCTTCGCACACTGGACCTGGCTAAGACTCGTGTCACCGATGCCAGCCTTGCTAACCTGGCGAAATGCGCTTCTCTGAGAGAGCTAAGACTTGATGGCGCTCACATTTCCGCCATTGGACTTAAGCATCTCTGTGCGATCAAATCTCTCAAGACTGTGAGCGTGATCGGTACGGATCCTCCAATCACTGATGAAGAGTTGGCGAAACTAAAAGCTCACTTCAAAGTGCGGCTCAGGTATACCGACTAAGGCGCAGACGCTTCGCAAGCAAACTTACCTGGCTTACACCGAGCGTCTCTAACCCGTATCTCCTCAAATCGACAGAGGTTAAACAGCCGTGCTGAAGTTTGATGGCGGTGCGAAATTGACCAGTGCGGGCTCTGACACGTTCGTGCTTTGTAAGTCGATGCGCATTTGAAACTCTGAAGGTGGCTCGAAGCAATCGATGCAACGCGCTTCGTACTCGGAATCACCAACTAACACTTGTTCGGTACCTTGTACAAGTCTTTGCGTGCGGCACGCAAAATCAGAACCACACTTTTTGCAAACGGCCAGAAGCTTGTCCACGCGATCGGCAAGTGCGAGCAGATGAGGAACTACACCGAAAGGCTTGCCCCTGTAATCCAGGTCTAATCCTGACGCAATGATCTTTTTTCGTTGTCTGAGCAAGGTCAGAATCACTTCAACGATGTCGTCGCCAAAAAACTGACTTTCATCTATACCGATGACGACTGCTTGAGATGAATACTTGAGCATCTCTTTGGCTTGATCGACGACAATGGCCTGCGAAGCAAGACCATTTCTTGATTCAACGTGGTCCGGTTTGGATCTGGTATCTACGGCCGGGCGAAAAATCGCCGTAGGCAGATATGCCAGACGTGCTCGCTCTACTCGGCGAATGAGTTCGCTGGACTTGCCGGCGCTCATACATCCGATGATCATTTCAAATCGATATCCACTCAGCATTGCAGCCAATATCTTCAATCTCAAACAGGGAAACCCGCTTCACATGTTAGTCATGTTAACCAATAAAGCCTCAATGTGATCAGCATTAAGATCTTTCACATTTCTTCATTTAACATCCGTAGTCCATTAGTGATCCTCTGTTTCCGAGTTTCATGCGGTACTGAATGTGGTGCTGAGCGCGAACGACGCAAGCATATCTCCGGCTTGGTATGAGCAATGCATATCTCAATATGTCGATTTCGATTGCGGTCAGGATCAGATCCGCGAGCGTGAGGATTCGTTGATGCCGGGGCTTAGCAACGTCTTTACATTCATGCACTTATCGATCTGGTCCGGAGTCATTAATTGCCTTTCCAGAATCAACTCCTTAATGCTGATATTTCGTTCTTTAGCCTCTGATTCCAGGGCTTTTGCCTGTTCTGCGCCCAGACAACCGGATAGCAGGATTTTGTCGACCCCTGTTGCTGTTACGTTCTGTTGACATCGGGAAGCGTCTGCATTCACCCCTGAGATGCAGCGTTTTGCCAACATATTAATGGCATCTGTCAATGAATCCATCGAGGCTAACAAGCAGTGAGCGATTAACGGCAACATGGAGTTGTACTCGAGCTGTCCAGTTCGTGCAGCTGCGCAGACCGCCATGTCATTGCCGAATACTTGCAGGCAAAGCATGGAAGCGAACTCCGGCACAATGGGGATGGCGCGGTGCTGCGCAGGGAATGGAGTCTTTTCCAATTGGGCTGGAGGCAGCTCTATCTCTCCGAAGCCCGCCGATGGTCCGGAACTCATCAAGCATAAATCTGAGGAGATCTTTTGCAGTTCAACTGCAATCTCTTTCAAAATGGATGAGAGTGCTACAAAGTCAGACATGGACTGATGCGCTCGAATTGGATCGTCGCACAAGCGCAGCTTAGTTCCGGAAATCTCCGACAATCTGTCGACCACCAATGCGCTGAACTCGCGCGTAGTACCGTATCCGGTGCCAACTTCGCCAGTGCCGGGGCTCGCCTCTGCAAGTGTCGTGGTCACGTCGGTTAGCCGTTTGGAGCACCTGCCCACTGACGATCCCCAGGAGTTGAACACTTGCCCCAGACTTATTGGCATTGCGTCTCGCAAGTGGACGCGCCCTGGCTTGACTATTTTCTCGAGTTCAAGAGCTTTTCGGCGCAGAAGCCGTTCAAGGTCCAGTAGGCAAGCTTCCAGTTCGGACTTCTGTGCCAGCAATGCCACTCGTAATGCGGTCGGAAAACTATCATATGGCGTTTGTCCTGCTGCCACGTGTTGGTCTACGTTTACGAGTTCGTAATCACCAAGGTTTCCGCCGAGCATCTCTGCTGCCCTATTTGCCAGGACTTCGTCGACGTTGGCGCAGACGGCTCCTAGTGAGCCTGCTTGTAAAATTGATATTGGGAATTGGTCGTGCCATTGGCCTGCGAGTATTTCATCTGCGGCAAGGGAAACAGCCTTGCCCTGGCGCACTTCCACTCGACCAATTTGCATGTTGGTTTCAACGGCTGCTTTGCGGAGCATCACCAAGGCGTGCCGGAAGCGAGCGTTCATCGATTCGCTGCGACCGAATTCAAGCGCGCGCGCGGTGCGTACGCCCCAATAGGCCATGACAGGAACTGGCATTTTGCCCAGATTGTCTTGCTCGGTGCGATACTCGATTTTCTTGCTTGCCATATGAATGCGAGGTGCCGTGCGTTGAAGCGAGGTGAGACCTTCCGGTCCCAAATCCTGCTACTTGTGGTCTACTAACCAGGCATATACTACCTGACCAACTGCGCGGGATAACGCAGAAGACGGGCAGATGAAACTTTCCACATCTAATCTGATCTGTTTTCGCGCAACAGCAAGATAGCAAAAGCACAAGGGCGATTAGCCAAAACACCCCGAAGCGTTGGCGTCGGGGTGTTTTCTAGTTGAGCAAGTCCTATTGTCCCGGAGCGGTTTGCGGTCCAAGTGGATCTTTCGGATTCCAGCGGGCATTTCGAGGATTGATCGGATCCCAGCGTCGGCGCTCAAGGACTTGAGTGCCGGTTCCGGAGGGGTTCGTACGCTCTCTTGCCAGTTCGCCGCCATTTGCGCAGGACAAGGCTATTTCTACCGTAGGGCTTTGACCTATGGAGTCCCCGGCCTGCAGCCAACGGGGGTCTTTGCTGGCAGGCGTGTTTTGACCGATGGTCGCGTTGTAGACCGGAACACGAATGGCTCTTTCGATCATTACTCCGGGATTCAGCGGATCCGGATAAACCGTATGAAGCAGCGCCATACCGTGTCTGTCGACGGCATATTGTGCGTCGGATGAGATAGCGGTGGCGTGCAGCGTAACAGTCGTCGGGAGTATTCCTCCTGAGAGAATCTCTATATTGCTCACATCAAAGTCCACCTTCACGATTGTCACTTCGTGCCCCGCAACAGTTTCGGTGTGTGGTTCGACTTTGAGGTTCGACACCGTCGCTTGGGTCCATCCCATTGCCTTAACTTCTTCGGTAATCAGTGTCCTAACGTCTCCAATTGCACCTTCTGAAAGTCTGGCGGGTGCACCATGGCTTGCTGCTACGGAACCATTCAAATCAAAATTGCGACGTTTCATCCCGAGGAACCACATGCCGGCTGTAAATTGTCGCGCGCCATCGGCAGCGATTGCATTGAGTCTGTAGTTGTAGCTGCCCAGTAGGCTCGTGTTTACGAGCAACAAGAGAGCTCCGACCACAAGCATTGTCATCACAAAAATGACTGCCACGCATTCAAGTGATGCCTGACCATGTTGGTGCCTGTTCTGACTCGTCCTTCTTGCATTGATTTTCGATACCATCGCCTGTCCCTCTCAGTCCACCGTAGTGGTGTTAGCCGTCTCGTTCCTGATGCAACTCATACTAGGACGAGGTTGTTACTTAGTTGTTAAGCTCTCAACTACAGACAATGACCCTCGTAAGGTTGGGATTGCAGTTCGCCCCCGGGGCTGTCGCGGCATTTGCACAACACTCATATTGGCGTGAATCAGTAAATGTGCGACGATTGGGGGCAATTCAGGTTAAGCATGGCTTCGGGAAAACTACCGGCAGATCGTCCTGCTTTGAGCACGCTTCCATTTAGAGGTTGGCCCTGACCGTTGGTCGCGTTATAAATTGGCACTCTTATTCCCCTGCGGATTCGGGGATTGCTTGGATCAACCGCCAGAATCAAAGCCATTGCGTGTTTGGTGACGGCGTGCTCAGAGTCTGTGGCGGTTCCGGAGATGTGAAGTGATGGGACAACGTTGCCCAGAATTCCTCCGGAAACGATTTGCAATCCGGATACATCGAAACTCACCCTGGTTACCACTATGGACGTGTTTCTCACCGTGCCGTTCATAAATTTCACGTCAAACTTGGACGGTGGTGGCAGTCCGATGGCCGCCAGCGATTTTGTTACCGATTCCTCTGCTTCTTTCCGGGCCTGTTCTTTGTTCCATTCCTTGCGTTCCATTCCCAGAAACCATTTCTTTGCGGCGATCAGCCCTGCAGCCTCCGAAGCAATTCCCTGTATCTTGCTTGAGTTGTTCGCGATTGCGGCCGTATTAAGCAGTACGAGCAGCAATCCGAAAAATATCATGGACATGACCACCATCATGGCTGTTCCACCAATGATCAGTTGTCCGCGTTGACTGCGTGTTGTCTTCGTTGATTGCGTCATGTTCTGTATCCCCCTTCCTCTGCGCCCTGCCAGTCCGATTGCTGTAAGACTAAATCCAACTTGTTACTAAGATGTTAAGCCTACCTGCCTGCCGGCGCCCACTGGACAAGTTCACCGGACGGGACGGTCATGTTCGGACCAATGTCTTTATGCTTTTGGATGGTCGAACCAGCGGAATTGCAATAGAGAACAAGATGCGCGGTTGGCGATTCACCCGGAGTTGCACCAGCGACCAACATGGTCGGGTGAGCGGGAGTCTGTTTTCCGATTGTCGCGTTGTAGACAGGAACCCGTATACCGGTTTGCGGACCACCCTTGGGACCGCAAAGAATCAGCGCTCTTCCATGAGTAGTTACAGCATATTCGGCGTCTGAAGATATTGACGAGATGTGAAGGGGGATTCGAGTCGGAAGTATGCAGCCCTGTCCTCCTCCCAATGTTACGTTGAAATCTACGCGAACGAGGGTAATGGCTTTTTCTCTCAACATGATTTCGCGGGTAAACGTTGGTTTGAAGTTTTCAGCTTTAGGCAATCCCATTGCCGCAAGTTCCGTGTTCAATGTATCCAGGGCATCGGCGGTCGCCTCATCTTCTCTATATTCCGGGCGTTCCATTCCCATCCACCACTTTTGCGCGACGATGTTTCGCGCCGCATTTGATGCGGCGGATTGCAGTCGCACATTGTAGCTACCGACGGCATACGTGTTTATGGCGAGCAGGATTAGAAGGAGCACTGCCGTAATCAGTACCGCAAACATTGCCGCGCTTTCGACAATGACTTGTCCTCTATTCGATCGCGAATGAAATGTCGTCGAGCTGATTGCTTTCGAAACTGTCATACTTCCCGCCCCCCCAAACCCTGCTCTCCCCGCTCCCGCCTGTTGTTGGCGTTTCGGATGTTGAAAGACTACGATGGAGTTGTGAACGATTTGTTAAGTGGAGAGCCGCAGTTAAAGAGACTACAGAGGGGACCCTTCGGCTTCTTCAAATTCAGGCGGGGGAAGCTCTCCCTTGGGGAGCTCAAGCCAAAAGCAGCTTCCACCGCCTTCGGATGGACGATATCCGACGCGTCCACTTTGAGCCTCAATCAGCAGCTTGCATATGTAGAGCCCAAGACCACTTCCTTCTTTCCGCACTTCATCGGGTTGATCCAGCTGGTTGAACTTGCCAAAGAGTTTGTCTCTTTTGTCCGCCGGAACTCCCGGACCTTCATCATGAACATCCAGTCGCCATAACGTTTCTGAAGCAGTCACAAGGTTGATAGTGACTTTGGATTTCTTAGGTGCGAACTTGACTGCATTAGAGAGAAAATTGATAACAACTTGTATGGTTCTGTCTGCATCACACAGAAAGGCACTTCCTTCAGGCATGTTTTGCTCGACGCTGATCTGTTTGCGTTTAAGCTGAGAAAGCAAGGCTTCGACGGAAGTGGAAACAATTTCGTGGCAGGCGATGCTTTTGCTCAGCACTTGCATGCTTCCCTCTTCCATCTTCTCAATATCCAAAAGCGTGTTTGCCAGCCTCTTCAGGCGGTCTGTTTCGGATTTTAGGTGCTTCAGATCTTTTTCCACTTGAGGCGGAAGTTGTTCGGTCTGCATGTGCACCATCATTTCTAACCTGAGTGCCATGGACGTCAGCGGCGAACGCAGATCATGACTTACCATGGCTTGCATGGACTTTCGTACCTCATTCAATCTTGCCAGTTCGTCGGCCATCTCGTTGAAGGATGAGTCTAGATCCGAAAGTTCGTCGTTACCTTCAAGTCGCTTACTTGGGGGCTTTCCTTTAGAAAACTCCTTCATGTTCTCTGTTAGGATCCTGAGACGATGCAAGGTAGTCTTGTTTAATAGCAACGCAATACCGGCAACTACTGCGACGTTTATGGCAATTGCTCCAACCATGGCGGCTCTCAACGCTTCTCGTCCTCTTAGAGCTTTGGGACCCAAGTCCTCAGCTATAGGCTTGTACTTTGCCAGCAAAGAGTCCGTTTCTTTTTTGATGCTGTCGAACGACAGCGTCAACGATTCAAGATACTCTCTCTTCCCGAGGAACTGCGAAAAATACAACTGATCGTCTCCCGGTTGGTATGCGTTAGCCGCTTCTTCGAATAATTCTAGAAAATGATCCGTGCGGGCTTGCAGTTGATCTACAAGAGGCATGATGCCATTCTCTGTGGCCGCCACTTGACGCAACTCCAGAAAGTCCTTGCGAATGAGGTCCCGATGGAGAGTTGTACTAGTCGTCCCTAGACCAGCAAGACTCTTTGTTACGATCAGCAAAACAGCTTGTTCCAGTTTGCCTCTGATATCCAGCGCCAGGCTCATTGCCTTTTTTGTTCTTGTCTCGCGTGCTACAAGTTCATCGACCTTTGCCGATGATAGAATCAACCAACCCATTGTCCCTAGCTGCAAAGCAAAAGGGATACCTATAAACCACGCAAGTTGGTGTCTGATTTGCATACTTCTCTCTTTGTTAGCTCATCATTTAGTGGTCGTTAGTGGGGACACTGCCTGGTCGCGCTAATTCAGTTTTAGTCTCCTCGTTCAGTGCGGCTAAACGAGTAAAGAACGCTTTCGCATCGGGGGACTCCCGGCCCGTTTCTTGCCGGAGCTGAACAGCCACATCTTTCGCCAGCCTGGAATAGAGTAGCTCGGCTTTTGGGTGCTGACCGGCGCGAATCATTGCTCTGCAGATTTCTAACTGTGGTGTCAATACTTTTAGAGCAAACAGAGGAAGGTGTTTTGTTCTCGAGCCCGATATACCGGACAGGGTACTTTCGGCAGCCGCGATCTTGTCTGCTCGTGCGTACTCCGTTGCCAGGCGCAGGCGTACACGAACGTTATGGAGACTGAATCGGTTCAAGGCGGCAAATTTCCATAAGTATTCATACTGAGGTGATGTGAGCCTTTGTTCTTCCTTGAGGAGCTCAATGGAGGCGGGTCTCAGTTGCTCGTAGGAGGAGATTGCACTTGTAAGCGCGCCGTAGGAAATTGATCTTTCTGCTTCGGTACCATTCTGCGTTGCAAGCGCGCAGGCTTTTTCAAACTCCAGCTCGGCTTGCAGCAATTGGTGTGACTGCTCCAGGATCTTTCCTCGCAATAAATGCTTCCAACAGGTCGGTTGTGGTTGAAGTTTTTGGCATGTCGCTAGAAGCTTCTCCAACTGTTCCTTCACTTGGGGCGTGATCTCCGGTGCCTCAGGCGAGGACAAGCACTTGACCCACGAAATGACCAATGCTTTGGGATCGGGATCAATCTCTGTCAACGCGACTAAGATGCTTTCGGCTTTCTTCGCGTTCTTTCCGGGCGTCGCCGCAGGCGCGCCCGCACTCGCAGCCAGCTGCTGGCGCAACTGCCGGCTGGTTTCTGTAACTGTGTCTTCAATGAGGACGCGGCTTCTTTTATCTAAAAGCGGATACGAACGCAGCGCTGCGATTAGAGCTGCACTCATCGACCACTCACCTGCATTGTTCATGGTACCAATAACGGCAACTAACTCTTTAACTCCGTGCTCGGGTAGAAACTGACGCAGGAGCCGGTTGGCTTTCAGAGCGGCTTCGCCGCATTTGCGAAACTGGCTTTGAGTAAAGTAAAGGCTTCCTCGCCTGCGCCAATATCGCACTTGAATTAGAGGATCGACCCACGTTCTCTGTGCGAGAACCGGCTCCGCTTTCTTCAAAGTGGCTTCGGCCTCGGTTAGCTGATTGTTGAGCCGGTAAGCCTCGGCCAGGTTGAGATACAGATCGTACTTCGCTTCCGCGTTCGGACTGTCGGTCTCCAGAATGTGGATCGCATCTGTATAGACAGAGATCGCTTTCTTGTATTCGTGATTGCTATAGTCAATGCGAGCGCTGCTGACAAACTTTCGCCAGTTCATTGGCGCGCAGTGAGCAGTACCGAAAAATACCAGGGAACCTGACGCCACCAGGATCATACAAATCAACTTTTCTTGTTTGATCATTGGTGGTCGCGCTCATCGCTGATTCTACACAGTAGCCTAACATACGGCGGAGCATAAACCTGTCATACGTGGCGTGTGACAGTCGTTTTCGCCTGGCGCGGGTGTCGCTAGATTATTGGATGTCATGCGATTCGGTCCGGGAATAATTGGCATATAGGATTCGTACAACCAAAAGAGCGGGGGCCCATTGTCAAAGATTCTTTTAATTGACGATGACGAAAAACTTGCGGAAACCGTCCAGGACACTTTGACGCGGACCGGTTTTATCGTCGATTACGCCAATTGCGCCGAGGAAGCAGATCCGATGCTGGCGGGATTTGTTTACGACCTCATCATTTTGGATTGGGTTATGCCGGGTATGCACGGTATAGATTACTTAGCGAAACTCCGCGCGAGAGGGCTGACTACGCCTGTCTTAATGCTCACCGGGCAATCCGGCATTGACCACAAGCTTACCGGGCTGGATCAAGGAGCCGATGATTATCTGACAAAACCCTTCGACCTCAGAGAGCTTCTGGCTCGGGTAAGGGCTCTGATGCGAAGACCGGTGACCGCTACATCTAAGGAGCTAAAGGCGTCTAACGTAGCCATTGAACTGCTCAGCCAACGAGTGACTTTTCACGAAGTTGAGGTGAAATTGACCAAACAGGAATACCAGCTGTTAGAGCTACTTATGCGCAATAAGAATGAGGTTTTTAGCCAGGAAGCATTGTGCGAGCGAGCTTGGTCTTCGATGTCGGAATCATCTCCGGAAGCGGTGAGGGTTCATATCTTTCGCATTAGAAAGAAGTTTGAGACTGCCAGCAAGCTAAGCGAATGTCCGGTGCGGACGCTTCATGGCAAAGGCTACATCTTCGTCTCCGCGTGATGGAGTGCAACACCTCACAAGCTCAGCGCTGAGATGTTTATCGAAGGAGCAGGATTAGAACCGGTTTCGGATTGCTCGTTCGTTGGCGCAGGGACCGCTCCTGAGGCTTCCACTTCCGCTTCTGTCGCTTCCGGAGGCGCCGGCAAAATGAACGGAGCTTGTCCGACCGCGCTTGGTGCAGGCTCGCCTTCAACAGCGGTGTTCTCGGCAGAGTCTTTCTCTGCGGACTCTTCCGCCTTGTCGTTGTCGACGGTGGCTTCGGCTACGACTGGAGCGCCGGTGACTTGCGTGTGTTGGCAGTTTATTGCCAAGACAACGAGCAGTCCAAGAACGAACAAGCCGGCAGGTATGCACGCGAGGCTTTTGCGAACCGAGTCCTTATGCTCTCTGTTCGTGCGTCCCAGTGCGAAGAAGTACGAGAGTTGATTGCGGAAGTCGCCTGTGGCGTTCGAGAACCACTCAAGGATGAACAGCGGATTAACAGGGCGGCGAGCCGGTTCGGCCAATCGAATCGTTTGTACTTTTGCTGCGCGATCCGGTCTGATCTCAAGGTCGCCATCCCACGCGTTGGACCACTGGGGCTTGATGGCGCCGTTTTGTGCCAGCTCAATTCTTCCGTTTTTGTCAAATACTAATTTCATAAGCGCACCCCCTGACTCACCCCTTCAAACCTTCGTACTTGCTGCCTATTTCGATATCACTTTGTTTTCGAATCTTTCTTGACGTTTGAACCTCGAAGTTCATCTCGTGAATGGATCTGCTTGCCGCAATCTACGCAATTGGGAAGCCCTTTTCCCCAATTCTTCTTGTCCACGATGTGACCGTAGTATTTGCACATGCTGTTCGCCTTAGGTGGCGGAAACAGCGCTGTGACCGAGCCCGACAGAACATTCATAACTCGAGTTAGCAGTGACCCCAACAGCGGTTGTTTTGTGCTTTCATTTGAAATTACAGCTTCCCGAAGAGAGTGCCGTAAGCTCATTGATTGTGATTGTTGACTCGACATTTCTTTCATCCTCGCCACCCAATGCGAGGAGACTAATGCCAAGTTGTTACTGAGATGTTAAGCACCGAATAACAAGTGAAAACGATCTACCGACCCTTGATGGCGGCAAACTCCTGCTGGGCGCGTAGGCGCAATTCGCTATCCACGGGTAATTGCAGAAGAAGTTTGTCAACTTGCACAGCGGCTTCTTCCGGACGACCTAATTTCAAAAGGGCTTTTGCGCGGTAGTATGCCAGCTGCGGACCATTGAAATGAAGATCCGCGCATCGATTTAGCGATTCCAGCGCGCCCTGGCATTCGTTCTTTTCGATTAGCACTCGCGCCAAGTTCAGACGCGCGGGTACCAGATGCGGATCAATCTCAATGGCTTTTTTGAACTTCTCTTCAGCGCTATCAAGCTTGTTTGTTTTGAGAAGCACGTTCCCTAGATTGGTCCAGATTTCCGCCGAGTTCAGATCAAGGCTGTCGGCCTTTTCAATGGCGGTTTCATAGGCTTGCGCTGCCTCCTCGAGGTTGCCCGCTTCGTCGAGCGCTACGCCTTCCCAAAAGTAGCCTTCAGGATCAATGGGCTTGCTGTCCGTGTATTTTCGGAACAGATCCAGGGCTGCCTCTACCTGTCCGCGGTCCAACATATTTCGCCCCGAACGTAAGAGTGACTCCGTCCGCGGTGCCCCTGCTCGTCCTTGAGCCAGTCGATTTCTTTTCAATGTCCGTGCGAACGGCTGCTTTGCGTTGGCTGTGACATCTTTCGCTAAGCAGGCGCCGATGCATGAAGTACTCGTGCATAAAATGAAGACCGCAAGAATGGTGTGCGTTTGTGGTGTATTTGGTCTGGTCACGATTGCCCCGATTCACGCATATTATTTCAACATTTGTGCGCTATCACAATGCCATTTCGACCAGTCTATACGCGCAATGGTAGGATTGGGGCATGGTGAATGAAGCCTCCAACTTGATTCCGGGGTGTCCAAATTGCTGTGCACGCTGCAGTCTCGGGCTCTGTGCCCGCAAACAGGTCGTTAACTTAGCCCTTGGTTATGTGGACGAGATGCTTTGCCTGAGCTGCATTGCGGGAGAATCCGACACGACGGTTTCAGCACTTCTTGATCGAATTATTCCTTATATAATGACGCGCGAGTGTTTTAGTAAGCAGTGGCTCCAGCATTCCGATCCTGCCGTTTGTGCGAATCCTCAGGGGTGCCACGATCTCCGGAACCGGGAGCCGGGACATTCGGCGTCTGATAGCTTAAACTCGAGCTGCCGGAAGGAGACATTGTGAGTACGGATTCAGCCAAACATTATCTAGATCTTCGTGGCGTAAGTTGTCCCATGAACTTCGTTAAGACCAAATTATTTATAGATAAGCTTGGCTCCGGCGCTGTGGTCGAAGTTCTGCTGGATGAAGGGGAGCCCGTAGATAGTGTTCCCCCAAGCATGTCGGCTGAGGGGCACTTAGTTGTTTCGGTAGATAAACAGATTGAAGGGCATTTCAGAGTCATCATTCGAAAAGTCTAAAAGCACTTGAGTTGACAAAAAAGCCAGTTTCATCGACCATAACAAGGTTTTCAGTATGAAGGTAAGGGCACGGTCCTCATTGTTGAGCATCCGCTCATCTTGCTGAGCCGAACCCACTAGAAACGGAAGCGCTGGAGCGCAGTATGCGAATTACGGAATCACTGGTATTACTAGCAGTCTTGTTTGGCGCAATCGCTCCTTGCTATGCGCAGCATACTGCTGCTAAGCCAAGCGTCGAAACGCTCAACGCTGAATTGCGGCTGTTGCGCGATCAGGCTCATCAGCGTCCCGATGATGCTCAGCTCCAGTTCAAAATGGCGGAAGTGCTGAGGTCCGTGGGTCGCAATGCCGAAGCCCTTCATGCCTATGTGGCCTCAACCAAGTTGTCGCCCGATATGTATGTCTCATACCATCATGTCTCTGTCTTGAGTTCGGACAATCAACAGCTCGATGATTGCATTCACCGTTTGAACGCGCGAATGAAGGACAAACCCGATGAGCTAATGCTTCGGGTAGCGCTTTCTGAGCTGCAAGAAAAACGTGGAAACTATCAGCTTGCTGCTCGCCCGCTGATCGATATTACGTACGCGAATAAAGTGCCTGAGAAATACAAAGCGAAGGTGGCCGGTCGAATTCACCATTTGCTGGCGCTGGCGAAGAGCGCTCAACAGCAAGAAACTACCGAAGCCGCAAATGCTGAGGAACAGCTTGATGTAGTGCCGTCTCCATTGCCGGCTCAACCTAGCAAACGAAGCATCGCATCAGCTAAAATGAAAGACTCCAGAGAAGTAAAAGGCGTAGGCAAAGTTCCACTGTTGCCGTAGTTTATGAATTCAGCAACCATCAATTTCAATCGACTGGCGCTTCTAAGGCGGCACGTCGTCAGCATCGTGTTATTGTCCGCCGTGAGCGTTGCCGGCACCTCGTGCTCGACGCGCGTGAGCACGGCCGGTGATCACCTGGGCGAAGTTTCGCAAGGAACAACGAGCTCTACCTCCAGCAACGCTTCCGGTCCGGGCGCAGCGGTTTCAGGTGAACGCTTCGACTCCATTGCCGAGCAGGAAATCACCGACGGCACCTTGAAGGCCTGGCGTGTGGCGATCTCACACGACAAGACCAGGAATGAAATGTCGGCCGACGAATGGACCAAAGCTCGAGAACAAGATGAGCAGGTTGCAATGAAACAGCTGGAGTCGCTTGCTGAATCTCACCCCAAAGCTAGTTTCATCAAAACAATGATGGGGCAGGTAAAGCACCACTTCGGCAAGGAAGCGGAAGCGGCGAAGTACTACGAAGAAGCCCTTGCTAAAAATCGGCACGATCCGCTTCTCACATTCAAGCTGGCCGAAGCACGCCGTGTCAGTGGCGAAGCGAAGAAGGCCGAGGAGTTCTACAGAGAAACGCTGGAGCTGCAACCCGATTTCGACGATGCGCGCATCGGCCTTGCAAAATGCTTGCTTCGCCGCGATAAAGCAAGCGTTGAAGCTCGCACTTTGATCGAAGAAGTTTTGAAAAACAATCCTCAGAATAAAGATGCCCTGGACCTGCAGCGAACCGCGGGAAAGACGGCAGCACGTTAACGAGCCTACTCTTGAAACGCACCGACTGGAAAACAATGTAGCCGCTGGCAGGGGGAGTGAACATGAAAGTAGCGAGTTTCCATAACAATGGAATCGTTCCGGTTGCTGTGCTCACCATAGTGTTTTTCCTTGCGTCAAGCGTTTTATCGGGCCGTGCGGAGGATACCGGAAGCCCTATTCAGGCCGGCACCACGCTGGTTGACGATGAGCCGGTGGAAGACAAGTCGGAGCTGCGGGTAGCGTTCAGAAAAGGTTTCAACACTAAAGACTGCTATCAGGGCCAGCCTATTTCCGCAACGCTTAAAGAGGATTGGAAAATGGGCGGCTTCGTTATCGCGCCCAAGGGATCGACAGTCTTGGGGCATATCAACAAGTCCTTGCCGCCCGGCAAGATGGATAAGCTTATGAAGAAGGCTCCGGTCATGTTGTCCTTCACTAAGATAGTTACTCCCTCGCGCGAGCAGATCAACATTGTTGCGGCGCCGCGTCAGCAGCACTGTGGCTTCACGAACAACAGAGAGTTTCGCGAAGTTGTCGTTGGTTCCCGTGGGGAGTTGCTCAACGCTGCAAGTCTCCATATGTTGACCAACCAGGACTTTGAATTGCCTGGCATACCAAAACGGTTCTTCCAGTTTAAAGGAATGACGGCCGTTAATATAATCGAAGGCGACGAAATAGCGCTGGAGTTCAATTTGAGTTCCAACAACCCATCATTGTCTCATATTCGCAAGAACAACCCGCAGTAGAACTGGCTGCCTGTACCACTGTTAAGAAACTCAATTCGGTCGTACACCTTTTGGTTTGTACGCGGAAGACTTTATACGACCAGCTTTGCAACCGCAGCAGGCGGACGACTCAGTCGTCAATCGTTCTCTGGAATGAGTTGCAGTTACGCGCAATGTCGTAAAATAACACTCGTCGGAAAGTTCCGCGAGACTTGCTGCAGCTGAGATTATTCATGCAGCGCGATGTCGGCGGCGGAGCGGCTGGACTCGAGTCGGTGACGGTTCGGGCAACTGGGGACAACGTGGCTTTAGCGCAGAGCTAGAGGCCTGCAGGAGGACATTGAAATGGCGAGTGAGACGGTAGAAAGGCAAGTCGACACCACTGCGGTGGATGAAATTCCGATCGAGGGTTTTGACTTCATCGAGTTCTACGTTGGTAACGCTCTTCAGGCCAGCTACTACTACAACAAAGGCTTCGGCTTCGATGTTGTGGCGTACAGCGGGCTGGAAACCGGTGAGCGTAGTCGGTGCTCGTATGTCATGCGGCAGAATAAAGTTCAGGTTGTTCTTACTTCCGGATTGACTCCCGATTCTGAAATCGGTAAGCATGTCCTTCAACACGGCGATGGTGTCAAGAATATCGGTTTGCGTGTGAAGGACGCCAGAAAGGCTTACGAAACGGCTATTGCACGCGGTGCCCAAGGAGTCGCAGAGCCCAAAGAAGTGGAAGATGCCGACGGAAAGTTTGTCACCGCGTCCATCAAAACTTATGGCAACACCATTCATACATTTGTGCAACGCAGAGAATACAATGGCGCCTTCGCTCCCGGATTCAAGGCTGTGAGCAAGAAGGGAGAAAGCACTGGACTGCTCATTATCGACCACGTTGTGGGCAACGTTGAAACCGAAAAAATGATGGACTGGGTAGAGTTCTATCAGCGCGTTTTTGGCTTTTATGTTTATCAATACTTTGATGCTAAAGACATCAGTACTCAGTACTCCGCACTAGTTTCCAAAGTAATGGCCAACAAAGGTGGTTCGATCAAACTGCCGATCAACGAGCCTTTCGCCGGCAAGCGCAAGTCGCAGATTCAAGAGTATTTGGATTATTACACTGCACCGGGTGTGCAACACATTGCTATCTCAACGGCCGACATCATCAGCAGCGTGCGTGAGCTGAAGAATCGCGGAATTGAATTCCTCACTGTACCGAAGAGTTACTATGATGCCCTTACTGAGCGCGTGGGCAAGATTGATGAGGACCTGGAGAGCCTGGCCGAGCTAGGTATTCTTGTCGACCGTGAATCCGACGGATACCTTCTTCAAATCTTCACGAAGCCGGTTGAAGATCGACCGACGTTGTTCTTCGAGGTCATTCAGCGCAAGGGTGCGAAAGGCTTCGGCAAGGGTAACTTCAAGGCCTTGTTCGAATCCATTGAGCGCGAACAAGCGGTGCGAGGCAACCTCTAAATAGCGCTTTGTGTATTCTGGACTCTGGAGATAAGCGATGACAGAAGCCCTTCACTACAACACCGGGTTCGGCAATCATTTCGCCACCGAAGCTATTGAGGGCGTTCTGCCGGAAGGGCGAAATTCGCCGCAGAAAGTAGCGCATGGTCTTTATGCTGAGCAGTTGAGCGGCTCCGCTTTCACTGCTCCTCGACATGAAAACTTGCGCAGCTGGTTGTACCGAATTCGTCCTTCCGTTCTTCAGAGTTCCTTCTCTGTATTGGACCGTGGCAAGATCCGCGGACCTTTGTTCGATGAGGAGCCTGCATCACCAAATCAGATGCGTTGGAACCCGCTGCCTGTGCCCGAGAAAACTACCGACTTTCTTGAGGGGTTAGTTACCTTCGCCGGCGCCGATTCTTACGGACGTGGAAGTGCAGTACATCTCTACGCTGCCAATGCTTCCATGACCGACACCTATTTCTACAACTCCGACGGCGATTTTTTGCTGGTGCCGGAGGTGGGCCGATTGCGGTTGCGCACCGAGTTTGGCATACTGGAAGTTTCGCCCGGTGAAATTGCTGTTCTTCCTCGCGGTGTTCGCTATCAGGTAGTGTTACTTGATCCGACTGCTAGAGGTTATGTCTGCGAAAATTTCGGACTCCCGTTTCAGCTGCCTTACCTCGGCCCAATTGGTGCGAACGGACTGGCGAATCCTCGCGACTTTCAATATCCTGTGGCGGCTTTTGAAAAGGTTGAGGGTGATTTCAAACTCATAACAAAATTTCAGGGCAATCTCTGGCAAGCGAGTCTTTCTCATTCGCCACTAGATGTAGTGGCATGGCATGGGAATTATGCACCTTACAAATATGATTTAAGTCGATTCAATGTAATCAACACCGTCAGTTTTGATCACTGCGATCCTTCCATCTTCACCGTCTTAACATCGCCTTCGGAATTGCCCGGTACCGCCAACGTGGACTTTGTGATCTTTCCTCCGCGCTGGTTGGTAGCTAAAGATACATTCCGTCCGCCCTATTACCATCGTAATTGCATGAGCGAATACATGGGGCTGATATTTGGCGTTTACGACGCGAAAGAAGATGGTGGTTTCATTCCGGGTGGTGGCAGTCTGCATAATCAGATGTCGGCGCACGGACCGGATACTACCACGTTCAACAGGGCATCGACTGTTGACCTTCAGCCTGTCTACATGGACAACACATTAGCGTTCATGTTCGAGAGTTCTCTGGTGTACAAGCCAACGCGTTTTGCCGTCACCTCGGAACTTTTGCAGCAGGATTATCACAGTTGCTGGAAGGACTTGCCTGTGAACTTCAAGCCGATTGCTAAAGTGTAGAGCCGTTTCGAGAGTTTCCTTAACTGCGTGTCCAAAAATCGGGGGCTGCGTGTATGAGTATGTACGCGTGGCTGTCGGTCGCGGTCTGACCTCTCTGGAGTGCGGGGCTTTCTCATGTTTTTCAAGTCGATTGGTTCTATATGCGTTCCGACTCGTCGGCAGGACTCATCGCCCCCGCGCGTAGACTGCGACGTCACGTTCTTGCGGTCGCTCTCCGCTCGAGCTGCGCTCCGAGTTCTCAGTTTGATCGTTGCGTTCGCATCAATACAGACGTCCGCAAACGCGCAGGGGTGGGCTGATGCCAGCACCGCAGCGACCGGACAACGTGGCGGCTACAACACCGATTATTCCTGGCAAAACGCAGTGCCTCAAGCGGCTCCCGGCAATGCTGACGCAGGTCTTGGGCGAAGCTTCTTCACCGGTTCTCAGGGCTCGGGAAGTATAAATGGTGCTCAACTACCGGAAGTAAACACCGGCCTGAATGCAGTGTTATCCGGTTTCAATAAGCCTGCGGTCAGACAGTTTGGCTCCGGCGGTTTCTCCGGAGGCGGAGCCAAGCCATACACCGGTCCTTATAGCTCAGGCGGCGCCGGAGGCATGTTGCCCCCTTGTGCCATGACCCCGTGTGATTTCGATGTAGCCGAAGTCGGCGGCGGACCCGGCGGTGGCGGCGATGACGGCTTCCATGGCGGCGGTGACAATTACGGTTATCACGGTGGTGATGGAGGGGGTAGCTTCAGCGGTGGCGGCGATAACTACGGCTACCATGGTGGTGGCGGGTCCGGCGGAGACGCATACTCGTTTCATGGAGGGAATTAAGGTTAAAAGTGAGCCGCGTCTAATCTGGCGACCGTTGGCGCATAACTGAAAACCGCCGCGTATTGATTCATCCGCCTTTTTTGTCTCAAAAGGGCGGCCCGATCCGGCGTTCCACGAAAATTCCACGAATTCTTGTATACTCTAATAAGCGTAGTCGCTTGGAGTATAAACTTAATGCCGAACCTGACCCGTCACGCGATTCTCCTGGTTGTTGGTTTCTCGACCTGTGTGTCTGCGGCTCAGGCTCAATCAGCGTTTTTTGATCCCGTAATCGACAACAGCACAGCCATGAACAGCACTGCTGATACGGGTGCTTTCGGATTTACTACAGACACTACAGGCGGCACCCTTGGACCTTCCAACAACACCGCCAATCAGATGGTTGGTGTGCCTTCTGCTGAGCAAGGTCTTATGGCAATCGGTGCCGGCTTCAACAAACCTGCTTGCGGACTGTTCGGCTCTGGAGGTTTCTCCGGTGGCGGCGGAAAATCCAGTGGCGCCAACTACTTTGGACTGCCTCCTACAGCGACCAGCCTGGTCGACATCACCGTCGCCGAGTAGCACTAGCAACTAGCTCTTGTAAGAAGGGAGGCTTTAACCGCCTCCCTTTTTCGCGCTCCGTTTGTTCGTCCCTCATTTTTGCCTGCGCCATCTCCTCGTGAAGCGTGACCGGCAGGGTGCTCCCTGTTCACCCGTTTCAGGGCTGAAAGCGTACGTAACTAATCTATTGCGGCGGTTTCGGTTGGAACGCCTGCTGCAATTAGAGCATTCTTCACATCGGTTGCAGTTTGATAGCGATCCTTCAGTTCGATGGCTGTAGCCTTTGCGACAATCAGGTCCAAATCTATGCTCACGGAGTTATTGTTTTCGCGCGGGTGTAGAACTGAAATCGGGTCCGGGTCTTCGCCGGTCAAGATATAGAAGATTGATGCGCCCATCGCGTAGATATCGCTTTGTGTCGTCGGCTGCCCACGGAACTGCTCGGGTGGCAGATAGGCATGTTTGCCAACAACCGTGCCCGTTGCGGTGGACTCGGTTTGCTGCGCTACGTTGAAATCAACAAGCTTTAGCGTGCCGTCCTTTCGCAAAATCAGGTTGTCTGGAGTGAAGTCCCTATGCACCACTGGTGGTGTGAGTGTGTGAAGGTATTCTTGAATGGTACACATCTGCACCGCAAGTTCGCGAACTTGATTCTCTCTGAATACGCCATCTCTGTGCACCAAGTCACGAAGCGACAGACCGTCGATGTGCTCCAATACAAGGTATCCACGGTGGTCTTCTACAAAGAAGTCTATTAGCTTCACGACTTGATTGTTATCTAGTTGCTTAAGTATTCGCGCCTCCTTTTCAAATCGCTCAAGACTTTGCCGCCTTACGTTCACATCTACGTAAACGGGAAGGATGAACTCTTTCAGCACGACTGATTCGTCCCCGTCATGGTGATCTGTCGCCAGATACGCCGTGCCTTGTCCTCCTACGCCGAGAGCTTTGTGCACTGTGTAGCGGTTGTCTCTCAACCGAGCTTTATCTTCGAGCGGCTTCAGTCGCTCGCGTTTCGGCGGACCGGAAAGTGCGCTGAGCCACAACTCCGTGTAACTATGGTCCGGTGGTAGTTCAAGTGCTTCAACGACTTCAGCATCGCGCTGTAGTAGCGGTGCGAACTGCTCGATACCTTGCAGGATCTTGGCACGCTCCTCTGAACTGGGAATTGCACCCAACCGAAGTCGCAACGGTTTGCCAACGCTATTAAAGCGGACAATATGATCAAGCGGTGAGTTCTTGCGAGGTGGTAACTCCAGGCTGATATTGTGGATGTCTTTCCACTTTACTACGTCGCCATCGCGGGTGAGGAAGCGATGACGCCAAAGCAATTTAACTCCACTCGAGGTTAACTGCAGATGCGTCGGAAGGCTCTGGCAGTATGCCCCACCTGCGATACCGATGCCGGCTGCTCCCAGAACATAATAGAGCAGGAACATCATATTGTCGTGGCACGCCTTAGCTGCGGCAGCCGCACCGGCGGCGCCGGCTCCGGCCGCACTAGCTGCCGTCCAGTCGACAAGGCACTGCATGATGAACAGCAGAACCGGTGCCATGAAGAACAGGAATCCCACAACAACAATGCCTACGAAAATTGTTTTCTTGTTGCTCCGGTCCTCGGCTCGTTGGGCCATCCACTTTTCTAGTTCGGCCAGCGGACGATAGCGAACTACAATTTCATTCTCGTTGGTGGTGACGCCATGGCTGCGCCGTCGTTGGGGGACCGCCGGAGGTTGAAAACTCTCGTTCATGCTACACCTCCGGGAAGTTTGCCAGATGCGGCTCCTGCATTTCTTCTTGCCTGAAAGTCTATTTCTCTCAGTTTCTCGATTATGTGGTTCCAATTGCTCAATCGTACGGATGTTTCAAACGTGGTCATGGACGCTATCAGGTCGTCAAGTTCCGGTGATATCGGCGCGCCGTCGTTCAAAGGATGTGACGTTGCCAGCGGTAGAGGATCTTTGCCTGTGAGCCAGTAATAGAGCGTTCCGCCGAAGGAATAGACATCGCTGGCTGTATTGGCTCGTCCGCGAAGTTGTTCCGGTGCCATGTATGCTTGTTTGCCGACGAGGGTACCGGTGGCTGTTCCGACGAACTGGTTGGCCGCTCCGAAGTCGATGAGCACCACCGACCCGTCGTGGTCCAAAACCAGGTTGTCCGGCGTGAGATCGCGGTGAATCACCGGTGGTTCCTGCTGATGCAAATACTGCATGATGCCGGCGATTTGAAGCGCCCACCCGCTAACGACATGTTCCGGTTGCGCGCCGTTTTGCTTGATGTACTGGCGCAAATCCTGCCCCTGAATGTATTCCAGGATCATGTAGTCGCGACCGTCTTCGCGGAAATGCCCCATTACCTTGGCTATATTGGGATGATCCAGCTTCATCAGAAGCCGCGCTTCTCGGATGAAGTGCTCTTCTGCTTTCTCTCGGGTTGCTTTGTCGGAGTTAGCCGGTACCACGGCTTCCTTCAATACAACCATGTTCATCTTGTTGTGTTGAGCCAGGTAAATGGCTGACAAACCGCCGAATGCCAGCTGACGAACTACCTTTACGGTTCCTCCGCATAGCTCCTTGTCCGGCTCCAGCGGCACGAAAGACGTCGCTGAGAAACGCCGCGCCAGTTCCTCCTCCCAGACTTTTACCTGGCTTATCTTTCCGAGACCCTTGTTTTCGTTCTGCAAGGCATGTTGATAGTCAACCAGCTCCGGTGTTCGTGTTCCTCGGCCACTCCAGAGTTCGATCGCCAGGAGCATTTGCTCGAGCTGAACTTTATCGAATTGGTTCAGCTTGAACTCCAGGGGGATCGTATTGTTGAAGTGCAGACTGAGCATGTCGGGGTTTTCGCTCTTGGCTGATATAGTTCGTCGGACGCCGGCGCCACCCAACTCCGCCCAGCTGCGGTTCCGTCTGAATTTGAGAAAAGGAACCAGGTACAGAGGGAATGAGATGCCGCTTTTGGTTATGTAGAGTCGATCGTCTTCAAACAGAGCGGTCAGAAGTACGCCCAGAACAGGCACGATTGCCAGCCCGACCAGGACCATCGCCGTTATCATCGGCGGCATGCAATCCGGTCGCTGGATGATGAAGTCGATGAAAAGACCTAGGCAGAATGGAACCAGTAATGCCCAGGCGGGAAACAGCAAGCTCATTACGGCGAAGCCGATTTTGTTCGGCAAGTTGCGGTATTTGACCGCCAGTTCGAGTTCAGCCACTCTGTTGTTACCCTCGGGTTGGTAATTGGTCTTCCTGTTTCTATACCACTTTATTTTGGGGCACTAAACTAGCTGTTTCTTGTGTGGACAAATGAACGCCGGGAACTTGGATTCCGGCAGTCGGGAGTCTTCGGGGCGACGGACTCGTAAATCTCGGCAAAACATTGCCGGGTCCCCAAAGGAAATCGGCACATCCGCGCTATCATGGACGCCATTATTTTGAGCAGTTGGATTTGCCCGCAGAAATGACTTTCACACCGTTGGGCGACAGGACTCAAGCGAGCGGATTTGGAGACTGCGGGGGTGGAGTGAGCTGAGATGATACTGAATACGGTGCCGGAAGTATCCGGAACGGATATAAAACTGCTCAGGAATCATTTACTTGACGGCGCTGCTCGGTGTGTGCACTCAGCAGAAGGGGCTCTGAATTTTCGTTATGTGACTCCGACCGCAGCGGTGAAGCCTGGCGGCGATGACGATGCCGCGGTGCCTGAGCGGTCTTCTATCGGTCATTACTTGCAGATGTACGATTGGGATTCTTGTTTCTTCAGTCAGGTCGCTCAAGTCTCGCCTGACCTCAACGGTAAGTTTGATGGATTGGCGTTGGACGTGGTGAAGAACTTCTTGCTCTTCCAGGAAGCGGATGGTTACGTTCCGCGTACGATTTCACCGCAGCGAATTTGGGACAAGGGCGACCAGTGCAAGCCGTTTCTCTGTCAGACTCTGGTTGTTACGAACAACACTCGAGTCGACGACGCCATTCTCAAAGACCTCGATAAGTACCTTCAATACTTTGTCAAAACTCGTCGCGATGAGCGCGGGCTTTATCGCTGGCGAAATGTGCTGGAGAGTGGTGTCGATAACAATCTTGCGTTGCTGGCTCCGGGTGAAGCAGCCAAGGATGAGAATTTCGACCATACTGTTTTTCCTGACGGTCAGCTGCTCGCGTGCGATTTGTCCGCTTATCTGTATGCCGAGTTTTTCTGCTTCTCAAAAATAGCACGTGCAAGCGGTGATGAAACTTTGGCTTTGCAGTACGATGCGCTGGCGCAAGAATTGCGGTCGGCAATTGACGAGCATTTGTGGAATCCCGCCTTGTCGTTGTACTGCAACTTGCATCCTTCGTCGGGCGAGTTCGTTTCGCTGCGCTGTTGGACCGGTCTGGTACCGGTATTGGTAGGTGGAACCAGCGAGCAACGCGCCGAGGAAGTTATTGAACGCAACCTGATGAGTGAAGCTCACTTCTTCCGTCCGGCCGGCATCCCCTCTGTTGCTGTCTCCGAACGATTGTATAACCAGGCTCGTCGCGGTCTCTATGGTCGGGTGATGGTCAGCAATTGGCAGGGACCAGTCTGGGTTCTGACCAATGGAATGGTGGTTCGTTGTCTTTTGCGGCTAGGATTGCAGGACAAAGCCAGAGCGGTTGCAGCACGAATGATCAATACTTTGGTTTTGGATCTCAAAACAACTGGAACGTTGCACGAGAATTATGACGCTGAGACTTCGGCTGCGCTCTTCGCACCTAACTTCATGAGCTGGAACATTATGGCGCTGGAGATGCTGCCGCTGTTGGAAATTTAGACGAGAGAGTCCTCCTTCTCCACTTTTCGGGCGACCCGGGTGTAAGCGAGGGACGAGCCCAGAAGCGCGAGTCCGCCGACTATGAACGCCAGAATTCGATGTATGGCTTCTGCTCCTGCAAAATCGACAAAGAGCAACTTACCGGCCAACAGACCGAAAAGTCCAAGACCCAAAACCCTTAGCCATGTGTCCTTGAGGCGGAAGCCGCAAGCTAGTAGTACGGCGCCTTGGACTGCCCATGCGCAAGATATCCAACCGTTTTCAAACGTTTGAGCGGAGAACAAAGCCAGGATGAAAGTTGCTGCGATGTAGAACACATGGCGCAGTTCTCGCTCCGTTCCCAAGTCGCGATTTTGATCGTAGAGTAGACCGACAGTGTAGAGAAGCGAGGCTACCGATACGGTGCACTGTGTGATCCCTTGCGTCAAGCCTTGGAGCAGGCAGCCGACAAGGAAGAAAGGCATGGCACACATGCGTACTCCGCGATCTTTCTTCGCGAGGCCGAACAGGAAGATGACAAAAGCTTGGAACGTTGTAAGCAACGCTGCGAAGCCATGATTTGCGTAGGCTTGAATGAACGCGGCCGTGCCCAACGAAGCCATCATCAGCAACGAGTAAGAAAGGCCTTTCACCCAAACTACATCTTTGTTTGTCTGAGAACGAGCGTAGAGAACCGGTAGGTACATTGCTGCCGCGTTGACCAACATTGGCATTGGCGGGTGACCGGGGATCCATGTTGAGAATGCGGCGCAAAGCATCGCAAAGCCGGACAACACCGCCGGATAAATTCTGCGGGTCGTTGTTGCAAATGCTGCCCAAAGCAAGGCTTCCAACGACCAGGAGATTCCAAAGGCCGCGGGCTGCGAATCCGTCGGCAGCTTGATCGAGAGCCAGGTGATCGGAATGAAAAGCGCAAGCCCCGCAGCAAAGGTGGTGTAGACATGGAACGCCAACTCTCGTTCCGCCCCGCTTACCTTTTCGGCAAACTGCTTGCAAGTGTACAGGTACGCGGAGGCGATCCATGTTCCGACTAGCGACCATTGACAAAACACGGGGAACTCTGTCGCCGCCGAGGAGTGAACAACCATATCGGTACCGGTTACGACCAAGCTTCTTAGCGACAATAAGATAGCGAACCAGCGGAAGCTGCGAATGTTGTAGCGCAGACCCAGCCCTGTTAACGCAATGCCTTCAACCGCCATCGCAAACGTTGACCAGTTTTGATTCAACAGCGTGGGAATGTACATGGTCAGCAGAGTTAACCCGACCATGGTGTAGAGAATCGATAGTGCTTTCTGCGAGCGGCTCTCTGCTAGTCTGGCGCAAGCGAGATTAAACGCTCCGATGGCGGGATACGCACAAGCGCCATTCGATCCAAAGGCGTGATTGAGAGCGGGCAACCAGAGCGCCAGAAATGCAGAAGAGTTGATGATGGCCGTTGTCAGACCGGCTGCGCGCTCCGACTTCTTGTCCTCGCTCAGATTGAGTGTTGCCCACATGTTGCAGAGCCAGGTCGGAAGCAAGTATGCGGAAGTCAGCCAAAACTGTTGTGTTACATCCGGCGCGATGGTCGAAAGGTTGTCGTGGACCCCTGAGTAGCAGACATAGGCGCCCGCTAGTGCTGCGATGTTCAGGCCGAACCACCTCATCTTAACCGTCAGAAAAGCCGTAGCCCCTGCCAACAGCGTACAGGCCGCGGCGGAGAAGAGTCCGGTGGGTCCGAGAAAGACGGTGATGAAGCCCAGGAGCACTGCGATCACTGCCATTAGTTCCGAGCGTTTCGCAACCGCATGTGATACCGCTGCTATAACTGTCATAGCCATAAAAGCGAAGGCCACGTAGGGATTATCGACTACTCGAACACTTTGAATGTGGTGCATAGCGAAGGTGGTAAAGAACGCAAGTGACCAGCCTCCGCCGGCTAGAATCCTGGAAAAGCCGAAAATCGATTTTTTGCGCTCAAGGAACTCGGCGAAAAAAAGCAGCGCGAACGAAGATAAAAAGCCTGTAGCGAGCTTCGCCGCAGGTCCGAAGTACTGAAAGGAATAGCTGATGAGCAATGCTACGCCGACTACCAGGAAGCCGATTCCCAGCCGGCTGAGCCAGTAGAGTCCGATCCGCGACTCTACTGAGCCGGGCCAGTCCGACTCGTGTCGCTGATCCTTGGAGTGCGGACGTCCCGCCCGCTCCAGTTTTTCGTTGTTAGAACTGTTCAAGTCTCCTCCGACCGGCGGCCTTGCTTGCCGGTCGAGATCTTCGAATCCTCGTTTCGGTTTGTTTCCCCTCTGCTCGCGGGGCGATTCTGTCCGCTCCGATTCTTGCGCCTTCCGGCGTGGTGCGCCAAAGTCCGATGCTGACGGGGGCTGCGCATTCACATGATTCGTTTTCCAGCCGCCCTCAGGTCCTTTGCCGGTGCTGCGTTGGACTTTTCCCCCAGCTAAGCCGGGGGCGACGTGCTCCAGTTCTCCTACTCGATACTCAAGCAGCGCAATCCGCTCGCGCAGCCGCTTCACTTCATCTCCTACTTCGGCCGGCGCCTGCAATTCCATAAGAGCCCCTCGCTAGATCCTGTGAAACTAGCGTATCTCTTAGGATCTGCGCTTTTAGGACGCCGCGCGCACTTAATAAACTGTACGGTCAAATAAAAGCAGGTAGTACCCTTAGAGCACTACCTGCTTGGTTGCTTCTGGCGCCTTACTGAGCTGCAGCCAGGCGAAGGCGTTCGTTTTCGACTATGTGTCCTGCTCTTGCGGCACTGCGAGGGAACTCACGACCACGCATGATCAGTTCCTTGTCGAAGCGCTCTGGTTTGAAGATAGAGCAGAAGTAGTCGACAGCTGCATCGACATCAAAGTCCCGGCAGGAGAATATGTCTAGAGTGACAAATCCTTTGTCAGGAAATGTGTGAATGGAAATGTGAGACTCGGCAATCAGCACGACTCCACTAACTCCCCAATCATCCGGAACGGCGCCCGTGTATTTGAACACGTACGGCGGCATTATCTTTGTCATGTCCAGTTTATCTGGATAAGCATCGAGCATTTGACTTACTGCGTTCATATCTCCGATGAGATCTGAAGGGCAGCCGTATGCTTCGAGAATGAGATGTGGTCCAAACATTGTTTCTTCCCCCTAATCTTGCTCTTGCGAGCTAAATAGTGTCCGAGCTTTTCTCTTGAAAAGAGAAGGGGTACACGAAACGCTTACCTTGATACCCAGATGTGAGGTTTGCGCCGCTTTTCTGGAAGTTGGGCGTTGTGTGTCCGTGATTACCTCCGATTGCTATTTGCAAGTTGTGTATTCTACAGAAAAAAATGTTTTTGTGCTTGCAATGATCATTTTTTCTTTCGCGTTTTGGACAACGATTGCGCGCTTTCCATTTCGCTGAGTTTGAGACGGTGCAGCAGACCTCATGTTCCCGACTGCAGTCGACATTTCTGGCTTGACCAGATATATGAAGATGATCGGCGGGCTTGTCATGCGCTGACCCTTCGCGTGCCGTTAGTGTCATCGACCCGGGGGGCACCCGGTGTCCGCCCTGTAGCGCCCGGGTTACGCGGGTGGCCACGTCGGCGGTTGCTCGCAGGGAATGCCGTCTTCAAAGGTGTCTTGCAGCAGTGAACCTTCTTTCGCTTGAATTACGACATAGTACAAATCTTCCGTCGAGTCGTTGCGCCAGGTGCGATTGCCATCGGGCACGACTCGCACCACCGTACCTTCTTTGATGTCGACGATTTCTCCATCAATCTGCATCTGTCCGCTGCCTTTGATGAAAATGTACAACTCCTCGTTCTGCTTGTGCTGATGTGAAAAGGGGACCGCTCGTCCTGCCGGTAATCGATTGAGTGAGACTTGCATACCTGTGAGTCCGAGAATTTCGCGCAAGAAAAGTTTGCCTCGCACCTTGTGCGCAACCTTGGGATGCGTCAATTCATACTGAAACAAGTCTTCCAGTGAACCAGCATCCCACGCGCTGAAGTTCTTGCCTTTGCGAGCCTGCGCGGCGTATTGCCGATGTTCTGTAACTGGCATGGTTTTTCTCCTCTTAACTGTGAGCGTGTATTCCAAACAGCTTGTTTGGACTGGAACTAATTGATTGCGTGCTGCGAAGCGCTTGCATAGCGCCGGCTGCCAGCCGGCACAGTGCTCTTTTTGCTTTGGTGAGTAGATCCGGCTTCTGGCTATTGCGCCTGCAGGTTCGCTTGTATGGCTGTTGTCGGTGCTAGCGTTCGAATTCTCCGGGCGAGATTTTCGATCACTGATTGCATGGTGCGCTCGTCTTCGAACAGACGCGAGAGCATTATTGCCCCCTCGATGGATGCAAAGATTAGCTTTGCTTCGGCATCGGCGTTAACATCCTGACGAATCTCGCCGCAGGAGATACCTGCTTCAATAGTCGATCTGAGAAGCGTCAAGACTCGTGTGATGGCGCCTTGTACTCGTGTTTTCATTTCGGGATGCGCATCGTCGCACTCGATGGCGCTGTTGAGCAGCGGGCAGCCTCCCGGAATTGGCGACCGGTCTCCAAGCGTAGCGAATGCCGATACAAAGGCGCATAGCCGATCGATGGAGTTGCTGTACTTATTGATTTCGCTGAGGACGATTTGACCATTTACTTTGACCGCATAGTCGAAAGCTTCTAATGCCAATTCATCTTTGCTTGTGAAGTGATTGTAGATGCCTCCCTTCTCCAATCCGGTTGCAGCCATTAAGTCGGACATCGACGCGCCAAAGTAGCCCCGGCTGTTGAACAGTGCTGCAGCCTTGTGGAGAATCATTTCGCGGGTCACATTGCCTTTCTTTATGGTATGCCTCCTCTATCTGTCGGTGTTTGTGGGTTTTCCGACCGATCGGTCTGAATACATCATAGCACTCCGTGTTCGTCTGTCAAATACGTACTTGCATAAAACTTCGCCTCTTTCCTCGTGTGTCGTGTCGCCTTCCATGACCGACAGCTGTGGACGTATAATGTTGCGGTTGAAATGTTCGGAATATCCAACTATGGACTCTGCGAGTTGTACTGCCCGGATTTCTGGCTCCGCATACGAATTTGCCTGGTTCGGTAATTCGACTGCGTCGCAAACCATAGTTGTGCTGCATGAAGGTCTCGGGTGTGTGGAGCTTTGGCGCGACTTTCCCGAGCGCTTGGCGGAGAAGGCGTCTTGCCGGGTGTTGGCATACTCCCGGCTGGGGCACGGTCGCTCAGACCAGCCGCTGGCAGAACGAAACGTTTCCTATCTCCATCAGGAAGCTCACGTAGTATTGCCTGCGGTGCTTAAGTATTTTGAGATCGAAGCGCCCATATTATGGGGACACAGCGACGGAGCTTCCATTGCGTTATTGTATGCGGCCGAGTTCCCCGACCGAGTTAAGTCCGTAGTTGTTGCGGCTCCGCATCTGTTTGTTGAAAACGTGACTGTATCCGGTATCAGAGAAACCGACCAGCGGTTCGAGCATCTGGTTAAGCGGCTTGGACGCTATCATGACGATGCAAAAGCCTTGTTCCTTGCTTGGCGAAACATTTGGCTCTCATCGGAATTTTATTCCTGGAACATTGAGAACGAAGTGTCAAAAGTAAAGTGTCCGATCCTGGCCATTCAGGGGCGAGATGATCAGTACGGGACGCTGGCACAGGTTGGGCGAATCAAAGAATTGGCGTCGCAAACTGAGCTTGTCATTCTAGACGATTGTGCTCACGCGCCGCATCAGGAGCAGGCGGATGCTGTGTTGGCGTTATCTGTTGATTTTGTGAGGAAGACTGTTGTATCTGCGTGAGCGCAGTGTTCTACCAACCACTTGCTTGTGACTGCGAATTACTTCAGACTTTAAGCGGGTACAAAACTTAGGTCAGTGCAGGTATTGATTGGTGCTAAAACGGCAGCGTGGGATTGCTTTAAGAAAGTTCTTCCGGGTGGGTGGCATCGTCGGCTGCATACTTTCGGCAGCGGGCTGCACCGCGCCATCATCACCATCCGCTAATCCCGGGGGGCGACCCGGTCCAGTGGCGAAGGCGAGTCCGTCGACGTTGTCCTTTGAAAAGGCCGTTGCGGCCTACAAAAGAAACAATTTGGAAGACGCCGGGGCGGGCTTTCTCGAAGCAGCCAAGTTGGCAAAATCCGAAGGTAACGATGCGAACTATCAAAACGCACTGCAGAGATTGTGCTGGGTTTATCAGGATAGAGGCAAGTATGCGGAAGCCAGAAAGGTACTTTTCGGACGCAACGGTTGGCCTCCTGAACAGCAAACTAAGTTCAAAACTGCACAGCTGATTGCTTATGCTCACACCTCGAAGTATGACGCAGATGGTCTTTCCCAAGTGGAGAAACGTGATGCTGTTAGGTTCTGCCGCGGCGGACTTGCAATGCTTCAGCCTTACCTGGGTCGCCAGGATCCCGGATTGGTGAAACTCTATAGTATTCTTGCCAGGGTTTACTTGTCCGACAAAAATTATCAGGATGCGGAGGACCCCTTGCTCCAGATCAGGGCGATTCGCGAAGGAACAACCGGACCTGATTCGATCGCCTACGCCGATGCAAACATGCAATTGGCTACAGTTTACTTGGACTGGTGCACGGAGCTCCTTTCGAAGGATAGTGGTTTTGCCAATCCGTCCGACATGTTAACCGAGGCCGCTAACAGCCTGAGCGGAGCGGAAAAAATTTATTCTACTTTGTTAGGCGGCAACGATCCGCGAGTGGCGGAGGCGAAGGAGAAACAGCAGCTATGTGCTACGCTTCTGGCGAAAGCAAAGAAACTAGATCTTGAGCCGTCGAAGAGCGGTAGTGCGAAGCTTACTCCTAACGGTGAGTTACCGCCGTTCGAACCATGATCGGTACTATGTCCTTCGCGGCTTTTGCAGAGAGCGAAGTAGTGGGCTAAACAGCCACATGATTGACGAGCAACTTGGCTGTTGTTTGGAAGCTGCGTTCAATGTCCACTCTTAGCGCGTCTGTAACATTGACCCAGAACTGACAGCCAACCAGAATGGCCTGGCTTTTCTTACCTTGTGGAAAATGCAACAGCACCGGATCGTCGCCTTTGTGCATGGACAGAATACTCTTCAGCCGGTGCAAGTCGGTAAAACTTTGCTCTCTAGTGAAGAAAATATTGACCAGATTCGCATCGGCGATACGCCGCACCATTTGTACTGAGACTGAGTTGGTACCTTCTTCTTCGTTCCTTCGTACTTTGCCTTTAATGAGAAGCAACGATTGAGAAGTGAGAATACTGGCGTCGATTTTGTCTAGTGTTTCGCCGAAAGCAACGCACTCAATTTTTCCTGCAAGGTCTTCCAAATGAATGATAGCCAGCATTTTATTTGTTTTGGTGAGCTTCTTCTCGATAGAAGAAGCAAGCCCGCCGACAATAATGGAGGAGCCGTCATTGGCTTCCGCTACCTCGCGAATCGTGTGAGTTGTCAGCCAACGGAGTCTATTAACCACGCGTTTGAGAGGATGGCTGGTGACGTAGAATCCGAGGTACTCGTGTTCCATTAATTGCAATTCGCTTTCCGGCAACTCGCCTGCATCACCTTTTAGCTGCGGCATCGGATCGAAGCTCGCGGCCGCGCCGCCCATGCTGAACAGGCTGATCTGCCCCTTCGCTTGCTGAGCTTGCCGTCTGTTTGCGCTCTCAACCATTGCGTCGAGATTTTCCAGGGCTTGCTTGCGTGTAACGCCAAGGCTTGCCATAGCGCCGCATTTAATCAGTGCTTCCAGCGCTCGCTTGTTCACCGTGCGCAAGTCAATGCGGGTAAGCAAATCGGCAAGTGAAGGATATGTTCCGCCCTCTTCTCGCTTTTTCACGATCTCGTCAACTGCGGCTTCACCGCAGTTTCTTACAGCGCCCATACCGAAGCGAATGGAATTTCCGTCTGCTGTGAAATCTCGTCCAGAAACGTTGACGTCGGGCGGCAAGATGTCGATGCCCATGGCCTGACATTCTGCGATATAGCCCTGAACTTTGTCTTGTTCAGAGCTGCAACTCGACAGCAGCGAGGTCATGTATTCGACGGGGTAGTGTGTTTTTAAGTACGCTGTTTGATAAGTGACGAACGCGTACGCTTGGCTGTGAGACTTGTTGAAGCAGTATTCGGCGAATTGAATAAGGGTATCGAATAACTGATCTGCTACTTCTTTCTTGATGTTGTTGGATACGCAGCCGCTTACAAAAATCTCGCGTTGCTTTTCCATTTCCTCGGGTTTCTTCTTACCCATTGCTCGGCGAAGCAAGTCTGCTTGTCCAAGCGAGTATCCTGCCAGGCGTTGCGCAATTTGCATAACCTGTTCTTGATACACAATCTGCCCATACGTATCTTTTAAGATCGGGGCAAGTTCGGGTGTCGGGTACGTGATTGGTGTTTTGCCGTTTTTACAATCGATGAATTTGTCGATCATCCCCGTATCGAGTGGACCGGGCCGATACAGAGCGATAATCGCTGAAATATCTTCCATGTTGCCGGGCTTCATGTCCCGTGCAACCTGACGCATGCCGCTGGATGTTTCTAATTGGAAGATGCCTGCAAGATCGCCGTTGCTGATGGTTTGATAGGTCGCTTCGTCGTCGAGCGGAATCTTTTGGATGTCTATATCTATGCCGCGAGTTTTCTTGACGATTTTGATCGCCCGATCGATCATCGTCAGGTTGCGCAGTCCCAGGAAGTCCATCTTGACCAGACCGACATAGGCTACGTCTTCCATGTAGAACTGGGCAATAATGGTGCCGTCGTTGTTTTTTTGGAGCGGCACAAGTTCGTTCATTGGAACATCGGAAATTACTACACCGGCTGCGTGCATGCCGAATGTTCTGTTCACTCCTTCAAGTTTGCGGGCCAGGTCGATAACTTGTTTCGCTTCGGCATTGCTGTTGTAAGTTTGCTTGAACTCAGGGTGATCTTTGATCATTTCCTCCAGTGGTGTCGGTTTGCCGCGCACCACTGGCACCATTTTTGCAAGCTTCGCCGACTCGGCAAGGGGAAACTCAAGAACCCTTGCCACGTCCTTGATAACAGCCTTACTAGTCATGCGGTTAAACGTGACGATTTGTGCAACGTGATCTTTGCCGTATTTTTGCTCGACGTATCTGATTACGTCGCCGCGACGTTCGATACAGAAGTCCGTGTCGATATCGGGCATGGATTTACGTTCCGGATTCAAGAATCTTTCGAACAGCAGGTTGTACTTAATTGGATCGATGTCGGTGATTCCGAGAGCATATGCTACAAGGCTACCAGCGGCTGAACCTCGACCGGGGCCTACCGGGATGCCGCTTTCTTTGGCGAAATTGATGAAGTCTGCCACGATCAAAAAGTACGAAGAGAAATTCATGTCGATCATGACTTTTAGCTCTTCTCGAGCGCGCTTTTCGATTTCTTCGTTCAATGCGCCGTAGCGTTTTTTGCAGCCCTCAAATACCATGTAATCGAGAAAACTGTGGTCTGTATGCCCCGGCGGCACTGCGAAGTTAGGCAGACGGGGATCGCCACCGAGTTTAATCCAATCGATTTTGTCTGCTATTTCGACTGTGTTGTTGATTGATTCGTCGATGAAGTTGTAGTCGAGGTGATCGCGAAAAAGCCACGACATTTCATCGCCGTTCTTGATGTATTCCCAACCGGTAAACTTCATGCGGTTGGTGTCAGTAACTTTCTTGCCCATCGAAATGCAGAGCAAGGCGTCGTGCGCCATTGCGTCGTCATGGGAAGTGAAGTGACTATCGTTTGTGGCGACGAGCTTTATATCAAGCTCGCGGGAGAGCCTTACCAACGGTATATTTACCGTGCGATCTTCTACCTGACCGTGGTCTTGAATCTCAATGTAATAGTTTTCGCCGAAGACCTCTTTGTACCAGCTGGCAATTTTCTTGGCACCTTCGTAGTCATCTTTGAGCAGATACTGGCTCAGCTCTGCACCAAGGCAGCCCGAGAGTACTATGAGTCCTTCTCTGTGCTCTTCCAGTAGTGCATGATTCATCCGCGGCTTGTAGTAGTAGCCGTCCAAATGCGCGAACGAGCAAAGTTTAATCAGGTTCTTATAGCCAGTTTGATTCTGCGCCATAAGAGTTATGTGGTAGATGCTTTTCTTTGTAGTTTTATCTCGGACATCGCCGTCGATCATGTACCCTTCCATGCCGAGGATGGGTTTGACTCCGCCAATTTCTCCGCACTTCTTCGTCAGTTCGACTGCGCCATACATCACGCCGTGGTCAGTGATCGCAACGGCTGGCATGTTCTCGGCCTTGGCCTTATAGACCAGGTCTTTGATGACCGTAGCGCCGTCAAGCAGGCTGTATTCGGTGTGCAGGTGAAGCGGAACGTAAGGACGGGGGGGCATGGTGGTTCCTCTCGGTTCGGTCGAATGTCCCATTGCCGATGGGCAAGGTGGAGCGAGCGCCTAAGTTTTGTCTGCGAGACAGACGTTTACCCGCATGGAAGTCGGATGCGAGCACTGCAGTGTCGCTTTCGGTCTCCATTGTATGTGTGCTGCCCCGCCCGGCTTATATGCGGCGGATATATCAAGGGGCGCACCTCACTATTCTATCGTTCGCCCTATCTATTACGTTGAACGCGCCTAAAAAGTTCAATTTGCCGATTAAGTCGCCTTTGCCCATGGTATGAGGACTTCAGCCACTTTGTGACCAACAGGTGGATCTCAATTCTAATTTTGCAACCTTAATTCTCACAATGCTTATCACCATCTCAACAACTCATCGACCGGCGACAGACCTGGGCTATGTTCTATTAAAGAACCCGGACAAGTTGCATACATTTGACCTCAGCTTCGGCCGCGCGCACGTGTTCTTTCCTGAGGCCGGCGAGGAGAAGTGCACAGCTTGCTTGTTGTTGGATGTGGACACTGTCGCGCTGGTTCGGGGAAAGGGCGACTCGTCTGGAGCTCGAACTCTTGATCAGTATGTTAATGATCGTCCTTACGTCGCGTCGTCATTCTTGAGTGTGGCGCTTGCCCGAGTCTTCGGAACCTGTCTCAGCGGTAAGAGTAAGGAAAGGCAAGATCTTGCCGATATGTCTATACCGTTGGAAGCCAGAATTCCAGTGTTGCCGTGTCGCGGTGGTGAAGCATTTCTCAAAAAGTTGTTTGAACCGTTGGGGTATGAGGTTGAGGCTCAGCCGCTTGTTCTCGATGAGAAGTTCGTGGACTGGGGTAACAGTAGTTATTGGAGTCTCACCATCAGTGGTGTCAAGCGCGCCAAAGATTTGCTCAGCCATTTGTATGTCCTGATTCCTGTTCTGGATGACGATAAGCATTATTATGTGGATGAAGCGGAGGTGCAAAAGCTCCTGAAATTCGGGGAGGGCTGGCTTTCATCACATCCGTATAAGGATG
Source organism: Candidatus Obscuribacterales bacterium (assembly GCA_019752635.1). Taxonomy (GTDB): domain Bacteria; phylum Cyanobacteriota; class Vampirovibrionia; order Obscuribacterales; family Obscuribacteraceae; genus JAKFUT01. The sequence continues at coordinate 5,245 of JAIELX010000133.1, read as the reverse complement.
TGATTTCGCGACGTTATCTCTTGCATAAACGCAGTTTGTCCAACCTGGCGTTGAGCCAGCTAGTCGAAGAAGTTGAAGATCTGCCGGAGGAAGACGCAGCGCGCAATCTCCAGGAAGAGGAGCAGGTTGAGCGTCCGATTAGTTTGAACGAGCAGCGAATGAAAACTGTTGTGGAGGTCCTCCGTGATTCTGGTGCTCGCCGGGTACTCGATCTGGGGTGCGGTGAAGGACGTTTGTTGAAAGCGTTGCTTGAACACCGGGAATTTGAGCAGATAACCGGTGTGGATGTTTCGCCGCGTGTGCTTGAGAAAGCCGGCGATAGACTTCGTCTGGAGCGAATGCCTGAGCGCGCACGTGCGCGAATCACACTTCTACAAGGCTCACTGGTCTATCGCGATGACCGCCTTAAGGGATTCGACGCTGCTACTTGCGTTGAAGTGATCGAGCATATGGATCCACCGCGAATTCCCGCTTTTGAGCAGGCGGTCTTCGAGCATGCGCGCCCATCCACCGTTATTGTCACGACTCCCAACGTTGAGTACAACAAGAAGTTCGAGAATCTGCCGAGCGGCAAACTGCGGCATGGCGACCATCGCTTCGAATGGACGCGTGCGGAGTTTGAGAAGTGGTGCAATAGCGTCGCTCTGCGCTACAGATATTCCGTGCGATTCGAATCAATCGGACCTGTGGATGAGGAGTTAGGTCCACCCACTCAAATGGGAGTCTTTAGCTGTGAAGATAGTTCTTCCTGAACTCTGCTTAGTAGTGCTGGTCGGTACTTCCGGCTCCGGCAAATCTACCTTCGGACGAAAGCACTTCAAACCTACCGAAGTTGTGTCCTCTGATTTTTGTCGCGGATTGGTAGCTGACGACGAGTTGGACCAGGCTGCAAGCGGCGACGCATTTGATGTGGTGCACTTTATTGCGAACAAGCGTCTGAAATCCGGTCGCGTCACTGTAATTGATGCCACCAATGTGCGGACGGAAGATCGATTGAAGCTCATTGAATTGGCCCGCGCACAGAATGTTCTCTCTGTGGCGATAGTCCTTAATACCGACGAGAAATTGTGCTACGAGCGCAATGAGTCAAGAACTGATCGTAACTTCGGCGGGCATGTTATACGCAATCAGCGACGCGCTTTGAACCGTTCTCTAAAAGGATTACGTCGGGAAGGATTTCACAGGGTTTTCATTCTCGACACCCCCGAGGAAATTGAAAGTAGCACGGTGGAGTATGTTCCGCTCTGGAACAATTTGAAGCATGAATCCGGTCCCTTCGATATCATCGGCGACATCCACGGTTGCTTCGATGAGTTAGTGGAGCTCTTGATGAAGCTGGGCTACAAAGTTCATGCCAGTGATTCGAAATGGCGCTACAGTGTTGAGCCGCCACTAGGTCGTAAAGTCATTTTTGTGGGTGATTTGGTCGACCGCGGTCCGCGCACACCCGATGTCCTTCGCCTTGTGATGAGTATGTTGGCTGAGGGCACGGCTTTCTGTGTCGCTGGAAATCATGACGTGAAACTGATGCGTCAGCTTCAAGGTAAGAAAGTTAGCATGACTCACGGTTTGGCTGAGTCCGTCGAGCAAATGGCTCTGGAGAGCGAGGAGTTCAAAGAAGAAGTTCTTCAGTTTTTTGACAAACTAATCGGACATTATGTGATGGATGGAGGCAAGCTTGTTGTTGCGCACGCCGGGCTGAAAGAGGACTTTCACGGGCGCTCAAGTGCGCGCGTCCGTGATTTCGCGCTGTACGGCGAGACGACAGGCGAGACGGATGAGTACGGATTGCCGGTTCGATACAATTGGGCCGCGGACTATCGCGGACGTGCCATGGTGGTCTATGGACACACGCCAGTTCCCGAATCTGAATGGTTGAACAATACAATTTGTCTTGATACTGGTTGCGTATTTGGTGGCAAAATGACTGCTCTGCGCTATCCTGAACGAGAACTGGTGCAGGTGCCGGCAGCGAAAGTCTACTATCAACCGGTGAAACCTTTAAGCGCTTCCGGTAACGGTGCTCGCGATGCTCGCAAGGATGAAGAGTTGAACCTTACCGATGTGATCGGTAAGCGAATTCTGGCAACGCGGCTGCAACGTTCAATAACCATACGCGAGGAAAATGCTTGCGCCGCCTTGGAGGTCATGAGTCGATTCGCAATGAATCCCAGATGGCTTGTTTACTTGCCTCCCACAATGTCACCCTGCGGTACATCTCGGCGCCCCGGCTATCTGGAGTATCCCGAAGAAGCCCTGAATTACTACTCGGAGGCAGGAATTGAGCAGATTATTTGCGAAGAGAAACATATGGGCTCTCGCGCAATCGTCGTTCTTTGTAAGAACGACGAAACGGTTGCCACCAGATTCGGTGTTCAGGACGAAGGAATAGGTGCTTGCTACACTCGAACCGGGCGGCGGTTTTTCAACGACGCCAATCTGGAGCGCGAGTTCTTGCATTATTTGCGGGATGCCGCGACTGAAGCTGAACTTTGGTCGGAATTGAACTCGGATTGGATGCTTCTGGATTGTGAGTTGATGCCCTGGTCCGTGAAGGCCCAAGATCTCTTGCGCAGACAGTACGCTTCAACTGGCGCGGCGGCGAGGACGGCCATGCGCGAGCTTGGCGGACTGGTGGAGACTGCTGCAGCCAGGGGCTTGGATGTTGCGCCTTTGCGCGATTCTTTCGGTCCGCGAGAGCAAATGGTGAATCAATACATCGATGCTTATCGGCGTTATTGTTGGAACGTCGGGTCGCTGAAGGATATCAAAGTCGCTCCCTTTCATCTGCTGGCATCAGAAGGTGCTAGCCATTTTGACAAAAATCACTTGTGGCATATGAATATTTTGTCGCGGCTGGTGCGCGCGAATGCTGACGAGTTGCTAATTGCTACTAACTACAAATTGGTGAACTTGCGAGACTCGGAGCAGCGAGAGCTTGCTATTTCCTGGTGGGAGCAGCTCACTGACTCCGGTGGCGAAGGTATGGTCGTTAAACCATTGGACTACTTAGCGACGGGAGCGAGGGGGCTAGTGCAACCCGCGGTGAAATGCCGAGGCAAAGAGTATCTGCGGATAATTTATGGACCAGAATATAGTGATGAGCGCTACCTCGATCGATTGCGCCAGCGAGGATTGTCCATGAAGCGCTCGCTTGCGATGCGTGAATTTGCACTGGGCATCGAGTCTGTTCAGCGATTCGTTGATCGGGAGCCTCTGTATAGAATCCATGAATGTGTATTCGGAGTGTTGGCGCTGGAAAGTGAGCCCGTTGATCCGCGTCTGTAAAGTTGCCGATTAGCAAAGTGATCGGTAAAATGAAAATGTGAGAGCAGAAGGATTTGAACGTAAGCATGGACGATGACCTGGCGCAGGAAATTCAACTCAAGGTTTGTGACGATCTTGGTATCGTAAATGGTGCGACCCCTTCCCTTGTTGCTGCACCAAATGACCAGGAAAGTCTATCGCCTGAACCAGGTTCGCAGGCGTCCGCACTTCCAACTACGGCTCGAATCCCGTTTCGCTTACCGAAGCTTTTTATCGCTGTCTTAGTGTTTGGCTTACTGCAAGTTTCAGTGGGCGTGTACATGAAGTTCCTCGGGGAAAGACCGTTGCAGTCGCATCAGTTTGCCCTGGGGCACCTTTACGCATCGCCGGAAGTTACTCCTGGAATGGTAGCTGTGGCTAAGCGTACCATCGCCCGTGGTGAGATGTTTACTGCGGAAAATGTTTCAATTGAGCCGAAAGGAAATCGCACGATTCGATATCCGGTTTACCACCCGGAACATCTGTGGGGCGCGGTCGCTGAACTAGATATTGTTCCGGGCGCTATCGATGCAAGAAGTGTAGGACCTGTGACACAATACCCATGGTCGCGAGGCGAAAAGGTCCAGTGCTATGCGATAGTAAGTCAACCTATTCCAATAGGAAGTCTTATCGGCGGTTCGGTGAACTATATACCGATCAGGCATGGCAGGGTTGTTCCTTCCGGTGCTTTTGTTTTCTCTAAAGGGGATATCAGCTACGAAGTTTTGGAGAACCTCACCCCTGGAAAGGTTGTTCTTAGCTCGCAATTGAAGAAGGTGCCGCCTTAGTCCTTCTACTTTCTGATTCCGTTGCTTCTCAAGAAGTTTTCGAGTTCTCTGCTGCTTAATGCACCTTCGTTCCTGTCTTTTCGTGAAATGGTGCCCTTGGCGTCGACGGACGCGATTCTTATATCTGGAATCGGACCAACGCCTTGCGCCAGAGTATTGGCGAATTGGCGGTTCTCTCCTCGAAGCTTGCCCAAATCGTCTACGTCGAGACGAAGGAATATGGCTTTGCCAGCGTAGGCTTTTTCGGCGTCCGGGTAAACATCTTTAATCATTCCCTTACAAGGTGGGCACCAATCGGCTCCAATGTGCACGACTATGGGTAGTCCGGTTTCCTTGGCCAGCTTGACTGCATCTCCTACTTGGGTGGTTTCGTAGTGATCTTTGATTGCGACCTTCTTGGGTGCTTCTTCCGGTCTATCATTTGCTCTCGGTTGAGCGTCTCCGGGACGAACTCGGACACCTGACGGCGCGTCGGCTGGACGTGCTGGTGTTGCCGGCTGTGTGCTGGCAGGAAGTCGGTCGAATGGACGGACTGATACTGCGGGTGGTGCATCGCCGGGGCGCACTGGTAGCTTGTCGAATGGATTCTTCTGTACCACCGCGGCCGGTGTAGTTGCTGGCTGGTCACCGGTCTTAGGCGTCGCAGCGGGTGTTGTAGGTTTGTCTGAACCGGGAAGCTTTGCGAAAGGATTTGCTGGTAGTGCCGGTGTAGTTGCGGGCTGGTCGCCGGTCTTAGGCGTCGCAGCGGGTGTTGAAGGCTTGTCTGAACCGGGAAGCTTTGCGAAAGGATTTGCTGGTAGTGCCGGAGTGGCGGGCTGGTCGCCCGTCTTGGGAGTCGCAGCCGGAGTAGCGGGCTGGTCACCGGTCTTAGGCGTTGCAGCCGGAGTGGCTGGTTTGTCGGCGCCCGGAAGCTTTGCGAAAGGATTTGCCGGTACCACCGGAGTTGATGGCTGGTCGCCTGCCTTCTGAGTCGTCGCTGGCGTAGCTGGTTGATCGCCGGTCTTGGGAGTCGCAGCAGGAGTAGCTGGTTGATCGCCTGTCTTCGGAACGGTCGCAGCCGGAGTAACGGGCTGGTCGCCGGTCTTGGGAGTCGCAGCAGGAGTAGCTGGTTGATCGCCTGTCTTCGGAACGGTCGCAGCCGGAGTAGCGGG
>JAIELX010000100.1 GCA_019752635.1 Candidatus Obscuribacterales bacterium | reverse complement strand
AGCTTTGTTGCTAAGGGGTGCGATTTTAATTGAGGCAACGGCCCCTGTCCGGGTGCGATTTATTCTGAGGCAATGCGAAGAATTTCTGACTAGCTTTTCGGAGGTCCTCGCCCTTTCCCTTTCGGCAAAGTTGTCAGAAAAACTCAAGAATTTCTGACTAGCTTTTCGGTAATGTCGGACCTCCCCGCCCCTGAAGAAATCGCTAACAGACGAGGTCGAAACGGCCTTTCATTACCTCATCGATTCGATGCGTTTTCTTACCGGAACGGTGATCCGTAACAACCGAATTGATGAAATTGTATGTGCGAATTTTGCCACTGCGACTTCCGTGTCCCAGCTGCAATGCCTTCTGTCGATTGCGCTCATCATGAGCCGATTGCCGCTGCGAGGCTAGGACACGCGCCTGAAGAATTTCAAGCGCGGTATCTTTGTTTCGACGCTGATCGCGTCCATTGATGAACACACTGATACCGCTGGGCTTGTGGGTGGCTCGCACAGCCGACTCAACCTTATTTTGGTGTTGCCCGCCTTTCCCATGTCCCCGTTGAGTGGTGACCTCGATCTCGTCGATTGGCAGCGTACGCGCAGTCTTTTGTTCCAGCGGCATCACAGCAACGGACACCACTGATGTATGGCGGCGCCCCTTCGATTCCGTCGGCGGAATACGCTGAACAACATGCTTTCCTGCTTCATTGCAGAACGCATCCCAACAGCCACGACCCTGGATCAACACCGACCAGGAGCTGTCGGACTGGTAGACAACTTCGCACTGGAAATGCTGCGCCTCAGAAAATCGCAGATATGCTGTCAGCAATTCTCTAGCAAATAATCGAGAATCTTGCCCACCCTCTCCGGCGTGGACGTCCAATACAAGGCTAAAGTCTTTGCGACTTGTCGAGGTTGGCGAATAAATTAGTTTGAATAGACATGACCAATACCTCCCTTGGAGTAGTTTTGCCAGTATAGCAGATGACAAAACACGTTAACCGCAATCGAGGTGAGTTCGAGCGTGACTCGAAACGTAAGCACTAACTGAGACCGAGATTAGCGGAATTGCCAGGGCATAAGATACCTTAGTAAGCGCAGGCGGTGAAAACGTTGAGAAGATTACTCGTCTCAATAACAACATTGATGATTTTTCTTATTGTGATGCGCCAGTTCGCGCAAGCACGCTATTGCCCTTCAACCTCAATGGTTCCAACGATCAATGTTGGAGAGAGATTCCTGACGTATCGATGGGGACTCGATGCCAGTCAGCTGAAGCGAGGCGATATTGTTTTGTTCTATCCGCCAAAGGAAGAAGTGCCTAACATCGACGAGAGTTCTCCGCTTAAGACGCTCGGAGATTTAACGGGGCTTCCCGTTTTTCCCAATCGCGTGGTTTTCATAAAGAGGATAATCGGTCTACCAGGAGACACAATCGAAGTGAAAGCGGACGATGGCGTCTATGTAAATCACAAGAGACTCGACGAACCATACTGCCAAGAACCGGCATCATACCCTCTTGTCACCATGGGAGACATCGGAGGTAAAGTTGGCACCGGCAACACTTACGCGCCCTATCCGAAATCGACAGAGCCCATAGTAGTTCCCAAAGGCATGCTATTTTTGCTCGGAGACAATCGCAACAATAGCCAGGATAGCCACATCTTCGGATTCGTGAATTGCGATCGCCTCGTCAGCAAGGCGTGGATGAAATTTTCAGAAAACGGACTGGAGCCTATTATCTAGAATCGCAAAACCAGTTGCTCCCCCAATCGCTGCATGGCACTCTTTCGATGAGTATCGTCACCTAAGCCACAAAGTACGCCCCTTCAGAAACGCAACATAAACCGAACAACTCCTCGACATAATTGCAAGCAACAACGGAGGGCAGCGATTATGAACAATGAGTTGGTGCACGATCGAGCCGACACGAGCTCTACAAGTGATGACACGGCCTCGTACGCGGCAGCTAGCCTCGACGCATGGGAAGGACTTTCTACTCTAATAAACAGAGCCCAAGAGGCTCAAACAGGCGTAAAAGCGCAGAAGCCCGGTCATACAGACGCACTGGATCTGACCGACCCATTTACCACGACCGCGAAAGAACGCGCGAGCGCTGCCAAGCCTGCGCAGCCTTGGGCTCCCGCGAAAGAAGCACTGATGATCGCCGCAGTGAAGAAACCGGAGGGCGAAGGCGAGCCCGAAGCCGTGAAACCAGTGCCTGTTGCCGCGCGCATCGAAGCACCGCTTGCACGCGTGAAGGACGCGGCGGATGGCGCTAAGGGCGAGAAGGAAATTAAGCCTGCTACTAGTGAAACAAAGTACGGCGCGTTTGATGACAAGTCTACGAAATACGAAATTGTCACAAAGTACTACGCGGACAAGCGCTCCACCGAAATGACCGACGCGAATGGTCGAAAGATCAAGATGGAAACAGGTGAACCAGATCCACTGGCAAAGCGGCCGCACCTCAAACACACTGTTGACGTGAAATCGGTGGAGATCCTGGACAAGAACGGCAAACCGATTCTTGAGATAAAAGACGGCAAGTGCAAGTATCAAACCCAGGACGGTAAGATGGAGGAAAAGGACGTTGAGTCGGTAAAGTTCAATGCCAAATCCGGCGTCATGGACGTAGTCTATAAAGACGGCACATCGTCCGCCTACCGTGGAGACGGCTCGCTAACGACTTTTGACAGCGAAAAGCGGCCCACCTATCTGCGCACCGGCAATGGTGCTGAAATCGAATATCACTATGACACTGACATAACAGGCGATTCCAAGGTTCCCTCGCGCATCACCATAGACAAAGCCGGAGTGGAATTCTCTTACGACAAGAAGTCAGGACTCTACAGATCTACGAAAGACGGTGCACCCGTAGAATCTGCGGTCTCAGTTGGTATCGGCGGAGGAGCCAACGCTGGAATTGCTTCCGTCGGGGTAGGTCTCTGTGTGCCCGTGGACAAGCGCCAGCGAATTCAGGTCGATCGCAACGGAGGTCTGACGATTTCATCGGCTGAACGCCCTGGCGAAGACACACGCGTCATCAGATTCATCAGTACCAATGGAACTATGACGGAACTGACCAACAGAACGATAAAGCCCTCAAGGACTGGAATCGACGACTTGGTGCTCGATTTCTTCAACGCGAATGATTATCCCACCAAAACCACTATGCGCCGATTTGGCAAAGACGGCACCGATCTGTCGTTGCGAACAAAACCGCGGTAGATATCAGTACCCACATACATTCACGCTACGCTCCAGAGAACTGCGCAACCATTATTCCCGCTTGGGGAGCAGCAGTATCGCGGCAAAGCTTCGACAAAGGAAATCGGCGATCTACACGGACAAGAAAGGGACAAATCTCGGAGCGCCAACACGCAGAGCCGAGTCCCGATGTCCGGCGGAGTATTGCTCGGCAGTCTGAGCCATAACCAGTCGCCCGGTCGATGCATCGATGCTTAGCAATTGCCACAATTCCACGCATCCATCAGAACGCCGTACCCGGTAGCAGCGCCCCGGCACTGCTTTGGCAAACAGATTGAAAAGACGAAAGTGCACCTGAGAAATGACCTTGAGCGTTAAAACTTCGCTTGTTCCACCGCTCTGATTGTTCAAATTCATGTCCATCCCTCCGCAATCCCAAGTTACTGAAGTGTAGGGAAGGAAGGTAAAAAAAACGTATATCACCGCATGAAGACGATCGCCATCGCTAACGCAACCTGCGTGTGATTCACGAGACCAACTTTCCCGACCACTGTTCCGATGTTCCTACAGTATCGAGAAATTGTCCCAAAAGTGTGACAGGTCACCTGGCAATCGAGAATCCATAGCCGTCGGGCCTGATCATCGACAAAGAGGGCGAGCGGCGTGCTGAGGCTCACGAAACACACGGGTAACAGTTGAAAAATATGCTCAGGGTGGGATGGAGGAAGAATACCCATGAGCGAAAATAGAATTCCGGCGCTCCAGATTGACATACCGTTTGTGAAACCGGAGAAGCAACAACCGGATCTTGACGAAGCTTCCCGAAAGCTATACGCGGAGAGCTTCCCGAACATCGTCAGGATTGAAACATCAAAGACGACAGGCTCGGGCTTCGCCGTCCAGCGCCCAAACCTGATTGTTACGGACTATCACTGTATTGAGGGAAGCAATGAAGTAAAGGTTCGCACAGCCGATGGAAAACTATGGAAAGCCATCGTCAAAGACATCGATGACGTTAACGATCTAGCACTCCTGGAGATACAGGGAAATCCCGATATAAAGCCATACACGCTAGGGGACGAGAAAGCACTGAAGGCGGACCAGAAGGTTGTAGCACTGGGACATCCGTACGGCTCGAAACCAGTGTATATCTCACCGGGAAAACTAGTCGAGCAGCTAGACAATAGGACACCACATCCGGTGTTTCTCAATCAATCCGTGTTCAAAGGACGAACGGGCATGACTCCGGAAGAGGCGCTTGCAAATCCCTGCTTGAGCGCCGGGCAGAGGAAGGATCTCGAAGCGTACATAAACAAGCAATACCTCTACACTCGGCTCCACGTGCGTCCCGGTAACTCCGGAGGCCCGTTAATGACTGAAGATGGCAAAGTAGTAGGTGTGACGGCGATGTCCACTAAAAAGCTGAATTACTCTCATTCCCTGTTCACGCCGGCAGCAGACTTAAAAGCGCTTCTTGACAGACAGACACCGTTGTTCCACTTTCAGCATCAGTACAAAGGCGCAGAGTGGACTAGAACTTACGGCAACCTGTTGGCGGACAGACCGTTACTCACAGGCGCAGGGACTGGAGTAGCGGGCTACCTCGGCTATCGGGGACTAGTCACCCGAAACAAAATCTTCTCGGGCGTACTGCCGGGTTCGCTAACAGCATTTGGAGCGTACGACTTACTCGGTGATGCCAGAGACACTCTCTCAGCAACGACAAATCTCGACCGTTTTCGGTATGGAGCCGCCACATTGGGTGATGCCGCCATGGTTGGCGGTGGCGTGCTGCACATGACTAGTCCGTGGATCGGTCGAGGCATCACCAACCCGCCGGGGACGAAAGCGGCTCAAGAGTTTTTCGGAAAAGCCGGCGCGGAAGCAGCGAAGTCTTTGAACAGGGCGGGCAAAGTTGGTCTCGGGATACTTGCAGCGGGCGCCGCAGTCAAGTATGGCAGCGACTTCATTCCCAACCGCCTTGTGCTGACAGAACAGTCGCGCTCCGACGGAGACTCCCGTCCTCCCTTCCGCCCGCCAACGAGGTAGCATCCCACCCCACGGAACCTCACCGGACCAGAGCCCCTTGAGAGATCTCAACCAGCTTATCCGATGGCGGTATCAGCCTGACGGGTCGAATTCCCACACTGTCTCATTTGAACATCTCCGGACTGCAGGTAAGCCCGGAAGTCCTCGCAACGCTGACCCAGCGCAACCCCCGACTAGTAATAACAAAATAGCGGCAAGATTCCGCAGCCAGCCGTTGGACTTGCGTCGACAGCATTATTCACGGGGAGCCCGGCGTGGAATAATGCAGAAATGCTGGAAGTGGGCTCTATTTTCGCCGGAAGATACGAAGTCCTCGCCAAACTGGGCGAGGGCGGGATGGGCGCCGTCTACAAAGTGCTGGATCGCGAACTGAACATTATCTGCGCGCTGAAGCTGCTACAGCGAGATATAGTTACTAGCCCCGAGTGGCGACAAAGGTTTCTTCGAGAAGGCAGAGCAATGAGCCGTATCGACCACCGCAATGTCGCACGAATCTATCGACTTGGCATCGAAGGTGTACCTTACCTGGTGATGGAATTCATAGGCGGAACTTCATTACGAAAGGTCCTTGAACAGCGAGAATCGCTACCATCTTTAGAATCACTGCGCTTGATGCAGCAGGTTTGCGACGGTATGAACGCCGCTCATCAGAGCCAGGTTTTGCACAGAGACTTGAAACCAGACAACATAATGATGGTCTCGGACGGTGAAGCAGACGAAAGTCCTTACACGATAAAGATTGTTGACTTTGGACTGGCCCGATTCAATTCGGCGAACCAGGCAACCAAAAGCCAGCATCTTACACAAACCGGCACACTCATTGGCAGCGTTCATTACATGAGTCCGGAACAATGCGAAGGTCGGCGCGTAGATGAGCGATCAGATGTCTACTCCGTAGGTTGCGTGCTCTTCGAGTGCCTCACGGGGTCCGCACCGTACGACGCTGATACCACCATCGGTGTACTCCACAAACATAGAACGGAAGAAATTCCATGGATGGATGTAACAGATAAGGCCGTTCCAAGCGCAGATCTGAACGCGATTGTGAGAAAAGCGTTGGCCAAACAGCCAGCCGAGCGGTATCAGACCATGGCCGAGATGCGCGAAGACCTCGCACTATGCATGGACCAGCATCCCCCCAAATACGCGACGCTTCAGACCCAAAAGCGAACGCCTCCATATCTTCAAAAAGTTCTACTAGGATTACTGGTGGTGACAATCTTTTCCGGAAGCATTGTATTTGGTTTCCTCGTCTATAAAAAGCTCTCGAAAAAATCTGCCGTCGATACAAAAATTGAGGAGTTCGAATGGTCCAAAGCCCACAGAAAGTCACTAGACTTTGCTTCGTCCACCGATCTCGTTCAGTCCGCAATTCAAGACGCAGATTGGAAAACTTCGGCGCGCGATTTCACAGGGGCCGTCCGCACGCTCGATCGAGCGCTCGGGATAATTTCTCAACAACCCGAAGAACTCTCGCGATCCATACGAAACATTTACAAAACGGAGCAGATCAATCCGCACGTAGGCAGGCTGCTCGCTGCCAAGGCCGAAGCCCTGCAAGCGCTCGGCGACAAAAAAAACGCCTGCCTTTGTGCAGAAGATGCGCTCATTGTCACGGCTAATAGTGCTCCGAAGTATCGCGAACTCGGCGATGCCAGCAACGATGCGGTGAAAGTCCTGCTAGCCAACAAGGTCGCGTATCACTTCGACGACTATGATTTCAATGCTTACGACTACGCAGCAAAAACAAATCTAACCAACGTAATTGAGGCACTTCGCCAAATCTTGAGTTTAAGCGTCAGCACCGGGTCACGTGACCTGCAAAGAAACATACTCAGGTTGGAAGAACCATACGTCGCACAATCGAAGAACTTGCAGGCAAGAGCACATTACTGGCTCAGAGTCGCCGTTGCGGCAGTCCCCGAGAGTATGGATCAGCAGATTGCCGGCCGCCGCGCTGCCGACCTCTACATGCAATCCGGAGACAACTTGGCCGCCGCAGAGGCAATGGGTTTCCTGTCACACGAGACTTATGATCAGGAAAAAGCACGGACATACGTTATTGAGATGAAGCGCCTGCTCTCAAAGGTCGAGCCGAAAGATTCAACCTATGTGCAGCGGACGTCTATAATGGCTGCCATTGCCGCCCACCTTATCGGCACATGGCGATACGACGAAGCGGAGAGTTTTTGCGCGGTCTGGATTCCACGGTGCCGGAAGAACACACCTTATACGGTCGATTTATTAAAAGCGTATGCGGAATCACTTCGAGCAACGAATCAAAGTGAGAAAGCTATTCAATTTTTGCACACTAATATAACCAGGTTGTCGAAAAAGACCGACGAACCACTAAGGCTCTCCTACATGCGTGCACTTGCCGATCTTTACTACAAGCTGCAACGAGCTCAGGAAGCTGAGAAGGAATATGCAAGCGTTCTGCGAATGCAACGGGCGAATAATAGCCCCCAGTCCATCGACCAGGCACTCCTTGATTTACCGTACTACCTCGATTGCTGCGCGTGCCTGAATAAACGAAACGCGTTCAATCAGGCGATTCAAAACTTCTATTCATATAATGAACGGTTTAGTCCTTTGTTGAGATCTCGAATGCTTGACGAGTTCGTCAGGCGCGATGATTTCAGAGAAATCATCGCAGCCCTTCAACCGTCCCAAACTCGCGCCCGGCCAAAAGTGCCCCCCGCCAATGCTTACTCGGACATGTTGACGACACTGGCCTGGCACTGCGCCGGTATTGGAGCACACGGACGAGCAAGACAATTCCTTCCGGCCAAGCTGACCGAAACAGATTTAGGTGACAACTATTACCTGACCCACATGATGATCGGCAACGCGGAACTAGCCGATAAAGGACTTAAGCGGCAGCTCCGCGATCTTGAAATCGGCCGGCAAGCTCGCTTTGACGAAAGAACCAATCGAACACTGGTTCATCTTGCTCTCGCGCGGCTGCTCCTAGGCGATCCGGCGCAAGCTCGTCTGTATCTTTCTCAAGTAAAAGGATTTCTCTACTCCGGTCATGATTTTGAAGTGACCGATTCCACCATCAAGCAGTTTCTGGCAGCTGCGGAGGGACGTCCAGAAAAGGCGTTAGAAGTTATAGTTCATACACCTGCGCTGCCGACAATCCATAACTGCCTTGCCTATCAGAAGTTTTTCATGGCTCTGATTGCCAAAGCCAACGGGCATGAAAGCGATATCCCACTCTATCTGGCAGCAGCGAGGAAAGATTTGCGCGCCGTCCTGCCGCCAACACATTCCGTTTTCGAGTTAATAGACAAGCGAATAGTTGGAGCGAAACAGGCTCGTAGTCGCACGGCTCAGTGATAGATAACGCCTTCTTGCACAAGGCTAAGGCGCCCGCTCGAAATCGGCGACAATTTTCTTGTTCTCAGTGGTTGCCGGTACTAGATGCCCGTCCGGATGTCGCAACCTGGCAGATGAGCCAGGGAATGCTCGATCAATCTCAGTTTGATCCTGTTCTTTGATCACAGCGTAGAGCGTTTTATCAGTCTTCATTAATAGCGCGCGCCATTTTGCATCAAGGCGAAAAGCACAGAGGCTCTCCGCATGCATTTCCTTGGGATTGGTGAAGTAAGAGGTAGCGGGTCTCACTGCAGCTTTTTCAGCCATCCGCACCGTGCTTAGCATGGCATTAGACGCGCCTTTCGAAAACTCTCCCTTCTCATTACATGGTACCCACATTGACTCGCGAATGGAAATGAAGGAGTCATCGATCAAAACAGCTCCGGGACCACATTGTCGGTACAATGTTCCATCTTTGCCCTTGAAACCGTATTCGGGGCCTCGGCCGGTATCGAGCTTCACCCAGCCTAAAGCCTTTGCCAATTCAGGCGGAGCTTTGTCGCCGCCCCAATCGTTTTTGTCCTGGAAGTAGTGAGACAGTTCATGTGTAAGCATGCGCTGCAAGCTAAAAGTCTTTGTCTGCCAGGTCGGCTCTTCTTTCGTGTCTTTCTCGGTGGACGGACGGTCTTTGGTGCCGGTGCCATATACGAACACTGCCGGGGCATCAGCCGCATCGCGTGCGTACATCGCAATTGAAGAGTCTCGCTGCATAAACGGTTCGGGAAGGAAGTAAAAGGTCAATTGAGTCTTCCCGTCGCGGGGCGTGCTGAGCGGTTGTGTCCCGACCAGTGCGGCCTCAAGCCCTTCAAGTTCCGCCATGGTAGGTTTCCGGACAGCCAGTTTATCGCTTACATTCCCGTAACCAAAGCTGACATGTGGCTTCTTAACTTCAGTTCCTTCCGGCGGAATCTTGATGTTGAATCGTTTTTGAAGCTCAGCGACCTTCTCGGCGACTAAGTCCGGAACATCTGCACGACAAAGGAGATTCCGTTCGAACAATTCAGTTGCGGGCAATACCCCCGCACCAACATCGGGAACTTTGAAAAATTGCGCAAACGGCTCGGAAACGTTTTTACTCCCCGCCGTCTTGCAACCATCCAAGATTGACGTCAGGCTGAGCGGGTCTTGTTGAATCTTCTCGCCAACGATCCGCTCCAAGTTTCTTTTTTCTATCACAATCAAGATTCCAATCAGTGCAGTATTTAACGGAATCAGACCAAGGTTACCCCGGCGACGTCAGTTGCTATGCTCCGAGTAAGAGAGCGATGAAGTGGAAACACAACTAAAGACCTGGCTGGATATTGGTCGGAGAACAGTAAGACAAGAAAGCACTAAATCGCCAGATAGTTTGAAGCGCTTGCCCCAAGCATAATCCTCTTAAGGATTTGAACACTAGCAGGAGGCGAGCGCTTCGCTTTAGAAGAACTTACGAAGGACGAGCCCGAAACCAAAACTTCTTCGAGATACGAGGCAAAGTCGGGTCCGGGAGACAGGCTCGCGGTGATTGCGAGTCGCCCGCAACGCGGGTCTCTGTTATATAGAAACAACCGCATCTCCTGACTTCCTTCCTCCCGACAAGGGGAAAGGGGTGTTACGAGCCTTAAAGCCTATCCAGGCACCGACAAAACCTTAGATGATCTACAGATTTCCAATAGACACGCATCTGCTCCCTTGCTGTTAACCTCGTTATGCGACAAGATCGTGGTTGCAAGAGCAGTGCCGTCATCGCCCAAAGGTAGCGGCGTTTCATCGTGTAACCCGAGCGGGACAAATAGATGCCAACCCAAACGATAGACGCGCACTCGTTACTTGCTTATTTCGAGGAAATCACCCTGAAAAAGGGTGAGCGATACTTCTACGACGGGCGAGTCACTTACGTAGAGCTCTTCGAAAATGGTGTGATTGTCGCGACAGTCTCCGGCACAACAAACTATAAAACCCGTCTTTATGTCGATCTCGAAGAAAGCTTGATTTTCGAAACCGATTGCAGTTGTCCAGTTATTGTCGACTGCGAACACGCCTCGGCAGCATTATTCGGCTTCATCTCAATTGTGCGCGCAACTGGAATGGCGCCCCGTTCAACAACAGGAAATACCGCGCCGCCTCTGCCTGTGCTCTCCTTAGGTCCAAGGAAGGATAATTCAGGACGCCCGCCATTGTCGCCGGCGGAAATGCGAGAGCTCAAAGAGTTTATGCCAAGGTGCGATACGCCGGAAACAGAGCGAAAGGTGGAGCAGCTCCTTCCAACACCAGAAGTGCTGAATAGTTTCAAGTATCTTGCACATGTTCGCGCAGTTCATCAAGGAACGCCATCAAATGATAGGGCACTGCGAAAAAATGCGCTCGAAAGAAACTACATGCCTCGCAACTGCGTGGTCTACCTAATCACCTCAAACTACATGAAGACACGCGTTCAGGTTTGCGCAGCTTCGACCAAGAAAGATGGCTCACCGGGTAAAACCCGCCCGCTGACGGTCGGTTCTTTCATTGGCTCTTCACAGCCTGCATACGCAACGGAAGAAGACGTGCAAATTTGCGAGTTCTGGGCAATGATTCGGCCGCATTGGGATCAAGAAAATCTCGACCGCACAATGCCGGAACTGGCCAATATCCTCATAAGGAAGATCCTTTCTACAGGACGTTGCTATTTTCAGGACACCGAAAGCGAGCCTCTTTCACTTGGACCGGAGCTACCGGCGCAGCTTAAATGGATGAAAAGTTCGGCCGGTGATTTCAGCTTGCAATTGTTCGCACAGGGCAGCGATGGCGAATATGAATGCCTGCCATGGAGCCACCAGTGGTACTTGGACCCGAAGACAAACGTCCTCGGTCCCGCGAAATCACCTGTTGTGCCGGAGGTCCTCAATGCGCTCAACGCGATGCGACGAATTTCAGAATCCGAACTTCGAGGTTTGCCACTCGTTATAGCCAAGCTCGGTCTAACAGATTTGATTCCGATGCCACCTTGTGCAGATTCTATAAAACTAGATATGGTGGCGCCAGTCCCAACGCTTGAAGTTTCCCTTGAGCAAGATAGCACCATGCCAGGCGTGAGACGGCCAGTGGCCAGGATTTCATTCGACAAGCCTGAAGACAAGGCCGTAACAGACGAAGGGAAGCTCGTTCTTCGTCAGTATGACAAAGACAAAGAACGCAAACTCAAAGAAAAGTTAGCCGATATGGGGTTGCAAGAAACAGAAGAGTTCGGCAGCAGCCCGGGGTCTGCGTTGTTCGCAGCTACATCGGAACAATGGCAAAAGATACACGAACAACTCCCCGATCTTCAACAAGAGGGCTGGCTCATTTCGGAGCAGACAGCAGCGGTTCTCACGCCCATAGAAGTTTCGGACAGCGACCTTTATGTCGAGTTGGAGCAAAGAAACAACTGGTGGTTTGAGTTAGATCTGAACATCAACGTCGACGGAAAGCAAATGTCACTCTTGCCTCTGCTCAGAGCAGCGGTAAGACAGCTGCCCCCGACTCAAAAGATAGTCGATACAGTCGGGCTATTGAACAATAATGGAAAATTCAGAACAATGCTCGACGACGGACGATTCATATCTATACCGTTCGAGCGAATCAAAGCTATCGTGTCATCACTGGGTGAGTTGTTGCAGAACGATCAGCCGCAAGATCACATCTCGACGTCGGCGATTGATCTGCAACGGCTCTTCGATGAAACACTCTTGCACAATAAGTGGATTGGCGCGGAACGAGCCCGGGATTTACTCGACAGACTACGCCGACTGGAATCGCCTTCAACGGTGCAGGCGCCGGAGAGTTTGAATGCAACACTACGTCCCTATCAGCTAGAAGGCGTCAAGTGGTTACAGGCTCTCGCGAAAGAAGGTTTCGGCGGACTGCTCGCAGACGACATGGGATTGGGAAAAACCATGCAGATCCTCGCCCACATATGCCTGGACAAAGAGAGCAAGCGGATGAGAGATCCGTTTCTTGTTATCTGTCCGACAAGTGTTTTGCCTAACTGGGTTATGGAAGCAGAAAAGTTTGCGCCTGATTTGAAAGTATTGGCGCACTACGGTACCGATCGGTGGAGCAAGGTTGAGAACTTCAAGAACTACGACTTGGTTGTCACGACTTATTCGTTGATTAGCCGCGACGCGGAGAAGCTCAAGAAGATCAACTGGCACGGCATAGCCATTGACGAGGCCCAAGCAATAAAGAACGCAAAAACAGAAGTAGCGCGATCCGTTCGAAACCTCAAAGCCGGACATCGTTTCTGTGTAACCGGTACACCCATAGAAAATAATCTAGGAGAACTCTGGTCGCATTTCCACTTTGTGCTGCCGGGTCTGCTCGGGGATGAGAAGACCTTCAACGCGAGCATTCGACACCCTATAGAGCGACACCGGAATCTATCTCGCAAGGCTTCACTGCAAACAAGAATTAGGCCGTTTTTGCTGCGTCGCACCAAAAACGAAGTAGCGACTGAGCTACCACCGAAAACTACGACAATTCAGCATGTGGAGCTGGAAGGGGCGCAAAGAGATCTTTATGAGACCGTGAGGCTGGCATCTAGTGAACAAGTTCGCAAGGAGATTGCCAGTAAGGGATTCAAGCAAAGTCAGATCATTATTCTTGACGCACTACTCAAACTTCGTCAGGCTTGCTGCGATCCAAGACTGGTGAAGCTGACTGCAGCATCGAAGGTCAAAGAAAGCGCAAAGCTCGACGCGTTGATGGAGATGATTACACTGCAAACAGCCGACGGGCGAAAGATACTGGTATTCTCGCAGTTCACAAGCATGCTGGATTTGATAGCCGACAGACTCAATGAACAAAATATACGGTACGTTGAATTGCGCGGTGATACCAGACACCGTTCGATACCGATTGAACAGTTCCAGAATGGTGACTATCCTGTATTTCTATTGAGCTTGAAGGCGGGAGGAGTTGGACTCAATCTTACGGCGGCAGATGTAGTCATTCACTACGACCCCTGGTGGAATCCTGCGGTTGAGGATCAAGCAACGGATCGGGCGTATCGTATCGGACAAGATAAGCATGTGTTCGTGTACAAATTCATCGCACGCGGAACCATCGAGCAACGAATGTTGGAATTGCAAAATCGAAAACGGGAGCTCGCCGAGGGCATTTATGACGAAAGCGGTGGTTTGAGCGCAGCATTAACCGAGACAGATTTGATGACGCTCCTCAGCCCCATTGATTCAGAATTCTAAACACGGCAGAAGCAACCATAGCTCTTAGCTCCGCTATTCGGTGCGATTGATGATTACGGTAGTGCCGCCGCCGGGATTTTGTCTCTCGGCGTAGATGTTTTGTCCAGGAGCCTTGATAATTACAGGGCGACCATCGGGTGCATTCAAGATGATAGGCGAGCCATCGCTGGATTGGAATTTACTGTTGGGAGTTTGCACCGAGTAGCCGGTACCATATCCAGTACCGTAGCCAACTCCGGGCGGCAGCCCGTTGGTCTGGCGAGAATCTCGCTGAAACCCTCCAAATGGGGAATTAGCGCCAACAGACGAATCGATCACTTCGCTTCGATTGGTAAAGCCGACTCCAAAAGTTGGACTCTCCCCGGGGGCCGATTGTGACTGCGCAGAGCCTCCCGCAGCAGGCGAAGAACTGACCGGTGCAGCAGGCGACTGCGATGTTGCACGAAGAGGTTGCTGTAGCTTGAAACTGGGGTTGAGCAGCGATCCGCCCGGGATAAGCTCTCTCGTCATACCGGGCAAGCTGGAATCGTTTGTTGTGACCCTGGAAGTTTGAGCCTTGCTCAGTTCGTCTGCTTTCTTGTTAAATTCTGAGGCATCCTTCCCTTGCGCCTCGTACAAGACTGCAAGGTTTCGACAAATTGCCACGAGTTTGTCGTTGTCCTTCTCCTCCCCAAGCGCCTGGCGATATAACTGTTCGGCCTTTGAATACTCGCCGGCGCGATACGCCTTTATCCCCTCGCTATTGAGGTCCGCTCCCCGGGCCGGCATCACGCAGGCCGGGAGGGTCAGAATAAGTAGCAATTTCAATCCATTGTTCATTCGACGGTCCCGGTTAATTGACTTCCTATTGTCCCTCATCTTAGCAAGGTAGCGCAAGTTGCCCTGGTGCACACGCAGAAACGGGCAGCCGCCCCTGAACTTAGCTCGCGACCGGGGTTGGAGCAAGATTGTACAGCTGCCGCAGGGCAACAAACTGGCAAAAACGCTTCCAACCAACTGCAAAAATCGTTAAGTGCCAACTGACGCCGCATTCTTGCTACCATATCGGGAGAACAAGGGAACTGGCATGGACGAAATCGAAAAGGCAAACAAAGACCAACCGGACTCGAGCGATTCGACGATAGAACTAGCGGATGTACGGGGAGTTATACAGAATCGAGGCACCCTCTACAATGGCGGTCTGGCTATTGGTGTCGGGCTCTTATTTGGATCGTGCCTCGCTCCCTCGACTGCCACCATGATCCTTGGAATAGCGGCCGGCATCATTGTACTTATCTGGTCGGCAGTAAATTTGGTGGCACAGAGAAGTATATTCGCCAGAGCAACACGTCTCCTGTCCAGCGGATCTCCATGCCAAATCCTTCGAATACGATTGCATGAACCACCGCGGACCCGCAATACTGCGAGCATCGGCTCACTCTATTTCCTCGACAAACGTGAACACCGACTGATTGCTCAAGGGCTAGGCTTGCATCGCATAGTTGGCGAGCAAGAAGTTCTCTTTCTGGAGGACGAAACCGACCCGGGGTTCGTCGTAATGAAAACGTCAAATGGCAACTGCGTGCTTTTTCTGCACCCCCCGTTTCCCGGTCCGCCTCCAACCCCGGAGCAAAATTATCTGCCTAAGCTATAGCCGCGATCCCTTAGCAAGACGCGGAAGGGGAGATCTTGGCTCTACTGTCGATATTGCAAAGGAAGCACTGCAGAACCCGGGGAGAGTGGAAGCAAGTACGGTTAGTGTTCGTTAATTGCGATTGACCAGCGAGGGCACTTAGAGATGCGTCATGCGTTCCATTTCCTCCGGATACCGATCGCCTTTGACTTCGATCTTCGATGCAGCATCTTCTATTTGTTGAAGGTCTTCAACTGTTAGGTCAACTGCGGTCGCACCGATGTTTTCTTCCAGCCTGTGCATTTTGGTCGTGCCCGGAATAGGCACTATCCATGGTTTCTGAGCAAGCAGCCATGCCAGAGCAATTTGCGCAGGCGTGGCATTCTTCTGCGTGCTGATTCTGCTGAGCAGCTCAACAAACCCCATGTTCGACTTGAGATTATCAGCTGCGAATCGCGGAAGCCTGTTGCGAAGGTCTCCCTGCTCAAAGGTTGTGGACTGGTCAACTTTGCCTGTAAGGAAGCCTCGTCCGAGCGGACTAAACGGCACCAGACCGATGCCCAGCTCCTCAAGCACGCTCAGTGTTTCCTGCTCCGGGCGACGCCACCACAGGGAGTATTCACTCTGCAAGGCCGCCACAGGTTGTACTGAATGAGCGCGCCTGATGGTTTTTGGTGCGGCTTCCGACATACCGAAGTGACGCACCTTTCCTTGCACAATCAAATCCTTGACCGCACCAGCGACCTCTTCGATCGGCACATTAGGATCGACTCTGTGTTGATAGAACAAATCGATGTAATCAATGCCAAGGCGCTTGAGCGATTGGTCCGCTACTTTCTTGATGCGCGCAGGGTGTGAGTCCGTACCGAATGGCGGCTTGACACCATCTTCAATGGCGAAACCGAATTTCGTGGCTATCACAACCTGGTCGCGATACGGTGCGAGAGCTTCGCCTACCAGCTCCTCGTTAACAAAGGGACCGTAAACTTCGGCCGTGTCGAAAAATGTCACGCCTTTCTCAACGGCAGCACGCAGCACCGATATCATTTCAGACTTGTCCCTCGCCGGTCCGTAGCCAAAACTCATCCCCATGCAGCCCAGTCCGATCGCCGATACTTCCAGATTTCCTAATTTGCGTTTTTGCATTCTCGTTCTTCCTTTCTCTATCGTCGCCTTCAAGTAATCAAGAATTCAATATCGTCCGGCCCCGGACAACTGATAGGTGCGAAGTATGAACTCTGATGCCTTGGCTAAAACTTCTGCTTCAGCTCATTTTGCAATGATATGCGGTAAACATGAGTGCGGGCTATAACAAAGCTCCAAGATGATTGGACAATCCTCCGAACTGCAGAACAGACAAGAGTTGAGATGCCGGAACACCGAGCAAGTGCTCAAAACCGCCCAAAGCCAAGGAAAAAAATTCCGAAGCGGTAACGACCACGTTCGACAACTAATCCGCAACAACTTCATTCTATGTTTTATTGCAACCACTGACAACGGTTCACGAAATAACTGACAGGAAGAACCCGAATGCCTAACGAGAACGCGTTTCACCTAAGACAAGTCGACACTGAAGTTGACGTGATTGCTAATCAACTTAAGCAGAAAGAGTTTGACGACGCGAAAATACGCCTGGCGGAAAACTATTTAACGATGCCACCCCCGGAGTTCAAAAGGCTTTTGGATGAGGTTAAGCAGCAAAACAACTCTACGCCGAAGCTACCTAAGATTTACTTTGAAGATGCTCCGGACTATCCAAAAGGAAAGAAAGCTTTTCTCGATGACACCATCGGCGATGATTCACTGCTGATTCAGATAGCCCGAGACACGAGGCCAAACTCAACAAGCCTCCTGGATTTTGGCTTAGAGCAGGCGGCTCGACGATACCATAACATTCTGGGAACGCAATACACGTCTTTGCGTGGCGCCACGATAACTTCAGAACGAAAGTATGGAGCCGACGTTGCAGCCACAAAGGCATTGATCAACTATGCCTACTCGCTGCCGGAATCACAGACAGCCATGCTCTTATCGCGTGCTCATGAGATTAACCTTGAGCTGGGGCGATACGACCGTGGCAGGCTGGATGTTTTGATGGCGGACATGAACGGCGACAATGTACCGGCGGAAGTAAAACACGTTAGATTCACGATTCCAACTACGCATTCAAATGGGCGGCGCTATCAAACAGGTTTTGACCTTGTAACTAACGGCAAGCGCATCGATTGAAGAAAGCGAAGGTCTGGCACTAAGAGGAGGGACTCGCCCATGACAATGACGACGTGAGGCTTTCGTGAAAGGCGGCAAGCGCTGACGGGCTAAAGATGAACGGAACGGCAATTTCATTGCGGCATCAACGTTCACACCAATAGCGAACATCGGAATCCCCTGACGGCGTAGTAGGAGGACGCACCGTTGTGATACGTGAAAACCCGGTTGTATCTGCAATCACAAAAGATTGCGCCGCCAAGCTTTCTTATCTCAGAGGGTGTCGATACCCAACTAGAAGTCTTCAAATCGAAGCTTCCTAGTTTCTGCAAATCTCGATACTGCTCTTCCGTCAGGATCTCAACGCCCATGTCCGCCGCCATATCAACAGCTGTGCTTTCTGGTTTAAAATCCTTCCTGGATTCCAGCCCTTCACGGTCGTAGCAAAGACTTCTGCGCCCCTTAGGACTTTCAGCCGAACAGTCGTAAAATATGAATTGACCCGACTTGTTTTCGAGGCCAACAACATCCGGTTCTCCGCCGGATTTTTCCATTTCATTGAGGGACCAAAGTTTGTCAGCTTTTGCTTCCAACTTTGCTTGCACTTTCGCCCACTCAAGCCCCTCATGACGATTCATGTTTCTCTCGAAGCGGACTTTCAACGCTTTGAGAAAAACATCACGTTGTTCGGGTGATAGCTCTTTTTTGCAGCTTTTAATGTTACCTCCTCCGAGCGGACAAACTACTCGATCAAGCACGTTTTTCCATTAGCTCAAGCACTAGATTCCGGGCGGCAAACCGCACGTTTTTACATTTATAACAATGGGCAAGAATTGTTTGTACCCGGGCATAATTATAGACATGTTCAAGTTCGGCAAGAAGCAACAGAGCGCAATCAAGCGTGAAGCGATAAACCGCCTACCAGTGGCGTCGGATCTGCGCAGCCTGCTTGCCTCGGCACAACGCAACGCGCAGAAATCCATTGAGCTGGCTTTTTATACTGCAGACTCGCCGGTAAAGATGACGCTTGTAGTCAACTGCGAACAACATGGCAAGGAGACTGCCTTTTGGAGCCTGTACAGAACTGATGTACCAGGTTTGCCGCCATTGTGGACTCAGCAAAGTTCTGCCATTGATCTCGTTCAAAATCTGGTCGAACTCGGGTATTCAACCGCGGTCGAATCGCAGAAGAACGAGATTGCCGCGGTCGCCAACCAAGCAGCAGCCCCCGTTGCGCAAGCTCAGGCTCCGTCTGAAATGAACGAGAGTGACCACAGCACCACTGCACAATTGAGCTGGTCTGACGAGACGGAAAACTCCTTTCTTCATGTGTCTGGAAATTTCCCTACACTAGCCGCGTCTTTAAGCGAACCATTGCATAGTCCCTCGGTGAATCCTTCCTACTTGGAGCCCTCTCATGGTTTCAGCTTGTCTGCAGATGATGGATTTGCGCAGGCTTCGGTAACAAAACCAGCGGCAACCGACTCTCCTGAGGTCCGAACCACAACGACAGCCGCTTCCCCTCAATTTACAAACGCAGCGTCCCCTGTTGAGAATAATAGAGCTAACAGCTTCAACGTTCCTCCCGCTGGTCCAATGGAGCTGGAGCAGGCTCTGGCAATATCGAAGCAACGCAAACAACAAGCGCTCACAGAAGTGATTGAACGATTGACCGCGGAAGAATCAATTGCATGCAGAACTGAGATCATCAAAGCGGTGAGGCTTGTTATCAATCCGTTCGACCCCGGTGGTGCCAGCCCTGTCGCTACAAAGATTGACAGCGAGCTCCGGACGCTAACCGGACTCTTCGGGGAGCAAGAAGTCGCGATAGCATTGACGGAAACTTTCAAGCAAATTCTCGACGGTCACAGTGCACCGTACGTATCGGCCATTGACGAAGTTACGAGTAGATGGTTCTTCTAGCAGCGTCGGAATTCGCTAAATTTCTTTTCGCGCTGGCATTAACTTTCCAAGTTGTGCTCGTCTTCAACAATCTGTTCAGCAAATGTCGGCGGCGAAACTCTTGATTTTAATGGCGGAGGCGGGCTCAGCCCCCTCATCTCCGAGGGTGGCTTCGCCAATGCGCCGAACAATCGCGAGGAGGCTTTGGCAGGCGGCGATTGAACTGTGTCAGCCGCTAATGTCAGCGCCGCACCAGAGGCGGTGGCAGGCGGTAAAGCTCCATCGCTCGACGAAAACGCATCCGGTGGACTGACGCGCTTCTGCTGTAGTGGTGGCGGAGCGGGCAGAGCCGGAGGACCGGGCAGTCGCACGGCGCTGCTTTGACGAGTGATGTGGACACGCACCGCTCCATTCTTAGGAGCATTGAGCGCAGTGAGTGGTTGCTGCAGTTGAGTCTCATCCGGAATTTGAAAAGGCAACCCCGGCGGAGTCAATGGCGTTCGTTCATTGACGGTGTTCATGTCGACAAAAGGCGTGGCACCGGCAGATTGCTCGTAATTGTTCCCGGCTACAGCACCACCAGTGACGCTAGGCGCCCTTCCATTGCTGACTTCTTGTACCAGCTGCATTCCGGGCGGGAGCTCCACACCCGGTGGTGGCTGCACAGTTCGAGCACCAGGGGGCAACACCGTCGCCAGGGGAACAACACGAGAGTTCGGAGGTAGAGCGTTCTTTAACCCTTCTGGATACAGGCCACTATGAATCAAAGATCTCTTGGGTGGTGGCACAAACGTCACGGCATCTCTGCCGGCACCGCTGAAATTCACAACAGCGGAGGCACCGGGCATAACGTCACGTAGTCCCTCCGAACCGGATCGGGGTGAATCCCCCGGAACAACGAAACTGGAGGAATTTGACCAGTTTTGGACAATTCTTTCTGATGTATCCAGGTCGATAATCTCGAGAATGTTCGTTGTGGTGACGGTATAGGAGCCCGCTTCCAATCCTCGCGGAATCGAGTAATTCTGAGAACCGGCAGTTAGCGAGCCACCGAGCTGGTGGGCAACATTCTCAGCGGACATACCACCACCGGTGGTAAGAGTAAAGCTTCGATATTCGTATTCGTCCATGGCAAGGCAACCTCCATCGGAGGGTCGGCTGAGAAATCGGCGGCACACAATAGTAAGTAGATTCAACCGACAGATATCTCGACACTTCTTGACATCGAGTTAGGGGAGATCCCCCACTGTAGCCGCAATCCGGATGTCGTTCTCAACCATGCGAAACTACTGCGTTAGCAGCGAGACTACAGATTCAGCACAACCGACAGACAAGGTTACACCGCCGCCGCCGTGGCCACCAACACACATGATGACATTCACTAAAGGCTAACATCCAGCTTTACAGATAAGATCCACTCAGAACGCGTATCCTATTTTAGGTTGCTAATCGGGAAGCAAAAGATGTCACAACGGGCGCCAGTTTCTCTCAAAACGATCTTCTGCAAAGCCATTGCAATCAGCTACATCGTTCCGATGCTCGCCGGCTGCAACATGATGAGCGTAGAGGAAGCCAAAAGCAAGTTCGAACCGATCTCGAAGTCTCGCCCTTTGGGCTGTAAATCCGGGGTGAATGACTCAGCGAGCATCAAGCGAACGCTCATGCACCCGGCAGGACCTACCGGTGGCTGGTACGGCAAGAAAGACCTTGTCGACTATAATCGCACACTGGCGCGCGATTCCAACATGCTAACGATGCGAGACTTTTGCATCAGCGGCTATGTGAAATTCGACACGCCAGGGCGTCTACAAGCTCGCTCGTATGATGACTATTTTGGTGATGTTTACTGCGGCTGGGCGCCAAATTCCGTTGAAATCAGAAAGACCAACGAGCCGGTTTTCGTCTCCTTATCAGTGTGCACCGTCGGCGATGGCGGGCTTAATCAGGTGCACGAGGTGGTCTGGTTTCCAGAAGGAAAGAAAGACGGAGTGCTGATCTTCTCAACCGCCCATCCGATGCCAGGAGAGGCGCTTAAACTGTCAAGCACGTATTCCCCCGAGCAGCTCGGAGGCGCCTATCAATTCAACAGTAGGCTGGCCAACGACTTGATTATCGAGTACTTGCAGACAGGCAAAATTGCGGAGGCGACAACCGTGATCGAGGATTCAGTCAAAATACTGCGCGACATGCCAGACGCCATGGGCAGCGAAGGACCAGTTTCGGCGCTGAAAGTTCACGGCGAAGAGTGGAGAATGATTCTCGGATACAAACTTGGGCTGAACTTAGGCAAACAAACTTTCGCAAAAACAGCGGCAGAATACGAAGAGATTCTTGCAGCAGAGGACAAAAATGAAAGGATGCCGGAGCGGATCAGAAACCACACTCCTCTGTATAAATGGCTGAATGATCTCTACGCCGGAAAGAAATCGCCAGTGCCCTCATTCGGCAAGAGGGACAAGCATATGAGCTATTCTAACGATCCGATCGACATTACCGACTATTTGAATGGCACCACGGATGAACCTCGTTTCTTGAGAGTCACGGGCGCCGGTCAATTCTGGGTAGCAGCAAAGGCTTACGCCGCCGGGGACAAGAAGAGCGCTAAACAGCATCTAGACAAATTTTTCGCGACGAAACTCTACGGCGGAATGTCCGTGGAAATTGGTGCTGCTGCGAACTTGCGCGCAATTTTGCACTAGTTCAACCAGCTTGCTCAAGAAACAGGCAACGCAAACTTCTTTTGATTCTACAGAGCGTTCGCGATTACGAATCCGTGGCAGTGGCAAGAAACTCCTTCCATCCATCTGTTTCGCGCCACTGGTGCCAGGACTGCCAGACGTAACCATAAGCTTCCTGGAGTGAGCCAATTGTGACTTCCGGGGTAACGATATGGGAATCTGGATATCGGCGAATCAGCAATGGAATAACGTGTTTGTTTTTCTCGAAAGCGTGCTTGAGCGCGGTCTTGGCTTCAGGCGTAGCACCGCCCTTCCGGAAGAGCATCAACGCTTTGGAATAGACGGTACTAGCAATAGGTTCGTCCTCGTAATTCGCCAGAATAGATTCCATCTCATCCAGCGCAGCCGGTTCAGTTTTAGACAAGTCAATCAAGGTCGGCCAGAGATACCATCGATTGCCCTGGTTATCTGCGGGGTTAAGCTCGAGTAGCTCGCGAAGGTGCACCGCAGCCTCAGCGTAGTCGCCCCTCATGCGGAGAGCCTGCGCCAGCACCAACTTAGCCTTCATGAATGGCTGTGTTTCCGGAATTTCCCAGAACTGCCCTTTCCATTCATCGAACGCTGAGGGAGGCAATGCCTGCTCCGCCATGGCGAGCTCTTCGCGTTTACGATCGATAACGGGGTTCAGACGAGAGAGCGGAATGCCGAGCGGCGACACGGCGTGATCGTGATTGCAAGTGTTGTCGCTGCAAGAAGCCCCCCCGGTGGAGCGCGCGGGCTGGGCTTGCATGAGCTTCTTGAGACGCTTGGCTTTCTGCATCGGACCGCTCCTTTGGCGAGCGCGTGTGCGCTGGAGAATGGGATGATTGACAATGTTACCTCAAAAGCTATTCAAATCCATCGAACTTTTTGCACCTGACCAGTGCGCGACTGCATTGACGGCAGCCTCCGGTTAAGATTGCCGCGTTTGGGGAATATCCGAGCCGGTGCACTGAGCTGTTCTCGCCCGGTTAATGCCTAATATTGGCGACAAAATCGATGAGTACGAGCTCCTGGAGTTCCTCGGACAAGGAGGCAACGGGAGTGTCTACAGATCAAAGCATCCACAGCTAGGGGTGGATGTTGCTATCAAGCTGCTCAATACCGGAAGCCCGGAAGTTAGCGAGCGATACTTGCAGCGGTTTCGAAGAGAAGCACGCCTTGCCGGCAAACTGACTAGCCCTTACATCGCAAAGCCATTGTCTTTCGGCATTGCTTCGGCGACGGCTTATATTGTGTACGAATATGTTTCCGGCAAGAACTTGTCGCAACACTTAGCCGAAGGCAGGCACTTTTCAAACGACGAAATAATACTGAGCATGGTGCGCCTCCTGTCCGCCCTCAAAGATGTGCACGAGTCCGATATAGTCCATCGCGACATTAAGCCTTCCAACATCATGCTCACAGAAGCCGGGGAGCTCAAACTCCTGGACTTCGGAGCCAGTATCTGGACGCAGCAAGAGGGCGACCAGCGCCTTACTGCCACCAGTGAACTCGTCGGTACCCCGGCGTACATGAGCCCTGAACAGTGCGCAGGCGTCTCCGTCGATGCGCGTTCTGATCTTTACTCTGCCGGCTGCATCTTGTACGAACTACTATCTGGAGAGCCGCCCTTCAAAGGCGCTACAGCAATGGATCTCATGCTGAAACACATGAATGATCCGGTAGCCCCCATCAAAGCACCAAGACCAAAGCAAGCGAAGCAGATTGCCTACAAACTTCTCAGTAAAGACCCGGTCGATCGCTATCAAAAAGCAGAAGCAACCATACAGGAGCTAAAACAAGTTGACACTACTGTCAATACCAGTGAAAGCCTGTCCGGGACTAAGTCCATTTCTCTCACAGTGGCAGCAGCAATAGCAATCTTCGCCATAGTGGCCGGGGCATGGACCTTCGCCTCAAAGAGAGACAAAGAAGAACAAGCAAACACCTTCCAGAAGTCCATTGCACAGACGGGGAGAATAGAAGACCTGCAATCGGCCATAGATAAACACCAAATAGCTAAGGCACAGGCCGTAGTCGACAAGATAACCGTCAATCATAGATCGGACAAACTTGAAAATCTTTTGTACCAGTTGATTAGCGCGCAATTAGGGGAGAACTACGACTACCGGGTTGTAAGAGAAAACTCGCGTAAGTTGCTCCGTCTTACGGAGTTGCGAGCTGGAAACAGTTTAGAACACTGGAAACGACTGGCACAGTTTTGCATGTATGATGTCGCCTACAATACATGCACAGACGAAACTCTCGCCGCGGCGCGAAAAGCGTACAATCTAGCAGCAGCTAATCAGCAGGCTTACAAGGTCGACAAGAGATTCAACAAGGACGCTCTAGAAGAACTACACAGAAGTAGCGCAATAACCCTGGCGAAGGTTCTGCAGAAGGTCGCCCCGCAGAGTCCTGAGGTCAAGAAAGCGTACACTAATGCGGATGATATCTTGCGCAAGCAGGTACGCAAGAATACAGAGTTATACGTACTCGACTTCCGCGCCGAAAACGCACTTCGTCAATTCAGGGAAAAAGACTTTGACGGAGCGGCCAAAACAATAGAGCTCGCTGCGCAAGACTACGCAAATTTCATGCGAGAAACGGCCTCCAAGCCGCAGTCTCCAGAATTCGTTTTCCCCCTGAATGATTTCAACATAATTTGCGACATCGCCGGTAAGAAGCCTATCATTGTGTCTGACAAAACAAGAACAAAACTAGCTCACATATTGAATACCGTTGCCGAGCAAAAGCGAGAGAACCTATTCCTGAGTACTGTCGCACTCGCTCGATTGAGCCAGTACAAAGATCCGACCGAATCAACACGAGTTCTTTCGAACGCATTGAACCAAAACGTATTTGATGATTCCCAACGCGCATTTATTCTGCATCAGTTAGTATTCGCCCTTCCATCCGCCGACGCTCGCGGAGAGCGGCTCCGCTATGCAAAAGAAGCAGTAGAACTGCGCAAGAAGAAGAAGCACGACAGCGGCAGCCAAGGCGCGATAGCTGTAGCCTATAAAGTGCTGGCTGCTGTTTACCTCGATAACCAACAGTATCAACCCGCCGTAGAGAACTACAACGAATGCATTAGAAGAATTGCGTTAATGAAACCGGGAGCCCCCGGAATGAACAGGCTTAAAGCGGAGTCGTTGCTTGAGCTGGCTCACGCTTACTGCCTGATGGGCGACTCGCCCAAAGCGCGGACAATGCTAGAACAGGGAAAGGCATTCATTGATGCGCACAGGAAGGACGATGCTGAGTTCGACGGCGCAGCAAAACTATATGCCGAAATTGCGCCGATAATTCTCGAATCGAAGTAAAATACGCAACTCTGGCTCCAGGAATCAGTCCAGGCGGCGTAGCGACTGACGGAAGCGACCCCAGCCGCTCTTTGTGTCGACCATCTGCGCGTTGTATTTATCGTCAATTTCTTTCTTCAACCCTCGTTCCTCGGCGGCCAAACGATCCTGGAATAGTCGTGTTCCACCAAGGTCCGACGCGGTCTTCTTGAGATCAGAAACAGCTTGCAATGTTGATTTGGTATCATTGGCACTGCGAAAAGCCTTTACGGCATCCTGTGCTGACTTGTACGCTCTTGTCGCTTCATTCCAGTCCGCCTCAGTCGCATCTTTTTCCATTTTCTTCATATCCGCAGCGACATACTTCAGGTGCGTCTCTATTGCTTCAATGTACTTAGTTGGATTTTCTGCCAACAGCTCCATATTGGTACACGCGGCGGAATAATCCCCGGAGGGAACCCAATTTCGCGCGCGCTTGTGAAAATCTAAGCTGTAGCGGTCAGGCAGGAAGTCCGACAGCCCGCCTCTTGCACCAAAAGCTTCAAACCCTGAATAGGAAGGCACCAATTTTTTGTGGGAGTCGAGAACCCGTCCGCCGGTAATTCGCAGTTGTCCGTCGGGATCTGCAATTCGTCCCCGACCAATCTCACGAAACATGCTGTCGACGAACGACTTCAGATCCTTGCATTCACCAGCCTCGCCAAACCAGTCTCCATAGGATGGTGACTCCTCTATCAAACGATCGATAGTTTGCCGATTCTTCGGATCTTTTATGGCTTCCGAAAGCGCGTCGCCGTAGTCATCCAGTCGAGACCGAAACTTCTCATAATTCACAAGAGAAAAGTGCGCCAACGTTCGAACTTGAACGGGTGGTATCTTTTCGCCTTCTTGCGGTTTCAGCTTCTCCAGAAGATCGTAGAAGTTCTGAACTTTTACTTCCTTTCGCTCTACAGGCAGCGGTTGAAGTCTGGCAATTTCTACCATAGTCTCGGCAAACTCATCGGGCGTCATTTCCGGGTGCTCGATAATAGCTTTGACAGTCTTCGTCAGATCCTGTCCCAGGGCTCGCTCCGTTTCCGGTGATGCCACCACATGGTCGGTCAATGGACGCATAGCCTTCAGCACGCCTTCTTGCGCCATCAGGCAAGAGTCGAAATCAATTACGTCTATCTTGCCGTCGCCGGGCCAACCGGTTTCTATTGCTTTGGCAAGTTGAGAGATCGTCGCTTTGCCCATGTCGCCGGTGAGCCCGACGTTGCCGTTGCCGTGAGAGTCAATGAGTAGAGCGGACTTCTTAGCGTCGAATTGTTTGGCGGTGAAAGACAGAAGCTCTTTAACGTCACCTGCATAGCCGCTGGAATTCAAGCTTCCGGTCTTGGTCATTTTGCCGTCGTGGATAACGTATTGGTCGACGTGATAGGGCGTTGGTACGAAGAACTCGTATGCCTTCCTTGGCGTATCTTTCTGCAAATCATAATGCGCAACCTGGACCGTGATAGCTACTGGTTTTCCCTTTGTATTGGCCGCCAGTTTGTTGAGTTCATCTAGTCTTCGTTCAATATTATCGCCCTTGCCGAAATCTTTCGTGGCGATGTTTATCGCCATCACCCACTCTACGGCGACAGGAGCAGCAGGCACTTTATCAGTTTGTATTCTATTGACAGATCTTTCAACTCGGTCTGCCACGGCTGGCACCAGCTGAACAGTGGATCGAAGCGAATCAAGTGCCTCTTTCTGAAACTTCCCGAGTGCACCCGACGCAGCGTTCAGGGCATCGGACACTACTGTTGCATCCAGCGGACGCTGAGCTGCTGCTTGCTCTGCATGGCAGCTAGATCCGACCAATGACTCCGCCATGTTGTACTATCCACTCCACACTTGACATAACGCCATTGTGGGGGCAAGAGAGGAATTCGGCGCGATTCTTAAAAGCGGTTAACTGCGGCTTTTCCCACCCGCACCGAGCAACTCAAGAAATCGCGGATGAACCTCCGTGTTCTCCTTTCTTACATGTTCGTCCATATCTTGCGATAGAGCGGAGACTGACGTGACGAGTGTTTTCTGCAAATTCGATGCAGGCAGCTGAGAAAGCATTTGCACCAGCAACTTCAATGAACTGCCACAGTTGTCGTGCTCCTTTTCCATTGAAGCAAGTCTTTCAAGCAAATCGAATTCCGCCTGTGGTGGCGTCTGCCCTAGCTCAAGCGCACTCCCCGTCGGAAATAGGGTGGTCTCCTCATCTTTCAAGTGAGCTTCTACTTTGTCACGGACCTTCTTGAACAAGCTCTGCGCTTCAGAGATCTCATTGCCGTGTCGCAGGTCTTTTGCAAGGTCTTCAAGCTGAGCTGAAATTGCAGGCAATTCTCTGCGCAAGAAGCTGTGATGAACGGCGACGATGCTGTCGGTCAACTCTTTGAAGGTCATGAGGTTCGCCTCTGAAGGTGTCCAAAATTATGACACAGGCACCATGATTGAGGAAAGACAACGTTCTCAACTGTCAGCTAAGAAGCACCGTTGGCGGTCAAATGTCTAAACGTAAGTCTTAACTAAATACATTTATATCTCTGCCCGATGCTACGAGCCAGTTGATACATCCCGGTGTTGCTAGTCCAACCAGAGTAAGGCCACCGCCCAGAACGGCACGACCCGGTCCAGCTTTACTACTGAGATTGAGCACTCCTACAATCATCATTGGAAGTCCCCAACACAGACCTAAAACTTCTATTCCGTTTGCAACGATGTTCAGAAGAGCCTCAAGGCGGGCAAGATTGTTCACTCTCACGATGCCGGCAGTACTTACCCCTTGGATTACCGTTGCATCAGCACCTTGAGGACCAATCGTACCATTGACGGAATTTTGGTTCCATTGCAGCGGGGCGGCAAGCGTTGCCAACTGTCCGGGCTGACAAAGTGCCGCGGTGTATATGCTGACTTGATGATGATTGCGCGCATATTCCTCGGCTTCTTTTCGCTTGCCGCTGTTAATGAGATCCGCAACAACTCTAGCATCCGCAAGCGCAACCAGATTTTCGCCAGCGGCCAGACGCGTTTGTTGCCGATTGTCTTTGCTTGCGAACTTGAACGCCACCTCGGAGCGATTAGAGAGAAAAGACATGAGGTCGCGAGTGAGACTGCCATGACATGGCAGCGTGACAAATGCGGCAAGATCGCCGCCCGAAGCGTGAATTCTTTCAATCAATTCATTTTCACCGAGACTAGTCTGGTAATCGTAGACCTTGATAGAGTTTCCACAGAGTGCAGAAAAGTTTTCCGGGCTGCCATATCCGTAACCAATCTCGTTAACCCAGCTTTTGTGCACGGTCCAAGGCTTGGCGGGGTGAATCCAGAGAACCTGAGCGTGACTCTCTCTTGCAGCCTTTATTGCGTACATGAGTAGTTCCCGATTGTGATCGCCACCATCGAACGCAGAGGATCGCAATTGTTGACTGGCGGAGGCGAGTGAAATCTCTCTTGTGCCTTGAAGCGGATCGGCAAAGAATATTTTGCAGATTCTGTCCTGCGGCACCTGCTTTAGAAACTCGGCAATCGATGTTTTGATAACTTCATTGCCTCTCGATCCATCCACGGCCAATACGAACTTCTCAGAACCGGCAATTGCGGCTGTCATGGAGCGCTCTATTCTCCTTACGCCTCCGTCCATATCAGCCGCCTGAAACGTCGTAGCGACCGGTCCGCGCATTGCAACGCTCAAATTGCACTCTTTCTTGATATCTAAATCGTATGAATCACCAGTCTTGAGAATATTGCCTTTCTCATTCAGCACTTTCCCGTCCGCGGAAAGACAAAGGTGATTCGCGCTAAAGCCACCAACGTTGGAGGCGCTGATGTATGGAACTTGTACCCGGGCAGATTTGCAATTCGAGTCTGGATTGAGTGGTGAAACGATTTTCAGGCGAACTCGAACAGGAACCGGGGATAAAATAGGCGCGCACTGCAACAGGACTTTGTCCGAACCAATCATGGTGGCAATGACAGGATCTCTCATGCGAATAGCATCTTCTGAGTATTTTTTGAACAGCGGTACCGTTGTTGAAAACTCTGCTTTGCTGTCAACAACGCATTCTTTCGAATATAGCTGCACTGCGGTTACAGCTGAATGCTTTGGAAGAGCAAGCTGCAATCGAGCTTCCTGCCCTGGAGCTCCTTTAGTATTTACAAAATCAAAACTCCAATCAAAAGAAGCGCAGAGTCGTTTCGAATCAATTTCCGCCTTCAATTCCGAATTGGAAACTCTTACATTGTCCACAATCACGGAACCAACGGTGGGCGCCGCATAGAATGGATCACGTTCAAACGAAGAAAGATTGGCTTCCGGCCTGTATGTTCTGCCTGTCATTCTGTAATAGGCTTCCTGGCAAGCCGCAGGATTGACTGGAAAGCGAAGTTCTCTGGAAAATTGAGAAGGTGCCGAGCTAATCTCTATGGACTGTGCTAGTTGTTTTTCGCTTGTTAGCGATTGTCCAATTCGCCTAACCACCGGAAGATCGGAATTGATCGCTAGAACTTTGAGACCCCGGATAATTTCTTCTGAACTCGGTAGAAGGCAAGCCAGTAGTGTGTAGGCAACAAGTGCTATGATGCTGCCAATTCCCAATTTACAAGGGGTAGAAAGAAGCCGCTTGCCCAGGAAAGCAATAAGGCAAAAAATGCCTACAGCAGGAACCAAGCTCCACATTGCGTCAGTTAGCGCTGGTGTAGTTGACCAAACCGAAAACGAAAGTAATCCCAGGTAGATAGCAGCGCATCCAAGCGAGACACGGCGCAATACCGGAAATGAAGTTGCCCTTCCTCGCACTTCTTGCCATGCAAGCAAGATTCCTATGGGCACAATTGCCGACGCAAGCGCTTGCACCGAAGCAAGCGAAGGTGGGAACAGCGCGAAGCAGCATGAACATGCCGAGATAAACGCAGGTAGAAAAATCCCGAAGAACATCACTAGCTTCCCACTAGCGTCATGGAAGAGCGCGTTGTTGTTGCCGTCGGCGAACGCGTTTCGCTCTTGCTTTGTATTGGCCCGTTCGATGTGCCGTAATGTGCTTCTGGTACTTCCTAAGATAAGTAACATAGTAGAGAAGGTCACCAGAAATACAGGTCCTACTTCCTGCTTAAAGACCACTGAACAAAGAACAGCAAATATCGCAGCAATACACCCGGCGACAAGAATCAAACTCGCACGCAGAAAAGACTTTCCTTTTACAGGCCCGTCTGCTGACCCGTTGCGCGAGCAATCGGTCAATGCGACTGGCTTCATTCGAAGCTCCAATCGGTTGATCAAGCATTGATCCTTGCACAACGATTCCGTTACCGCATCACGCTTGTCACTGCCCTGCGTTGTCTCTTCTATGAGTGGCATGCATCTTTCTCCAGTCGGAAGCCGAGGCGTCTTGCAACAACGCCGTGGACAGAAGTAACTTAAGCAACTTTACTAAGTACTTCGACTTTATTAGAAATGCAATGCTACAGTCAATTACTAATTGGCTGTAGATGACCGGAGTCATGCCAATCAGTGACTTTAGACTCAAAAGGGAGGTCCTGGAACAGCAAACAAGCGACAGAGGAATGGCAAGATTGAAATTCAGTAGGAAGGTAGCAATATGGCTATTGCCCGCGCAAGCGATGGAACGGCGAGACAGGCGGCTTCGCTTCTACCAACGGCTTCCACTCCGGCTCGCCCCTGGTATTTTTGTTGTACTCAATTTTGAGTGGTTTTCCCTGAATCTTCGCTTCATCTTCGAGCTCACCGAAGCGATTGGTAATGCGCACAGTCGCAACATTTTCAGTGGTTCGTTTGGCTGGAAACTTGAACGGCCTCAATCCTAGCTCCAGCGGAACAAAGAGCTCCTCCTCGATTCTCTTCTCCTCCTTGCACTGCGCCACCAGGCGAAGGGTTGAACCTCGCTTGGCGAGTTCCGCGTTTATGTTGACCAACAATTCGGCGAAATCCTTTGGACTTTTGTCCAGCGCATCCTTCAGGAAAGCCAGGGCGCGCTCCCTCTTTACCCCGAAATTGAAATCATCATTGCGCAGCAGTATATCCGCGATTTGGACTTCAGCAGGGCGTGCTTTCGGTGCTGCGCCTTCCGCCTTTTCCTTTGCGGCTTCGGTTAGTTGAAAAACTTCTGTGAACTGGATAACAGTGGGACTCTCGCTCTGCACATCGCGCCACGTGTCCTCTAGTTCGGATGAATGATTCATTGTTGTTCTCCAACGTCTCAACTCAAAGAGAGCGAGGCGCAAATCTACTGTGACAACAGTATGTATTCAAGCAGAGAAAAACTTAGACATTAAACCAGCCACCACTGGTCCCACAAGGCTCATTTGTGCAGCGATCAATTCGCTGCACAAAGAGCCTTGCTATAATCACTATAGCTTGATTGCGTGAACAGAGCCTATAACACCGCCGAGGAACCGATTGAATTGAATCTGGTAGAGGACTTCGGAATTGATGCGTTAACAGACGGACAGATCGTAGTATCGCGATCGAACTACCCCAGTCGTTCGATCGGCTTCGGGCTATTCACAACATGACGAATGAGATTGACATTACTCGCGAACGGCAACGCAGGCACCTTGCAGCGTGGCGGGAACGGGCTGCGATTGCAAGCCGCGACGGGCACCAAGCCTTCGCAGACGCAGCAGCTGCTTTGTCCGCGAAGTACAGCCAGCTGGTGGAGCTGGACGTGCCTGAGGCTGAACCGGCTATGTTTGCCGCAGCGAATTTATTGCGGCGTAAAATTGAAGCCAGCGAACAGCATCGCACCATGTCGGTGGAACATGGACTGAATGACGAGGCAATAGACGTAACGATCGAAATTCAGGAGATGGAAAAGGAATTGGTGACATTGGTGCAGACGTGGCAACAGGAGCGCAGCTAATTGCCCGTGAAGGTTTCGGCAAATCCTTTGCGCATAGTTCGAATGTTAAGCCGCATGTGTGCAGAACAAGTTGCATAAAACTCCCCAAGCGCCGCTAGTAATGCGCAAGCAACCCTATTCTACGTACCTTGTACGGCAGGAACCCATTGCTGAGCTGCCCCGTCGACCCGTTTGTAACACAACAATAGAGGGCGAGTCAGTAATGGCTTGCACAAGAAAACAATGAAAAGCCGAAAAAACGCACTCACACTATTGGCATTACTGGCAGTTGGAAGCTTCACCGCTCTATCACCCGCAAGCGCACAAACGATTATCTCTACTGACGGAACCGTCTACCGCAGCAGCGTTCTCAATGGCTCTATTTCGGGAAACAACACTTTTCTGGATGGCTATAGCGAGCCTCTAGATTGGGGTACTTATTTTTCGCCATTTGGCAATGCGGGCGACTTCGCCGGTAACGCTCAGGTAATGGGACCGACGCGAGGATTCTTTGAGCGAATGTTCGACAAAGACGAACACAGAACATTGCAGCACGCAGTACTCGTGCCTGCCTGCCCGCAAGCGTGCGATTAACTGACCAACAAAGCCAATAAGTAGATTCAAACGATCCGGCCGACTGATACTCGGGCGGATCGTTTGCCTCAGTATAGTCAATACCAAGTGGTCACTGGGACCAAGGAATTCGGCTTTTCATTTGCGTCCTTCGACAGCCATATCCGTGAAGTTCTTCCTGAACTGATCCAACGTAATCTTGATGGTGCCGCGCGTACTTTCAAGGGCTTTATCACCCCAGGGATTGCGGATGGTAACAGTGCCACCACCAGGTCCCTTAAGGTCAAAACCTATGACACTGTATGCGTGTGTGGTCGCGAATCCGTCTTCAGTTGTGCCACTTTTCCCCTCAGAAATCGGATGCCTACTGGTACCAGCTGTCACTACCCTTGGTGGCGCGCTCTTAAACGCGTCCTCAAGCTCCTGACGCAAGTGTGAGCGCAATGTGGAACTGGTCGTAAACCCGACGGCGCGATTGCCGGTGAGCAATTCCACTGTTGAACACAAATCTGCACCCTTGCTACCGCCTTCAACAGGCGTGTTTCCAGCGCCCCGTTCGAAGTAAGGATAACGAGAAGAAGCTCCATCCTGAAGGTACTTTCCAAAAGCCTTTTCGACCACCAACGCCCATATACCGCCTTCACCAACTCCGTTGTACAGACCGGCCTCCGCTTGTGTCGGTGCATCGATTGTGACCGGTCCTTCGGGCGCTCCGAGAAACGTTACGCTATTCGAGTCGCAGACTTGACCATGATTTCCAGCGGATTCTCGCAAGTCCTCCTTCAAAGAGCCCGGCGGAACTCTAGCGTGACAAGCGTATCTATGCAGAGAAGCAAGCAACTCGACATTAAAAACACTCGATTAGCTGAACGATTCCTAGGTCGACTGCTTGCTGATTGCTGGTGGTGCCCAGTCGCCATTTAGTGCGCTCGACTGCGGAGCATAAAGTCGCATCGTAACACCCAGCGTGCCTGACGCCGGAGACGGCAACCAATTGGATTGTTTGTCCAAGCCCGGATCACCGTGCTGAATATAAATGTCGAGCGAGCCATCGGCATTTTTCTTCAATGGCATCCACGAGCTGATGGCGAAGCGATCAAGTTTATTCGCAACCTGAAAGCCATCCGCATCGTACATGGTCACGGACCAAAAGGCATCGACAGGAGGAAGCCGGTCAGCTGCAAAATGCAAAACGTAATTGTTCGATCCCTGCACGGGCTGCCCATCGGCATCAGCGTAATTCAGCGGATAGATAGCATCTTCCGGCTGATTGGCACCGAGCCCCACCATCGCCACCATGGCACGTTTGAGATAGTAGTTACCATAGACGCCCATCGTATCCGTGTTCATAAGCCATCCGTTCACAGGGCGGCCCATGCTGCTAATTTTCCGTCTCATCAGCTCCAGCCCATCGGCTGCGCCGCGTGCAAACTCGCGAGCAATCGATGGATCAACTGTATCCAAATCAAAATCGTGGTCAGGCACCAAGCCAATTCTCTTCAACCTGGCCATAAGTGACCAGTCGGTGAGGTGCGGTTTGTTCTGTTTGAGCAACTCGGCACCATGTGCGAAAAATTCCTTGGCGGACATGTTGTTTACTTGCTCAAGCGGTGGAGTAGTCATATCAACCGCAGGATCGATTTGGTGCGGGCGGGGAGCAACGGTACCAGCCCATTGAGATAGCGGTGTGATCGACATGCCGTCTTGCATGGCATTCACGGACTTGTAATCGTCCGGTCCGTCAGTTTTGATTCTTCCGATTATCCAAACGTAAGGAGTCGGCGCATCAATACGTTGAATTCCCTGCGGAATCGAGCCGGACCATCCAGGGGGAACGACCGCGTACTGCTGAGCATCCGTACCGCTGGTTCTCCATCCCGGAACAGCAAACACATCAGACCACATGTCGAGCATGGGCAAAAGGTAATAACGACCGCCACTATCCGGCACTGACACAACGACTGGCTCTTGTGTCAAATCTAACCACGCCGAGCTGTAAAGCGTATCGAAATTCGGACGCACGACGGCCTTGAAGTTCGCATCGGGATACTCTCGCATATGCGAGAAACTGTTTGCCGGACCGAACCCGGGTTTCTTACCTGCCGGCAAATTCACGCATTGTCTACGAGTCACATCCATTGTGATAAGCGGATAGAAGAAGCAGTACGCGGCTAATCCGATGCTGTGCGCCTCTTGCTGAATGGAAGGTGCTCCTGACTCTGCAATCGCGCTGCTACCGACCGAAGATTTTTGCATGATATCCATGATTCCCGAGAAAAGTGACACGCAATTATAGCAGCACAGCGATACGTGCTATCGCCACTCAAGGAAAATCCCCATGCTCGCGCAGCAACCGGCTTTTGCAACGGGGCACGAAAGATGAATGGCTTCTGTTGCCCTACAACAAAAAAGCGTATTGAGACAACTACAGCAACGAAACCCTCGAGCGGCTAACGTTGAACCTTAAACCCGATCACGGCAAGAGCATTGCCCCATCAACAACCATGATTGTGTCGGACATTTCCGGGGATAATGATGATCAACCCGGACCGTAGCGAGCGCGCCTAAGCAGTGAAGTTGGACGAACAATTAGTTGGCAGAACCGTTGATGGCATTCTGATCACAGGCTTTATAGGTGCCGGTGGCATGGGCGAGGCTTTTCGCGGAGTTCAAAAGGACCTGAAGCGAGACGTCTGCATAAAATTTCTGAAACAGGCACATCTGAGCGATAAGGAGACGATTTACCGATTTCGTCGAGAAGCACGTGCTTTAGCTCGTTTGCGGCACAAACACATCATTTCCTGTTACTCGGTTGGAGTGCTCGATAGAGTTTATCCGTATATTGTCACCGAATTCGTCACAGGAAAGTCCCTGCGACAGGTGCTTGAGGATGGTCCGTTGGAGCCGGGGCGAGCAATTCGTGTCGTAAAGGAACTGTGCGAGGCTTTGAGCTTCATCCATGATCACGGTCTGATACACAGAGACGTAAAACCCGAAAACATAATGCTGACCAATCTTGATGAAAAAGAGACGGTTAAGTTATTGGACTTCGGATTGGTGGGCAAGACCTCCACGAACGCTTTCGAGGGCACACTAACGGACCCGAGCGCGCTCATTGGAACTGTCAACTACATGCCTCCCGAAGCTTTCATGGGCAAAGGTGCGGAACGAGGACAAGATGTGTACGCCGTTGGCTGCGTCTTGCATGAACTGCTTACAGGCGAAATCCCATTTTTTGCCGACAATCCAATAGCAGTTATGCACCGACATTTCAATGATGCGTTACCCCCGCTTCCTTCAAAAATTTTTCAACACCCTGGCATCAGCAGCGTACTCGACGCAATTGTCGAAAAGGCTACGGCAGTCGACCCCAAAGAACGATTTGCTTCTTGTGCTGAAATCACTGAGCTACTCAATTTATTGCTTGAGAATCCGAGCGCAGATCACTCCGATGCCCTTCTCAGCGCTAAGAGGCCTGCACCTGCGAGCAGTGCGTTTTTCTCCAAACGGATGCGTTTCGCCTGCGTACTGCTTGCGGGTGCGCTGATGACTATCTCGGCTTTTGCAGTTTTAAAATTACAGACAACTTCAAAGTCTGCACACGAAGCACATCAGGTGGACAAGTACGATACCTCTTCGCTCAAAATTCTATCGTCGGATTATCGCAAACTCTCCAATACATGGACCGGCAAAGATTCGTTCACCTTCGAACAGACCAACCAGGCGCTTATTGATACGAAGCGTTGTATCGACATGACTCTTGATTTAGCAAAGAAGTACAGTCCGGCTTCCTCCTCGCTTCTAACGCCGGCCGGTGCAGTGGAGCTTCGCTCAATCTGCGCATCCATGGCTGAGGTTTCTGAAAAAGCCGGGCACCTTGTGCCCTTGGATTTGATGAAGCAAGCACAATGTGACTTACTTGCATCGTTCGGATATTTTTCGCAAGCGCTTAGTGTTCTTCGTGACGACGAACTGATTCGCCAGTTTAAAGATGTGCATCGGTATCGCTCAGACGATCTTCGTGCGTTGCACTATTTTATACTGTCCAAACCGACCGGACCGAGTACCGAGGGGGACCTCAGGATTCTGCGCATCGCAGCCCCCTACTACGTGATTCTCCGGAGTCAACCAGAATATTTCGCGCGATTCCTTGGAAGGTTTGGAGAGATTGGGGCGACCGACGATCTTGTTCCGCGGTTGGCGGAGATCGGTGAATTAAAAAAAACAGCTCGGCGTTCAGACAACGAGCGATTGCTGACTGAGTTGGTTGATATTGAGGTGCGGAGCAAAAGACCGGCTAAGGCTAGAGAGATGCTGACGTTGTATCTGAAAGCCCACCCGCAGCCAAACTCCCTTGATGTAAACGAGATTAGGCTCGGACGCCAGATAGCTGAATACGTGAGTTTTGAGACTGGCATTCAATGGCTCAGGACTATATCGCGACAAGCTTCACGGAGACAAAATACCACCGCGTATTGTAACGCGGAAATCCCTATAGCAACCGTGATGTTGCACCATTCCGGCAAAGATGCAGCCAGGGAGTATCTGCACAAAATAATCCAATCATCAGAGTTCAAACATGTGATTCTTTGTTCGGAGGGGGGGCTTACACCGGACGCTTCAGCTGACACAGTAATGCCGCTAGTACGCCTGCTTAGCGAAACGGGGGATTTTCAAACCTGTTCCAAGTTGATGGCACAAGTTGTTAAGACTATGCGAAGCAAAGCTGAAGATATGCCCGAGAGCAGCGACTCCGCAGTTAACATGCGAGCGGCGGAGGATCTCTTGATAGACTCGCTCTGGAATAATGGGGAAAGAGAGGCGGCAAGAAGGGAGATTAAGGCGATACTCGCGCGACACCACCCCCGGGGCAGCAAGATGGTATCAAACCGCCGACTCTGGCCAATTCGTGTTGCCAGCGACACACTTATGAAAGACCCAAGAAAAAGTGACGCACCGAAACAGGACGAAGATACGAGTCTGTCGCGACGGTTAAAGTGGAGTGCCTGGTTCAGAGACAGGAAGCAGGTAAACGATACACTCTCGCTTTGCAATGAAACTTTGAAGGCGGCTCCGCAAGATTTTCCCGACAAGATCGTGCAGAGCGGTGAGTGGGCCGTTTCGTCCAGAGTCGCGGAATCGATTCTCCAATGGGCGCTGACGGAACAGCAGCCGATCGATACGGCCGTGCTTAACTCACTTACGCACAACCTATCGGTTCATCTGCAGCGAATGCTGGCGGCCAAACGTGCGTGGAATTTGAAAGATTTTGACCTTTTCGAAGCGTGGCTGGATCTTTTGAGGCTTGTGCCATCGAGGGACGGCACTCCAGGCAAGGACACAACGAAAATTCTAGAAGAAATGCTTACACGATGCCAGAAGCATCAGCATCTGGCCCGCTTTCTTCTGCTGCAGAGATTGATACCTGCTCACGCTGACTCCAA
Source organism: Candidatus Obscuribacterales bacterium (assembly GCA_019752635.1). Classification (GTDB taxonomy): domain Bacteria; phylum Cyanobacteriota; class Vampirovibrionia; order Obscuribacterales; family Obscuribacteraceae; genus JAKFUT01. Next base: position 30,041 of record JAIELX010000100.1, on the reverse strand, counting down.
AGATTTGTCCAAAGTAAGACGGATCCCGGGCGAATTGGCTGAGGCAAGAGCGTGTGTCGAGGCCGTCTCTCAGACACCTTCCTTGGCTCAGTTCAGTAGTCCGTTGGTGCAAAGATTGGCTTGGATAGAGACGATCTTACATCACGTCGAAGAGGCTAAACAAACGAACGTGAGGTTAGCAAATGATTTGTTAACGCAAGATCGCAGAATTGAGTCGGCGCAAGCCGTGGTAAGAGCTAGCGACTGCGCCTGTGCCGATGGACGGTTTCGGAACGCTTTAAGATCCCTTGAGAGAGCTAGCGCGCTGAATTTCGATTCGCGCGAGTTCGACTGTTTCATTAAAGCGAAGCTCGCCTGGATTTATGCAAAAGCAGGGCAACCTCAAGAGTTGAGTTCTATTGTTGACTACTTAATGGTCGATGCACGATTGAGGCGTCCGCAATCGGTGGACGAAGTGAAAACAACCGCAGAGTTAATGTATTCGACGGCCTACGCCCTGAGCAATAATCAAAAGTCTGTTCATCACATCGAGTTACTCCTTGCTTGCACGCAGAACGAGCCCGCACTGCATATGGGAGCATACGTTATGCTGGCGAATCAGCTAATGCTGTCCAAAGACTATAAGAAAGCCTTATCGGTTGTAACCGGAGACTTAAGGCCTCTCATCACGGAGAAGTTGCTGAAAGGACAATATAGAGAGTCTTATGATCAATACCGAGAGTTGCTCGGTTCGATCTACCAACGACTCAATCGTCCGCAAGATGCTGAGGTGGAGTTGAAGTCGAGTTTGAATGATCGAAACTCGCTTTGGAATCGCTTGCGCCGTTTACGAAAACTGGCCGACGCACAAATTGATCTGGGAAATCTAAAAGAGGCCCGAGCTAACATCTGTTTAGCGAAGGAAACCCTTGAGAGTCTGTACGCAGAGAATGACGCATCGACAAAGCGCGTCGAAAAACCGGGCACCGCGATTGTGCTCGCGGTGTATTCACGACTGCTCCGCGCGGAGCATAAGAACACCGAAGCAGATTTGTTTGCCGGTAAAGCCATCGCTCTGCTGAAGTCTGAATCAACAAAATCAGTTCGAGAAGAGGCGGTCTATGTTATGCGGAAGCTGGCAAAGGATTTTGCACCAGGAACGCAGACGAGACAAGAGCTCGATGATATTGAAGAGTATCTCGGCAAGCCCTATTCGCTGGAACCGGGAAAAGCTTAGACAGGGGAGGGGAGGGACGAGCAGTGCTCGTCCCTGTCAATCGTGTCACGTCTATAAGCCAGTGCTTCCGGGATTAGCTGCAGGCGGTCAACGTAGCGCGGTAGTTCTCTACCGTTTCAATTTCTTGGGCACGATGTTTTCTTCCACCGCGCGAACCTTGTCGCCGTGAGCGGCTTTGCCCTGTCGATCATCGTTGTCTTGAGGACCCACCCCCCGAGGTGGAAGGCGATCAGTCTTCAAGCCTTCGAATGGAACTAGTCCCCTAATTGGAAACGCGACTCCATCGGCCAGCCCCTTAAGCATACCTCGAGACAATGAACTGACGTCGGGTTCCCGCGCAGCCGGAGGATCTTTCTGGAAAGGCACCATCTCGGGGAAGAGGATGCCCTCTCCGCGAGATAATGGAATAAGCGACTGCGGTAGAACTGAATCCTTCACACCTCGATAAGCAGTCTCGGCAGCAGTTTTCGAAGCGCGTAGCAACAATTCGAGCCCTGTTACAGCCTCCGGTACCTTTCCGGGGTATCGGTCGCGGTTCTCTGCGTCTACAGGTGATTCTTGAGTAACAGGCGGAAACTCAAGCTCTTCCGGTTCCAGCGGTGCTTTGCCTGTACCCTGTGGCGCCGTGCAAACTTCTCCATTCGAGCCGTTCATTGGCTCCTTGCTCCAAGCGTCAGCCAACGTTTCCGACCAGTTTGGTGCTGGCGTCACCGAATCTTCCATCATTGAATGATCAATTCTATCGTCTGCCATGTGATTGCTCCTCGTCCCCATGACGATATAATGCAATCGAAATGTTTTCTCCGCGTACCTCGTTAAGGTTAGCGTTCAGGGCGAGAGGGATTTTTGAATCGTTCAAGGGTTTGTGCATACCGGAGGAACTTTCGATTTCCAATCAAGGTGAGGCTCCCGACCGTGTCCGGCAACGCTTCCGAGGTCGGATGGACTACCGCTGACTGCCGAAGGACCGATTGGCGAAATCTCTATTGGACGCGGAGGGGGACCGGCGGGGGCGGATTCCGCGTTGGGGATGTCCTCCTGTAACCCGCCAGGTGCGGAAGGTGCTGGCTCTGGACTCCGACCAGGCTCGCATCTGTCCCCTCCATTTTTGGATTGGTTGAGCAGGTCCGAAATTTTTTCAACAGATGAACCGGGTTTGCTCCCGATATCGACTGGTGGCGCCTTGAGCGCGTCTAAAATTTCTTGCGATGGTTTCTGGTCCCACTTAGGGCTGACCAGAGGATCGATAAATTGCGGAATTTTCACAAATTCAAGATAAAGCGAAGCTTTGGAGCTGGAGTTCTTGTTAGGGTCGCCGCAGACAATGACGGGCTGTTTTTCCCGTTGAAAAATGGTGCTGAAATTAGGATTGGTCAGCAGGTCTTCAACTTTGAATCCACTGGTCTGTTTATCGTTACTTACGGTTTCCAGCTTGTCTGTACTTATGTCTGTCATGTTCCTCTCCTTGCGCAGTCCATGAACTAGACTCTAAGTCTTGAGAGTGACATATAGTGGGCACAAGACCCGGGGAGCCGATCTTGCGATGCTGTGACGAGTTTATCTAGAAGCGCGACGGCATCTGCGAGACCGGAAGCTCGAACCAGAACAGGCTTCCTTTGTTCGGAGCCGGCTCAAATCCTAACGTGCCGCCCTGCGCATTGATCAACATTCGGCAGATGTACAGTCCTAGCCCGCTACCAGCCTTTCGTGTTTCTTCCGATTGATCAAGTTGGCTAAACTTGTTAAATAGTTTCTCGCGCTGCTCAGGCGGCACCCCCGGACCTTCATCAATGACTTGAAATCGAACGGAGTCATTCGGCGTTGATCCGACTAGAACACAACGCACCGCCACAGACCCGCCTGCGGGCGAAAACTTGACGGCGTTAGACAACATATTCACCAGGACCTGAATCGTCCGATCTTCGTCGCACAATATGTTTGTGTCGACGCAGTAGTCCGAAACCACAGATATATTGTTCGATTTGCATAGCGTCGTAAGTGCGCCTACCGACGTTTCGACAACCCTTGACAGTGGAGTAGGATGCAGGTCCACGTCTATGTTTCCGCTCTCGATCTTCTCAATATCCAGCAATGTGTTGGCCAACCTCTTCAGTCTATCGGCTTCAGTGCGCAAGCGTTTAAGCCGAGCCTTGATGTTCGGAGTCAACTCTTCGTCCTCATATGCAAGCATGATCTCCAGCGTCAACACCATTGATGAAAGCGGTGTTCGCAAATCATGGCTCACCATGGCAGTGATCGAGCGGCGAATTTCTTCCAATCGAAGCCGTTCGGCGGACACCTCGGCGAAGATGCGATCTATTTCCGCCAATTCGTCCTGTCCCTGCAGCGGTCGGGACTTCTCTCCGCTTACTCCGAACAAACGAATGTTGCTCATAAGTTGACGCAACCGGACCATCGTTTGCCTATTCAGATAAACGACAACCGTTGCAGTTAAAGCTAAGTTGACAACGATGAGAAGAATCATGACGTTGCGCAGATACTCGCGCCCTTTGATCGCCGCCGGATTGAAGTCTCGAGACATAGGTCCGTACTTCGCTGCTAACATCGTGCTGCACTGCATCATGTCATTGAAGGCAAGAGTGATCGAATCGAAAAGTTCGTCTTCGTGTAGAAAGCGAGAAAAAATCAAGGCATCCTGTCCAGGAACATAAGCCCTGGAGAGTTCTTCGAACCTCGAGAGAAACCGATTGCATGAAGACGCAAGCCGATCGACAACAAGTAGCGATTGCGGATCTTTATCAACCAAACGCTTCAGCTCGCCGACACTCTCCCTGAGCGATGACGCAACGTCTAGTGACATTGTGTCCTTCGCGGAAAACGCCATCCTCGTCAGCTGAAAGGTTCTTATGCCGGTCAGCCCCTCAATTTTCTGACATTGTGCAAGAATTTGTTTCGCCTGCATTTCACGACGCCCCGCCCGGTCTAGCTCATTAGAAGCGAACATCAGAGTCGCAACGGAGGCAAGTTGGCAGCTCACCAGAACCAATATTAGAGTCAGGATCTGGTGACGAATTTTCATAGTGGCGGAATTGAACAATTGAGAATTCGCGACTTCCAAGCTTCTAGAGTTTTTAGAAGATTATCCCGCGCGGCTGACTTTGCAATGTTTTGGGAAGTGAATAATATCATGCGATCAATTCTTTTGGACGCAGAAGAGTGGGCACCGGATGCTGATTCTAAAAGTGCTGTTCTACCGTTGACGAAAACGTAGAAGATCACAAGTTGTGGACGGGCGGTCGCGAGCATTGCAGGAGTAAGAGAATCCAGACAACGCTCTGCTTCCGCAGTCTTAGATTGCAACTCGTAAGCCCGAGCAAGATTAATCCGATAAGCGACTAATGCAAGTTTAGCCTTATTATTGCCGGGATCTTGCTTCTGCGCCACTTCTGCTAACTCACACGCTTCCTCTAAAAGATCTTCCGTCAGCGAATCGGCCTTCTTCTCCTTAAGCCGCGCTTCTGCAAGACCGCAAATGAAATTGCTATAGTGCAAAATGTATTGAGGTCCTAACTTCAACGGTCGATCAACTGGTTGCAGTAAAGCGATTGAAACTTTCTCTCGCGCTGCGCCGTGCTGCCCTCCCAATCGGAGAAAGTGCGCTTGAAGCAGAAGTTTTTGCTGAAAAATTTCTGGCAGTGAATCGTGCAAGGACGAAGTGATGCCCTCAAGACCAGCGGCGATAGTTGCAGGAGTGACTGGTGCACTCATCAGCCAGGAGTGCCACAGATTTAGTAACTCAGGCTCATCATCGCAAAATGAACCGATGGCCGACATTAACATCGACGCTTCAGTATGCTTCTTCGCCGTTGTACGAGCCCGAATCAGTGAGAACAGTTGCGAACAGATCTTTTGTATGACTGGTCTAAATTGCGGCAATGTGTAGTCAACGCGGGTCAGCACATCACAAAGCGAAAGCAAGTCTGCTAATGAGTTTCGATTGCCAAATCGAACCGCAGTAATAACTAACATCTGGAAATCCACTATTCGTCCAGAACGAGACCGTGCCAAGGGAGACCCGACAACAGGAAATTTCTCCTCCGTAACCAGTAAAAGTTCGCCGTACGCAGCTGCGGCTGCAGCCGGTCGATTTTCTCTGGATCTTAGATCAGACACTCGCCGCCAATAGCGAGCAGGAAGAAGGGGATCAATATCTTTGCGCTTGAGGTGCGGCAAGACACTTCCAAGAATTGCATCAGCCGCTTTAAAATTACCGCTCAAAAGTTCTGCTTCCGCTCGGTTTAATTCAAGATCAAGGATAGCGTCGTTATCGGGCTCAGTCTCCTTTAAACCCCGGATGGCACAACTAAAACAGTCAGACGATTTCTCATAGTCTTTTTTCAGGTACTCCACATGAGCTTTCCGTCCCCAGTCCTGCCAAGAACGTTTCTGCTCGGCGGTACGTTGAGATAATCCTGCGCCACCTGTTGCCAGGAATAGCCACAAGAACAGAATCGTTAAAAACAAGGCTGTGCAGGATGATGTCAAATGGATTGACTCGGTGAGCTTTTGAATCATAGATTAAAACCATGCCGTAGAATAGAGAAAGTGTTTTGCAAGCTCCGGAAGCAACTGTTCGAGTCCTACCCCTTCACCTTAAATCTGTGAGTAACCATGTCCAAGATTTTGGTAGTTGATGACGATGCCACGGCAACGGATACTCTTCGCGAAGGACTGGTTTTAGCGGGATACATAGTCGATGTAGCGAATAGCGCCAGGGAAGCCGAAGCATTCGTTGCTAGTTCACAATTCGATTGCCTCATTGTCGACTGGGACATGCCAGTGAAAACCGGGCTGGAGTTCGTAGCTGACATCAGAAGGAGCGGAGTAAAGTCTCCAGTATTGATGTTGACCGGGAAAGCCAGTGTGGATGAAAAAAGTAGGGGACTCGATAACGGAGCAGACGACTATCTAACGAAACCCTTTGCATTTAAGGAATTAGTTTCCCGGATTCGTGCACTGATGCGTCGCCCTCAAACCGTTGTCAGCGAAGAGCTTTCATCTGGCGATCTCAAGGTCGATACGCTAACAAGAACTGCATTCAGAGCCGGTGTTGAATTATCTTTGACCCGCCAGGAATTTCTCCTGCTCGAGTTCCTTCTGCGTAATAAGAATCAGATTTTCAGTTCCGAAGCGCTCGTCGAACGTGCGTGGTCCTCAACCTCAGAGTCCTCGCCGGATACCGTTCGGGTTCACATGACGAATCTTCGAAAAAAATTGAAGGTCGGTGATGCAGAAAGTCCAATTAAAACGGTGCATGGACAGGGTTATACTTTCCGGTCTGAGTAAAAACGCTATTCGTCATCCAGACCTGTGCTACCACCAAGGGCTTTCCCGGAACCAAAACACTTCAGCCAAAATTGATCGACAGTATCGCAATAGCGCTGTGGCAGACACAGGACATCGGTCGTGTCTGCCACAGTGCTATTGAAGCAGCCGCGCCGCCACGGGATTTACTTATCGTTTGGTCTCAACTCCTCCTGCACCGAAGATTTGCGAAGGGGTTCGCCTTTTTCTTTAGGTCGCAGACGCTCAAATAGCCTGGACAAATCTTCAACGCGAAACTTGTGTTCGTCAGTCACTTTCCCCTCTTCAATATTCACAACCGACACCGAACGCTCTGCTCCCTTTAGAATTCCATCCAGGCTCTCAATTTTGCTTGACTGGCGCTGATCAAGAACGATACGGAAAGAACTGCCTGAACTCTTAAGCGCTGAGTTTACAGACTTAGTGAACGATTCTTCGCACCCAAGTTTTTTGGCCTGTTCGAAAGCTTCTTCGAGATCTTTCTTGACTTGTGGCGACATTTTTCCATCCAAAGACACACTTTTTGCAATGTCCTTGGATGTTTCAGATAAAAGCTTATGCATTGCTGCTAACCTACGCAAGACCATCTGGTCGCTATGGACCGACTGCAGAATGACGCCCTCGTCATGGGACAATTCGTTCAAGGATTCGCTGGGGTCAGACTGAGGTTGATCAGATTTGTGTTGGTCCGGTCGGCGCGCGCTTGGCAGAGCTTCTACCGGATGGCTACCCGTCTCGCTGGGGCTGTGAACCGGCTTGCCGGACGCCTCAAGCAGCATACTGAGCGAGACGGCGCCTGTTGCTGATGATCGTTGAATTTCCGGTGAACTTGACTCAGAGATCGACCGACCAATCATACCAGGGGCGGTACCGACGCGAACCGGATCAGGTTCTGCACCGCCATCGCCCGCGCTATCCCACGCAGGCAATCCCGCTGCCATAGCCCCCGGTAACTCGGGTTCCGGTCCACCACCAACCATCGCGGCAGAAGAACTGCCGCCTACAGGACCAGGACGACCAACGGGGCCAGAACGCGATCCTCCGATGATCACCCGAGGTAGCGAAGGGTGTTTTTCGTCATACTTATGAATCAACTTCAGATCGAAATCCCTATCAATATTGAAGTTAACGCCTGCCGCGGTCAAGTCGACCCTATCTCCATCCAGCTTGTTCTCCGCTGCTCGCTCTAAAGACATAATGGCGCCCTCCACTAGAAGTGTGTTTGTGCGCAATTACCATAGTCGGCACTGCGTTAAGCCGACGCAAAGATTGATCATAGGAAAAAGAAACGACTGCCAAGGCTTTTTCGGTGGTGGACATAGAGCTAGCTCCGAATTGTGCCACCGCACATTACTCGTAGTAACCGTTTTTCGAGACGTTACGACGACACCCCAAAGTCAAGAGAGACGGGCTGGAGTAGAATGGACGGACGTCCGAAACGAGAACCTCTGCGAGGGGTTGACAATCGATGTCATGGTGGGATAAACATAAACCGAAGAAAGAGGTCGAGTTTCCGATCGTCGTCACACTGATACCGCAAAAATTAGCTGTGACAATTCATCTCCATGAGATCGACGTTTGTGGTCAATCACTCTCCTGTTGGTCCTACGTCAGTAGTGGATTTTCGTCCGTCGGGCAGAAAGAAATCGTGTTCACTTTAAAGCGAGAGCTGCGTGAAGAAGTTCTTCGCTATCCCGGCGCGCCGCTGGATTTCTTTCGGCAGATTTATCCTCTTGCTTGTGAAGGACAGTATGTTGATTCCGGAGGATTTACCGGGCTGGCCCCCGGATTCCTCGCACCGCACCTGGGTGGTGTGTTGTATGAAAAATCCAATTTGCGAATTGCAAACGCCGAGTTGCCGCCCGATCTACTGACTGCAATTGTGGTTACCCCCGAAGAGTTCGCGGCGGCATATGATTTTGGAAACTTGCGAGTGCTGACGCTTCTCGGAGATCAATCTAGATACTATCCTTTTCCATTTTGGATCGATCGCCGTCGAGCGGGGACGGTATCCAATGCCTCCATCGCGCAGATGAAACAAGGTCTGCCTGGCCGCCTACACTACTTGCTAATGAATGACTGTAGCGCCATTGCGCATCAACGAGAGCTGCTTCAGGTTTATCTCGACCAAAGGCACGCCTGTTACTTTCGAAGTTTTATAGACGAGATTCCTCCTGAATGCACCGCTTTTGCCTTTCAACTTTGCCTTGATGCGACTGCAAATTGCTGTCTCGTTTGGCAGCCGCCAGGCGCAGCAAGTCCACGTGCCATAGCAGATAGTGCAATGGCGGGAGGTTCGCCGCCAGGAACCGAATCGGCAATTCCCTCTGAGGCATTGATGGGTGGTGCGTTTTTGTCAATTTTCATGCAAGAGACTGAAAACACGTGGGGGACGGCCGAAGATGGCTTTGCTGTTGCTCTGGATGCCAAATCCTCGGCAGAGGTCAAGTTCGCGCTCATCTCAGTCCAAAACGCGAAGATCTCAATGCGTCAACAACGACAAGCATTCGAAATCATCTGGCGTTGACTTGGATTGTAGTAACTGCTTTTAGACTGTCTTCTCCATCGCTTGACTTGCCCCAACGTCGAGGACGAATCCTCTATTTTAGAATGGCCGGGAAGATGGATGGGGGCACCTCAATCGATTTGAGGCACCCCCATGCAGCGTAGCTTGTTTTGATTTGCAAATGGCTTCTAATTAGCAACTTCTATGGCCGGCGGCGACCAAGTACCGGCACCGGCCGGCAAGATGGAAGGTTTCGTTTGCTTTGGCCAGTAAAGGCGCATTACCATGTAAATCGGACCATTCGGTGCCGGCAGCCAGTTTGCCATTTTGTCGGACGAAGGAGCATCTTTTTGAATGTAGATTGTAAGAGAGCCGTCCTCCCCCTTCTTCATACCTGGCACCATTGGCGAATTGATCAGATAGCGGTTAATCGGGTTCTCTATCAACAGCTGTGTTTTGCCATCGTACATAGTTACAGACCAGAAGGCGTTCACCGGGGGGAACTGTCCTGCAGCAAATGTCAGTTTGTAGTTGTGTTTGCTGCCATCGAGAGGCTCTCCTGAAACGTCGCTCTTTGCCATCGGATAAACCGCTTCCGCCGCGCTGTTTCCGTAAATTCCCGCCATTGCGCCAGCGGCCCGCAAAAGCCAGTCGCCACGAAAAAAGGCTCTGTCACCAAGAATTGAACCTACAAGCCACCCGTTGATATTCGCTCCGATTTGGTCCTTCCGCTTAACGATTTCGCTATAGCCCTGGCTGACGGCGGAGGCTTCATCAGCTTTGTCGGAGACCGAAAGTTTATCGGGGTCAAATGGCTTATTGGCCGCAATGCCAACCCCAGCGAACCTGGCGCGAAGCGCGTTCTCTTCTTTCACAGGCGGGCAAAACTGAAGGACGAAGTTGAGAAATTTTGGGAAATTCGTCTTCATCCCATCCGCAGTAAATGGTGGAAACTCAACTGCGGGTGCCGCCGGAGGAGGCGGTTGCTTCAAAAATTGAGACAGAGGCTGAACTTTGTAGCCTGATTGCACCTTAATTACATTCTTCATGTCTTCAGGTCCAAAGAGCTGCGTCCGGTATCCCGCCAGGCTGAACTGAGTTTCGCAATGGATGACTTTCTTGATTCCTGGCGGTGTTTGTCCCTTCCAATTCGGACCGGCAACCAAGTAGTTGCCCGCCTCATTTCCGGTGCTACGGGTGCCAATGTATCCGTAGTTAAACGTGTACATGTCGATCAGCTGAATCACATAATAGCGGTCTTTTTCGACCTGCGGTACCGTTAGAACCAGCGGCTCAGCGCGCAAATCCATTCCGACAAAAGAATAGGGAGTATCGCTGTTCGGCGTCACGACCGCAGTATCCTTTGGCGTAAATACGCGCGCTTCATTGTAAATCTGGTTGAAAGGCGCCTTGAACTGTCCGGAGTTTCGGTCAACGAAATAGGCGTACATAATGCCGTAATTCATGACCATCGGAAAACCGTAAATATAAGCCTCCTTGTAAATATCTCTGTGAGATTGAGGCTTCGTGTAAGCAACCGAACCGAAAAGAGCCATGAGCGTGGTCACAATACATACGGCAATAGTTTTATTTCGAGTGAAAAAGACTTCGTGAAGCCTACGAGAACTGAAAGGAGGACTAATTTTTTGATGAGCCATTTATGATACCGTCCGATTTATAAGGTCCTTGCCTGGATGTCACATACTGTACACAAGCGGCAGAGTGCAATATTTTTTCCAAAAGAGCCCTGCCAGCTTCACTTTGTCTGAGATTTTCATGCAGCTTCGAAGTCGTTAATGCCGATATGATTGAGAAGTCTGAAGAGTAGGCTGTAATACCATCTCCCAATGTTGTTTGTTTGAGGCCTCGCTGAGCGATTTTCGGCGATGGGTTTATGGCACCATAACTTGCCGCAGCATTTCTGGTTAACACCACCTGCTTGCCCGGCTGCAGGACGACCCTGCCACCACCGGTGCTAAACACTTCGACATCGCCGGATCTTGAATCGCTGAGGTCCAATATAGATACATCATGACCGTCTTCAAAAATCATGGCTATTGCACCGGCATTGATGTGAACATCGCCTTCCTTTGTCGTTACCGTGATTTTTGTTCGCGGAGCAAACAGCATCGCTCCTTTCTCCAGAATCAAGCGATTTGCTCCGGAGCCCCCGCCAATGCAGACTCCTTGCTGCGCTATTTGGCTTATGGTGCTGCTGTCGAAACTAAAGCCGTTGAATATGGCAATACTTTCTTGTTCTTGAAAGACAGCAACGCCGCCCTTCAATTGTTGAGACATGTCAACCTGACCCAGTTCTCTAGAGGCAGATTGCCTTCCCAGTGAACGTGTCAGGTCCGTTGGAACTAACGCTGAGGTTATGCCTAAGGGCGGTAAATTCAATACTATTTGCAACGGCTTCGCAGAGATACTTGTAGCTAGTGAATTGTTCGAACTTGTAATCACAGGCGTCGCAGGCAGTATCACTTTTTTAAAATCGATTGTGCCGGCGACGCCAGGGCTACCGGTCAATCCAATCGCTCCGGGAGCGCCACTGCTTCCGGCGATACCATTGTTGCCCCGCCCGCCGGTCCCAGCAGTACCACCGGAACCGCCTGCGCCGAGTCCTCCCCCGTTTCCTCCAATTCCACCGACTCCACCGCTAGGAGCACTACCGGCGGTACCAGCCGAGCCTGCCGTTCCAGCAGTCCCCGGAACGCCACTGCTGTTGGCGCCGCCGAAGCCGCCGGCGCCCCCCGAACCACCGTTTCCACCAAAGCCGCCATTGCCGCTGATGGCTCCATTACTCACAGCGCCTGCGTTACCCCCGACGCCACCGTCGCCTCCAATTCCACCGTTACCACCGCTGCCTCCGGTAGCACCGATGCCGCCATTTCCTCCACGCCCGCCGATGGCTCCCGCTCCGCCAGCACCACCGCTCCCGCTGGTGTTGCCTGCGGTGGCAGAAGCGCCTCCGCTCCCACCAGCTGCGCCGTTGCCGGCATTGCCGCCACTGCCGCCGGCTCCGCCATCGCCCGGGAGACCGCCAATACCTCCAGCCCCACCGCTACCGGCCGAGCCACCCGCGCCTCCGGCTCCCGCCACTCCTGCCGATACATCTGTTGTTCCTACATTAAATGCCAACGCGGTAACCTTTATTGTCCCGCCGTTCCCGGCTGAGCCACCGGCGCCACCATTGCCTCCATCACCGCCGTCGGCCCCGCTCCCTCCATCGCCTCCAACGCCATAGTTGCCACCATTCCCGCCTGCGCCTCCGTTCCCGCCGGCTCCACCGGCGCCACCATTGGTGGCGTTATTGGTACCGTTGTCGGCAATCCCTCCTGTGCCCGCGTTGCCACTGCCGCCACTACCGCCAGCACCACCGACACCGCCAGAACCACCTGAACCGCCCGCTCCGCCAACGCCGCCGCTTCCGCCGGACGCCGCCGCACCGCCAGCGCCGCCATCGCCGCCACGAAGCGAAATGGCAACAACATCCACCGCGCCAATGCTACTCGCTTCAAAGGAGCCTCCGGCTCCGCCGCTTCCGCCGGCTCCGCCACTTCCTCCCGACTGCCCGGAGCCGCCGCCACCGCCTGCACCGGCCCCGCTCCCATCTTGGCCATCACCGCCACTTGAGCCGTCGCCACCACTTGCACCCGGTACCACACCCGGATCACCATCGTTGCCCGGAGAACCGGCCATGCCGTCGGCACCATCACCGCCGGCGCCGCCAGCGCCGCCGGACATCCCGTCGACGGCAGTACCGCCGGAGCCGCCGGCGCCGCCATTGGCACTGACTGAAGCTACAGTGACATCGGATCCTGATACAGCTATGGTGCCGCCTCCACCGCCGGCACCGCCAGCAGCGCCACTTTGACCTGGCGTTACCCCGTTAATCCCTGCGGCTCCCGTTCCTCCATTTGCGCTGATGGCGCCTGTCTGGATTTGAGCGGCTGACTTTACAATGATCGCGCCCGCGTTGCCTCCGGTTCCGTTTGCACCATCGGTGGTTATGCTTCCAACGTTGATCCTGGAGCTATTGAGTGTCATACTCGTTGTAACAAAGGGTGGATTAGGCGTAAGCACGCCCGAGACCAAACTGACGGTGCCCGGCGCTGCTATAACGGGCGGCGCGGTCATCAGAGTAACAGAGCCTGCGGTTCCGCCGCCACCCGCACCCGAGGTGCTGATGCTACCGGTCGAGATTCCGGTACCAAAATAAGCTCCAGATAGGAGTGTTACGTTCCCATTGGCCGCCAGTCCACCGCTATTGATGGAGCCGGTTATAGTGATTCTGCCCGCTGAAGGCGCAACGCCTCCGTATGCTGCCACAGTCAGGTTACCGCCATTGGTGCTGATACTGCCGCCGACGTTAACGAAGCCTCCGGTGGTTGAACCGCTGTTGAAACTGACCACCCCTGATGGCGGGTCGGGAACAATCTTCGCTCCGGCAATTATGATGAGATGGTCGTTGGTGAAGACACCGGGGCTGGCAATATTGCCATTGATGCTGATATTCTGAGCCGAAAATAGCGACAGCGTAGAACCGGCGCTGACACCCAGTGCAAGATTGCCCGCTACGCTAATTGAGGAGCCTGACACAATGGCACCACCACCGGCACCATTGAAGTTTACAGATCCATTTAAGCCGATGCTGGTTGTTGTGCCCACATTGAGCTGGGCGTTCGAAGCGGCAAAATTCAATGCGCCATTGATTATTGCCGAGCCGCTATTCTCGAAGGTTGTTACAGTGGTGTCAACGTTCTGCGTAACGCCATCGGGCAAATTGAGATTTTGGAAACCACCGACGGGGACGTTTGCTGCGGCAAGATCGAAGTTGCCGCCGGATGCGAATCCGGTTCCCGGTCCGGTACCCGTCAGAATAAGGGTTTGAGCGGAACTGCCATTCTGCACGAGAGCGATATATTCAGCCGGCGTTACTAGCATTCCACTGTTTACGGTGTATAAACTATTGCTCTCGGTGATCCGCGACGAAGCAAGCCCCGCATATGAACCTGGCGCGGCAGATGTAGCGTAGTTTACGCCGCTAATCACAACCGAGTTCTTTGCATTTACTGCACTTGCTGTTGTAAATGAATTCGCACCTGTCACCGTAACCGCCGCGGTCGACGCCCCGGCGCCGTAGTTTGCATTAGCCAAGTAAACAGGGCTAACAGCACCGCCGTAGGTTGTGATATCGACGGTGCCACCATAAACATTCGCAGGTCCGGCGGCTGAGCTAAGCAAAATGGTGTTTCCGCTGAGGGAGATAGCGGCGCCGTTATGTCCTATTCCAGTGGCGACTGCAGACCCGGGTGCAGTACCACCAAAGCCGTTTTGCCCACTTGAACCACCGTTTGCCACCAGCCCGGCTCCAGTTCCACCGGCACCACCGAAGCCCTTCTTATCACTCAAAAACGTAGGGAACGGATACCTGAGAGCTAAGTAAGTTGTAAGAGCATTGGCAGACGTCAGACTGGTTGAACCGATATTATCAAAGTTAATTACATTACCGCTGCCGGAATTGATGAGGGTAAAAGTTCCTCCAACTGGAATGGCAGTTGTGCCGGCAGTACCGTCGCCTATGTTTATCCCCGTGGCAGTGGTGTTGATAAAGTATATGCGCCCTGCAGTGCCGTCATTTCCTACGATGCTGACAAAACCGGAAGTATTTGTGGCAGTTGTTGTAACCAGGAAACTTGAGAGCCCGATAAAAGACTGAACACCTAAGGTACCGGTTCTGCCCCCGTCACCGCCTGCCCCACCGGCAGCTCCGGCGCTGCCATATATGTAGGTACCGGCACTGCCTGCAAGACCGTTGTATCCGTTTAACACCACACCGCTTCCGGCGCGACCGCCTGCGCCGCCACCGGTTGCGCCGCCGCCTTCCCCACCGGAACCACCGCCGGCGGTACCAATTCCCCCGCCACCACCGCCGCCACCGGTGACTGCACCGTTGCCTGCACCACCACCGCCGCCTGAGTAGTCAGCACCTGCTGCGGCGCCGCCGCCTCCACCGCCACCTGACCCACCTAGGCTGGGTCCGCCTGCACCACCGCCCCCGCCGCTGCTGGTGACGGTCGCAAGACCACCGACAGCGCCTGCGCCACCATCGACAGCGAGAATTGCACCACTGACAGTCATGCTGCCAGCGGCCGACAGCGTGATCGGCGCGGAAGAGCCCCCCGCACCGGCCGTGCCAGGAGCGGCATTAACTCCAAGACCCGCGCCACCGCCGCCGCCGCCACCGCCACCGGAGGAGTTGACTTCACCAAGAATATTTAACTTACCAAGACTGCTAGTCAACAAGATGGCACCGGCCGAGCCCCCGGCTCCGCCATTGCCTGCAGCGCCGTTGCTACTGGCACCGCCGCCGCCACCGCCGCCTCCTCCTCCATAAGAAAGGAGATTGCCCGTTCTGATGTCTCCGGCAGCTGAAATAGTGATGGCGGCTCCATTGCCGCCTGCACCTCCATTAAAGCCGTTGCCACCGGCATTACTGCCTCCGGTCCCACTCAAACCACCAGACCCCGAAGTTTGTATATTGCCGGTAATCACAGAAGCGTTAGTAAGCATCAAGCCGCTTGTGACAAAAGGAGGGATTGGCGATAGCACTCCAGATGAAATGCTCACGCTGCCGCCTCCCGAGATTACAGGCGTGGCAGCAAGCAGTGTAACAGCGCCGCTGTTGCCACTGCCGGCAGAGCCACCGGTGATCACGTTGTTTATGAATATGCCGGTTCCCGAAGTTGCACCGGCAATCATCGTTAGATCGCCGTTAGTTTTGGAACCACCGGTGTTAACTGCACCAAGAACTACAATGTTTCCGTCAAAGCCGCCTCCTCTGTATGCGACAGCGCTGAAATTGCCACCAGATGTGGAGACAGCGCCACCTACCTGGAGGGTGCCGCCAGTCGCCGAGCCACTGTTGAAGCTAACTGTGCCGGAAGGCGGGCTAGGGCTAAGACTGGCACCGGCGATCATTGTTAAGTTGCCGCTAGTAAACGCGTTAGCGCTCAAAATGCTGCCACTGATGCCGATACTTTGAGCAGAAACGAGCGATACTGTGGACCCGGCAGCGGAGCCGAGGTTTAGATTGCCGGCAACATTGAGATTTCCACTCGAAACTATGGCTCCGCCAATGCTACCGTTAAAGATCACACTACCGCTTGCACCGATGCTGGTGATGCCTCCGACGTTAAGCTGTGCACTCGATGCTTCGAAATTAATTCTGCCGTTGACGACGGCGTTACCACTAATATTGAAGGCGGTTACAGTTTGATCGACATTTTCAGTTACACCCGCAGGAAGATTTAGCGCAGAGAATCCACCAATCGGGATATTGCTTGACGAGAGCGTGAAGCTACCGCCGGTAGCAATCCCCGTTCCGGCTCCGGTGCCACTTAGTACAAGACTCTGAGAACCGTAAGATGCCTGTAACAGCGCTATAAACTCAGCCGGAGTTACCAGAGCGCCACTGCCTATTGTGTAAGGGGTCCCACTCTCAATAAGAGTTAGCGACGAAGGTCCGGTATATGTACCGGCCGCTGCCGAAGTTCCAAAATTGACTCCATTGATACTGACATTGGTGGTGGCTTGCAAGCCTCCCGCCGAGATAAGTGTTCCGGCAGTCATTGAAGCGGCGGCAACTGACAGGGACGTATAGTCGGCGTTTGTAAAATACGTCTTGGTGTCAAGGGAAGCCAGAGTTGAAACGGAAACAGTGCCACCATAAACATTGGGAGCACTCGCGGAACTCATCGTTATGTTATGCGCGCCAAGCGTCACCCCGGCTCCGGATGCGCCGAAACCCGCTCCGCCACCATTTGTTCCATTGGCTCCAATACCGGATTGTCGCCCGCCCAAGCCTCCACCGGCAACCAGGAGTGGAGCCGCGGAACCACCGTTCATCCCGGCACCGAGCATTCGTGTGAAAGTGGGATAAATTGTAGACAGATATGTAATGGCTTGGGCTTGCGTAGAAATAGGTGCGCCGCTTGCGTTTTTCAGAACAAGAGAAGAAGCTCCATTGGTCATTGTGAATGACGCATTATTAGTTATGATGCCACTTATCGTTGCACCTGAAAGATTGTAAGTACCCATAAGTCCGGCAGAAAAGCCAATATTGACACCGCCAGCTCCGTCCGAATCTGCCTCGAATTGCACAAGACCAAAAGTCGAACTGCCCGGTAAACTGATCACTATGCTGGCTCCATTGGCACTAGCTCCACCCAAGGCACCACCCGACCCATAGGCATAACTGAGCGTTGAAGCGCCGGGGAACCCTTGGCGTCCAGGAAGGATAGTCCCCGAGCCCGATGCGCCGGCAGCGCCACCGCCGGCAATCCCCCCACCGCCGGCGCCACCGCCTCCGTTCCCCGTCGGTCCCACACCTCCGCTGCCGCCGCCACCACCGCTGACAGCACCATTGCCGCCACTGCCACCCGTGCCGGTGGTTCTGAAAGTATTTACGCCGCCACTACCACCACTGCCGCCGCCGCCGCCGGAACCGCCGAGACTGGCGCCACCACCTCCACCGGGACCTCCGCTACCATAGGACTGATCCCGTCCTCCATTTCCACCGACTCCACCATCTGAAGCCACTATCGCACCGCTAACATCAAGACTCTGTCCTGCAAGGAGGGTAATCACCCCGGCAGAGCCTCCTGCCCCTCCGACGCCGACAGCGCCACTACTGTTGATGCCGCCGGTCGACCCTGCGCCGCCACCGCCACCGCCGCCACCACCGGACGAATTTGTCTCCCCGCTTAGATTGATAGAGCCAGTGACAGCTCTGACCGAGATGCCGCCGCCAGTACCACCGGCACCGCCAACACCACCGGCACCGCCGGCAAGCATAGTCGACGTCGAGCCGCCGCCGCCACCGCCGCCACCACCGCCGTAGGACAGTATGTTCGTCGCGTCGAAGTTAAGCCCGGCCAGAACAGTAACATTGCCCCCATTTGCGCCGGCGCCACCGGGAGCCCCATCGTTAGTTCCGGCAGTCGTGCCACCGCTTCCCTGTGCACCACCGGCACCGATAGTAACCAGGCTTCCCACTTTAATAGAACCGTTGTTGTTTGTGAGCCCCGGACCAAAAGTGGCGGAGCTTGAACCGTCAGCTGCAAAAGTCGCTGTCGCTCCGCTGGTAATTACGGGTTTAGCAGCATAGATACTTATAGAGCCGCCAGGAACACCTCCTGTAATAACATCCCCAAGCTGAATCGATTGAGCTATCGCCCCGGAATTAGCGATACCGCCGCTGCCCCCGGCAAGGAGCAGAACATTGCCACCAGCTCCTGACGTATCGGAAGTATCAATGCTGGTTCCTGCGCCGGGAAACCAGATATTGCCCGTAGTGGCACTGTTCGAGTTGGCAATTAGAGTAACTCCACCGCCATGATTTGTAATGACAGGCACCGATGCTCCGGCCGTAAAGTCGATATTTCCGCCACGGCTACCGTCTAATTGGATGGTGACAGAGCCTACTGTTGCGGAAGCATTGTCGAAAGTCTGATTGCCTGAAAGACCGCCCCCTATAATGTTCGCGCCAGCGATTAAAGTAACAGGAAAAGCACCGGACTGACTGATTGAAGCGTCGCCGGTCGATGTTATGTTGCCCCCGGCAATTATGGCAAGTGCTTCGGCCGGAGCGATGGCACCGTTGATCACAATATTGCCGGTGCTGGCAAATGTGGGATCGCCAGTGATAGAGTTATTGCCCAGCGTCAGGGTCGGAGCATTTGCCAAAAAGTATGCAGCTCCTGCATAGCTGTTTAACACGCCGCTCAGTTGCTCTATATCTGCGTTGATCGTCCCGGTTCCGGCCTCCAAGTTCAGTTCTCTGGACAGCCAGTCTCCGCCGACCAGGCTGATGTTTGTGTTGTTCAACAAATCGCCCGCATTTATGGAGCCGAGCAACGCCTGAACAGATCCACCGGTGTTGTTGATCGTGAGATTCTGGAGAGTCGATTGGAGCTGCTGTGCAGCGAGGTTGACGTTAGAGTTGGTCGAGCTTAGGAGCCCGCTGTTCACAATGTTGCCGGCATTGAGGTTGAGATTGGCGAATGCCTGCATTGTCGGAGTCGGTCCGGTCAGGCCTGAAGGCAGAGCATTTATTATTGAGCCTCCTGCCGATACGTTTAGCTGTCCGGAACTGATTATGCGGCCCGCATTAACGATGTTATTCGCTGCGATTAAATTGAGGTTCAGTCCGCCGGTGGCTGTTTGAACGGAACTGATAAGCGCGCCTTGCAGATTGAATATGTTTGCTGCGCTTATCGTGCTTGTAAATGTCGTTGAGTTTTGGGCCACGGAGAACAGATTGCCTGCATTGGTTAGATTACCTGCAACGTTCAGGACGCTTGACCGATCGTAAACCGTTACTCCTACTGGTATGTTAAGAGTCGATAGATTCTGCGCAATATATGGATTGATATTCATGCTGCCACCAGATGCAGTTCCATCAGCGTTAAGCACAAGGCTCTGCGTTCCGGTGTGGAGAACTTGCATTACCGCGACCATTTGCGCAGGCGTCAATAGTTGCCCCGCGGTGACAGTTTGCGTCGAGTCGCCAACTTGAATAGTAACCGGGTTTGTCGCCGTCTGATTCGGAGCAGCAACTGTTGCATTGCTCGATGCTAAGTCCAGATTAATACTGCGCGGCGGAGTAGCGCTGGTCGACTGTAGAGAATCAGTGGCACTCTGTGCCAAAGTGGCTTGCGCACTCAACGAAGCCAGCATGATGCTAGAAGCGAGCTTTATCCAATTCCCGACTACCATAAGTGACACTTCCACCGACAGGGAAACGAACTATTTTATACGAACTATGCAGCATTGCGGACGTTCTTCTCAATCCCGCAAATCATTCGCTTGATTGCATCATCAGTTCCAGGGCGACAATTCTATGAGCCAAACACCAATCTCAAGACCTGCTTCTACGAAAGGGGCGAGTGCCTTGAATCAAGAGAAACTGATTGCCGCCGGCCGGGGATTCAGGCATCCCTTCATCGATGCAAAAGCGAAAGACAATAGAAAGCAAGAGGGCATGACCGTTATCAAGCGACTCGCCGTAAATCCTTTCCTCAGATAGGTGCAACCTGACGAAAGGATTTACGGCAGAAGAAAAACTTGAATTCGAAGTAGATCTATCACGGTCATGAGTTTATCCTGTAGGGCAAAACCGTAGGATTTGCTTATGTTTCGAACAATAATTGCGCTGATGCTTGCCGTGTTGGTTTCCTGCTCTCTTAGAGTTGAGGCTGACGCTCCAGCTGATGGCTCAGACGCAGAGACTCCAGCAGCCGTGTTACATGAAGGGCAACGGCTCTTCATCTACTACTCGACATTGGACGGATTGAAGCCCACAGAGCGAGCGAGTCGCACAGCTGAAATTGTCCGCGAGCTGGCCGACGATCAGAAGTTTGATTCGTCGCAGATACACGTAAAGGAAGTACCGGAAGGCACAGCTGTTATCTACGGCAACAAAGTCATTGCGACGGCTACTATTTCTGACGCCAAGGTGGCTAAGGATTCAACTCGCCAGATGGCGGCGCAATTCGCCTCGAAGCTTCGGCTTGTGTTGACCAAGAGGGTCGAAGAACTAACTGCGGGCAGAATCGCTTTTGCTACTGGACTGACGGCCGCAATGGTCCTGTTGTTTATGATGTCCATTGCCATCATCTGTCGTGTGATTGCTGCTCTGGTTGATCGCATCAAGAAGTGGCAGGACTCGATCATCAGATCTGTGAAGATTCAGGAAGCGGAGCTACTTAGTTCTAAGATGCTCACGAACCTTCTTGTCTCAGGGGTCCAAGTCGGACAAATGTTCTTGATTGGCATCTGTTTTTATTTTGCGCTTCTGGTGGTTCTGGACACCTGGCCCTCTACCAAACACTTAGCAGAAACAGTGCGCGAAACTTCCTGGTACCCGGTTGTTTCTGTTTTTGAAGGAATCGTCGGCTACCTGCCAAAGTTGCTTGTAATCGTAGTAATTGTAGTTGCAACCCAGGGAATCCTTGCTTTTGCGCGATTCTTTTTTGATGCGTTAGAGGCAGGCTCCATAAGATTTTCGGGATTCGATCGCGACTGGGCGAAACCAAGCTACACATTGGTGCGATTGCTTGTGATCGCCTTAGCGCTGGTGCTTGCGCTACCTTATTTTCCCGGTTGGGAATCCGATGCTTTCAAGCAAGTGGGGCTACTACTTGGTCTGCTGATATCGCTGGGTTCAAGCCAAATAGTTGGTCATGTGATTGGCGGCACAGTGCTCACGTATTCCAACGCCTTCAAAACCGGCGACAGAATCAAGATTGGCAATCACACCGGAGACGTGCTTGAGAAAACCGTCTTCGTGACTCGCATCATGACCCCGAAGAACGAAATTGTCTCAATTCCAAACGGACAAGTACTGGGCTCTGACATTGTTAACTACAGCAAGATGGCAACCACTGGTGAGCTCGTTCTCTACACGCAAGTGACTATAGGCTACGACGCCCCGTGGCGAAAGGTTCGTGATCTGCTGCTGGCAGCCGCCAACAAAACACCAGGGATCGTGAAGGAGCCGGCACCATTCGTCCTGGCGACGGAACTAGGCGACTTCACCATAACTTATGAATTGAACGCCCACACAGACGTGGCCAAAGCCATTCCTGCGACATACTCAAGGTTGCATGAGTGCATTTTAGATGCATTCAATGAAGCCGGACTGGAGATCATGTCTCCCCACATTTATGGCATCCGTGACGGAAACTTCCCCGCTCTGCCCGAAGAAAACGTGGCGAAGGAACACAAGCAGAGGCCGTTTGTCGTTTCTGTGACGAAGGACTAGCTTCTTCAACGAAGTGCAGAAACTTCTTCGGTGCCGCCATCTCCATGTATTCTGCTGTATGTTATCCAGCTTGAAGGTCCAATTGCCGCAAGGAATTGAGAGTATTGCGCCGCTTCAATTGCCGTTTCCGAAGTTTGATGAGTCAATGGCTGTTCAATCAGAGGTAGATTGCGGCGCTGGTTTCAAAGGCAATTGAATCTGTTGTGTAAATGGACTAGCCGGCCGGAGTGCCACACTCCGCTCAAGCGCTTCACCTCTTTCTCAAACCAGTGCTCACGGGTACTGACACCACTGACAATATTGGTTGCGCAGAATGCTGCACGAGGTCAATGCGATACTCGTGCATCGCTCTTCAAAGTAACTATCCCCCCCGGGGCTATTTCTGTTTGACTGCCTCTGCCGATGGTACATCGGTGTAGTCCGGTCTGCTTCCGGTTGAGAACTGCACCAGCGCTAGAGTGCGTATGAGCTTATCTCGGGACTGCTTATCGCTGCGGGTCGCTGCCAGCCGCAGAGGCTTCAGTTGAGCCGCATTGTAGAGTAGCGAATAAATGGAAAATTCTCCCAGCACAGCATGTTTACCTTCGCCAAGGTTAGCCCAGCGCAGGTTGCGACGCAAAATGCCGTCACCTGCGGCCAACTCCTCAGACAGTGGTTGGTGATCCGTGAAAAGAACTTCTTCACCGCGGTCCAGCGGCACCTGGAAGTTATTAAAAGTTGCTACCACGGCGCCGGGACCAGAGCAACTGGCGATGCGAAAGTAGCCAGGCACTTGCTCTAGGCTTACAAACGCATCTTTGCGCAGAAACACTTTTCCCATATTTGAGGATAACACGGAGCCAGGCCCGGCCTCCGCGCAGAGCCAGCCGCCGGTGAGCACAAGCTCTCCTTGCGCGTCTATCAGGAACTCCGAGCCTTCCGCTGCTAGCACGCGCGCTGGCGTACCCGAATCCTTTTTGACGCTGCTGGTATCACTTAGCACCATTTGCCTTAGATGTGCACGCAGCCGATCGTGTTTTCTGAGCGCCGGAGCGGAGTTTTGAAGTAGTGTACTTGACTGAACCATTTCGTTCAGCGCAAATTTTTTCTGGTTCACGCCTTCAAGGTCCAGCAACAAACCCTCTCCTGTTGCCAATTCAAAGTCTTTGTCTTGATTGGCTGCAGCCCGGGCTTTCACTGTTCCGCCCGATTCACTGGCAAGCGTCACTATTCGCATGCTGATCCCGGGGGCATAGTTGATAAGAACTGTCGATTGTGCAGGGATTTTAATACCGGCTTCGCGGTTTACCAAACGGACGGGCTGGTTGCCCGTGTCGATCAGCACATCACCGGCATGAAGCGCGAGAATGCCTGCGCCCGTGGACATAACTGTGCCTCGGCTGCCTACCGCTATTGGTGCGCCGCCGCCGAGAACGTCGTTCTGAATACTTTGACCATCGTCCGTGAATGCATAGAAATCTGACCTCTGCTGGTCAGTTCTTATAATGTACAACGCCGCCGTTGTGGAGCCTTTAAGCGCCACGGGGCGAAGGACACCTTTTTCCGGCACTGGTTGTCGCATATAGATGGCAGGAACGAAATGTTCTTCACGGACCTGATGAAATCCTTGCGGTACAAGGTGTTTATTTGATGTATCGGCACCGCTTTCGATGATAATTGCATCTTTCGGAGCTGGCGCAGGTTTTGGTGTCAAAGACTTCCCTTTAACCGGGACAACAACTTGAACCTTCTTCTTCTTCTCCTGAGCCTTTTTATCAATGAGGTAGATGCTAGTACCTCCATAGTTTTTGTCGGCAGGCGTCAGCGCATTGATGGGTAGGGGAGGGAGTTTTACTTCCGTTCGGACTCTGGTCTGGGTTGTGGTCGGCTCAGTTTTGGTGTTAGTCGTCGGAGCTTGTGCCAAGGATGAGGGAAACGAGGATGCGATGGCGACGCTAAGCGCAGCTACCGTGAGGCGTAGGCTTGTCATTGTCCTCCTCCGAAGCGAATGATTTAGAAGCGATCACAATCACTTGTTTCAGTTTAGCAGGACGGGATATACGCACTTGCTCGACCTTGTCGTAAACTATAAAATTCATTTTGATTGAAGAACAATATCAAGAGGGGGAGGGGTGGTCGGCGCTGTGCTAGTCGAATTATTCAGAAACATCGCTTTCCGTACCCTTTTGCCAGTTTGTCCGCTTTTCATCACGCTGTGCTCCACGCAGGTAGTTAAGGCGGAGCAGGTGACGACGCTGGCGAGCCCACGCATGGCAACGGCGCCGAATCAGCTGTTCTCAAATGCGATCGCGCAAAATGCCGTTGTTAGTCGCGATGCAAATCGCGCTTTAAACCCACTGACAAACCCGGTTTTCGATGCGCAGTTCGCTCCCGTACCGGGGTTCGATCGGCGATACACGAGCGGGGAGCGAATGCGTTTGAACGCGCTCGGCAAACTACCTGCTCGCCTGGTTCTGGACGCCAATGTGGAGTCTTCTTTTCGTTATGAGCTTAACCCCTTCCAGTTCCCCGGTAAGCGCACCATTAAGCGCAAGTTTTTTCCGAGTCAGCAAGATTTCTTTCTGCTCGATCCCTCACAACAAAGCCAGTTGATGGATCTTCTAAACACTGTCAACAAGGACGATGTGGCATTTCGCGTGATACCAAACGTGACTGCAGGATGGATGTTGACTCCACGCACCAAGATTTTCGCCAACTATTTTTTCATTCGAGACACGTTTCTCGGTCAGGACCACCAGCTAAGCACCACATCGCATTCGGTGTCAGGTGGCATCCACAACGATCGAACGCTGGGAAAGCGGTTTACCTTATCTACCGATTGCCAGTTTCGAGAATTGTTTGTTGAGAAACAACAACCGCTCTTCGATTTCCTTCCGTCCATAACGCTCGGCTGCCAGGTCACCCCTCGAACTTCCGTTTTCGCCAGTGGATTGCTGCAGCTGCGTGGGACAAAATATTTCGCTGCCCCGACCGTAGAAATCGATCCGTTCTACACGCTGGGCGTCACCCATCAGCGTGGACCATGGACATTCTCAAGCAGTGGTTTATTCGTTACCAACTATCGTTCACCGTTCCTGGGTCCAGTTGCTCAGGTCAACCAGGATCCTTTTGCCTTCATTCTTGATTCGGAAATTTCCCGTCCCATTAGTCGCAGAGTTCCATCTCTGCGCGGATTCGTGCGCGCCGAGCACATATTCAATCTTAATACGCAGAGCACGCCCGGCAGCGCCGGGTATGACTTTCGTCTGTTCTGGGGAGCGCGCATGGCCGTAGGTAAGCAGTCCGAGTACGCGTTCATTAAGGAAATAGAGCGACAATTGAGAGAAAAAGAGGGAGGACAAAGTCCCTGACCCGGCAGACGCCACAGATTACTAGACCCTGGTCGGTCCTGATGAGGACCTTGTCACTTTAGTAATGCTACCTTTGTGGTATGAAGCCTCAAGGATATCGAATAGAAGCAATTTGGAGACATATGAACAATTCGGTAAACGTGTTTGGTGCTCAAAACGAGATTTAGTGGTTCGAAACCAGCGGAGTAACTGTTATGCCAGCAAAAATTAGCGCAACGCTTGCTTTTGGCGGATCACTTCTGTTGCTCGCCACGATACCGTTGCCCGTGCGTAGTGATCCTGCAGCAACGACTTCGGGTCCCGGGGTATCGGTCACGAGCGACCAGCAAGTGACGAAGCCGGCAAGTTCATCACTAGTTCCTGCTGTCGGCGCAGGCGGCACAGGTGTCACTGCCGGAGTCGTGCCTGCCGCGGGGCGGATTCTGGGCTCCGGAAGTCAACTTGGTGGACACAACGCTTCAGGTGGCGTCAAAGTACCCGGCGGTGGCGTAAAGCCGAACTTACCCGGCAACATAGCAGATCAGCTGAACAATGGACCGGGTTCTCAGCAAATTCTCGACGTGGGCCGAGGGGCATTGGGAAACACGGGAATCGGTCAGATTAACGCCGAAATTAACCAGGCTGGGGATCTTCGGCAACAAGGGGTGCAAGATCGTGTGAATAACGATGGTGCCAACCTCGAGGGATTTAACACTCTTGTTGATTTTGCCCAACACGTACAAGACGCAGATCAGGCGCAGCGGGATGCGGCCAATGCACTGGACGGAAATCCCGTGCAGACTGGCCCCAGCGGAGAGGAACGTCAAGCGGCGGAGCAGCGGTTCTTGCAAGACCTCTCGAAAAGTCAGAGCGAAGCTCAAGCTGCTGCGCAAGATGAAGCTGCCGGTGCGCTAGACGGCGGCGCTGAAGGATCTACGGGTTCTGGTGGTACCAGTGGTGGCGGTAATTCAAGCGGTAGCAGCGGTACACCGACGGAGCCAACTGCAACTGGACAGGCTAGTGGTGGCAGCATATTTCAAGATCCAACAAAAGGTACTGGTGGCATTGGTGTTCAGCAGGGCGTCGACGCGGGGGGCGGTCTGTTAGATAGCAACATCGGAGGTTCTCTGGAGAATCGCATCCCGGGATCGCAACTAAACGGCCTCAATGGAGCCCCCGTAGGAGTGCGTTCCTTGAAGATGGAGGGGGGAGCCGGTCGCGGATCCAATATCGAACAAGATAATTTGGCAGCTCCCAAGCTCAGTCCATTTGCAAGCGGAAACTTTCGCCAAGGATTTTCTACATCCACGGGAGCAGGAAAGACCGGTGCTCTTCCGGTGAACGTCAATACAAGCCACACTGGGAACGTCATACCGGGTGGCAGACTGTCCCCAAATTTGATTCCGGGCGGACTGCCAGGAGCGGGGAGGATCGCACTGCCTGGTATTGCTGGTGGTGCTGCTCTTCCAGTCAACCCGGGTAGACTACCTGGTGCGGGACTACCTACAAATATCGGCGGCGTTCTGCCCGGTGCTCGAGTCGGAGTGCCTGCAGGCCTAAATATAAATCGAGTGCCAGCGTTCAGTGGCGTAAAACTGCCGGCTAATGTTCCATCCATAGCACCGGCGAACGCAGGTGGTGCCTTTAGACCTGTGGTTCCGAGCGTCAGCGAGCCCCCTGCAGCAGGAAGATTACCGGTTGCCCGACCTCAAATTCCAACCGGTGGTATACAGCGATCGGGGGCGCGGTGAAGACCAAGTCACGCAGGGGGCAGTTACTCGGTCGGAGCTTTTGGGTTTTGGTGATCAGTTTGTACGCCGTTTCGTCGTAGACTACAAGAAGTTTGTCTCCTGTTTTATCGCTGAAGCTCGCAGGTTCCCTATCGGAAGAGCAGAGACAGGGAGCGAAACTGATACGCTAATCAATGGCGATTCTGTCGACATATTTGTGAAATGGAAAACATTAGATGCCACCAGATGATTCCGTTGTCGCCGCGACTTATCGCATTCATCGATTGGATGCCCTCGCCGTCAGGAAATGGTGGCAAGATCCTCTTGTTGCTAAAAAAGCCGATCTACATGCGAACCACGGCATTCAGCAGACGTTGACTTCTCTCCTGTCGATTCCTATTTTTGTCGCTTTCAGTTACTTCAAATTTGGATTGAGCCTGGCCGTATTCGGTGGGGCAATGGTGTGGATCGGTCTGCTTGCTCTGTTGTTTTCCTTCTTTCGAAAGCATAGGCATCATGTAATTTCCGTAGAAGTGCGCGAGACCGGCTTGATCCTTAGAGCACCTTTTTTGGAACGCCACGTTCGCTGGCTCGACATCTCGGACTTCTTTCCGACATCCACCGCTCATCCAAATGAGTTCTTATTGCAGTGCAAGAACGGAGAAGAGTTTTTCCTTTCGAAAGACCTAAGTGATAGTCAAACCTTGTTCGCATTGATTCACCAAAACATCGAGCCGCCCGCAACGAGTTTTGAACTAAATTATCGGTTGCCGGACGGATTGATCGATATGACAAAGCTCGCCGCATGTGCAGTGGCTGTTGCCGTGATTTACCTCGCTCCTTCTATGTTTCATCCAATCGACAGCGTGAACAATCTTCTCAGTCTCATATTTATAGTTGCGACTATTGGCTTTGCGACTGTCTGGTGCTGGCTAGGACTGGCGAAAACACCGCAGCTCATTCGAGTGGGGAGAATGGGAGTGTACATGGGAACAGGGAAGAATGCGCAGACAATTCCATGGGACCATGTAAGTGAAATCCGCAAGCTTGGAGGCTGGTTAGTAATTCGCACCGCAGGAACATGGTCTATTGTACCGGCAGAAAAACAAGAGCCCGTCGTTCAAGAGTTGCTCCAGCAGCAAGAGAAGCTGATGATCACCACAAAACCACGTTAGTGGCTGAAAGCTGATTGAGCCCGCTAACTAACACCGTGGCAGCAGATTCCGGGAGCGATGCCTTCCAGGCGACATCAAGACGCATCTCCATGTTCCAACTCCTTGGCGCTTGCACCAACAAATGCGATCCCCTCCGCCATAGATTCGCACCAATCTTGCCTGCGTTTTCCCTGGAGAGATTGCTTCAGGGAAATTCCTATTGCCATTGCGGAAGCCTTGGTAATAATGGAAGTAGATTGGAGGACAGGTATGCGAATCGAACGGCATACGCGCTTTTGGCGCGCAGTATCTGCGTTGTTACTTTTTTTCTCAGGACTCCATGCCAGCTGCTACGCTGCAGATAACTCTTACTCTGCCGTCCTGAAAAGAAATCGCATGAAGGTCTATCAAGATGCGGTTCTGAAAGGGCGCGTTGCGGTAGACGACATAGGAAGCTCCAACGACTGGGGCGGACGCGATCACATCAATGAGTCGGACTATACGAGCCGTCTCACCATTGGGTGCTCGGGCACAGGAAGAATTTACGTTGTCTGCGATCCGAATCAGAAAGAACTGGTAAAGACGAATCAGCCGGAGAGTGTGCAAGTGGATACCAGTCGCCTACCGAATGATCCCTATATCTCCTTGGCGCCGGTGAACGGCGAAGTTCATCTAAGTGTTAGAACTCCAGAGCTGCTTAAAATCGGTTCTTCTGGAACGTTAGAGTGGTTTTTGACTGCAGGTAATTTGCGTGCTCTGGCAGCTGGCGGCTCCGGTGAAAACACAATTCATGGTACCGGTAACATCGATGTAATTAAATTTGGTAGTTCAGGCAGGAATCATCTTGATGGGGCGTCCTTTATAGTTAATGACGTAATTGCCGGTAGCTCGGGCACAAACACAGCGGTGGTTGCGCCGCGCAACTCGCTATATGTGGGCAGCAGCGGGACAACACACGTCAAATCACTCACGCGCCCGCCGTTCTTTCATAAGGTGGGCGAAAAGAGTTATGTTGAATTTGCGAAGAATTAGGCAAGTCCACTTAGCAGTCTTGCGCTACCGGGAACTTCCCCGTGAACCTCGGTAATGATCGCCCAATTCCCAAGGACCATACCGCGGATCGCACCAAACTCCGAAAGCCTGCGGTCGAACTCTAGCAACATCAGTTTCAGGAGCTTCGAATGGAACGAAGCCCCTTATCATCAATTGGATTGGTTCCAACAGTCGGCTGGCCAGCACGAACAATACTCTATGCCATTTCTTAGCAAAGAATCTGTTTGTAAGCCGTTTCGTCGTAGCCTACAAGAAGTTTGTCTCCTGCTTTTATCGCTGGAGCTCGCAAATTTCCTGTCGGTCCTAACATCGCTGCCAATAGTTCATCTTTGGAAGTACTTTTCGATTCCAGTTGCACGATTTTTCCATTTCTGGTGCTCACTACAATCTCTACAGAACGCGCTAGCTTTAACGCTTCTTCAGCACCGATGTGATTTTTTCGCGCATCAACGACGACTTCCGGTTCTACTTTATTCCGCTCAAGAAACTCTTGAGCCCTGGTGCAAGACGTTCAACCCTTGCGATGGTACATCCACTTTAGTGCGGTCATGATGTAATCTCCATGAAGAAGAAATCAGATCATACCGCGCTCGGCAAATGGCGCCTTAGCAATATTTCAGCCTGACAAACCGGCCTCGCTCATACTCGCCACCCTCATGCTGACTGTCAGAACACACTTGAATTGAAACCAGCGCTCTTCTTGTCGGAAAGGACCTCTTGGGCTTAGTCATATTAGTAACATTTTCTGCGCACTTGGAGTGACACAAGAACAGTACTCCGGATTGCACCACCAGCAACGAACCCGCATAAAGCCAGTAAAACGACGACTGTGCCTTTGAGAGCACAGTCGTCGTTGCGTCAGGATTTACGGACGTCTATTCTAGGGTCGTACCGCCAAG
>JAIELX010000037.1 GCA_019752635.1 Candidatus Obscuribacterales bacterium | reverse complement strand
CCATTCAGCGTTGAATTACCTCACACCGGAGGAAAAAGAACAAAAAGATAGAAAAGTGGCCTGAAGCGACTCGCCCAGGCCACCTGTCTACCAAACTTGGGGAAGTTCAATCGAGCCGTGCCGAGCTTCTTCATGTCCGCGCGGAAAATCGAAGGCGTTGCCGACGAGCCGGAGCGCCTGGACCGAACAACGAGCGCAGAGAAATGATTCCCGCCGAAGCGCATATGTTCAACAAACAGAGGGAATAAATCTTAGAAAGAAACACTCACCGAGAACAACAACCCGATGAGACCAAAGTTTTACGGCAAAGCAATCGGCATATCGGCCGCTTCGTCGATGATTATGGCGCAGACGGTGAATCCACCGCTATCAGCGACGGCAGACCCGGACCTCGAAGTGATCCAGGGATCAAAAGACGCTAAGTGGCAAACCCCGCTACCTGGACAAAAGACTGACAGCCTGCTGGTTTTTACGCGTGCGATTACCGGCAAAGAAACAAAAGAGAGCACAAATGAGCTACTCAATGGCGTCACCGAAATGAGCTTTCTCGACGAAGGCTTGATGTTCACCCGTTCTGACAATGCACGCTTGCTCATCGCAAAAACATCGGATGAAGGTGCAGTACTTACGCAGGATTGGGAAAAGGCAAAGCGAAACGCCGAAAAACAATTCGGACCTTCCGGACGAGCGTTCCTGTCAAGCATTCAGTCAATTCGGCGCCAGGGCGATCGCATTGCAGTGGTGCGCACAGATGAGGAACTGTTAGTTGAACTTGGTCAGCGAAAACTACACAAAGCCTTCGACTTAAAAGCGATCAGATTCGGCAGCATCAACTTCACGTTAGGTCAGATTCAAGGAAAACCGGCGCTGACGGACATTGATGGTGTCACAGTTCTGGTAAACGCACCGGGACTAACAATACCGGTACACGTGAAACAGTTTTGCAAATGGAAAAAACCAAGCGGAGAAACCGACATCACCGTCGGTATCAAAACACCTGTGCCTGGTGCCGTCCGTGCAATGCTCTTCTTGCCTAAGGTAGTAAGCTTTCACTTTGTGATGCCGAAAAAAAAGGAAGATCAAGAATCGCAACCGGCAAATGCAAACCGAAACACAGACGCGGACAAAGACCAATACACCGCAGACGATACCACACCGTCCTCATGAGACGCTGCCCATAATAGTGCTCGCGCAAGCTCTGCGAGAGCTCAAACAGTAAGCTCCATTAGTTCCTGCCAATATGAGTTATCGGGCTGCCAGGCCGAAGCGTCTAACCACAGGCGTTTCCCGGCAGTGCACGCGCCTCATTACATCGACCTAATTGAGATCTGATTGAGATCTATATCTTAAGGCCCCTAAGGTGTGGGCCTTACACCCTTACTTCCTCGCAGGATTCTCGAACTCTCACATCGTCAAGCACGCAGCATCATGTCTGCAATGCGCCATCGCCTCCAGGGCGAACGATGATCGCCGCTGTTGCGGAGGAGAACGTTTGAGCCCTGCAATTCACACGGAGTTCATCATGAACGACGCCGCTGACTGGATGAAGAAACACTGGAAGCCCCTCGCTGTCTGCGCCGGCTCCATCCTGACTGTAGCTATTCTGTACTTCGGCTTCTTCCGCGGCACCGCGGAGCAACCGAAACCGGCCGCCCAAGATCCAACGAAGAAGGTCGTCACTCCGGAAGAGCAACGCGAAGAGATCCGCCGAGCCGAAGCACGCATCACCAATTGCGAGGCCTATGTTCGCAGCACCGGCAACCACCCCGAGGCACTGCACGAAATCGAACGTGCCCGCCGGGAGCTGGAGACCTATCGCCAGACAGCCGAAGAGCACAAGCTCAGCTGGATGGACAGCTCTCTGACCACGGCCTATCGCATCGCCCAGACACCGTCACTAGTGGCAGCCATGCAGCAACGCATCGGCGAAACCAGCAGCTACATCGAATCTCTGGTGACCGACCGCAACGTAAGCGGCCGGCTCTGGCAGCATGTGCAACAAGCGCGCGAATATGCACGACTGTTCTCATCGGCCGGCGATCGCAAGTACGCAGTGCTGGTGGAGGCAGAACTGGCGCACGTGCGTCGCATCGCAGACGGTAGCCCCGCGCCTGCGCGTGTCCACCCGATGGTGACCGCCCTCGATGCGCTCCTCGATGCGGAAGCGAAAGCCGAAGAGTGGGAGCACAAGAAGAACCTGCGCGTGGTTGCCCACACCAAACAAGCTCGGCGTTACTTCAACGCCGCCGTGCGCTACTTCCGCAACGAAGACCTCTCGATGAAACTGGCAGCCGCCGAAGCCGACTACGCGCTCAAGATCGCGGCTCAACCCGAGTTTGTCCTCAGCGAGCCGAAAGACGAAGACGAAGCGAAGAAAGACGAAACCATCGTCTGGCTGAAGCTGGTCGATCGCTTCGTGACGCAGATGCAGCGGGTCGAGAAGGAAATGCCCAACAGCGAGGAAGCCCTCAAGGTGCTCCTCGACGTGCGCAAGACCTTCGACTTTGTCCTCGAGCAATCCAATCGTGGCATGGGCTACAGCCAGGATCACTACTGGGTGCGCCAGAGCCTCGATGAGGTCGACCGCATGTTCCGTCGCGCCGAAGAAGCACGCACGGTTCAGAAGCTGGAAACGCCTTATGACACCGAGTTCCAGGCATGGTTCGACCAGTACCTCAAGGATAATCCCCAGACTTGGATCAAGAATCAGAAGCTGGATATCTATCTGGTCA
Source organism: Candidatus Obscuribacterales bacterium (assembly GCA_019752635.1). Lineage (GTDB taxonomy): Bacteria > Cyanobacteriota > Vampirovibrionia > Obscuribacterales > Obscuribacteraceae > JAKFUT01. The sequence goes on along the minus strand of JAIELX010000037.1, from coordinate 65,959 downwards.
ACAGCGAAAGCGTCGGCAAAGACGCGGCAAAGCGCGTGATCGCTGAGCGAGAGCACATGTACCTCAAAACGACCTACAAGGGTCGCAACGTCTTGGCTGTCGTGTCGAAGTAAGAGTGTAGGGCGCGCCCTCAGAAGCGATAAGGCTTCCCGGCGCCCGATCATCGTGGCATTGCAACACGGACGGCGATGCCACACCTCCAGCGACGGTCGCCGGAGGCGTCCAATTCAAGCCCGCCGCGCTGCCTCCCCCCGGCATGCGGTAAGGACCCGAGGCGAGTTCTCACCGAACTCACCATCGGGGCGGCAGGCGGAGCGATGCATCGATGCATAGGCTCCCCACATCAACTGTTAGGTAAAGGACGTACAATGTACAACGCCCTTACAGCGTTACTGTTGCTCTTCACGAGCGGATTGGTGTCGCAGGCTTCGCCAGCGGCTGACTCTGAGCCAGTGGCAGCGAGGCTGACAGCCGACACGACCGCAGTCGTGCCGGGACAGAGCTTCAGGCTGGGCGTGGAGCTCAAGCTCCAGCCAGGCTGGCATGTGTATTACAAGGTGCCCGGAGACATCGGGCGCGGTACTACCGTTGAGCTGCAAGCTCCTCAAGGGCTTTCGTCCACCGACTCTCGGTGGGCTAAGCCTTATCGATTCGAAGATTCCGGAATGGTCACTTACGGTTATGTCGACGGAACCGTAATTGTCATCCCGGTCACAGTGCCCGCGTCATACAAGCCGGGCGACAAGCTGCAGGTGAAAGTTCTGGTGACATGGCTTGCCTGCAACAACTCATGCATTCCCGGCGAAGCTGAACTGACCCTGGAACTGCCGGTAGTGGCAGTATCAGCACTGAATGTCAGCCGTCCAGATATGGATGCCGCCAATTTCAGCGGCGCGCTCGATACTACGGTTCTGCCTCCGGGTCATACCGGCACGAGCATCACCACGCCATCGGGTAATGTCCTCGACAAGGACTTCGTCGCGCCAACGGTACTCACTATCGCCACCTTCATCAGTGCAATGTTCGCTGCATTCATCGGCGGCATTTTGCTCAACTTGATGCCGTGTGTGCTACCGGTGCTGTCGCTGAAGATTTTCGGCTTCGTCAAACAAGCCGGAGACGACCGCAGCCGCATCTGGAAGATGGGACTGGCTTATACCGCCGGAACCATGTCCACGTTCTTGCTGCTGGCTCTGGTGATCATCGGCGTACAAATGGCCGGCGTCAGCATCGGCTGGGGCTTTCAGTTTCAGCATCCGCTGTTCGTCATCGCCATGATTTCGCTGATTACCGTGATGTCGCTCAGCTTGTTCGGAGTGTTCTACGTGCAAGTCGGCGGCGGGTCAACAGTCGACCGCCTCGCACAGAAAGAAGGTTACATCGGCGCCTTCGGCAAGGGCGTCTCCGCAACCATTCTCAGCACACCGTGCACCGCGCCGTTCCTCGGTTCGGCGCTAGGCTTCGCTTTCTCGCAGCCATGGTTCGTGGTAATCGCCATCTTCCTCACCATCGGTGCGGGGTTATCGGCACCCTACATGCTGTTGTGCTGGAAGCCGGGCTGGATGAAGTTCTTGCCGAAACCAGGCGACTGGATGGAACGCTTCAAGGAGGCCATGGGCTTCCTCATGCTAGGCAGCGCCGCGTGGCTGCTCTTCGTGCTGAGCCGGCAAACCGGCGCAGCCGCAGTGTCCGCCACTGTAAGCTTCCTTCTGATCCTCTCGGCCTGCGCCTGGATGGTCGGAAAGTTCGCCGACCTCAACGCCACCCGGTCTCGCCGGGTCGGAATCTGGTTTGTCTCTCTTGTAATGACGGGAATGAGCTTCTGGTACATCGTGATGCCGACACTCGAGGTGCGCGACCAAGCGACACATCGAACCGCAACGCAAGTTAACGGCGTCCAATGGGAGCCGTTCTCACCTGAAGCTCTGCAAAAGCATCTCGACGACGGCAAAATCGTCGTGCTGGACTTTACCGCAGACTGGTGCCTGACCTGCAAGTTGAACGAACAAGTGATCACCGGACAAACCGTCACAGACCGCATGAAAGCCAACAATGCGGTGGTGCTGGTTGTCGACTGGACTAACAGAGACCCCGAGATCCTGAAACTGATTCGTCGGTTCGGGCGTTCGGGCGTGCCGCTGTGCGTCGTGTTCGGTGCGAAGGATCCGGGCAACCCGATTGTCTTACCGGAGCTGCTGACACCACAAACGGTGCTGGACGCTCTGGACAAGATGAAGAAGTAGCTCGGCAAAGCAGAGCCGAAGACGCGCCCCGGAACGGCGTCTCTTCGGCTCAGCAGGGCGCCACAAACGCCTGGCGCTGGAAAAGCGCAACAGAGATTAGGCACTATTTACTGCGACACTTCCCGCATCAAAGGCTCGGGCCGGCTTATGCCTTGCCCGCCCACACAAGACGACAACCAATGGAAGTACTCATCATGAGCCTCTCCCCCAAGTTCATCCTCCTCGGCGCTCTCGCCGTCCTCCTGGTCCTCGGCGCTTATCGCGCGCTAACCCGCGGCGGTCTGGAAGCCAACCAGGCATCACTAACTGCGACGGCTGCCTCTGACGTCGGCCATCTCACGGACGCCGACGACCACAAGGCCCTGGTCGAAGACTCGAAAGTCCCCGTTCTGCTCGATTTCCACGCGACCTGGTGCCCGCCCTGCAAGGCTCTGGCCCCGCACCTCGAAGCGGCTGCGACCAAGTACAAGGGAAAAGTGAAGGTCTACAAGGTCGACGTCGACCAGAACCCGAAGCTCGCGCGCAAGTACGGCATTCGCAAGATGCCCACGATGATCATCGTGCTGCCCGCCGGCAAAGGCAAGGTCGAGTCCATCGGCTACAAGGACCAGGCCCAGTTGGACAAGTGGATCGAAGACTCCACCAAGTAACAGCACCACCCACGGTGCCAAGCAGCGCGCAAGTTTGATGCGCCTGCTTGCGGCGAAGAAGCGGCATCGGGAACCCAAAGTTCTCGATGCCCTTCCGCCTCATCTTGCCTCGAAACCCGAACGAGACCGCTTGCTGCGGCCGTTACAACCACGGAACCAAGAAATGAGCACCATCCTCGTCTGTCTCCTCGCCACGGCCATTTCCGGTGGCGGCGGTTACTGGATTTCCCGGAAGTTCTGGGGGTCAGGTCACGCTGCGACCAACACCCAAGGCGACTTCGGCGGCGCGCGCGGTAGCGCCTTCGCCACCCTCGGCGGCGCGTTGCTGGGCATGGCGCTCTTCGGCGTCCTCGGGAAGTACATCTTCCCTGCAGACACCATAGGCCCGGGGCTTATCACCAGCATGATCACCGGCTTCATCGGCGGTCTGACTGGCGCAATCCTCGCGATCAAGAGCAAATTCGACGCCAACAAGAAGAACAACGACGGCGACAAGTAAGCACTGACAACGACTGACAGACCCAGCTGCCCGGCACTTCACCATGGAGCCGAGCGGTTTCCGTCGAAAGCTGCCCGACACTTCAGCGCGAAGTAGCGGGCAGTTCTTTCTTTCAAATCCAATACTATCTTCTACAGTACCGATCCCGTCTATTGCCTTCCACACCTTTTAGACTGCTGGCTACATCATCTTCTCGTCGGCAAAGCCTCTCATCCTCCTCGTGCAGCTTTTGCGCGACCTGCGTTGCTCCCGAAGGATCTTTTTACGCCCCACTCTACTGTTTCTTATAGTTGTTTTTGCGTCAAAACGAAAGCCGAGGCAGCGATGAAGCTGCTCTCGGCTAATCGTCAGGCACCATCGCGAAGGTATCGCGGTGATGCCTTTCATCAACCGACGTGGATGCGCGGACGCTTGTTCACGTCGGGCACCGCGCGGCGCAGAATCTCCCGTGCCAGCGTAGCCACTTCACCCACGCCGAACAGCAGGAACTCGAAGGCAGCCAGCGCCGGGCGCTTCTCGGACCAGCCGAAGTAGGCGTGACACTGCACGTTCTCCTCAGCGTAGAGTTCCTGAATCATGAGCAGAAGCCCCGCGATAGCATTGGGCACTGCTGCCGATTCGCAGTGGAAGATGTAGTGCCCGGCAGCATCGCGAGTACACGTGACGTGCAGCAGCTTGGTCGCGAACTCGGACGGCTCGCGCACGGTCACCTCAAGCAGAATCACGTTCTCGGGATTGATACCGTGCAACGACTGCATGTCGAGCAGCTTCTGCTCAGTGTTGCCACCGGGACGGTGTGCCAACAAACGCAGCTGCGGAACGATCTTATCGGGGTCGCCACCATCATGGAGGCGCGACTCCTGCCGAGCGCGGTCGGAAGCAATCGCCTGCTCGATGACCGTTTTGCAGTGAGAGTCGATGTACACCGTTGTGTGCCGCAACTCCATCGAACGCAACCAGCGCGACAGCAGCGAGGTCGCAAGGACCGTGCCGATGAAGAAGCTGGCGACCTTCAAGCCGTCCGGGCGTTCGATGATGTTCACCGCCGTGGTGTAGATGAACACCAGCGTGATCAGCCCGAAGAACAGCTTGGCGAGTATGCCACGGGAGGTCAAACACACAGCCAACGCCGCCGATGTGATTAGCACTAGCACGCCCGTGGCGTAAGCGCCGCCCTGAGCTTCAACGTTCGCCTCGAAGATCACGGTCACCACGCATGCCACCACAGTGAAGAAGATGACCAGCGGACGAGTCGCCTTGGTCCACTCCGGAGCCATGCCGTAGCGCGGCAGATACCTGGGAACCAGGTTGATCAGACCCGCCATAGCGGATGCGCCGGCAAACCAGAGAATCAACACCGTGGAGACGTCGTACACGGTGCCAAAACCATGACCCAGGTACTTGTGCGCCAGATACGACAACGCGCGACCATCGGCCTCGCCGCCGTGATGCACCAGCTCCGCGGGAATGAGCCACGTCGTAACCAGGCTGCTCAAAAGCAGGTAGACAGCCATGATGCACGCCGACCACATCAGCAGCTTCTTGGTGTTGGCGACGCGACCAACCGGACGCTCCTCCGTGTCGCCCGCGGCTCCTTCTACTTGCGGCATGACGGCAACCCCCGTCTCAAAACCGCTGAAGCCCAGCGCTAGCCGAGGAAAAACCAGCGCGGCGGCGATGACAGCTCCGGTCCAGCCATTGTGCCCGGTCGCCAGCGCGTTCGTCCAAGTGCCAACCATCTCCGGGTTCATCGCCACATGCACCAGTCCGGTGACGATGACCACGGCGTTGAGGCCCAGGTAAGCGATCACCAGGGCGACCGCGATACCAAGCACCTCGCGGAAGCCCCACAGGAACATGCCGCCTAACGCCAAGACCAGCCCCAGCGTCACCAGAACGGGACTGTTGAGGTACTGCCCGACCAGCGGGTTTTGCACGATGTGCGCAGCAGCATCGGCGCTGCTGAGCGTAATCGTGATGATAAAATCGGTGGCGCAGAAGCCGATCAAGCCCAGCACCACGAACTTGCCGATCCAGCCCGGCAACAGCCGCTCCAGCATCGAGATACTGCCCTGACCCTGCGGGCTGCGCTCTGCGACAAGACGATAGATGGGTAGCGCGCCGAACAGCGTAAGAAGCACGAGCACCAGCGTCGCAATCGGAGCGAGGAAGCCCGCAGCCAGGATCGCGATGCCGGGCTGGTACCCCAGCGTGGAGAAGTAGTCCACGCCGGTGAGACACCCAACTTTCCACCAGGCAGCCTGGTGATGTTCCGCCTTGTGCCCGGTGGCAGCGGCAGGCATTTTCGAACTGCTAACGGTAGCGTTCAACTTGCTTGTCCTTCGGAAAACGACGAGCGCGCAACGACAGGAATTGCGGTTGCAGCCCGTCTAGTAGTGAATCTTTCAAAAAAGTCGAAGCAGTGCAGCTCGAACGGCGAGGAGCCGCAACAGCTGCACGACATAATCCACGCGCGAGGAGACTTCCCTATGAGCCGGAGAGCCTACAAACTAGTTGTCGTATCGGTCGGTGTCGTATTCACCGTGGTAGTTCAGCCCCCCGAAGCCCTGGAAGATGATCTCCTCGAAGGCTTCGCTGTACTTGTCGGTAGCAGGGAAACTCTCTTTCTTGATGCTCTTGCCGTCGGCGTCGAACGACTCCTCTTCGAGCCTGATGCCGGCGATGCGATATGTGCGGACCAGTCGTGTGCCGTCCGCGTTGAACAGCTCCACCTTAGTGATACAACGGCCCTTGTCGGGATGCTGCGCCTTCAGGTGAATGCGTGCCACAATCGCTTTACCGTCGGCCGCGTAAACATCCACTTGCGCAAGCGCATCGAAATACACGCCGTTGTCATGGACAGTGTGCCAGGACTGCGTGTACTCGGCAGTGCCGTCCGACCGAATGTAGCGATGCTCGCAGCGAGGGACGGACGGCTCGCCGGGTTTAGGGTAGTCGCTGAATCCCAGCGAATGCCAGGTAAACTCCTTGTTCACGCTATTGCCATTGCGGTCGAAAAAAACCTTAGTGGTGGCGTCGCCGTTGACCCACCAGACGGTTTTGCCGTCCAAACGGTACTGCGTCTGACGGGTCTTGCCGTTCGGGTAACGCTCCTGAACGAAGCGCAACGTCTTGCCGTCGGCTCGGTACACAGTGAAGATGTCCTTCAACTGGTCGATGTCAACGCCAAGCGTGCCGTCAGCGCGAATGTATTGCTCTTTGAGCGGGGTCTTGCCGTCCACGTCGAAGAAGCGCTTGCGGTACTTACAATAAACACCGCCGCCCAAGCCTGCCTCCGGTTCGACCAGCAAATCGCGTTCTAGCGTGCCGTCCGCCCGAAAGTACTCGTAGAGGACATCCGGAACGTCACCGCGCACCAAATGCGGCATGCGGTTGTCGTAGACCGTCTTGACGATGCGCGGGCTGCCGTCGGGATAGCAGACCCGCTCTTTGAACAGGAAGTCGTCCTCCCGGCTCATCGGCTTGGTCACGGTACGGTAGTCATTCCCGAACTCCGCATCGGCGTCGCCGGGCTGAATGGCGCTCTGAAAGCCGCGGCCGCTCGAATCGAGCACCAACGCCAAGAACAAGAACAGGCCGACGCACAGGGCGAGTCCCGCCAGTGCCAAACCAACCCGAAGTAAACTCTTCATTCTTGTTTTTCCTGACTAATAGGTTGAAAGCCCCGATGGGCAGAGTTTTCGATTGCCAGTAGATTTTCAGAACAACGTCGGTTGATTGTCGCTCTTGTTGCCAGAACGACGGCGCGCCCCGCGGCGACCGGTGCGCTTAAACCGGGACTTCTTAGCGGGGGCAGACGGCTCCTCTTCCGGCCACAGAGTCCCTTGCCGAAGCGGCTTGAGAGGAAGCGCAGGGGTGAACGCTCGCTCGGACGTCGGCGGAGCCACCGTTGATGGCGGCGCAAGGGTCGGCACAGGGATGCCGTGATCCACCGCGAACGCCCCGTCGCGATAGACGCACGTCTTGCCCCGCAACAATCCAAGCACGCGCAGCACGGTTCGAGCCGCGGCCCCGCGGTGTCCGAACTGCGAAAACGTGCGCTGCTCTACCTGCGTCTCTCGCGCCAACATGAACTTGCGCCACTGTTTGCCGTCGAACAGCGATGCGCGGATCACCCCGCTGTAGCCCGCAGCGCAGTTGCCACGCGCGCGACGTGCGCGTCCAACGTTATCGAGGTGACTGTGAATCCGGAACACGCCGGCAGTTACTTTTGCCGGACAACGCTGACTCGGGAATTCCTCCTCGAGAGCGCCATGCACGAAAACCCGGCCGGTCAAGACGACCGGCCCGGGCCATACAGGCTCTTTCATTTTGAACTCCTTCGATTGTGTTTTCAGGAACTTTGAGCCTTACGGCAACGGATTGAGCGCTGCCTTTCGAAGAGACGCCAGCTGCGACATCTCCGAGGCAAGCACGCTTTGCGAATCCAGCACCCATTCGTGAAGGATGCGTTCAGCCACGTCCATGTGTGCCAGCGCTTCGGTGAACTTGCGCTGATGGACCTGACTGCGAGCCAGGAGCGACAGCATGATTCCGGTCCACCAGTGACGGCGACCATACGCATGCGCCTCCTTGAGCGCACTCTGCGCGTAGTACTCCGCCCGATCGAAGGCCTGCTCGCCGAGCAAGTCCTCGATGACCCGCCGACGGGTACGCAGCAGGTCGCTGGCTTTCACCAACTCATACTGCTCCAGGTTCTGCAGAATCACCTCCAGCAATTCCTGCTGCGGGTCGAGAATCGGGGCAGCCGTCTCGGGCTTAGCGCGCATGTAAATCAGGCGGTCCTGCCACTCGCTGATGCTCTGCTGGCAATTGGCCGCGGCTTCCTTGAGAGCTGCGATCACCAGATCCTTGTTCATAAGCGACAGTCCGTACTGGGCGCGGATAAGCGCCTCCATGAACTGCAGCCCTTCTTCGCGAGCCAGGTCCATCGCCTCCACGAACGCCAACCGCGTCTCATGCACCTTGTACAGGCGATTGAAACCTTCGGCCTTGTCGTAGAGATTAAGCACTGCTGCAACAGCAGGTTGGTCCGCGTAGAAGACGGTCACCGGCACCGTGGTAGTTTTCCAACGCAGATTATTGTTGTTGCACAGCTCATCGAGAATCGAGCCGGTCCAACTGACCAGCAAAACGTTGCGTGTAGTCACCATAATCGCGACCCTTTCATGAAGAGCCGGGAGAGGTTCAGCACACTGAAGCGTCATCGGTGTTTAATCCAGGAGCTACGCTCTTGCTCGGGGACTGCCGATGATGGTGCGCTGGACTAGTCTTCCAGGGGATTATTGCTCCAGTTAATTGAAAAAACGAAATAGACCTCTAGCGTAATGATTTCGGACGGAATCTCCAAGCAATGGCAATGACTGGCAACAGCTGAGCAGATATAACTTTCGACGCATACCAACCGCGCAACCGCGCTCTTTCCTCCTGCCATGCAATGCATTGGCACCACTGGCGTGCTTGGCGCGGATGGACCAACGCCGCTAGCGCGTACGCCGTCGCCCGGGGGATCGCCGCACGACGACATGGGGTGACGGGCTTCGCTAGGTGCACTAGCCGGACACCATTCGTAGTTGCTCCGGCTTGCCGGCGAGGCGGAAAAACTAGCAAACTACCCAGCGAAGCTCCAGCGACGAGTTCCGTCCGCAACATCGGAACGACACAGCAAGGTTAGAGTAAGTGCAGCTCGAACGACGCTTGACCGGCGCGAAGCGAGATGCGACGTCATCCACGCGCGGCGGATTGGAGGCTTTGCCAACAAGCCTGAGCGCCTAAAAGCGAAGAACAATCTTGCCAAAGTGAGAGCCTGCTTCCATCGCTTTCAAAGCTTCCTGAATCTCGTCCACCGAATACTGCTGATCAATCACTGGACGAAGCTTATGCGCGGAAATTGCGGCATTCATTCTCTCGAACATGTCACGCGCGCCGACAAAAACTCCTTGCAGGCGAGCACCTTTCATCAGTAAAAGCGTCGGATCGAATTGACCATCTGTGAGCCTGCCAATCAGGCTGATGTGCCCGCCAAGCCGAACGGCCTTCAAAGATCTGGTCAAAGTACCCGCGCCACCAAGCTCAATCACATGATCGACTCCGTCTGGAAACGCCTTTAGAACAGACTTCTCCCAGTCCGGCGTTTGTCCGTAGTTTATGCCCATAACGGCGCCGAGCTTTTTTGCTCGCTCCAATTTTGCATCGGAACTGGAAGTGATGATTACCTCGGCGCCAGCGGCTTTCGCAAATTGCAGCGCAAAAATTGAAACACCACCTGTACCCAAAGTCAAAACTCTGGCGCCAGGCAGAATTTTGCCCGATTCCATCAAAGCGTTCCAGGCAGTCACAGCGGCGCACGGAAGAGTAGCGGCTTCTTCGAAGGACAGGTGCTCCGGAATCTTAACCAACCCGTCTTCGTGAAACACAGCCTCATTCTGAAGCACACCATCGATAGCTGCACCCAAAGCACTCTTCGCCGCATCTTTGTCCAGCATCCCGGACAACCAGCGCTGCATAAAGATCGGCGTTACACGATCACCTCGCTTCACCCTTGAGACGCTCGAACCGACCTCGATCACTTCACCGGCGCCGTCCGACAGCGGCACCAAGGGCAGTTTCAAGTTTCTGCTATAAAGCCCCTTCGCGACCATAAGATCTCTAAAGTTCAACGAAACGGCTTTCATTGAGAGAAGAACACCGTGCTCCCCAAGTTCGGGTAGTGCTCGATTCTCGGTGACAAGATGCTCAAGTCCAAAATCACGCAGAATAAACGCCCGAGTGGTGGTTTGCACCGGCATAGCTCATCTCCTTTGCAGAAAAACATTCCAAAGAACTCTAGCACCACATCCGGTGCGTTCAGCAAACGACAAACCAAATTGCGGCGCTATTTGCCCTGACGATGCAGCGACAACATTTCCTGATACGACCGACCGACATCACTGCGCTGTCCGTCGAAGAGCCTTGCAGCGACAGAGAAGATGACGTCGCGCGCAGCGGCAGTGTCTTCTCCTATGGGAACGATCACTTCTACTTCCAGGTAATCACCGGAATACTTGCCGAGTCCATTCACTTCGTCAACGCTAACAACGACTTCCAAGTTGTTAGCGGTACCCGTGAAGAGCCTGCGTTCCTTTACGAAAGAAGCAAGATCTCCGCATATCATGCGGGCGGCCAATAACAAAGCCGTCCGGAGGAAAGGACTCGCGACGCGTTCGATCTCACGACGCTCTTTACCACCCTCAGGTGTATTGATCCAGCTTTTACGCGTTAAAACCGTACGAGTGACGCCACCAATTGTTTCGTCACGAACTCGCAGCATTTCACCCTTGGCTGGCGGCGGCAAGAACGTATCAGTCATCACCACGACGCCGGCGGGAGAGAAACCCTGCTCACGCAATCGCTCGATCACCTCATTGACTTCCCCGTCCTCAAGGTGAAACTTGCGTTCAACTTCAAAGTGCGGTGGTTCCGAGCCCCGATAAACTATCGCGCCAAAGAGAGTCCGTAAAAAACTCAGCAGCACTGCGCGCAGCAATCCCAAAGCCATGCCACATCCTCCGATGTATATCAGAGCAAAATGTTAACACCACCGCCGCAATATTACAGAGAATGACTCCACATGGATTGCACTGGATATGTCCCCGGGCTCCCGACAAACACGAACGACTTCGCCGAAAGCGCCTCCCAATCAATGTTCCGCAGAGCATCAACGAATCGCGGCAATCAAAGAAGATATTGTTAAGCTACTCATCACTTGAGATCCGAAAAGAAAAGTGGTGACCACTATCAGCTAGCGACAAGGACGCTTTGCTGAAAAGCTTTAGCAGATAAGGGCGCTCGGTGCGTACCTTACTAAGCCCCTGAGCTAAAGTCGATACCGTCGCTACTGCCGTCTATAGTACATCTTGCAATAAGGAGAAAGCCGGAAGAAAGCCTGCCAAGGCTTCCTCCGGCTTACCCTCCAGCCGACGGCACCGCGCGGCAATCAGCTAACCGCAATTGGGACCTTACTTAGCCGGCCATAACAAGGTCGATGGCCCCCGCACCACAGAAGCGCGCAACATCGACGAAGTAGGCCATGTCGAGCTTGTCGATGGTATCGTTGATGGTGTGCATGTTGGGATTGACCCCGTGGTCAGATGAGTCCTCACTGATACACACCGCTCGGTAACCGGCGGCCAAGAAAGGGCGGTGATCGCTGGGGCGATAGGGGTTGAACACGTGCAAGTCACGAATGCCCAGGTCGAAACCATGAGCCGTGGCCGAACGCATCAAACTCTCAACAAGGGCATGCGAGCCGTTGTGGTCCTCGTCGTCATGCAGGTCCACCCGACGCGACTTGTCACCGTCGTAGCCCATCATTTCCAGCTGAAGCTGGCCGACCACTTCGATGCCGGTCTCGTTCTTCAGCTCGGCGACATACTGCTTGCTTCCGAGCAACTGCTGCTCTTCCGAACCGAAGTGGACACCGCGAACGTTGATGTTGATAGGCACGCCGGCTTCGCGCAAATCCGCCAGCGTGGCGAAGATGAGCATCTGCGCAACCGTCCCTGTGCCGTCGTCGTCTGCTCCCGGAGCGTCCATCTCCTCAGCTCTCGGTCGACCAACGGTCGAGTCCACATGCGACGTCAGGAACAACGTCCGCTTGGTGGGTTTATCCGCGAGGAAGTCCACCTGCAGCTGAGGACGCCGCACGTTGTTGGCCGTGTAGAAACGTCGGACCGTCGAAAGCGGATTCCGCAGTCCGGCATAGAACTGTTCCAGATAGCGCACGGCCTTGAGGTAGCCGGACGACATGGCGTTCCGCGTGCGCATCCGGTACGCCGCACCATCAATTGTGCAGTCGCGCACACCGGTGAGATCGCTCAGCAAACCGGTGGTCGAGGTCACGTTGATCCGCGCGGCCAGAGCTTTGACGATGCGCGCATCGGGCGGCACAACACCGGACAGGTCGATCTTTACGGGCGCTTCGAGAATCGCTTTCGCCAAGCGAGGCGTTGGCTTGATGCTCATGTTCAGATCCCTGATGGAGAGTATTGGAAGGTGGGAGAATCGCGGCGTTGCCGTTGGAATCTCAGCGAAGCGGGAGTAACTCAGCAGGGCGAGTCGGGTTTGTCTGAACGCCTGCACGGTCGTAGACTTGCGCGATTCCTACCACGAGCAGGAAGCACAGCAATATCAACACCAGCGGCAAAAATTCCCGAATACGCAACTTCATGACACACAGTTCCCTGGCGGGCTTGCCTGAGCAGAGCCCAATCTTGTTTGCGCCAATCCGCCCGACGACGAAAAACTCCCGCATGTTCTTCCGAGTTCCGGCATACAACAGGCAATCACATTGCTTGTTGCGAACCTGATTGTGGAAGCGACACTATGGAGGACGAGTTTTCTCGCATTGTCGGAAAAGGAAAAGGCTACTGGCATATTAATCAAGATAATTTCCTGAAATCACTGATATATGCCTGAATCTACATTATTGTTTTTCAAGCCTCACGTAATCTCTCGCTTCACGAGCTAGCGGCGACAACACGCTACCTGCGCTAACTCTCGGCAAGTGCGCCGTCTACCAGATAAGGCAGTAAATCGAACGGGGAATTCGCGACTGGCACGGCCCCGTCCAAGCGATGTAACACCTGAATTACATTAGCTTCGAGCAAGCTGAGCGCCCGGTCCGGCAGCACCACGGGGTTTACCCCACTGAGATCGCAACGATCGGGCCTGTGAAATGCTGCCGGTGTCAGGAGTCATCTGCACTTAGAACGCGGTAAACTCTCCCTGTTCGACAGGAGGATGATGTCATGCTGAAATCAGAGACCGAAAGGATGCTTCGCCGGTGCATTGAAGAAACAAATGCGCAGTTCACCGAAGAGCAAATCCAATGCCTTGTGGCTGCGTTTATCAAGATAACGGAACGCATGATCGAAGAAGGATTCGCAAACAACAGTGGCAGCAGCGGTAGCCGAGGCCGTTAACAAATAGGCGAGGCGGCCAGATATGAGCGGGACTAAAACCGGAATGCTGGAGCGCGCGCGCGAACTCCAGCCGGACATTATCGAAACACGACGCTACTTCCATCAACACCCCGAGCTGAGCTTTCAAGAAACTGAGACGGCAAAAGTCAACGCCGCCAGACTAAAGGAACTCGGGTATTCAGTCCAAACCGGCGTGGCCAAAACTGGTGTTGTTGGAGACATCGGCACAGGCAGAATCGTAGCGATACGCGCAGACATGGATGGTCTGCCGATTGAAGAGGCCAACAATCTCCCGTTTGCCTCCGCAAATCAGGGCGTCATGCATGCATGTGGCCATGACGCCCACATGGCTTGTGGACTGGCCGCGGCCAAACTGCTTTCCGGCGAGACCAACATTGACGGTGCTGTGAGAATTTTGATGCAGCCGTCCGAAGAAAACGTTGACGCAGAACTGAAATCCGGCGCGATGCGCATGCTTGAAGAAGGAGTAATGGATCGCGTTTCAGCAGTCATAGGTCTGCACGTGGACTCATCATTACCTGCAGGAAAAGTTGCGATAATGCCTGGCGCAGTAATGGCGGCCGCTGATGTTTTTCGAATTACAATTATCGGAAAAGGCGGACACGGAGCTTATCCCGAAAGCACGATCGACGCGGTTGCGTTATCAGCACAAGTAATCAACGCACTTCAGCAAATTGTCTCAAGACGCATCGCAGCCGTTGAACCGGCCGTACTTACCATTGGCTCCGTGAGCAGCTCCAGCACCCGAGGCAACATCATATCCGAAACAGTTACTCTGCTCGGCTCGATTCGGAGCTTCAACGATGAAACACGGAATAAGCTCAAGGAAGAGATAACCAGGGCGTGCAACATAACGCGCGCTCTTGGCGGAGATTTCAAACTTGATTATCAACTTGGCTATCCGGCGACAGTAAACAATTTCACAGTCGCGATGCTGATGAATGAAGTTGCTCGTGAGTTGATCGGCGAAGAAAACGTGATCACCATTCCACCCAAAACCTGGTCTGAGGATTTTTCGGTACTGGCGCAAGCGGCGCCGGGAGCCTTCATGTTCCTTGGTTGCGAGGTGAGAGGCGACAGAAGAAGCCACCACAGCCCTACATTCGATATTGACGAGTCGCACCTCTTTCTGGGTCCGGCAATACTGGCCGAAACGGCAAAAAGACTGATGACTATTTGAAGGAAACCATGAACCCTGCATTAGACCTGCTGCAGCCATATCCGTTCGAAAAGCTCGGGAAACTTTTTTCCGGTGTCGAACCGCCTTCCGATCGCCAACAAATTCTCTGGTCGGTCGGCGAACCCAAGCATCCTGTTCCGCCTGCGATAGTACAAAAGCTGCAGGAAAGCGCCGTAATGCTTGGCACCTATCCACCCATCGCCGCTAGCGCAGAACTGCGCACATCAATCAGTAACTGGCTTGATCAACGCTTCCTGCAACCAAAAGCGATCGATCCCGAACGTCATGTTCTACCCGTAAACGGAACAAGAGAAGCGCTTTACTCGATCGCGCAATGCATAGTAAACCCGAGCCCGGGCGCAACCGTAGTCATGCCCAATCCGTTTTATCAAATTTACGAAGGGGCTGCCTTGCTAGCAGGCGCCACTCCATGGTTTCAGAACTTATCCGCTCAAAACAGTTTCAAACCAGACTTCGATACCGTTCCCGAGGCAGTGTGGAAAAACTGCCAGTTGATCTACGTATGCAATCCGGGCAACCCTGCAGGATCGGTACTTTCCGCTTCCGAGCTCAACAAGCTCATTGAGCTGGCGGACACATTCGACTTCGTAATTGCATCCGACGAATGCTACTCCGAGTTATATTTCGATGAAAACGCACCGCCGGCCGGACTGCTAAAGGCAGCTTGGCAAGCAGGCCGTGCCGATTTCCAGCGATGCGTTGTTTTCCACAGCCTTTCCAAAAGATCAAGTTCGCCCGGATTGCGCTCGGGATTTGTTGCTGGCGACGCGAACATCATCAAAAAATATCGACAGTTCAGGACTTACCACGGTTGCTCGATGCCCCCGCCTATTCAGGCGGCGAGCGTCACTGCCTGGAGCGACGAATTACATGTTCGCGAGAACAGACGTCTCTACAAAGAAAAATTCGGCGAAGTTCTCAAAATTCTTTCACCTGTAATTGATAACAACGGCGACAGTTTTTACACAGAGCAACCCGAAGGCGGATTCTACCTCTGGACGCGGGTCCCGGGAGACGACACCAAATTCGCTCGTCAACTTTACCAGAGAGAGAACCTGGTGGTACTACCCGGATCTTACTTGTCGCGCACCGCTCATGATGTCACGCCAGGATACGGATACGTTCGCATGGCATTGGTAGCACCGCGAGAACAGTGCATCGAAGGCGCCGAACGCCTGAAGAGATTTGTCGAACACTACAAGGAGGAATGATGAAGGACTTGATCGCCGCGATCGAAGAAGCATTTGAACGACGAAGCACCATCACTCCGGCGAATGTCGACGCCAAACTAAAACAATCCGTAAACGCTGCGCTGGAGTTGCTAGACAACGGTAGTGCGCGCGTAGCGGAAAAGAAAGATGGACAATGGATCGTCAACGAGTGGCTCAAGAAAGCAGTGCTGCTCTCATTCCGGATAGAAAACAACAAGGTAATGCCCGGCGGCTATACAAACTATTGGGACAAAGTCGATCCCAAGTTTAGCGGTTGGACTGATGAAAACTTTCGCACGGGCGGATTTCGAATTGTGCCTCCAGCAGCGGTAAGACGCGGATCGTACATCGCGCCCGACGTCATCGTCATGCCAGCGTTTATCAATATCGGCGCGTTCGTAGATAGCGGCACAATGGTGGACACATGGGCGACGGTCGGCTCTTGCGCCCAGATTGGAAAGAACGTCCATTTGTCTGGCGGTGCAGGCATCGGAGGCGTCCTTGAACCACTGCAAGCCAGCCCGACAATCATCGAGGACAATTGCTTCATCGGTGCACGATCGGAAGTAGTGGAAGGAGTCATTGTCGAAGAGGGTTCCGTCATATCTATGGGAGTGTTTCTCGGTCAAAGCACGCGCATTTACAACCGCGAGACCGGCGAAATCACCTACGGCAGAATTCCCGCAGGGTCCGTTGTCGTATCGGGTTCGCTTCCGTCTCCAGACGGCAAATACTCTCTCTACTGTGCAGTCATAGTTAAGCGTGTCGACGAAAAGACTCGCGGCAAAGTTAGCTTGAACGAATTGCTTCGCACACCATGAGCGGTTCACCAACATTAGCATTGTGCAAGGAACTGATTGAGCGCGCATCAATCACGCCTGATGACGCCGGTTGCCAGGACTTGATTGCCGAGCGCCTGGTTCCGCTAGGCTTTGCGGCCGAAAAAATGCAGTTCGAGGACGTGTCGAACATCTGGCTACGAAAAGGAACCCGGAGCCCTTTGTTCGTTTTCCTAGGACACACGGACGTTGTTCCGACCGGACCGGTGAGCCAATGGTCCTCACCTCCTTTCACGCCTACTGTGCGCGAAGGGTTCTTATACGGACGCGGCGCCGCAGACATGAAAAGCGGAATTGCGGCATTCGTCACGGCATGCGAGCGCTTCCTGAACCACAGGCCCGAGCCCAATGGCTCAATTGCTCTGCTGTTGACCAGCGACGAAGAAGGACCTGCTATCAATGGAACAGTTAAAGTAATAGAGCGACTACAACACCGTGGCGAGAATATTGATTACTGCCTTGTTGGCGAGCCGAGCTCAGAGCAAACTTTGGGCGACATCATCAAGAATGGACGACGCGGTTCACTTCTGGGCACGCTTCGAGTTAAAGGAAAGCAAGGACACGTGGCGTACCCGCATCTTGCGGACAACCCGATACACAAGGCTCTACCGGCGCTCTCCGAACTTTGTGCCACGCGCTGGGATGAGGGCAACCAATACTTTCCTGCCACAAGCTTTCAAATCTCCAACATCAATTCCGGCACAGGCGCAGTGAATGTAATCCCCGGACACGCCGATGTGCTCTTCAACTGGCGTTTCTCCTCAGAGCTGAGCGCAGAACAAATCCAGGCTCGCTGCGAAGAAATTCTAGACAAAAACAATCTCGATTACGAAATCAAGTGGCGACTATCAGGGCATCCTTTCATAACTCCTGCAGGAGAACTGATTCACAAAGTTTGCCAATGCGTGCAAGAAGTGGTCGACAGCCCCCCTCAACTCTCCACCGGTGGTGGCACCTCCGATGGGCGCTTCGTTGCCCCGACAGGAGCCCAGGTGTTTGAGCTGGGCGTTGTAAATCAAACCATTCACAAGGTTGACGAATGTGTGGAAGTCAGTTCGCTCGATCAGCTCACCCTGATTTACGAGCGAATATTGGAAACAGTGCTCTAAACCTCACACCAGACGGACCTCTGTTCTGGTGTGAGGTTTAGAGCGGTTTTTCCATGCCTGCCCCGCACACCTTAACGCAGACTTTTCGCAGTTCTTCTACACCTGCCATGCTGCCGTAGTGCAGATTTTTTCGCAGTTTTTCTACGCCTACCCCGCACGCCATGACGCAGACTTTTCGCAGTTTTTCTACACCTGCCATGCTGCCATAGTGCAGATTTTTCGCAGTTTATCTATGCCTGCCCCGCACGCCATAACGTAGACTTTTCGCAGTTTTTCTATACCTGCCATGCTGCCTTAGTGCAGATTTTTGCAGTTTATCTATGCCTGCCCCGCACGCCATAACGTAGACTTTTCGCAGTTTTTCTACACCTGCCATGCTGCCATAGTGCAGATTTTTCGCAGTTTATCTATGCCTGCCCCGCACGCCATAACGTAGACTTTTCGCAGTTTTTCTATACCTGCCATGCTGCCTTAGTGCAGATTTTTGCAGTTTATCTATGCCTGCCCCGCACGCCATAACGTAGACTTTTCGCAGTTTTTCTACACCTGCCATGCTGCCGTAGTACAGATTTTTCGCAGTTTATCCATGCCTGCCCCGCACGCCATAACGCAGACTTTTCGCAGTTTTTCTATGCGACCCCCGACAGAACTGGCAATTTCTGCATGCCACAACTCGCCCCCGGAGCCAATTTATAACATTAAATCAATTGCCATGGGATCTAAAACATTGAACTTTTTTCCAACCTCTGGCGTTTCAAATAACACACCCGGCAAAGGAGATTGGTTATGCGAAAAGATACAGCTGCACACATACACAGACGAATCGACAAACTTCAGGAAGGCGAGATAATTACAACCCGCGAATGTCTCCATTTCGGTCCGAGGTCCGAAGTAGACTCGGTACTCTGCGCGCTGGTGGCCAAAGGCATCTTCATTCGCCTCGCATGGGGAGTCTTCTGCAAACCAAAGAAAGACAATCCCGATTGGCGTCCGCCGATTGAGGAAATCGCCGCCGCAAAAAACGCCTGGTTCAACAAGACTACGATACCATCACCGCCAAACGCACCAATGCCGAAACTCCCCCCGGTTACAAGCAAAACGAGGCTGAGGCCGATAAATCCGGAGGCAACTAGACCACTAAAGCTTGATACCGCCACCGGTTCCAGCCGC
This sequence comes from Candidatus Obscuribacterales bacterium, assembly GCA_019752635.1. GTDB lineage: Bacteria > Cyanobacteriota > Vampirovibrionia > Obscuribacterales > Obscuribacteraceae > JAKFUT01. Next base: position 47,033 of record JAIELX010000037.1, on the reverse strand, counting down.
TTTCGCTGTTACAACGGCCAATGGGTTGTTGCCAGACATGTAGCCCCTCGCAAATTCCGACTCTCGATGGAAAGAACAGGTGAACTAGTTCGCAAAATTTGGCAACAGAAACCAGCAAACGTCGTTGCAGAGGTCAAGGAGCTAATTGGTGATCTATCCCAAGAACTAAAGAAGCAACTTGTTCCGCTACTGCGATGCGGTCCGGCCAGAATAACTGACATTCTGCAAAGACATATCCCGTTCGACTGGCGCCAGTGCCACTTCTCAGAAATCTGGGCACCTCTGAGAGATCCGCCGTAAACATGGACAAAGATAATTGTCGAAAGGCGTAGGACCAGAACCACAGGGTAGCGCCCAACCACGCAATCACAACGCTTGCGACAGAATCGCCGCCCTACTATCTCCTGTCGTTTTCCAAAAGCAAGAAAACGACAACGTATCGCGCTGGAAACATCACTACCAGCGGCGTCTACTCGCCTCCCTCTGGCGCGCCATCGGCGCCAGAGGGAGCGAACTTCGACTCACTGTTACTGCTTGGACTGATCCGAAGCAGCGTCGGTCTTCTGATCGCGCTTCGAATCCCTCTGGTGATCGCAGTTGGGAGCGTGATTATCTCCGTCACAGCGACCATGCTCCAGGTCGGCCTGAACTTCGTCTTCACTGACGTCGCAACCATGCTCGCACGAGCTATCGACGTTGCGCCGACGGAACAAGCTGGACAACGAGACCCCGTTCTTCACACAGTCCTCATGTCCGCACTTGCACATGAAAGGCGAGTAGCACACATCCGAAACTGGACGCACCATCTTCCAGTACGCAGCCAGACATAGCCCGGCAGCGAACCCGCCAATGTGTGCCCAGTAGGCAATGCCTGCGCCCATGCTCGGCTTGAGCAGCTCGTCCAACCCGGGGATGATCTGACCGACGAACCATGCAACCAGGAACCAGTAAGCGCGAATGCTCACCAGTACCGGCACGGGACCGGCCATGACCAACGATAGGAACTCTGCCTTGGGGTAGAACAGCAAGTAAAACCCGAGCACAGCAGCAATGGCGCCACTAGCACCGAGGGCCGGCACCATGCTGTAGGGGTCGAGAATGTAGTGGAAGAACCACGCCGCAAACCCACCCAGAAGGTAGAATCCTACGAAGCGCAGCGATCCCAGCCTGTTCTCCGCTGATTTGCCGAAGGCGTTGAGGAAAATCATGTTGCCGAAGATGTGAGCAACGCCGCCATGCAAAAACATTGCGGTAAGAATGCTCAGCAGCCCCATGCCGATACCGGCAAGGTTCCACGTTGCGAAAGCTTCGGTGATGTTGCCGGGTACGACGCAGAAGGTCGAGAAGAACCAGTCGCTCATGCCAGCAGGCAAGAGCATCTCAATTGCAAAGGCGATGACATTCAGGATGATCAGCACTTGAGTGGCGCGAGCCGGACTCTTACAGCTGAGATTATCTCGAATGGGAATCATTGGGTACTCCCTGATGATGCCGGTGTTAACCGGCTCTGTGAAGGGGAACGGGCTCCCGCTTGATGGGTCCGTTCAAATGTGCAATCCCAAACAACCTCTGGATTGCAGGCTTGAACGCACAACAGATGTTGCAGCGAAGAGTTTTCGATAAGAACAGTCAGTTGGTTTTTCGCTGTTTGGACTACCGTGCGAAAAATCTAAAATGGGAAACATCACACCCTAGGCGGACAGGTATAGCCAATACAACCGCGGAGCCTGACACGCTCAGTCCATCGCCCCTGACACGAGTAGCGCGGATAACGTACCTTGACATCGGTGGTCCGAAGACCCCCTCTAGCCATACCAGCACAGCGCTTGTCAACACTTTATCGATCTCGTAACAGGCTCCAATAAGACCTAAATCTCTACTTATGCGGTCCCGCAGCGCTGGTAACCAGCGGAGCCCTGTTGCTAGGGTGAGACGAACTTTTTAATTCGCAGCACGGGTGACTCCATCAAGGACTGAACGAAAGACTACTGAATTCGATAGCCATCGCCCCGCGATGAGTTAAGAGCATGTGCTCGGTCCCTGTCCCCATCTGCGTAGACGTTTACGAGCGACCGTAACTTTACTGGTCCTCGACAAAGGTAGGTTGAAAATGCCACGTTCAAAACGCACTAAGCGTTCTGGCGACAGCCGGCTTCGTCTCCATTTTCTTGGAGCCGCCGGTACCGTCACAGGATCGCTTCACTTCTTCGAGTACACCACCGAAGAGAGCGAAGTGATCCGTTTCTTCGTTGATGCCGGACTCGCTCAGGAAGACGAGTCCCTCAACTATCAAAACCGGCTCCCCTCCGGGCTGAAGGCCTCCGACATCAAGTTCGGAATCATCACCCACGCTCACAACGACCACACCGGTTTTCTGCCGAAGCTCTACAAAGACGGTTTCCGCGGTCCCGTCTATGCATCGCCCCAGACCGCAGCCCTGATGGGCATCCTCCTTCCCGACAGCGGATACCTCCAAGAGGAAGAAGCCTCCCGCCGACTGGCACGAGAAGTCCGTCGCATGTCCCAAGTCCAAGCGCCTCAGCCGATCAAGCAGACCAAGCAAGCAACGCTAGGACGCAAAGGCCGCACGGCCAAATCCGACGAGAAGCCGCAAGCCAAGCCGAGTGGTCGGCAGCAGGGCAAGAAGCATCCCAAGCAAGATGCACCGCGAACGGTGCTGCCCGCGCTCTACACAAAAGCGGATGCCGAAGCAGCACTGAAGCTGATCAAGGTCGTGCCATTCGACCAGCGGTTCAAGGCTCACCCGCTCGTGGCGTTCGAGTACAAACGCGCATCGCACCTTCTCGGTGCCGCGGTAGTAGTCCTTGAGGTCGGTACGGGCAGCAAGACCAAGAGAATCGTCATCAGCGGCGACATCGGTCGGCCGGACATGCCGGTGCTGAAGAACATCGTGCGTCTTAAGCGCGCGGATTATGTCCTCTGTGAAGCGACCTACGGTGATCGCCTTCACCCGCGCCGCGATCGTCAGGCCACCTTGGCGGACCACATCAACGAAGCCCACGACCGCGCCATCAAGAAAGCGCACCCGTCGTTCGGACACGGGGTGATCCTGATTCCGGCTTTCGCGGTCGGACGCGTGCAGTCGGTACTGTTCGACCTGCGCCAACTTATGGCGGATGGTCGGATCCCCGAGATCCCCGTGTTCGTGGACAGCCCGATGGCCATCAAAGCCACGGATGTCTATCGTAAGGCGGTCGAGGAATACAACCCGAAGGCGCTCGCTGCTCTCCAAGCCGGCGATCCCTTCAAAACTCCGATCTACGCCGAGCTGCCCGATGCGGCGCAATCCAAGAAGCTCGACGATCCGCCAGCCAAGCCAATCATCGTCCTCAGCTCTAGCGGCATGGCCTCCGGCGGCCGCGTCGTTCACCACCTGAAGCAGCGCTTGCCCGGACCGCAGAACACGGTTCTGTTCGCCGGCTTCCAGTCCGATGGAACACTCGGACGACAGTTGATGAACAACAAGGGCGAAGAGCTGTATGTCGGTGGTGAGGAAGTCCGCGTTCGTGCCAAAATCGCTCACATGGAGGATTACTCGGGTCACGGCGACTACAACGACATCCTGAACTGGTTGTCGGGGTTCAGCCAGGCTCCGAAGAAAGTCTTCCTCGTCCACGGCGATACTGATTCTCTTGCGGCGTTCAAGACCCGCGTCGAAGAGCGTTTCAAGTGGAATGTGCACGTGCCGCACTATCGCGAATTCGTGGACCTGGACTGAGCAGCTTGCTGCACGCTTCTTAGTTGCGACCAATCATCATGCGGCACAGCAACAACTGCCGCCAAATGTAAAGAAGCGCCGGAGCACTCCAGCTTCGGCGCTTCTCTTGTGTCAGGAGACCTGCATGTTCAACGCCGCAAGCGGTTACTGGACTTTGCACGCCAGCCGCTTACTCGACGAGCTGAAAGCATTTCTACGGATACCCAGCATCAGCGCTCTTCCTGCCCACAAGAGCGATGTGCAAGCTGCCGCCGACTGGGTCACCAACAAATTGACGTCAATCGGAATGGAGCACGTACGCACCATAGACGGGGGTCCAGATCGCCATCCACTGGTCTACGCCGACTGGCTGCACGCCCCGGACAAACCCACACTGCTTCTTTACGCCCATTTCGACGTTCAACCGGTCGATCCCCTGACTTTGTGGACCTCACCGCCGTTCGAACCGACAGAACGAAATGGGAAACTCTTCGCGCGGGGAAGCGCTGACGACAAAGGGCAAGGGTTCATCCTGCTGGCCGTTTTGGAAGGCTTCCTCAAAACAGCCGGCAAGCTGCCCGTCAACATCAAAGTGCTGTTCGAAGGCGAAGAGGAGTCGTCCGGCGAACACATCGAAGAGTACGTCAACAAGCACGCAGCCGAGCTCGGCTGCTCAGCTGCGGTGGTGCTCGATTGCGGCATGTATGAGGCCGGACTGCCGACAATCAGCACGGGACTGCGCGGGCTGATCGCCGCGGAGGTCACTGTGACCGGAGCAAGCCGCGACCTTCACTCCGGTGAGTTCGGCGGAGCAGCACCGAACTCGGTGCAATCCCTGGCTGAAATCATCGCCAAGTTGAAGACTCCCACCGGCCGGGTCCGCATTCCCGGCTTCTACAAGCAGGTGAAGCGCCCGGACAAACTGGAACTCGATTCATGGGCACGTCTGCCGTTCGATGAACACGACTACTGCGTCAATCACGTAGGTGCGGCAGGGTTGATCGGCGATCGCCGCTACTCGGTGCTGCACCGCACTTGGGCACTACCCACCCTGGAAATCAACGGTATCACCGGCGGTTTCAGCGGCGACGGGTTCAAGACGGTAATTCCCGCTGTCGCGTCGGCAAAAATCAGCATGCGCCTGGTGCCCGACATGGACCCGCAAGCTGTCGCCAAGCTGTTCGCGGACTACGTTCGCAAAGTGACACCGAAACATGCGCGCGTCGATGTGAAGATCCTCTCAGCATCGCCGGCAATGCGCGTGGAAACGAATAACCCATTGATCCAGGCCTGCGCTCAGGCCTACAAGCTCACGTTCGGGAAAGATCCCGCTTACGTTCGTGAGGGCGGTTCGATTCCGATCGCCGGTACGTTCAAACACGTTCTGAACGCTCCCGTGCTCCTGACCGGATTCACGCTGCCCGACTGCAACATGCACGCCCCCAACGAGAATCTGGATCTGGCCAACTTCCACGCCGGCATCCAGGCTATCGGCCGCTATTTCACGCTCGCTGGTGAGCTGAACGGCTAAGGGACCCCAACAGGAGGTATCATGTCAGACAAACCAACAGCTGATGGACCGACGGTCCATCAGCCATCAGGGTGTTGCACCCCGCCCGCCGGAGGCCCCGCAGCCATTGCCGCAGCCATTCGCAATGGCACCGTACCCGGTTCCGGCTGCTGCCGCACCACTCCCGGTACCGTCACTCTGCAAGTCCTGACCGCGCCTGCTGAGGACCTCAGCGTGACACCTGCTGCCGTAACGTCGCCCACCGTACCGAACAACACAGCGAACGGATCAGCGACCGTAGCCCCGACAACGGCTCCCGTCGCGGTGGTACCCCCGTCGCCACCAGCCATCGTGCTGCTGGACAATGACTTCGTCGTTCACATTGGCACGGTAAACGGGTCAGGCAGCCAGTCGGCGAACATCGTCCTCAACCGCTCGATCAAGGACATGGGCGTCCCGACCTCGGGAAAGAACCTCTTCCCGTCCAACATCGCCGGCATGCCAACCTGGTACACCATCCGCGTGAACAAGGACGGCTGGCTCGGTCGCAAGCGCGACGTCGACATCCTGGTCGCAATGAACGAAGAGACGGCTGTGGCGGATCTGCAAGATCTTCGTCCCGGCTCGGTCTGCATCAGCCCGGTCGAACTGAAGCTCGATCAGGTCCGCACCGACGTGATTCACTACCAGGTGCCGTTCAACGAACTGGTGGTTGGCACCACCGACAACACCAAGCTGCGCAAGCTGCTGGTGAACATGATCTACGTCGGAGTCCTCGGTCAGCTGCTCGACATGGACTTTAAGGTTATCGAAGCGGCGATCCGGCGTCAATTCCCGAAGAAGGAAAGCGCCATCAAGTCCAATCTGGCGGCGCTGGAAAAGGGGCGCGATTGGGCGGCGAAGAACCTGCCGAAGAAAGATCGCTTTGTCGTGCGGCCGATGGACAAGACCGCCGGCAAGATCCTGATCGACGGCAACAGCGCAACGGCAATGGGCTTCCTGTTCGGCGGTGTCTCGGTGGTGACGTGGTACCCGATCACGCCTTCATCGAGCGTCTGCGAGCATCTGGAAGCCTATCTAAAGAAGCACCGCACCAATGCCGATGGCACGCAAACCTTCGCAGTGGTGCAAGCAGAAGACGAACTTGCGGCAGTGGGGATGGCCATCGGCGCGGGCTGGGCAGGCGCTCGAGCGATGACCGCCACCTCCGGCCCCGGCATCTCTTTGATGGCCGAGTTCGTCGGGCTGGCATACTTCACCGAGATCCCGGTCGTGATCGTCGACGTGCAACGCGTCGGACCTTCCACAGGCTTGCCAACCCGCACGGCACAAGGCGACCTCTCTTTCGTCTACCAGCTGTCGCACGGCGACACCAAGCACATCGTGCTCATCCCCGGCAACGTCGAGGAATGCTACACGATGGCGATGGATGCGCTGGACCTGGCCGACCGGTTCCAAACGCCGGTGTTCATTCTGTCCGATCTCGACCTCGGCATGAACACCTTCCTGGCCGACCAGTTCAAGTACCCCGAGCGCCCGCTCGATCGAGGCAAGGTCCTCAGCGCCGAACAACTGGCAGCCGCCGGCAAGTTCGAGCGCTACCGAGACGTGGACGGTGACGGTATCTGCGCGCGAACCCTCCCGGGGACGAACTCGCCCATCGCGGGATACTTCAACCGCGGCAGCGGACACAACGAGAAGGCTGGATACAGCGAGCGCCCCTCCGACTATCGCAACCTGGTGGACCGGCTGTCCCGCAAGCACGATACCGCTCGTAGCGCCGTCCCCGCACCGGTATTGCAGACGAACGACAAAGCGAAGGTTGGTATCATCGCCTTCGGTTCGTCGGATTCCGCAGTGCAAGAGGCGCGACACATCCTCGGTCAGGGTGGTCTGGAAACCTCTTACTTGCGCATTCGCGCGCTGCCTTTCAACGATGCGCTACGCACGTTCTTGCAGGGACACGATCGCATCTACGTCGTGGAGCAAAATCGCGACGGACAGATGCGAGACATCATCGCACTGGAAGTCCCGGAGTTGGCGACGCGCCTGGTTTCCATCAAGCACTACAACGGGCTGCCGATTCACGCTCGCTTCGTGGTCGACGCCATTTCGGAAAAGGAGGCAGCCCATGTCAGCTGAAGCAAAAACCACACCACCGGTCACTCCTGTCGTTCCTCCAATGGAACCAACGGTGGTCACCCCGCCGGCAAAGCCGACTCCGGTTGCTTCCCCGGGCCCCGGCAAGAATCGTCTCGGCTTGACCGTGCTCGATTATCGTGGCGCAAACTCGACACTCTGCGCCGGGTGCGGCCACGATGCCATCAGCGCCCACATCACGAAGGCAAGCTTCGAACTGGGACTGGAACAGTGGAACGTCGCCAAGCTAAGCGGCATTGGCTGTTCCAGCAAGACACCGGCGTACTTCCTGGGACGCGCGCACGGTTTCAACTCGGTGCACGGTCGCATGCCCTCGGTGGCGACCGGTGCTTCGCTGGCAAACCGCAAGCTGACGCTTCTGGGCGTCAGCGGCGACGGCGACTCGGCCAGCATCGGCATCGGTCAGTTGATTCACATGATGCGCCGCAACGTGCGCATGCTCTACATCGTGGAGAACAACGGTGTTTACGGTCTGACCAAGGGGCAGTTCTCCGCCACCGCCGACGAAGGCTCAAGCCTGAAAGACGGGCGGACCAATGAACTTCCTCCAGTCGATCTCTGCGGCTTGGCGCTGGAAATGGGTTGCACCTTCGTGGCGCGATCTTTCTCCGGTGACCCGAAGCAGATGTTGCCTCTGATCAAGGCTGCATTGGCGCACAGGGGCACGGCGGTCATCGACGTGATCAGCCCCTGCGTCACGTTCAACGACCACGAGGGTTCGAGCAAGAGCCGTAAGGCTTGCCGCGACAACGAAGAGCCGATTCACGAACTGGGGTTCGTGCCGCACTTCGAACCGATCACGGCCGACTATGAACCCGGCACCGTTCGGGAAGTGAAGATGCACGACGGCTCAACGCTCGTGCTCAAGAAGCTGGACAAGGACTATGACCCGACGGACCGCATGAACGCCATCATGACGGTCAAACGGGCCGCCTTCGACAAGCAGTTTCTGACCGGTCTGTTCTATGTCGACCAGAAAGCCGAGAACCTGGGCGAGAAATGCTCGCTGGTGGAAGAGCCGTTGGCTCGCCTCCCGGACAGTTCTCTGCGCCCCGCCGCCAGCGCGCTCGACCAGCTCATGAAATCGTTCATGTAAGTCGGTCCGCACACCAACCAGAACCTGCAGCTGCTTGCCCGGAAGCTTACAAACTCCCGGGCGGGCGGCGCTTACAGAATCGAGGAATGAATGTCGACCGGCCGAACGATTCTGACGACGCTACTTGCCGCCCTGGCTGTCTGGTGTTTCTCCAGCGCCTGCACCGGGGGCGACCTCCTTGTGTACTCTCTGGGCACACTTGTTAGCACGCTGCTGGCCGCCGCCGTAAACCGGCGCGCCACCTTCAAAGACATCAGCGTGTGGTTCGTCGCTTTCCTGATCGGAACCGCGTTCATGTTTGCTGGAGGCACATTGGCCAACTTCGTCTATCTCAGCGGTCCGCTGGTGTTGCTACTGAGCACTGGTACGCTAGCTGCACTGACAGGCGGAGTGGTGGCATGGTATTGCCGCCAGCATCCGCAAAACTTCACGTTCACCGCCCGAACCTTGCCTCTAGCCGTATTTGCCTTCACCTGGCTCATGCCGGTGGAGATGGCGGTGAACACCAAGCAGAAGGCAACGCAACTGCGCGAAACAGCTAATCTCGTACAACGCCACGGGCTAGCCGCTTTCTACAAGGTAGACGCGGATGGCGACGGTACGCTCACGGTTCAAGAAATCGACAGCGCGCTACAGGGCAATAAGTCCCTCAATCCGCAAGAAACGGAATACCTGAGCCTGATTCGCGCCGAAATCGCAGAAGTGGGCCATGTCACTTCATCGCATTCGAGCGCTTTTGACCAGGATGATGGCGAAGGCAACAAGATCCACCACCTGATCACGACGCATACGTTCGGCGTCAATCGTGACGACCTGATCTCGTATCCTGACAGGCTCGAAGCGAAGTACCGTAACTGGTAGTGAAGCTCGAGCGGCGAGTCGAGTCTGGAAGGGAAGAGCAATCTCACCTCCAGACTTGATCGTTTGAACACGCTTTACTCTTCCATCTAGTAGCTAGTATCACAAGCAAAACGACGGTAACAAAAGGCGCAAGGGAAGGAGCAATGCTCCTCCCCTTGCACAGGGCGATTTACAGCTGTCTAGCACCCAGCGCAGCCATTTTCGCGCGGAGGCGAGGAGGCTTGCCGAGCGAGCTGGACGAATTACTCGGCGCTAGTGACCGTGGAGGGCGACTGCGCGAACTCGTCGGTCAGACCGAGCATGTTGCAGACGAGGCCCAGGGAGGTGCGGCCGGACTCGGCGGCGCGCTCTGCGTCCGAGAACTCACCTTCGGCATTGTACTGAAGCGCCACGTTCAGGTGATGGCGGGCGTTCCGGAGACTGTCGTCGGCCAGGTCGTTGTGAGGCAGGTCGCGGACGGCCTTCTCGACCCGAGCCAGCGAAGCGGCGAGACCGGCGACGAGCTTCTTGGCGTTGTTCTCCTGCTTCTTCATGCTCTTGTTCACGAAGTAGATACCACCGGCGATGGCACCGAAGATCGCAGCGGTCGACACCATCGAGAGAAGGGCCTTGCTGATCTCCACAGGGGCAAAGACCAGAACGAAGAGCAGAGCGCCGACGCCGATCAGCGACAGATGCGTGCGGGTAAGGGTCATGTCAAAACTCCTCTTGCTTGTAGAGTGCGGACTTAGCTTCACGACGAGAGACGCAGCTCCGGTAGACAGAAAAACCGGGGCAGCAAGAACCAGACACCACAATCAGTGCGTAACTTGTTCTAAATTGTTAGCAAAGAATGGTGGTTGGTCTTGGTTCAAAATCTCGAGTGGCAGCTGTAACGGGTTGTACAAGGAACCTAACAATTGAGCGGGCTGTGAATCCACCAGTGTTACGCCGGGCCAGTTAATCGTCTTTTCATGCTGGTCTCAGCCCCGCTTGTGGACCAAATATCTGTCGTGTTTTCCCCACTGAGTGCCGCCAACGGCCCGGCGCAAGGAGCGCGTAACGCTAGCAGCGCGGCTGCCACGAACGCACAAGGGTGGGGCAACTACGCCCGGGGCCATGCGCGCGACCTTGGAAAGGGTAGTGCACTGAACTAGATTCAGATTATTCCTTCCCTCCCCGTTTTCGAGCGTCCCGCCCCCAAACCGAATTACCAACCGCCAACTCACGAAGTAGCAGACGCTCATTGAGCGGTTCGGCTCGGTACGCTCGCACCGCGTTTTCTCGACACCCCCGTAACCTCGGAGAATTTGCAAATGGAACTCTTGGAACTGTGGCGACTCTTCCAGCAGTGGGGCGAACACGGCAACTCTGGACATCTGGAGCTGGAGAGCGACGGTAGCGGTGGCATCCGCATGGCCGACCCCGACATCGACAGTATGCGAAGCGACCTGGTCGTCTCCTGGAACACCCACGCCGAAGGCGTCATCGCACTCACCGAACAACTGACTTCCGGCTGCCCCGCCGCTTCCGTGTTCTACCGTTCCTGTCGGCCCCGTCGCCGCAACCGCAGCCCCGTCGTCCCGACCCGGACCTCCTGACGGGACAGACTTCCCGTTCTACCAAACCCGGACCGGAGCTCTAACTTGTCGGAAAACAAACCCGCAGGCGGACTGCGCAAGGTCCTGTTGCAACTGCTCCTCGGACTCGCGCTGCTGGTGATTTGTCTGGCGTTAGGTTACATCATCGCTATCGCCATCAAAGTCGCCGAGGCCCTGATGGAAATCACGACCTTCGCTTTTGCAGCCATTCTCTACGTCGTGCTGCTGTCGCTTTTCCGCCCTAGCGAGCCGCGCTGCCGCTACTAAGGTCTGCACGATAACCCGTGTAAGCGACGCTACGCTTGGTCGAATTCAACAATCCGAAACTCACAAGGGAATACAAGACATGCTAGTGCTGAAACTTTTCGCGCTGTTCACTGTTATCGCTGGCGTGGTCGCCTTCTTCGTCGTGCGCCACCGCCGCCTCATCGCCGAAGGCGTCGCGTCGGGACGACTCCTCGAGCTGACCGCCGGCGGCCGCACCTATTGCGTGCCTGTCGAAGAGGCGTGCCAGCAGTTCGGCATCGCCACCGGCAACGAGAAGGTGGTCAACAGCACCGACCTGCTTCCGGACGGGCAGCAGGGTAACCTGCCGCTGATGGTGATTCGTCCGAATCAAACGCTGGTCATCAAGGCCGTCAACGGCAAGCTGAACTGCCCGGGCTCGGTCGGCGGGGGTCGGCTGCTCAAGGGCGAAGCGTCCGAGGACGGCAGCGAAGCCCGCTTCACCGGTCACATGTTCGGGAAGGGCCACCAAGGCAACGGCAACTCGTGGATCACGCTGACGGACGCCGACGGCAACCACACCAAACTCACGTTCGGCTACCTGATCACCAAGGCTTAGTATCGTCTGCGACGCCACTGAGCAACTAGAAACCGAGCGGTCAGGTACTCCCTTTCGGGAGTACCTGACCGCCGTCCTCGTCTTTCAGTCTTTGCGCTTTTTTCGCTTCTACTATCTCACCTCGTCGCGCGTCGAAAAATCCAAAATCGATTCGGCTAAGCACGAGCCAGTCTTCACTATACCCCCCAGTAGGCGAAGCCAAAAGAAGAAAGCTGACGGAAAATCCGCCAGCCCTCCTCCGGGTAACACAGGACCGTAGTCGAAGCATCAGATGACAGCTTACTTGTCGGCGTTGGTCTTGAAGGCGGCGATCATGATCAGCACGCGGTGATCCACCACATTCGGTACCAGCACCGTAACAGTCCAGCTGTCCCCGAAGGCACGCGTCGGGCGGTCAAGCCGCGCGATAGCACGACCACGACCGTCTTTCAGCGTGATACTGGTAGCGAACCAGTCTTCCTTTTCGGACTTGGCGATCTCTCGCCCGGAGCCGTCGTAAACGGTGTAGACGGTAGAGCCGAATCCGCTCTGCCAGTACTCCTTCTTGAGACTACCGATTGCGTTGTCCGCGCCGTCCTTCACTTCGACCTTCTTGCCCCACCCCTCGCGCGTGATCCAGCCCTTAGCTTTGACGACGCCGTTGGTGTCTTCGTAGTGGAAAACGGTCCAGACCGAGCCTTGCCGAGTAACGGAACCGTAGCGAACGCCGGCCGCCGAAACGTCCAGCGAGGTGACAAAGCCGGGCTGTTGAATCACCTCGAAGTTCGTCGGCAGCGTGGCACCGGCCGGAGCAGGAGGCAGCGAATGCCCGCCGCCGATCAAGCAGGCTGCGAGGATCACGATGATCGCTACGCAAACCAGCAACTCCGCCAAAGTGATTCCCTGGCGACGAAAACGGATGCCTTGCAGCATGAAACAGTCCTCTCAGTTGGTTGGAAAATCTTCTGCGTGAGCTGCAGACGACGCCGGCTCGCTATCAGTGCTGGCAGCCCTGCACGATGGCGGGCACGAACGGGTGTTTCAACAGCTGCTTCAGCGGCTTCCACAGTGCGGTGCCGTCCTCGCGGGGCACGACGATGTCCATCTCGACGCCGAACTCGCAGAGGAATTGTCGGCAGAGCGCACAGTGCCAGGTCTCGAAAGTCTTCAGACACACGCAGGCAACCGCCTGAATCAGCTGTCCCTGATTGCGACCGGCGGCCAGGCAGCGCTTTAACGCACCACCGGCAATGGCAGCGGTCGCGGCAGCGACTTCGGCGTGAACGGTGAGCGTGTACGTGGCGTTCTCAACGTTGCAGCCGGTGTAGACATGCCCGTCCAGGGTGAGGACGGCAGCACCGACCGAGTAGCCGGAGTACGGACAGTAGGCGTTGCCGGCTGCTTCACGAGCGGCGTCCAGCAACCGGGCGTAGCGGTCACGCTTAGTTTGGCGTGGCATGGTTTCTCTCGCTTGCAAGTGGGGATTCTTTGAACATAAACCGCTACGAGCCGGAAGGGAAATCCCTTCCGGCTCGTGCAACTCACACATCGGCTCAACTAGCTCCCTTAGCGGGAGAACATCTGCTGCAAGTGATTCGGCTCCGGCTGAGGCGTGACCTTCTCCAGCAGCTCGCGCAGGCTGAGCGACGCAGGGTCCGCGTAGTTCACCTCTTCTTTTACCTGGGTGTCCTTCTTGTTGAAGGTCGGCGCACCGAGCTTACCGTCGGAGCCGGCGGTCTCCTCACGCGCGACAGTGTTGTCGGAGCGCAGTAGCCGCACCGACTGGAGCTTACCGCTCTCGAACTTCTCCACCTTGGTGTATGCGGTGTTGTCGTTCTTCGTACTCTCGTCCGGGAGCGTTTCGTTGATGGACGTAATCCGCTTCACCAGCGTCTTACCGTCCTTGGCGAACTCCTCAAGCGAGTTGATCGAGACATTGCCGTAGGAGTAGTTCCATTGTCCCTTCACCCAGATGCTGCCGTCCGCACGATAGCGCGTCATGGTGATGGACATCTCCCCGCCGCACTCGTGACACATCGGATCACCGCAACTACCGTTGTTGCCGTCGCGCTCGATGTTCTCGACCGTCACCACCTTGCCGGAGTCGTCGTACGTGGTCAGCGTGGCCTTGTTGCCATCCTTGTCCAACGTCTTGTAGCGCAGCTCGGGCGTTCGCCCGTCCTGACGGAAGGTGACGGTCTCGACCGCACCATCTTGCCACTGCTGCTCCGTGCGCACCACGGTCTTGCCATCGTCGCCGTACACCGTCGTCAGCGCAGCGTTCTCTGCTGCGGGCAACGTCTCGCTCTTGAGCGTCTTGTCCTTGCGGAAGCTCTGACGCTTGGCGAGACTACCGTTGGGCCGCAGGTAGAACACCTGCATCGACCCGTCCGGGTACTGCTCTTCGATCTTGCCCGGCCGGCCCATCACGTTGAAGTGCACGAGGCCGGTGGTCTTGTCCTTGAACTTCACCTCCATCTGCGTGCGCTGACCGTCCTCGCTGAAGCGATGGACGCGGCTTTCCTCGCCGGTTGCTTCGTCACGGGCCTCGACACGTTCGCGCACGACGGCGATCGTGTTCGATTCCTTCCGGACACGCGAAGGCGAGAAGTCGGAGGTGAGCAGCACGACCGCCGCGCACCAGACGCCGGCGATGGCGATGGTCCCGGCGATTTGTTGGAAATAGAACTTGCTCATAAGCATTGTCCCTTCTGAGTTTGAACGACCCGACGACGTCGCCGGGCATTGAAGTGAAAAGAACTCAATCCGCCAGCAGCTGACCCAGGTGGTGGGTACCAATGTCCGAGCTAATCTGCGGCAACTTGTCGAGGTCGCGAGCGGGAGAACCGTCCATCAACTCAACATAGCGAAGCTCCTTGGTGTTGCTGTCCGGGATCTCGGTCCGCTCCCCGGTGGTGGCATCCTCAACGCTGGCGACACTAAGATCGGCGCGCAGCGTCTTGGTAGTCTGCAGCGTGCCGTCATCGGTGAAGACTTCGACCTTGAAGCCGTCCCCTTGACCGACAACGCGGATTCCCGGAGTATCGTTCTGCACTCGCGCGAACCGAGCGCTGACAGTCTTTCCGTCCGAGTGATACTCCTCAACGCGGGAAACGTTGCGCCGTCCGTGGACTATCGAGTACTGCTGCTTGTACGCAGGTCTGCCATCCTCGCGCAACCGCGTGTGGGTGACATGATGAACGATGTATCCCGGAAACATGAAACCGCCGCCGTATAGCACTCGCGTGATGATATCGATGTCGGTTTTGACGCCACGTTCGTCGTGCGTCACCAGCTCTTCGCTGCGAGGGTCGATGCGCCGGAGAATCCGGTACACAGTCTTTCCGTCGCGATGGAAGACCGTGAGCGTTGCTCCGCCATCCGAACGCAGCGTTTGCTCGCTGACCTTCGTCTTGCCGTCGGCAGCAAATCGAGTGGTGCGAACCTCGGTGCCATTCACCGGAATAGTATCGCTCTTGAGCACGCCGTCGGCACCGTAGGTCATCACTCGTCGTAACGATTTTCCGTCGCGGGCGAACGTGTACTCGCTTCGCTCTCCGTCGGGGGCCCATTCCACAGCGCGCGAGCGCCGCCCCAGGACGTTGAAGTAAACACTGGCTCTCCACTTGTCCTTGAATCGGATCTCCACTTCCGTGCGAGTGCCGAGGTCGTTGAACTTGTGTAGGCGACTTACCTCACCGGTGCTTTCATCACGAGGCTCGAGTCGCCGAGTGATCAAATCGGTGGGGCTCGGGCGCTCTGTTCTCAGCGGAACGGCGGAAGAACCGCGCGTCAGCATGGCGATAGTGCACAACCAGGTGCCGGCGATGAGGCAAGAAAACGCAATCTGCTGCGTGTAGAAACGCCGCATGATAGGCTCCTCGTATCAATGGAGAACACACCGCGCAAACAATGAGACTCACGTACGACATCGGGGTCGCAATCTCGCTCGTGAATTTCGTGGCTCTCAGTTCTGGAACTGTGCTTGGTGTGTGTCTCGGAATTGGTTCAGGAATGAGTGGACTCAATGCTGAACCAATTCCTCTTGGCAAGCAATACGAGTTTAAGTTACTGCCCTCTGAACCACGGGCGCCGGACGAAGGGCACAAGGTCGCAAACACTTGCCCGCAAAGCCGGTAAGAGATCCCCGTTTATATCCGATGAGATATATTAGGTGGATTTAGTCTAGTCAACAACCTGGCGTATCTGCGCGAGCGTGTAAGGAAGCAGCGCGGAGGGTAGAGGCTACCGAGTGGAAAGTCGTGCCTGTTCGCGATGTCGGCCTTCCACCCGGAGTAGGTGGTAAGCTGTTTAGTTCGGTTCTCCTCAAGTTTCAAGGACACCTGTTGTGACGAGCCAGGACTTCACAAACCATCCCGTTCCGCTGAGCGAACGCCGCGGCGGACTGATCATGGCGCTGCTGTGGATTACGATGGTTACTGTGTTCCCCAACGTTCTTGTCGGATTCGAATGGTACAAGCTGGGCATGAACTTGCCGGAAGTAGCCGCTTCGCTAGTAACCAGCTGCTTGATTATCCTCGCTTACTCCATTCCCGCGTGTTTTCTGGGCTCAACAACCGGACTAACCTACAGCTTGCTGAGCCGTTCAATCTTCGGACGCTGGGGCTCCTGGTTCGTCTCCTTCAATTCGATTTGGGTTTCAACCGGCTGGTATGCCCTCAACGCAATTTTCCTGGCCGAAGGTCTGCGGGGACTTTTTTCATTGAACATCGACCCGCTATGTTTTGCCACCGTGCTGGCAGTTTTGATGGCGTTCAACAACTTTTTCGGCTTCAAAGGTGTTGCCAATTTTGCCGGCTACCTGGCGGCACCGGTACTGGTGATCTGGGTGTTGTTCGTGTTCTGCAAAGCATCAATGAACTGCCCTTCAGCAGCTCTGATCGAAGCGACAAAAGTACCTCCCGCCCATGCCCTGACAGTAGTTTCATCCTTTGTTCTCGGTATAGCTTGCTGGGGCAACGAAGCCGATTATTGGCGCTACGGCAGACCAAAATGGTCGGCATCAGTGCTACCACTTGTGATATCACTATTACTCGGGCAGATTCTATTCCCCATCACCGGGTGGATGATGGCCAGGCTGTTTGGAGTAACAGAGTATGCAGCAGCAACGAAACTAATGAACGACTATGCTTTCGGCGGCATATCACTGATATCAGCGACGGTACTAATAATTAGCTATGTAGCTGTGAATGATGCCGGTCTTTACGGCGCCATCAATGCGGCTCAGAACTTGAAAGAATTCCCCCGAAAAGACTGCGTTACAGCCCTCACGATAGCCGGTGCCCTGACCACCATAGCGCTGTTCGGCTATAAGCAAAACTTCGAAGCGGTAGCGGCACTCTCGTGCATTTTCTTGCCTTGCAGCACCGTGATCATGATGGCCGAAGCGTTCGTCATCCTGCCCCTGTTCGGGCGTTCCACTTCGGAGTTGGCCCGAGTACCCGAGTTCAGCGAGTTACCCGCGTTGCGTTGGCCGGCAGTAGTATCACTAGCGATCGGCATTGCAGCAGGCGTTTTGACTTCCGGATTTATTCCCGGCACCGCCACCTGGCAAATCGGCATACCACCGTTACAAGCATGGCTCATCAGCTTCCTGACATATAGCGCCTGGCGCGTCGTCCAATGCAAACTAGACGGCAATCTTGTTTCCAGCCAATCTTCGACTCTCAGTCGAACGACAGCGCCGCTTGCCGAAACAATAACCGAACGTACGGCAGACTAGTCAAACTACAGTCTTTTCCGCTAACTGCGCAATGAAACGAGCAGCTTCCGCCGCGCCTTCATAGCGCTTGTACGCCAGCTGCAGCTTCTCTACCGATTCCTTGATCTTTTTTGATTGCAGAACACTTTCTATATGCTTCCATACTACCGCGGGCGATGCGTGATGCAACTCGCATCGCACACCGGCTTTCTCCCTGTCAACAAAAAATGCTTGATGCGGTTGATCTTTCCAGAGCGGCGAGACCAGCATTGGAACACCATAAAAAAGCGATTCCATTACCGAGGTAGCGCCACCATGGGTGATGAACATCGAACTTGCAGCAAGGACCAGGAGCTGCGGTGCATACTCGCACAACAACACATTCGACGGCACGTCCTCGGGCGCGATTTGCGCCAGGCCGGACACACAAATCAGTTGCACATCCCTTCCCTCAACCGCTTCAAACACTTGTTGAAACACTTGCGGTTGATTGTAAGTATCGTAACCTAGAGACATGTAAATCAACGGCACGTCATCCCGAATGCGATCCCACGGAAAGTCCGGCTCGTCCCCTCTATCGCCCGGCGGAATCGACGGGCCGATACGCCTGAACTCCGGATTGATCTTGTGTCCGATCAGATCACTGCTCGTAAATGCTAGATTGGCGTGAGGTGAGATTACATCTGTTAAGCGAAACGAAAGCTTCACCCCGGCATCATCAACGATTGCATCGCGCTCACGCGCCCAGCCGTCTATCTGCTCTTTCATTTCATGTGCCACCAGCTCAGGAATAAAAGGGGTCAATGAGGCCGTGAGCGTCACCCAGGGCAAACCAGCTTTCTGAGCCGCGATAGCACCCTCATAAGCAACTGAGACGGTCGCAACCACATCCGGTTGAAACTCTCCAATAACCTCGAAAACCCTGTCTATCCGCTCCTGCAAATCGTCCAGCAAAGCAGATCGCAGCCAAAGTCTGGACCAGTGACCGTCCTTCAAATTCTCCGACAGACGCTCTGAGCGCACAGGATCGAGCCGCATGGGAGCGACGGGATCGCAAAAGTAACTCTGAGTGAACCCCGCACGCCAGAGCCTCCTGCTTATGTCCTTCGGGGCATAGAAAGCAACCTGATGGTCGTCATTCTGCAAATACGACGCAGGACCGATGCACTGATTGATATGCCCGGCATCTGAGCTGACTACGAAGAGAATACGCGCCATTGTTCACTACTGTGCCGGATACTGCGACAACCGCAGGCCTGAGCCCCGACTTGCGTATTTAAGTATAGCGGCTCACACCCGTAAACACTTAGAAGGTAGATGTGTGCAGCTTACCCTGACGATTTTGAAACACTAAAGCGCCCGACGGAGGGAGGTGTCGGGTCCAGGTAGAAACAGGTACATTTTCAACCGATTCAAGGTCCGCTTGCAGTTTCGCAAAGTCGTCCAATTTCGCGGGACATGCTAGAGAACGAAGCAAACAGGGAGTCGGAAAACGACCCCTGGGCAATGGCAAACACGGACGCAATAAGCAAACTCACGAAAGCCAGAATACAAGCATACTCTGTAATGCCCTGGCCTCCGTCGTCGGACCAAAACTCAGACAGCCACAACATAGCCCCTCCAACAAGAAAATTCAGCCACACCAGAT
This sequence comes from Candidatus Obscuribacterales bacterium, assembly GCA_019752635.1. GTDB lineage: Bacteria > Cyanobacteriota > Vampirovibrionia > Obscuribacterales > Obscuribacteraceae > JAKFUT01. The sequence goes on along the minus strand of JAIELX010000037.1, from coordinate 27,915 downwards.
TAACGCCTTCTTACCTGAGGATATCACGCAGGAGCCCCCTTGCAAAGAGCGCCCGGGGGGTAGCGGAACGGTCGGGAAAATCCTTACACAGCTATACCTTTTGCGCGACGGTTATCAGAAATTGAAAAGAGCGCTTATCGGGTGGATAAACGCTCTTGCATCGGGCATAACAGAAGATTGTTTGCTAGATTGTTGGTCCGGAATTGCTGCCGGCAACCAAACGATTAATCTCAGCGGCCATATTGCTGAACGCTGTGCTGAGACTGTTAAAGAGCGTGCCATTCTCAAGGGCGAATACCATCGCGACTAGCAACGCCAAAAACGCAAGGCATGCAAAATATTCGGTGATACCTTGTCCGTCTTCGTCATGAATGAATTGAAAAACCAAAGATTTAAGCGAATTCATTTCCAAGCCCCCGTTCATTTTGCTCGAGAAAGAATAGCACGAGAACCGCAAAATGCCGAGAGGTCTATCTTTACCGGAATCAAAAGCAAAGAAAGCGCCCCGCTTCTTGATAACGCCCGGTCCGTGTGCATATCCGGAACATCACCGTTGCAAATACAAAACCCGGGTTAACGAACGCACACATTAACGCTCGCTAACCTAGGCTTTCTCGTAGTCGAATTCCTCTGCCAGCCACTCTTCCAATTCCTTTTCCAGCTCGGGAATCTGATCGATGTCGATCAAACCGCGTTTGAGGCCTTCCAGAACAAGTCTGGTCCGAGGATTATAAACTTCCATCCCCGCACTCTCTTTGAGAAAGAGATCTTCTCCCTTGAAGAGCTTGCCGGACAGCATCGCAAGCCTGTTTTGCACACCGCGCACGCTTATATGCCGACGAAAAGCAATAGCCTTATCGGTCAGCCCAAGGGCGATATCAAGAAGGGTTTCATACTCGACGTCGCTCAGTGAGCCGTCCTTGCTTTGCAGCTTGGTTTGAACACCGCGAACGATCGGGTCGATATACGGGTTATCGTGCAGCATAATCGAAGTAAGCGCGTAGATAAGTTTCTCGTCGCTTTCACTTTTCAACGCATAACCGTGGATCGCCTCGTCAGGCACAATCTTGCCAAGCTCGCGAATATAGGCTTCCTTGTGAAATTGCGACCAGAACAAGATTTTGGTACGCGGCGACTCGGCCCAAATCTGCTGAGCAGCTTTGATGCCGGTCATCTCGGGCATTACTATGTCCATCACAATCATGTCGGGCTTGTACGAGCGAAAGAGATTCAATCCTTCCAACCCGTTCGGTGCTTCTTTCACCTCCAGGTCAGTTGTGACTTTCTCGCGCACTAGGCGCACGATGTGCTGCCTTAAGGCGGACAGATCATCGACTACGAGTAATTTAGTGGTCATCAGTGTTTACCATTACTTTTTCGCGAAGGTCCATGCGAATCTCAACTTTAGTGCCCCGATTATTATCGCCGGACTTCCACGCAATAGTAGCGCCAATTAGATCCGCCCTCAAGCGCATGTACTTAAGTCCGCGAGAGTCCTGGCGGCTCTTTGCAGGATCAAGCCCTTTTCCGTCGTCATTGATGGTAATCAGCAGATTGTTGTCAACCTTCTCAACAACGATTCGCACGGTGGAAGCATCTGCGTGCTTGCAAATATTGGTGATCGATTCTTGAACCAGCCGGTACAGCAACGACTGTTCGACAAGCGACAATACTTTCAGATCTTCATCTTCAATCTTGGAGCGAAATCTTACTTTGAACGAAGACCGTTCAGCGCCCTTTCTCAAACAGTCTTCCAAGGCGGCGGCAAGTCCGAGATGCTCTAACACGGACGGACACAGACTTTCCATCACTTCGCGAATTTCGTGCATTACTTTTGTCGACAAGGTTCTCACTCGCTGCAAGTCCTCTTGATCCTGCTTCTCGACATAATCCTCGAATCTCTGCACAACTTGTTTCATATCGTTCAACACCTGATCGTGCAAATCTGCCGCAAGCATGCGTCGCTCCACTTCATCCTGCTTGACCATCGTCAAACGGGTTTCATGCAGTTCACGGTTACGAATTTTCAGCTCATAGTACCGCGATTCGCTTACTTTGCGGCTCTCATTGAGATGACGTAGCCAACCGCCGCTCAAGAAGCCGAAAAGTATTGCCACTGAATATCCCAGCGGGTGCCCGACAATCTTGAAACTCTGCCAGATCAAAAGCTGATAACAGAGACTAACTGCAAAGATCTGCAACCCGCTGATCACGCGAGCGAAAGATCCTAACTTCAGTCCAGCCCACGTAGACAACGCCGCAAACAAGAGAAAACTGCTTATGGTGCATATATTCGAGGTCAGACTTCTGGGGTCCTCAATGTCGGCGCCTGTCGCATCAACATGAAACGCACTAATCAAACGCCCGAACATTTCGTGCTCAACAAACGCAAGCTCACGCACGATAAGCCACACAAAAACAGCAACGGCGGCCGAAGCGATCAGAGCCGACACAACGGGCTTTTCCATTGGATTGTTCATGCTTACTGACATTAATGCTGCTACTGACGGTCTGATACTGCAAACGGGCTGTGCCTCACCCTCACTGTGTAATTCCACAGTAGCATCATGTGTGTTTACTCATTTTATGAAATTGCAGCAAATCGTATGCTTGACAGCTAGTCTGCCGCAGCGAGGCTTCTATGACAACGCCCGAAATCGCCATTCTGGTGAACGCCAAAACAGGACAAGAATTCAACTTGCAACGATACTCGGTATCAGTGGGTCGCGAGATCGGGAACGACGTCGTGCTTGCGACCGATAAAGCAATTTCGAGACAACACGCAGTTGTGTTGTGCATCGACGAGCACTTCTTCGTCGAAGATATGGCAAGCAAAAACGGCACATGGCTGAATGGTGCGCTCGTAGGGCACCGAGCAAAACTGCAGTCCGGTGATGAAATTCGCATGGGAATGACACGCCTCTTGTTTCTCCTAATCCCCTCAAAGCTGTATCAACAGGTCGAAACAGTAAAATCGTCTCGCACACAAACCTTTGTCGACTCCGTCATTCCGATGGCGCGGATGATCTAATCGCACCGCCGGTAGCGTCACCGCCGACTGCTTGAAGTTTCCTCAAAATCGAGTAACCTTGCTGCGAACGGCAACGCCATTGTGAGCGCGCTTCAATCTGGAGAAGATGTGACAACGTGCACCAATCTCCGGCAAATTATTGCAGCGGGAGACTCGCGAACCGGCGCGGTCGTAAAGAGGTGTCGCAAGTTCGTGCGAGATTAAGTCAAGTTACACGTTACGTTGTCAAATCATCACAGCGCGTCGCCGCCTCAATGCACTAGGGTAACCCGTCACCCATACCCGCCTACCACTGAGCAGCCAGCCCGAAACAATCAGATGTCCCGTTCCCGAAACGAATCAACCGCCACCGATGCCGGTGGTGGTCAGTCTGGCTGGCTGCTACCGACAGTCTCTCTCATAAACCGTTTCACACACGTGAAAGGATCGTCATGCCGAAACAAACGTTCAGCGGGTTTCCCGCAGCCGAGCAGAAGCTCGGACTAGACCTGTTCGCTCGCTTCGAGAGTTATCAGGAACGCAAGAAGCAAGCCGAAGATGCAGCGGTGAAAGCCAACCAACGCCTGGCCGCCAAACCCTGGTTCGACGAGTGCGAGCAAGGTTTGCAGCCTGAAGAATTGAACCTGGTACACCGCGTACACGAAGGCTACCTCAAGGTCCAGCAAGCTGCCCTCGGCGGCGCACAAGGTCAACTCTCCGCCCTGAGTGGCGAGTGGACCGGCATCGCTGCCGAGTTGCAAGACCACGGCGATCTGGTTCACGCCATTCGGTGTTTCCAGAGCGACAACCAAATGCTTCCCGAGGTAGACACGGACCTTCCTTCGCCGGAGACCCTCGCCGAAGGCATCTCCGCCTACGAGCAGATTGTCGCCGCGGAGTTGGAAGCGACTCGCGCGCTGTTGCAAGCGCACAAGCCGGACTTGCTCCAGGAATACAAGTTCAGGCGTGCCAAGGAGACCGTCGAATTCGGCGGCGCCGGACTTGAGGTCGGTGTTGCCGCCGACGATCTGCTGGCCGCGCGCCTGGTCCTCCGCCAGCTGCGCAACCAGGTCCAACCGTCGGTCGACGCCGCCAACTAAAGCAAGCGGTCCTTAATCCACCCTCGTTGCGGTGCCCTGCGCACGCAACTCGGCCGACAGCCTGTCCGACCGGGTACTGGCGATCACTACTCGCGGTCCGTCCAAGGAGCGAACGCTTCAGAGGCGGGTCGCCGAGCGGAGCAGACCGTGCGGAACCTGCACACCAAGTAACTTCCGACCGACGAAGGAGGGCGTTCCTCTGCCCTCCTTCGTCGGTCGACCAATGATAGCGACGGAGAACACGCAATGAACAATGAAGAGATCGAGAGACGCACGCGGCTTTACTGGAGCGTCTCCTACCTGCTCACCTTTGCGCTGTGGATGTGGAACTTTTGGCCCGAGATGTCCACTTTCAGCAATATCGTCGGCACGGGAATCCTCTCGGTCATCGCTGCGGCATTCACATACTGGTTTGTCGGCATCGCACTGGCGATTCTGCTCATTCCGTTCCGCATCCTGGTGAATACCGTACGCGACGCGTTTAGCTCGAAGTCCAAGGACGACAGCGGCTCGAGCGACTAACATTGACAGGACCCGGCTCTATCCCGAGAACCAATCGCCACGAGCATTCAACGAGAAGGGTCCGCGAAGCGGGGGCAGTGCATTTGAAAGCACCACCCCCATCGCTTTTTCAATTTTCGGCACTTTTTCCGCCTTTTTGGCAGCAGTATTTGCAATCAGCGAGACCGCTCAGGAACCGGCAAGGCATCACTCTTAGGCGTAAACAATACAAGTATCCACGGACCACAGAAAAACAACTGCTTTTGCTCATAATTTTGTTTGACTGCAGAGATCACCGATGGAGGCCAAAAGGCTTTTTCTTCCCCTTGCTTAACATCAACCTCATTGATGAGGATGGCGGCATACTCTTGAGCTGCAATTCGTGCATTCAGTTGCTCGAAGCCCTGACCGGAATCCTTCCACAGATTCATGAACGTGGCGCAATCGACGAATGCAGGCTTGGAACCGGTAACAAGGTTCAGGTAAACATCGTCCGTCAGAACCACCTTGTCCTTTAAATTAAGAGCGATTAGATCGGCTGTATCTTGCTGCACGCGCGCCTGCATTTGCAGCATCGCCTTCTGCTCATAGAATCCCGGCACTATCGTAAGTACTATTAACGCAGCAGCTATCAGACAAACAAACCCCGGCAATTTTCGAAGAGTCAGTCCAACAAACCAGCACAAACCAAACAATGCCGGAATCAGGTGGTTGACGTTGCTGGCCGGAATTCCCATTGTGTAGGCCAGAATTACAGCGCAAACAAAAAACAAGATCAAAGACAATCTTTCATCGACGAGCATCTGCTTGTTCGACAAGATTCCTATCGGAGCTAGAATCATACAGAAGATCAATTTGAATATGTCCAGACCAACGGAAAGCAAATTAGTGGTCAAAATCTCGACGTGCGACTTTACCCCGGACAGCAGACTGAGATTCGCAAACAATCCTCCGGAAATCAGCTGCACAGGCATGATCAACAGGGCCAACACACCCGCCCAAATCGCGCCAAAGACAGCTGCAATCTTTGGTTTGCGCTCACTCAACAGCGTCAACAAAATGGCTATTGCAAAAACCACACCTTGCTGTTTGGCAAAAAAGCTCAACGCACAAAGCACCGCCGGCCATACCATCTGGCGCGAACCAAAAGCACCATTCGCTCCTTCTCTCACCCGCAAAACGAAGAGGTAGTTCGCCAAGGCGCCAACCCCCAGGCAAAGCATATCCGGACGATATTGTCCTGATTCCGTCAAGACGCAGGCAAAGCTAAAATACAATGCGGTAGCAGTGAGTGCCACCATCCAAGAACAATTCTGCAGTCGCAACAATCGGTAGAGGCTCATCGCCGCGAGAATCGAAGCCCCGCAACTAATGAGTCTCCCCGGCAGATAGGAGTAACCGAAAAGCGGCACGCCTGTCGCCGCCAGCAGCATATACAGCGGCGGATACAAAATGGTGATCCAGGGCTGAGTCGTTAGCCCCGACAAGGGATAGATGTTCTGCCCCGCAGCTAACTGTGTTGCAGCCCATAAGATCGGTCCCTCGTATCCGATTGAAGCGGTCCTTACAAAGAGGTAGCAATACCAGGTCAGCGCATAAAGTGCCACCACAACCGATACTGTCAGGAACACCAAACCCGACACTATATTGTGAATACACTTTTGCACGGACGGACTAAGAACCATGAGCCCCGAACCTTTCGCGGACAAATAACAGGCAAACAGAAACAAATCACAAACTATACCGCATTCCGTCGGCGCTGTTGCCGCAGCGGTGACAGTCAACACCTCCGTCCACGCTAGACTCAAAAACGCCCGTTTTACTACCCCATTCAGTATATCGAAAGCAAAAACCGAGCGAGCGAGATTGTCCGTGCTTCTTAGCAATGAACCCTCTCGACTCGCCCGAAATACAGATTCGCCCGACACGGCGGGTTAACGCCGTGTTGGCGGATCTGCCGCTGTCCACACCGAGACTTATTACACGTCCGCGATCACTTCCTCGATGATGCTGCCCGGACCCCGTGCCGAGTCTCCCGTCAAACAAGGCAAGTTGCCCTCGCGACGAATGAGAACCGACGTATCGGCCGCATCGATGAACTCTTCGGCGAGGAACCGCATGATCTGCGCGACGATCGCCGAAGCGCTGGTCTGTGTAGAGAAGAACGAAGGCGGGCACGGCACCATCAGGTCGACGTCGTTGGTGCTGGCGGTGAAGTTGCTCTCGTCATCCGCGACGTCCACGCAGATCCAGACCGGCCAGGTCTTGCCGGGCGCGGTCACGCGAAGGGAACACGTGCCGCGCACACGAGCGCTAGTCACGGTTTGTTGAATGGCCGCAGTCAAGAAGCAAATCATTTCCTCGGACATGCAACGAACCTCGCCAGGCGCGCTGTCCACCATCTTGGCGACGGGCAGAAACTGCGCCGGGTCGACAGGCTGCGCGCTGAGAATGGCGGTGAGACCGCTCAGGTCCGCATGGGCCAGCGCCGCATCAACTTCGCCGTAGACAATGTCGAGCAGCTTAGCCGGGTCTGCGCTCTCATAGCTGTCCACAGGGCCAACGCCGGCAACGGTTCCGAGCGTGGCAGTGAAAGTCTGCGCCTTAAGCGCGAACGAGAGCTGCAGGGCAAAACCAAGGTTCGGAGCGGCAAGCTCGACCCGTGTAGAGCGAACAGTGTCACCCTGAAGACAACCAATGGCGCGCTCGATACAGGTGCGAACCATGGACATTCTTGGATTGGACATGCTGGATTCCCTTCTTTCTTGTTTTCTGAAGGTGGTTGACGTCAAAGCCGCCACAGCGACTTACAGAAACCGTTGAAGCCAGTGCTTACAACGTGAGTGGGGGGGGGGGGGACCTCTGAGAATGAGCTGAAAATGAGAACACCCAACCCTAACTTGACTACCGCTGAAGAAAGCAATAATTACTAAGGCCTTTGCGAGGTTTTAATTATGAAAATTGCCGCTTCGGGATAGCCCGCTCTCGATAGGGGCGCTAGCGAAGTTAGCGCCCCTATCTCCATTGTGAGACCGTTCTCAGACCGGATGGCGCATTACTAGTTCTCGAAGATTACTTCTTCACTTCTTCGATCTTGTAATCGCCCCAGATGTAGACCGCACCGGAACCATCAGCGGGATGTCCAGTGACATAGTGCCCGACAATTGTGGTACCGATTAGCTCTCTGGTGTAGACCGATTTGCCGCCGCTCGTCAAGGTTAAGCGCTGCGTAGCTTCACCGGCCGATTGCGATGCCAGCTCCTCGATTACCAGGTTCCCGCAAACCCGCAGCGCCTCAGAACCGTCTGCCGGGAAGAGAATCACCGAACGTTCACCGGTGACAAACTCGCGAATGTACCATGTACCAACCACCTGGTCGCCACTGAATAGGGTGGCTTTGAACTTCTGTTCTGCAGCCTCCGGCTTCCAGTCATGATGTTTCACAACCCAGGTTCCGCTTGCCTGCCCGGTGGTTTTCCCTTCAGCATCAGGCTTCGCGAGATGATAAGCAATGGTATCACCCTTGGCACTATAGGAGTCCGCGTGGACAACGCGCTCCACTTTGCCGTCTTTCCAAACGGTGATTTCGTAACCGTTCGATTCCTGTCCGCCACCGCCAAATCCACCGAAAATGAAAATCCCGGCAGCAACCGCAAGGAGGGCCGCTACTGAAAGAACAACGACCACACGTCGATTCATAGAAATGCTCTTTGCAAAAGAGTGACTAAGCGCAAGAAAATCCGTAGGTCAGAAGCTTGAGCCTCAAGCCAAATGACGATAACCACTCGGCGCGAGCCGATGTAAATTAACGCAAGTAAGTCTCAAGGCTGCTGGCTATAATGCCCTGCGGAAGATGATTCGTAAGTATCCGGCAGAGCCTATCGTCTCGCCCCGACTCAGTCAAGCGGACACGGAACCGGATTGCGCCCCCCGGGGCTTGATGAGCAGCGTTTCCACTGCATTCACCTTGCGAAGCTACACTACCGGCGATCAGCCCATCTAGACTTAACGCTTTCGTTTCCCGGTGTTTTGCGAAGACCCGCCTCGCTCGAAACTACCGTCAACCGCCTCTACCGACCGAGGCTCCAACAGAAGCCCCATACCCGCCGCCACCACCATCAAGCCCGCCGCTGCTGCCACCACCGCCGCCACTTGGTGAATTCATGCTGAATGAGCTCAGAATCGACCCGGACGCATCTATGGTAGTAATTGACGAGAAAGCATTGCCATCTGGATCCGGTCGCCCTGTGATTGCAAACTGAATTTTCTCCGCCTTGCCTTCTTCTGCTATCGCATCGGCTTTTCGATTGAGCGCCCGAAGTAACTTTCCATGACGCACCAGTGCAGCAACATGATCGTGCGACTGTGGTCCGCGAAATTTGCGAATCCACGCCAGAGAGCCGTGATGAGCCGCATCGGCTTCCGGTATTTTCTTCCAGGCCAAATAAAGATCGCTCAGGTTGGAAAAAGATTGATTCACCCGCACATCATTGGCCGGCAGTGTTGCTACCTGATCAAGGGCTTGTTTGAAAGCCTTTTCGGCAGATTGATAGTTCTTCTGCATCAAGTACTGCTTACCGGCCTCAGTGAACTCCGTCCACTTCGAGCCCTCTTTCGCCTCAGGCAATTTCGGCCCGCTAGCCGACACTACGGCAGAAAACGCGGCTGGGCTAATCGACGGCGAGCTCTCCTGCTTACCTTCACCACTATCGAACACAGTTCCTACCGGCAGCCGCGCAGCAAGCGCAATCGCTTCGGCAGGGCGCTGTCGCTGTTTCAAAAACGACACGTAGTCGATAGCACAAGTCTTGCTTTCATCCGATACCGGCTGAAATGTGTTCACATCATCAATGACTTTTTTATAGAGCGCTTCCGCTTCCGAATACTTCTCTAGATTGCGATAGACAGCGGCTAACCCGCTGACACTTGCGCAGAACCGAGGATCGCGCGGACCATACTCCGAGGCTGCTTGCAAAGCCGACTGCCAGAACTTTTCAGCCTGGGGCAAGTTGTTTTGCTCAACAGCGGTAAGGGCGGCATGCTTGAACTGTCCCCACGACTGTGCCAACACAGCCGAGCCGCACCCGGCTGATCCCAGAAGGGCGCTAAGCAAAATAGCTGGAAGCAGTTGCTCATTGCCAACGATTTTCATGCGCGCTCCTAAGCATACTCCTTTACCATTACCCGCTGCGCACGGGCCGGTAACGACATCGCATAGAAGTTAATCGACTCTGTTACTCGAAGTTAATTGACTCGTTCACCACTCCGGAACGGATACGTAGCGAAAAGCGACTGACCAAGGCCCAGATACGGATCATCGAGGTCCGCGTGCAACACTTCTTTGTACAACCATTTACACACATCGGACGGTCGCACACCGGGCCACTGCGCCAGCTTCTCGTGAATCTGTTTTCTGCGGATGTTTTCGTTTAAAACGACGTCCTCTGCAAGAACGAGAGTGCGCTCACCGCGTACAGTCGGAGCCATCGAGGCGTCCGTGGTCAGCAGCTTTTCCACAGGACTTTCAATGATAGATTTACGCATGTCCGGGCGCCCGTAAAAGGCGGACGGCTTCGGTGTCGGCGCCGCCTTTTCGCGGTGATAACCAACAAGAGCGACCGCATCAGGTTGTCTATTTGCCACCACCAGCAGTTCACCTAAGCGTCGTTGGTATTCGGCGGCAGAATAAATTCCCGGCAGAATATCTACAACTGTTCCATTCGGTAAACAAACATAAGTGGCGATGTTGCCATGCAGTGTTCGCTTGATGATCTTGCCGTCGCCGAAGTCGACCGTAATTACAGGAACATCACGTACAGATTGCCAGCACGGCTCGAACGAGTCACTGATGAATGAAGCTAGTTGAGAGTTTGAGAACAACACGGTTCTCGCCAATCTGGCATTCGTTCAGCAGAACTCATCATCCAACTTACCCATCATCTGGAACAGCAGAACAGGCTTTCCACTTTCGGAAGCGCGCTTACATGCGGTATCAAAATCCGGCTGCCATGCTACTTCTCCGGGGGCGACCTTGACACCGGCTCTGGTATCACTGTTACGGGCACCGGTATCCTGTAACACATTGCGAGTCGATAACTCGACACTCCCGGATGAAGCCCCTTTCTGCTTACGCTGGCGCGCAAACGAAGACTGCCAGACCCGACTGTTAATGATTCGGTTCTCAGCGGCGTCAGCAGCTGGTTCTGAAAGATTCGCCATAGACGGCGACAGTGGCAGTGCCGGCGAACCGGAAACAACACCTCGATTCGATCGCGAAATCAATTTTTCTAACGGAGTTTCAATGGCAAGCTTGGAGAAATCAGCACGACGCCCGGCTGAGTGGGCATAGTTCTGCGCTGATACTTGCGGAACAGAGATGAGCCCCGCGGTTAGAGCCAATAGCACCAGGCGACGGTAGAACATAAGAACCTCTGTTATCGAAGTCAATTGGATGTGCGGACTATCTACTTATCTTCGATTGCCCGCCGGCGATCGTCTACAGCAAAAACCCTAATTGGACATCAGTCAATTCCTCCGGGACTGCCGGAGAACTACGCCTATATCTAGTAGGCGAATCGGGAACGAAAAGGAAAGAGTAAAGGTGGTGGAGAACCGGGAATTGAGGTCCTGGTTCTCCACTACCTTGCGATGCACATCAAAAAGGCATCGCTTAACTCTTCACTTCGCGCTTGATAGCGGCGGACAGGCGCGGTTCAGCGCATCCGGTGCCGTACGACCAGGCTCCGGTCAGCGCATGATTGCGCGTGCCGTAAGATCCCAACTCAACGCAACCGTTGACGGTGACAATGTCCTTGGTGCTGTCGCCCATATCTTCCGCTCTGCATGGGACGTACTGCGAGAAGAACGCCAGCGCGTCGGCGAGCAAGGCTTCATGATTAAGTTGTGCCGTATCGATCAGCTCAACCTTCAGGAAGTACATCTTGCGCAGATCATCGTACTGCGGTTCGTCTCGAAAGCACGGGGTGACGCACATATACCGCCCCGGAGGAAGCTTGCCATCCGCGAGCATCTGTAGAAAACTCTGCTCGCCGGAAGCAACCAATCGTCCAGCATAGGTGTCAAAAGTGCGAACACCGGGCGGACAAGTCACGTCGAACGCCGGCGCAGTAACGAACCACGGGACCTCGACGTACGCATAACCGCGCGCCGCGTAGAAGCTTACGGCTGCGCCAATCAGCCCGTAATCGATGCGACCGGCCTCGAGGTTAGCGGTAACCATTGAGGAAAGCCCTCCGCGTCACGTCGTTCATCTTCTCCAGGTCTGCCATAGTCGTCCCCGGATGATGACGCTCCAGGTACAGCCGCATCGCGCCGTAAAGATCGGACAGTTCGACCAGCTCCATGATCTTGACGCCCTGAGCGGCGGCGTCGTGAAGCTCGGCGAGTTCTTCGTCGAGTTTGCTGAGTTCCCCGAGTTCCCCTTTGGCAATCGCGTTGAGGTGGTAACCGGGGCCTCTTTCTGAAGGCATGTGGATCTCCAAAAAGACGAGAAGGAGAAACGGTAAGCCGAAGCCACCACATGCGATGCATGCGGTGGCTCGGCGTTACCTGTTCGGTTATTGCAACACTGACCGGAGCAGCCCCGCCGGACTCAGGCGGACGGTTCCTGGAACCAGGCCACCTTGACCGCGCCGGCAGGCGGGTCCTTCGGGGTGGTCAGATACAGCCCGACCCAACCCTCCTGCGCCATCTGCGCGCTGGACTTGCCACCGGCGGGCAGGGGCCGACCGCGGCGGACCTTGTTCCAGTCCGGAGCGGTCTCTTCGCTGTCGCGCGTCGTGACGACCGGCGCACCGGGCATCCAGTTCGCGTAGAAATCGCCGACCTCGGTCGGGATGATGGTGTCGCCAAGCTTGTGAGCCATGACAGATTCTCCTTGCGGGCCGAAGCCCTGATTCAGGTGAGTGCTTGTGAGAACGAAGGCAGCCCGAAGTAAACTCCGGGCTTGGGAACAGACAACCAGCAGCGCCGGTGGGCGCTACTTTTGACGGCGACGCTTGTCCTCGTCATCTTCTTCGTCGCGCGTGGCCGCTCGCGTCAACCAGCCACGGCGATAGAGGTAGAACAACATCCCGAGGAACACCGCCCCCATGACCGCCAAGGCGAACGGATACCCGTAGAACCAATTCAGTTCGGGCATGTTCAGCGGCGACTTGTCCGGGTTGAAGTTCATGCCGTAGATCCCGGCGATGAACGTCAGCGGAGTGAAGATAGTGGTGATGATCGCGAGAATCTTCATCACCTCGTTCAGGTGGTTGCCCACCCGAGTCTGGTAAAGTTCTCGAATACCGAGGCAAGTATCTCGGTGGGTTTCGAGCATTTCCAGGATCCTGAGAACGTGGTCGTAGCAGTCGCGAAGGTGCAGGCGCGTTTCTTCCTGAATGCTGCGCGTGTTCATCGACAACTTGTGTACCACTTCGCGGCTCGGCATGACGGCATGCCGGAGCTTCTGGATCTTGCGACGGACGGCGTGCGCCTTTCGCACCAACCGCGGGGATGGCGGCTGCTTGTCGTTACCATCGAGCTTTTCTTCCAGCTCTTCCAGTTCTTCCTCGATGTCTTCGAGAATCGGGAAGTAGCCGTCGATAACCGCATCCATGATCGCGTACGCGAGGTGGTCGGCACCGAGTTCGCGAATGCGGCCCTGACTGCGACGAAGACGTTCGCGCACGGGATCAAGACAGTCGCCGCCAGGCTTCTCCTGGAACGTAAGCAGGAAGTTCTTGCCGAGAAAGACACTCAGCTGTTCCGTCTCCAGCTTATGGTCTTTCAGCGACACCATGCGCGACACCACGAAGTAGTGATTCGGGTACTCTTCCACTTTGGCGCGCTGGTCGGTGTTGGCAACGTCTTCAAGCGCCAGGGGGTGGAGCTTGAACATTGCGCCGAAGGCGGCCAGGATCTCGTTGCCGCAAGGTCCGTCGATGTTCACCCAGATAACTGCGCTTCTGTCCTTCAGGTCAACGAGCTGACCGACCTCGGTCAATACGTGCTCCTGCAGTTCCTGCTCGGGCCCGTATGTGTAAGCGCGCATGCGTGGGGGCGTGGTGGTGGTGGCACGCAGCATCTCCAAAAGCTGTTTGGATGTGTTCGACATGTTTTTCTCCAGTTACGCGTTAGCGTTTAGCAGGTCATGTCAACGACCTTTCGTGTTGCAGGCGAACCTGGTGTTCGTTACGAAAAACAGCACAACGGACCACTCCGGCTGACGACTCGTCAGTGCGGCTTGGGGCGATGGTGCGATACGGCTATAGGTTAGGGGTGTTATTGAGTTCTTAAAGAGAAAGACTAGTGATACAGATAGATAACAGAAAATCACGCACAGTAATCAAGGGGCGGTCGGGCGAAGCCCACCGTCCCTTGAGGCGAAAGTCCGCTCTCCACGGCCCAAGTGAGATACATTTAAGCCCGAGGCAGGCTAGCGCTAGCTGTAACCATTCAGACTGTCACGTGATGTAATTGCCCACGGTGGAACTAACGGCTTCCCGAGGAGATAACGGACTTGCAAGACCATGAGGAACTGGGCGAAAAGTATTTCTTGCGTCTAGCAGCAGCGTATGTTCGAGGACGATTCGCCCTGGCCGCGATGGACGAACACCTGCCGGAGCTGCGAGCTGCGCATCTGGATGAGTTGTCGAACAACGAGCTAGCCACCCTGGTCGAGTACGGCGCACAACAAGGGCTTCGCTTGCACAAGTTCAAACGCACAATGGGTTTAGCTAGAGTCAGTCGTGTGCTCGGGGCGATCAAGGGCTTCAATCCCGGGTCGTTGCTCGATGTCGGCTCCGGCCGCGGCGCCTTTTTGTGGCCGGTCTTGAATGAATTCCCGCATCTTCCCGTTACTTGCATTGACGTGCGAGAAGACCGCGTAGCAGATATATTGGCGGTCAAAGCCGGCGGAGTGGAAACTCTTAACGCACACGTCATGGGTGCCGGCTGCTTGAGTTTCAACGCGAACAGCTTTGATCTGGTGACGCTCCTGGAGGTACTCGAACACATGGACGGTCCCGAAGATGCCATTGACGAGGCACTACGGGTAGCATCATCGGCCGTAATTCTTTCTGTTCCGTCTCACGAAGACGACAACCCCGAACACTTGCATTTACTGGGCAGGCGCGAGCTCACCTCAATGTTGAACCGTCAAACATGCCGCGTATCATTCGACCAAGTGCTGAATCATCTCATCGCGACTGTTACATTCCCGAAAGAGTAATTCTGGAGCGCGGCACAACGAAGCGTCACAACGCAGCATGAGCATCACTAGCTATGCTCTTTGCCTCCAAACTCGCGGCGCTCCGGTGTTGTTTAATCAACAATTGGCGGCCGCCGAATCATGAATGCAAGCAGAGTTTGTTCTAGGGTGCAAGTATCAACAACTTCACTCCTTGTGGCACTTATCATCCAGTCGAGAGTGCATCTCGCCAATACCATCTCACGACAAACCCAATGCGATGGTATTGCCTGCGGTGCACTCTCGACTTGCCGATTCATGCTATTAGAAAGCAAAAAAATGAACCAGCTCTTTAGTTTGACTCCTGAAATCACACGGCTCGGAGTGGCCCTGCAACCGAACGGTGCCCCTTGCGAGGCCGAAGGCGTCCTCAATCCCGCATCAACGCGAGACCGCCAGGGACGACTGATCGGCACGGTGAACAACGTGATGTTTCCGACAGCAGTCGACCCGCGCGTCGAGCTCGGCAAGCGAGTCTTCGATGTCTACTACGGCATGGCCGACTACAAAATCGGTCTTTTGCATCTGACGCTTCGATAACAATCAGTCACAGGCAACGGCGATATCAAAACGTAGTCGGAGTGCGTTTCATCCGCGCGCCGACCGCGATTTAATATCTCGTCTGTAGCGTGTCAACACTAATTCGACATCAAAGTCTCGACTTTTTGATATCGAATTCGTGTTGACACGCGGGACCGGCACCAGAGAGAGACTCCCGCAAGCCCTTACCCCCACACCCCTTACGGCATTTGCGCGGCCTTACTCCGGCATCTAGTAGGCTGATTTGAAAGAGCCAGAGGGGCGAAGGATCGCCCGTCTGACTCTTTGCTCGCGGTTGTTAATGCGCACTTCGCGTTCCACCGACTCAGTCGGTCCAAGTGAAGTGCTTGCGACGAACATCGAGCAAGAACTCGTTCAGCGGCTCCATGTTCGGCAATTCCGGCAAGGGCGACTCGGCTTCGGCACGCCGCAGGTCGGCAATCAGTTCCTCACCCTTGGCTAGAACGTCCTCCGCCTTGAGCAGCCCGCGCTTCGCGTCCAGGCACATTTGCCCGATAGGCGTATCGACGATGCGCACTGTCATGGTGCCTGTCCGCAGGATCTCGGCACCGTTGTACAAAATGCGCAGGTAGTGGCCCATGCTCTTGAATATGCGCCCGGAAAGCGGCGACAGGAACGTGCCCTTCTCCCTTCTGGCGTAGCCGTAGAAGGCGTTGAAGATAACCGGCCGGGCCAGAGTGTGCGGCATCAGCCTGCGCAATCCGGTACCGATTTCGTTGCACTCGAACGGGTCGACCAGCAACACCTCGAAAACGGTGGGGCTACCCTTGCAGCACAACCGCATGAAGTGCGCCAGCTCCCAGGCGTTGTCGTCGCCCTCGCTCTCCTTCTTCGCGGTGTCGGGCGGCGGGTCCAGCGAGACAAGCGCCGCGGTCGGCACCATGAAGACCGAGCGAATATCAGTGTCGGAAGTCGGGCCCGCAGTGCCGTGCGCATGAGAGCCGACGATAACGCGCAGCACATTGCGCGCGATTGCATCGAGCTTCTGTTTGCGGGTCTGTCGCTCCTGGTCTCGGCGCGACAGTTGCTTAGTCATGACATTGCCCTCCTGAAAAGCGCATCCATGCGCCAGTTTGGTCAGACCGGCTGGTTACAGCTTTCGCAAGTCCGCAAGCCACCCTTTCGACCGGAAGCACACTCGTGGCAGATGCAGTAGAGCCGCGAGCGCGTAAAGGTGCCGCAACGGGTGCAGAACTTACCACCGTCGTGAAACTGTGGCTGGCACCACTGACACAACACGTCGGGTTCCGAGTCTGCCAGCATCGGTGCGCGGCACACCGGCGTCGGCGCGATTCCCGGACGATTCCACCCCGGCGGTGGCTGCCATCCGGTGTTGGCCGCTGGCGGCGGGCAGGACGACTGTCCAAGCCGCGCCTTTGCCTGACGATTGGCCTCCTGCTGCACCGCCGTACCGACTATGGCACTGACGATGCCGCGGAACAACATTGCGATGCCGTAAAGCAAGAGCATCACGACTGCCAGAATGGCGTAACCCAGTCCGCTCCCCTTCATGGTTCTGTCCTCCAGTTAGAGACTGTCCGGGTGGATTACTCTTCCCACCAGGCAATGATCCGGACGTCGTCCGGGTTACCGGCCGCCTGGATGTGAGGCAGGTCGGCGAAGAAGTTTCCACTCTGCGCACGGAAAGTATCGCGGTAGCGCACGACGCCGGAAGCGCTGTTCTCCTGACCGAATTTTCGCTGCCGCGCGACTGCCGCACCTTCGCGATTCAGGAAGCTGCGCAGTTCGTCATTGTCAGTCACAAGGCGGTTGTCCCCGACCAGGAGAACGTATTCGGCGGGGCACACCAATTCCTCGACGATGACCTCGTTGTCCCACCCGAAGGCGAGCAACTCAGCCAGCGAGTACCAGGTTTCGCCCCACCCGCAGTTCGTGTGGTCCCGCGCATCGGCGACCTGCGCGGTGACGTCGACGGGCAAACCACGGCAGGGCAGTATGTGCGCAACGGCGAAGTGCCGGCAGGAGTCGCGCACATACTTCGGGTCACCACCGCAGAGCAAGTAAAACAAACCCGTGTGGTGGTGAGTTTCCCAGGTACGTTTGCCGTCGGGCGGCGGGACTAATTCCCAAACACCCGCAATTCTTCGTTCGACATGGAAAGCGCGTCCAATCATGGTTTTCTCCCGAGAAAAAAGTTGCGGTCAATCACACTTGCAAGAAGGCAAGGCGAGAAGGCCGACAATGATGTAACTGCGACTGGTTAAGCGGTAACGACCTGAGAGTGGTGAAAAGGAAAGTGAATACCACCACCCTACAGAAGAGGCTCATGGGTACAAAGCGCCGCGCATGCAGCACCCCCTGATAGAGACCATCGCACGCACGCTGTCTCGGGTGCTACGCCTTCGGCGGGCAGGCCTGCCGCCCCCGGGGATTCACGCACGGCCCGGGGATGATCCTCCCACAGCCAGCAGGTAGCGCGGCTGGCGCCCTGGCACATCTTATGTGAGCGTGAGATGATAATTAGTTGCAGAACACTGGATAATCCTATGGAGTTACTGAAATATCCGCGTACGCACCACATTGAAGGCTCGCGCCTGCAAGCAGGTGACGAGGACCTGGACTCTATACCCTTCTCAGCAATCAAGGGGCGTCACATCGTAGTCGAGGAGAAACTAGATGGTGCCAATAGTGGTATCAGTTTTTCAGCTGACGGCAAGCTCCTGATTCAAAGCCGCGGTCACTTCTTGACTGGCGGACCGCGCGAAAAGCACTTTAACTTGCTCAAGACCTGGGCCAATACACATGCGTGTGCCCTGCACGACGTGCTGGGCACGCGCTACATCGCCTATGGCGAATGGCTTTATGCCAAACACACAATTTTCTACGACGCGCTACCTCACTACTGGCTCGAGTTTGACGTGTTCGACAAAGAGCACAAGCAGTTCTTGAGCACGGATCGCAGAAAGTCGCTGCTTGGAGCAACCGCCGTACCCATCAGTGCAGTTCCGGTTCTCTTTCAGGGAGAACTTCAGTCAAGCAGGCAACTAACAAATCTACTGGTGCGATCGAACTACGTCACGGATCAGCGCAGCGACAATCTCGCAGAAACCTGCCGCATGCGCGAAATCGATGAGCAACGCACACTGGAAGAAACTGATAGCAGCCCACTGATGGAAGGACTTTACATCAAAGTCGAAGAAAACGGAGTCGTGAAGGAACGATACAAATTCGTTCGTCACACATTTTTGGCGACGGTAACGCAATCAGGTTCCCATTGGCTGAACAGGCCTATAATTCCAAATCGCCTAATCGGCGCTGAAGACTTGCTGTTTCGACAGGAGACGGGTTCGTGAACAATTCCAAACATATGCATGTCGCCCGTCAATACGTGTGGACGTTGACACCAACCGCCCCGAACTGGCGCATAGACTGGAATGCGATTCAAACGATTCCGGAGATACAAGCATTACGAGGATGCATTCAAGATCCGCAACATCACGCGGAAGGCGACGTTCTCACCCATACCATGATGGTCTGCGAGGCCCTGACTCGCATAGAAAGCTGGCGAGAGCTACCGGAATACGAGCGATCGATTGTATTTTTGGCGGCCTTACTTCACGACATAGCCAAACCCGTATGCACGGAGCGTGACGAAAACGGAAACATCAGCTCTCGCGAGCATACCAAGCTAGGTGCGTCTATGTCTCGCTTACTCCTCTGGCAGGGATTCGGACCCGACGGAGCGGCACCATTTGCGGTGCGCCACGCTGTCGACCGCATGGTCCGCTATTCCGGTTTACCTTTGTGGTTTCTCGACAAAGCAGACCCTGTCAAAGCGACTTTGAAAGCGGCACTATCACTTCGCATGAACTGGCTGTGCCTTTTGGCGGAAGCGGATGTGCGCGGAAGATCATGCACGGACAAGAACGAGCTGCTTGAACGAGTCGCTCTTTTCGAACAATTCTGCAACGAACACAATTGTTTGAAACAGGCTCCAACGTTTCCTTCGGATCACAGCCGTTTTTCATATTTCCGCAGCGAGTCGCAACTGCCGGACCGCTTAGTTCACGACGACCGCAAGCTAGAAGTGACCATGATGTCAGGCTTGCCAGCTTCCGGTAAGGACTATTGGATTGAGACGAGCGCGAAAGAGACTCCCCTAATTTCATTAGACCGCATTCGCGCCGCGCAAAAAATCGATGCCACTGACGACCAAAATCCTGTGATTGCTGAGGCCCGCGAATCCGCCAAAGCCTATTTGAGAAGAGGGACTTCATTCGTTTGGAACGCCACTAACATCTCTCGATTTATGCGTTCAGGTTTGCTCGACCTTTTCGCAAACTATGGAGCGCGTGTCCGAATCGTCTACTGTGAGCCTGCATCCTATGCCGAGCTCCTCTCAAGAAACTCAGCTCGCAAACATCCAGTTCCCGCAGCGATACTTGAACGACTTTCCCGAAGACTGGAAGTACCAGAGCTATCAGAGTCGCACTCCATCAATTTCATCGCGGATTAGACGCATCTAACATGGCAGCACAAAGCTGGGCCAACTGCGCCAACTGTTCCCCAAACCCTCACCAGACGAGCTTCTTGACAGCCAGGCTTTGCCCCTCTTTCATACTGCAAGCGTCTTCGCGCTAACTTCACAAGGCGAAACAAAAAGGCTACCGCCAGGCGGTCATCAGTGCAAACCCTTACCCCCGCTGGACCCGGACGGCAATGGGTAAACTACGCATCATCCGCCCACGCTTGTGAGACTGATCATCTTTCTTTTAGGGTTCTGGAGAACTCTGTTTTGACTCTCTTTCGGTTGGTTAACCGACTCGTACTGAATTTCACTCATTTCCCAAGCACCAGCAACACTGCCCTTTAAAGCAGTCGTTCTGTCTCAGCGTGTAGCTGTGCTTTTCACGTGACCAGCATCTGTAGCCGGAATTCCGGACTGCAGGGTTTGTGTCTACCCGGGGGTATAAAATGAAAACTAACCTGCGCAGTATCGCCTTCATGGCGGTAGCTTTTCTGATTGCTGCGCTGGCCCCTTTCGGCCAAGGCAGCGTTACTTTCGCTCAGCCGGCGGCTACGACTCCCGTCCTCACAGCTTCCGTCGCATCGGCTCAACAGGCCGATCCCGAGAAGCTCTATCACGATGCGTGGCAGGCTATCCAGGATAACTTTCTCCATCGCGATCGGCTCAAGGACTGGGACAAGTGGGAACACAAGTTCGCCGGTAAGTTGATGACCGAGGACGATGCAGTCCGCGCCATCAATCAGATGCTGGACACGCTTAAGGAAGACTACACGTACTACAAGTCCGCCAATATGGTTCAGAACGACAAGAACCGTGCTGCAGCGAAGAATGTAGTGACGTACAAGTTGCTGGCGGGGAATATCGGCTACATCCAGATCCGCACCTTCTCCTCGGAGAATACCGCAGCGGAAGTCGAGGCAGCGCTGAAAGCGATGCCGAATGCAAAGTCCTACATCATCGACCTGCGCGGTAACGGCGGTGGATATGTGATGCAGGCATTCGAGGTGTTCTCGCTGTTTGTTGACCAGGGTACGTTCACCACGCTCAAAGGCCACTACAAGGGCGCTCCGTACAAGGAGGAGTACGTGGTCGAGAAGGCACACCTGGAAAACATTGCGAACGGCACTGTCACGAAGTATGATCGTCGCCCGAATTTGACAGGCAACAAACCGGTTGTGATTCTGGTGGACGCTGACTCGGCATCGGCATCGGAAATGTTGACCGGTGCATTGCAAGACTCCGGTCGTGCAACGGTTGTCGGCGTCAAGACTTTCGGAAAGGGCATCGCACAGATCGCCCCGGCGCTGCCCAACGGCGGCGCTGTTCGTGTAACGTTCGCCGAATACTTCTTGCCGGGCGGGTCAAGCATCCACCGCAAGGGCATCACTCCGGACCGAGTCGTCCGCCGGAGTACAAGCGGTGACAGCCAAGTCGCCGAGGCCCTCAAAGTCATCGACGAAAAACTCAAGTAGTTCACCCGGTCGTGCGCCACCCGTGAAAACGGTTGGCGCCGACTTCGTACCCGTCCAACTTCTCTCCGAGCTTGACCCCGCACCGCATTCGGTGCCTGATTAACCTTGCTATTAACCCGCCAACGCGGGGGAGTAACTATCATGACCACTGTCCGACTCACATCCGAAAATGTGACGGCGGCTCTTGCCCGCAACGGCAAGAATCGCGCGGATCTGATTCTTATGGTTTTCGCCGGCGAGTCGCTTGCGGGCCACAACCTTGTAGCTGATGAAGCGACGAACGGACTTCTGTCTCGTCGCATCAAGCTGGAAGAGTTCGACGCGAACAGCTTCGGCGTTCGGGTCATTGACAGCGACCTCACGGTCAAGGGCCTGAACCACGTGGTTCTGGTCGGCTGCGGCTCGCGCTCAAAACTAACCCCCGACGTCCTGCGCAAGGTGCTGGCGGACGCCTTCACGAGCGCTCGCAACGCTGGTGCCGAGCGCGTGGTGTTCCCGTTGATCGAAGCGGATTTGCCGCGCATCACCGTGGAGCAGTGCGCACATATCGCGGCCGAGTACGCCTTGCTGGCGGACTACGAACCGAACCACCAGAAGACGCGCGCCTGGCCGGGCGAGGCGGAGCAGACCCACTTGGCGGCACTGACGCTGGTCGGCGCTGAAGACACGTCCGCAGCGGCCAAGCGCGGCATGACCACCGGTCGCAAGTTCGCCACAGCGACCAACAACGCCCGCGACTGGGTCAACGAGCCTTCCAACACATTCACGCCGGCGAAGATGGCGCGCGTCGCTCGCAGCATCGCACGCGCGTCGAAGGGCGCGGTCACCTGCAAGGTGATTGGTAAAGCCCGGATGAAGAAGCTCGGCATGGGAGGCATCCTCGCCGTAGACGCAGGTTCGAAGAACGCCCCGGCGTTCATCGACATGCGCTACGACCCGCCGACCGGTCCCACCGAAACGGTGGTCGGTCTGGTCGGCAAGGGCATCACGTTCGACTCGGGCGGGCTTGGTATCAAGGACGGTGACAACATGCGCGACATGAAGGACGACATGGGCGGTGCAGCCGCCGTGATCGCCGTCATGTCGTTGCTCCCGCTGATCAAGCCCAAGGTCTCCGTGCGCGCGGTTGTGGCCGCTTGCGAAAACCTCGTCGACGCCAAGTCGATGCGCCCGGGCGACGTGCTCACCACGATGAGCGGTCTGACCGTCGAAGTCGGGCACACCGATGCCGAAGGACGGTTGACACTTGCCGACGCATTGCACTATGTGCAGCACGTCAGCAAAGCCACTGAAATCGTGGACTTGGCCACGTTGACCGGCTCGGTCGACGAGGCGCTAGGCGGGCTGGTTTCGGGCGTGTTCGCTAACAACAAGCGCCTGGTCTCCAGGTTCTTGAAGAGCGCGACGCAGGCTGGCGAAGCCATGCACGAGCTGCCCCTGCCGGAGGAATACCGCCACGGCAACAAGTCCGAGATGGCGGACCTGACCAACGACGGCGAAGGACCGGGGGCGATCATCGCGGCCTGGTTCCTCTGCGAGTTCGTTGAGAAGGGGGTGCCGTGGGTGCACGTGGACATCGCGAGCACTTCGTTCCGACGCTACGCTCACGGTGTTGATCCGCAAGGCGGCACCGGAGTCGGCGTACGAACGCTGGCTCGTCTCTTGATGAGCTACTAACCACGGGCGGGAAGCCGGAATTGCACACAGCGATTCCGGCTTCTACGCTTTGAACCGCTTCCACTATCTTTCTTCGTCCGATTTCATATAGTAGTTTTACGCCAAAGCCAAAAGCCAAGAGAACTTGAGGGTTCAGAACCACGGCGATCGAAACCTCTAAATTGGACAATCCCTCCCGGATAGCAGACCGAGGAGACTACCCGGCCGGGCAGTCTCCTCTAATCTTCACGAACAGGGATGGCAGTCGGTTCGCGATTCTCTGCTCTCTGCAAGTGCATGTAGCGCAATGCGGTGCCGATGCACCTTGATCGAGAGACTTGCTTGTTATACCCGTGGAAGCGCACAGACAGGGGGCGAAGCAATTGCATGCGCAACTCAGTTGCGCCGCATCGATCAGCTCGAAAAACTCAACACGGCCCTCCCACGAACGTTAGCTACTGCTGTAGCTCGCGGCCGCGCCCACATAACTGAGCCGATCCACCACGTCGGCAGGAGCGCTCTGGTTGCAGGCGAACACGTAGAAGCAACGCGGCACGAGCCGCGGCACCAGACGCGACCGAATCGGACCGCACAGATGAATTGCGCCGGACGTGAGCTCGGTGACAACCCAGTTGGCCGGTGCGCAGATTGTATTGCGCCCCGAGCGCACCT
Source organism: Candidatus Obscuribacterales bacterium (assembly GCA_019752635.1). GTDB lineage: Bacteria > Cyanobacteriota > Vampirovibrionia > Obscuribacterales > Obscuribacteraceae > JAKFUT01. The sequence goes on along the minus strand of JAIELX010000037.1, from coordinate 4,202 downwards.
CAAAGCGCTCCCTTTGCCACAACGGAGGGATCGGATGCACCTTATTCAACTGTCGCGGCGGCTCCATAGGAATTTCCATCCGCACGGCACATTGACACGTCCGCACCGGGCGTTTCGTTACAGCCTGGATGCTGCCGCAGTGATTGAAGAGATGGAGAAACTCGCTGCCCTCAGGGACCTGAAGGTAGCGCTGACCAGCGGTCGGCTTCTGAAACTGGATCTGATACTTCCGCACAATGCATATTGCACCTCGAAAGGTTAGTGTCACGTCTTCAAACAGGACACACCGAGAAAGAGCGTCCAGAGCATGAGGACAGCCATCGCCGCACTGGCGATGGCGCTAAGTACACCGAGGCCGTACCCACATCGCTTCAATTCCGGCACGCGCTTGTCCCGCCCCTTCGCCAAACAGTGGCGAGATACTTGGACCAGTACGAACAACCAGATCGCCTGCTTCACCAGAAAGAAGAAAGACACCATCGCAGATCCCTTCACGGATTAAGGATGCTTGTTCGGACAGTGAGGAGAATTTATTCTTGGGTTCTTAAGTCGCGTGTCTAGTTGTTATGAGTTGATTACTCCAACTTAGCATCCTCACCAAGGCCGAGCGCATACGGGACGCACAAACCCTCATTTATCGCTGAAATCATAAGAACTGAGTGCAGAATCTCTTTGTTTGCGGAATGCACCAGCGTTTCTAGCGTAAATCAGAAGTTGTTTGATCGCAGTGATTTCAACAGCGCACAGTGCACCCGGAATTTTGAAAAGATTTTGCACACTTGCAAGCCTCCCCCCCCCGAAGTCTCGCCAAGGGGCTGTAGACTGCAAGAGCCAATTGATTCCACTGCTGATATTGGTCGTTCAGAACGTGGGGGAAGTGTGGTGCAAATCCACCGCTGTCCCGCAACTGTAAGAGCTCCCGCTCAAGTCAGAATGCCCACCCTGAATGAAATATTCATCCTCTTCGAGGCAAAGAGAGGTGCACTAGCTTGTCTGGACGTGCGGTTCAGCCTGCCATGCATTTCTCCTGGCTTTAGTCCGGGAGTTTTTTGTTTTCATGCAAACTTTATCGTGCGGAATCAATCCGTCAGGTGGCTGCGAAAGCCCGCCGGACAAAAGAAAAGCAAGCGATCCTGTCGGACGACGAATATACATTCACGAAGAATCGTTCACTGATCTAGCGCGCCATGGCACACCGCAAGCAGTGCTCATCTATCGAATGGCTGCACGCAGCATTGTTATAAAAGCAGCGCACCATGCCGAACAAGACGCAATGATGCTGGGGCTCGAACTGCCCGACAACGCTATCAAACTGGCGGACGAAATCAGCTCGGTATGGTCCGACACCGCGACGTGGACACTGCAGGGTATTGCCTATCGCCCCGGCGATCCCCGCCTCCGATCAAACATCTACCCGGTTATCGAAAGCGACGAAGAGATTTATGCGACCTGCTACTTCTCCAACTACTACACGTTTGCTACCGGCAAACAAAGCGCCGACATGATGTTTGCCGATACCAACGAGATTTCTGCAGTACGCAAACTAATGACCGAAACCGATCCAAGCTACGCCGACATGTCTTTGCTAAACGGCAACTGCCTTTTCTTCATTGAGCCCGGTATGCCACTTGGTGTCGGCGTTGCAAACCAGGTAAGCAACTCCATCAAGAAGCGACCGCGCCTGTCCAGTGACGAATTGAATTCAGTCAAAAAAGATGTTTTTGAATCCACTCGCGCCGAACTAGATCAACTCATAAGGCTGACTCTCGACCAGTCCTGTCAGGCTCAGCAGAAGCTGCAAACGGATATCCACGCGGCCCTTCGCTACGCATTCACACGCGGCATTCTCAAGGTAGCGTAATCAATGGACGTCTTTCGCTCGGCACTATCACTAGTAATCCACAAGAACGGAAACGTTGAGGAACGTGATGTTACGGATTTGCTTGGATTCTACGCGGAAAGCAAAGGCATTACGATCTGCAAGGAAGCTTATCAAAGAGCCCTGAACGAGGCGCTCCGGCAGTACCACGATGCTGAACGAAAGCTTTACGTATGCACGGACAAACCATGCATTCGAAGCTCCTACTTGAATCCTGCAGGAGCATCACTTCAGGAGTTAAGCGAAAGATTGGGCTGTGCGGTGGAGTCCACCGGCTGCCACTGGCAATGCGAAAACGCACCGGTGGTGACTCTCAAACACCAGCAAAACAAGACTACTTACCTGCATTGCGTCAGTGAACGCTGGGCGGAAGTACTGCGCGACATCGCCAACAAGCGCACTTGCGCGGCAGCCGAAAGGGGATTTGCGATAGCGGATCACTAAACGCATTATTCCTCGATCTTAGCCAGCGATACCACATACGAAGGCATCGCAACCATATCCTTGCAGCCGAGCGCCGACGCACTCGCCTCGCTTCGCTTACCTCGCCTTGCTTTGCGCGGTTCGCGCAGGCAATCTTCCGCAATCATTTCGCACTCTCATTGTGGACACATTAACCAATGCAGTAATTTCAGTCGTCTCTTTCACCCTCAACTTCTCGAGCTCCAACTTTCCCTTCGAACCTGCAAATAGCTACCGCCACGACAATCTCAGATGTTCGCAAAGAAGTAGCAACATCTGAGTCGACACGGAGCAAAGACCATGACGACAACGGCCTCTGCAAACCTGGCTCCGCACCTCACTGTCAACGAGCCTGGCAACGGCACGCTCGAAATCTGGCAACTCGATACCACGGAAGAGTCACTCAAGAAGCTCTTTACGGACATCTTTACCAACTGGTGGAAGGAGATTCAGTACGGACTGCTCATCCAGGGAGGCGTGCTGGAGTTCGAACCGCCTTGCGCACCAACGAAGCTCGGCTTCCTCGACGGCTACTTGACGGTCGAATTCGGGCACTACGGACACATGCATCTGTGTGTCGGTCTTAACAAGGGCTATCACTGTTCGCCCACCGCTCCTGAAGTCGCGGCCATCCGCAGACCGTCTCGAGTGGAGCTCTACCGCAAACTAAACGCCAGAGGTGAACCGACATTCTGGGCATTACGATGCTTCAACAGCAGGATGCCGGAGGCTGAGCAGACGCTCACGGTCTACCTGCCGAACCCCCTGCTCACGCACGACATGAACTACGCCAACCCGCCGGACTGGCAAAAGCTGAAGCTGTGGAACCATATTCGGTGCACCTACCTAGGCATCGACCAGCCCGATCCGCGCGACATGCTCGCGACGAAGTTCACGCACGACTAACCGTCAAACAGCCGCCGGTCTCATTTCAAACATTCAGACCGGCGCAGAAGGGACTATTGATGTTAGAAATTCCGAATAGAGTTCTGGTCGTGGCTGCTCACCCGGACGACGTTGAAATGTCCTGTGGTGGCACCATTGCCAAGTTCGCCACACAAGGCGCACAGGTGTGTCTGTTGCTGGTAACAAGCGGTGAATGCGGCGGCAGGCGCAACACTTTAACTGCGGAACAAATGATCGCACAACGCGAAGCTGAACAGCGCGAAGCAGCGAAACTTCTGGGTGCATCTGGTGTTGAGTTCCTCCGCCAACCCGATGGCGGCGTGGAATACAGCTCCGCGTTGCGAGGACAAATCGTCCGCCAAATCCGCACCTGGCGTCCCGACGCCCTATTCACTCATGATCCACGAACACTGCTGCTTGATTGGAACGAGGTGAATCACCGCGATCACAGAGTCGTCGGCGAACTTGCCATGGACGCAGCTTACCCCTACGCCAGAGCGCGACTGCTTTATCCCGATCAGCTTAGCGCGCAGGGACTCTCGGCGCACGCCGTCAAAGATCTCTTTCTCTGGGACAGCAACACGCCGAATCACTTCGAAGACATCACCGACCACATCGACGCACGGATCGATGCCGTGGCATGCCACAAGACACAATTCCCGAAGGCAGGCCCAGTAGCCGCTTGGCTGCGCAACCACGCTTCAAAAGTGGGAGAACAGAAGCAGATGACGTACGGTGAGTGCTTTCACCGTGTCGATTTGCGCCCCGTGTTCTAATACGAGTGTCTAGTTAGATCGCCTGCCGATCACCTGCAACAATGGCTCCCGGAGCTATGCTTGCCGATTATGGCAAGCACAGCTCCGGCCAAACTTTGCGACTTTGGGATTGTCCCAATCTCAGTTGAAAATTGTTCTGAACCAGCAGATATCCGGATCGTAGCATGAGCTGCTTTCCG
>JAIELX010000011.1 GCA_019752635.1 Candidatus Obscuribacterales bacterium | reverse complement strand
ATCTTCGCGGCTGAGGTATTGAAGCAGGCGGCGTCTTTTGCCGACCATCATCAATAGCCCGCGACGGCTGTGGAAATCTTTCTTGTGTGTACGGAGGTGATCCGTAAGTTGATTGATACGTTCCGTCAGTATCGCTACCTGTACTTCCGGTGATCCGCTGTCCTTATCATGGACTTTGTGGGTATCAATGAGTTCTTGCTTCTTCTGCGCTTGTAATGACATTCGTTTCTTTTTCCGCTTTTCTTGTCTTACTCTATAGCAATGGATAATATTATCACGACCGCTCCCGAGATCGTCTGCTTGATCCAGTTGGTAAAGGTTTTGGGCTGCCGGTGTAACATAAAACCCAGTTCAACTGCCAGGGCAAAGTTTAGATGGCGAAGTTCAAGCTCTTCAAAACAAGGGAGTTACTGACCAAATACCCGTGGTTAGACGCTGTGCGGATGAAGGTCCTTTCTTGGATTTGCACGGACGGGACGACTTTTTTCGACACTAGCTACCGTGTTGTCAAGTTTGTGTCCCCCGGCGCCAAGAAGCTTCTAGAGGAAGGGGACGGCCGCAAATCAGTAATGTTTGCCATCTATCACGGGCGCATGGTTGGAGCCCTTGGTTTAAAGCCTCGCAAACGCTTGACCATTCTTATAAGTCAAAGCCGAGACGGAGAAATGATCGCCCGTGGTTGTCTCGGTCTTGGATTCTCGGTTGCAAGGGGATCTCCGACGCTCGGTGCGGTGAAGGGAGCTCTCGAAATGATTGATGCGGTCAAATCGGGAAACGATATTGCCTTTATGGTTGACGGTCCGCGCGGTCCAATCTTTGAAGTTAAGCCAGGCATTATCAGGTTGGCCGAGCTGGCTGGTACGCCGATCGTGCCGTTTGTTTGTTCGGCCAGGGCTGCCGGTCATATGCGTTCGTGGGATCGTTTCGTGGCGCCCTGGTGGGCGAGTCCGATCGTTTATCTTTTCGGTGAACCCATAGCGGTGCCTGCCGGCTGCAGCGACCAGGATCGGTCTGAATTGCATGCGCTCCTGCAGCAAAGAATGGAAGACTTGCGCATGATGGCTGATGGTGTTTGGCCTGTCACTATTTAGATCTTGTCCGTGGTTATTAGCGGGTGCTCGGACCGGGGCACTACCGGTGGTGGGTGGAGCTTCTCAGCGATGAAAAAAGTTAGGTGGGGCGTATTGGGGTGTTCCGGATTCGCCCGGCGCCGTAGCATTCCGGCCATGCTGCAAAGTTCGACGATAGATCTTGTCGGCGTGGCTAGCCGAACCTTGGAAAAGTCCGAAACTTTTCGCAACGAATTCAACTTGTCCCGCTGCTATGGTTCCTATAACGATCTGCTTGATGATCCGGATATAGATGCCGTGCATATACCGCTGCCAAATGCGCTTCATGCCGAGTGGACCCTGAAGGCATTAGAAAAAGGCAAACATGTACTTTGCGAGAAATCGTTTTCGGACAACGTTGCGGCAACCGAGCAGGTCGCTTCCGTGGTGAAACGGACCGGGCTCAGGTTCATGGAAGCATTCGTTTGGCGTATGCATCCCCAGCACTTGACCGCACGACGATTGATTAATGAGGGAGCTATTGGAACAGTTCGCTTAGTTCGTTCCTCGTTCTCATTTATTCTCAGCGACAGACCCAACATTCGCATGGATCGCGAATTAGGCGGTGGAGCCATCTTAGATGTCGGCTGCTACCCAATCAGTGCTGCTCGTTTTTACTTCGGTGATGAACCTGTTCGCGTTTTAGTCAGCGGTGCTGTTGATTCTCAATGCGATGTTGATATGAGCGCCTGCGGCGTGCTGGAGTTTCCGGCCGGTAACGCTGTATTTGACTGCAGTTTCGACTTGCCGTTTCGCACGGACTTGGAAGTGGTGGGCGAGCGCGGGCGAATTCACTTCCCTCGTGCGTGGCAGCCGCCTGAACAGGCAACAATAATGGTGAACGACGAGCCTTTGGTCCTTGAACCGGCCAATCACTACGAACTGATGTTCGAACATTTTTCGCGATCTATTCTCAATAGCGAATCGCCAATACACGACATCGATGATGCTATTGCCCAGGCCCGAACGGTTTCGGCCGTATTGCAATCAATTCGCACAAAGCAACCCGTTTCGCTATAAAAAAAAAACGAGCGCCACCAAATATAGTGACGCTCGTTTCTTTATTAACCGGCAGTTAGGGCTTCTGCAGCTCCGGCTTCCATTCGTCAAGAATGGCGCCTTCGATGGGGCATACTGACAAGCAAGCGCCGCAATCGATGCATGTGCTGTCATCGATATAGGTGTACTTGGTGCCCTTTGTGTTCAGTTTCTCACCCGCCCAGTGAATACACTCGACGGGGCAAACCGGGATGCAGTCCGCGATGCCTTCGCAAAGGTCTGCAACGATTGTGTAAGCCATTGACGACTCCTTCTTTGGTCCAAACGTGGTATCTGTACAGGCTATTTACCACTAAACCATGACGCGCCCTTTCGGTCGAGGCATGATACCCAATTTTTAACACATTTCGCGCTCACGATAAACCGGGTCGAGCACGATAGAATCATCTCGTGCAAAACAAAGATGCCAACGGCTTTAGAACCAAATGTGGTCGGGAGAGACTATGAGTGAAATCAAGGTGAAAGTTAGCACTAACCACGGTCAGGTGATTGGCTATTTCCTGGATCCTAAGGTGGAGCACTTGTGTGCTGAAGATTGGCAGATAACGGGCAGCTTCGTTGACGAGAACGGCCGCCTTTTCGAGAAAGTCGAGTTCAATCCCGAAGCAGTGCCCTACCAGTTGGATGTCTCGGGAATTAAGACCCTGGGCTTTGATAGGCTGAACACCGGCTTCGTCCAGCGCGGGCGTCAACCGGTTTGCATGACCGCGAAGAAAGTTTAGTTTGAATCCTGCTAGCCGTGAATAGCTAGCGGAAAGCACTTAGCGATAGACTGCAAAGCCAGTTCGCGTAGCTTTTCTCTTCTGGCTTGTTTGTCTCGGATTTTCAGCAGCTCGTCCGGAGTGGAAACGATTCCCCAATTTGAGTTGATGGGCTGAAAGGATTTCGGATCGGCCGATGTGATGTATTTGAGCAATGCACCAATCATGGTGTCATCCGGCAAAACAATCGGAGACTCGTTGCGAATCAGGCGCACCGCATTTAGTGCTGCGATCAACCCTGTGGCGGTTGATTCCGAGTAGCCTTCTACTCCGGTGAGCTGTCCTGCGAAGAAGATGTTTGGCTGCTTGCGGCACTGCAGTGTTCGTTCTAGTATCAACGGGCTCTTGAGGAAAGTGTTCCGGTGCATAACACCTAATCGCACAAATTCTGCGTTTTCGAGACCCGGTATCATCGAGAAAATTCGTTTTTGATCGCCCCATTTTAAGTTCGTTTGAAATCCGACAATGTTATAGAGCTGCCCTGCTGCGTTGTCCTGCCGCAGCTGTACCGCCGCCCAGGGGCGTTTTCCTGTGCGAGGATCTTCCAGCCCCACCGGTTTCATCGGACCGAATCTCATCGTATCCAATCCGCGCGATGCAATTACTTCAATCGGCAAACACGACTCAAAGTAAGGGGTGTCTTTTTCAAAGTCTTTCAATTCGACGCGTTCGCCGGCAATGATTGCATCGTAAAACGCCTGGTACTGTTCTTTGTTCATCGGACAGTTTATGTACGCCGCTTCGTCGCCTTTGTCATAGCGGCTCTTCTTGTAGGCTATATCCATGTTCACCGACTCTTGTGTCAATATCGGTGAGGCCGCATCATAAAAGTGCAGGGATTCTTCGCCTGTTAACGCCGATATCGACTGCGTGAGCGATTCCGTTGTCAGAGGTCCGGTGGCCACGATGCAGATACGGTCTGTTGGTATTGTCGGTTGTTCCTCTCGGTGAAGGGTGATCAATGGATGCGATGATATTGTCTGAGTGACCGAGCAGGCAAATTGCTCGCGATCGACGGCTAAGGCACCCCCGGCCGGAACGCGGCACTGGAAGGCTATTTCGATTATCTTCGAGCCCAGTAGTTTCATCTCTTCTTTGAGAACGGCCGACGCGTTTTTTGCATCCGCAGAACCGAGGCTGTTCGAACAGACCAGCTCGGCCAGCTGGTCTGTATGATGGGCGCCGGTCTTGCGCGTCGGGCGCATCTCGTACAGATCTACCGGAATTCCGTGCGAGGCTAATTGCCAGGCTGCTTCCGATCCGGCCAACCCGCCGCCTATTACTGTGACTCGTTGCGACACTCCGCCTCCCGCGCTCAACCCCTTGTATGCGCTCCGAATCTTCGGCTGCGCCTCGTCATCTCGACGCTTTGCGACGCATTGCCTCACGGCGGTAGACCGCCGTATCGGTTTTGCTGCATTAGCTCAGCTCATATTATAGGATGGCGGATGTATTGGTACGTCGCTATTTCATCGCGTAAAGCAGGATGTCACTCTAACATCACTTTGCTCGTGGCGAAATCGAGAGTGAGCTTACGACCGGCCAGAAATTTTTCGCCGATTATTGCTTGTCGCTTGATTCCGCCCAGAACTACTACCTGATGGGGCTCCCCGCCCAGGGCCATTGTGCCGAGATAGTGGTCCATGCGTACCGTTTCAAAGCCAACTACCACGCGGCGGGCGCCCATCCGGCGCCAGCCCAGCCGTTTCGCCAGTTCTTCGCTTATGGCCATTGCTCCGCCAAACTCAAGCGAGACAGTTGCTTCCACTTCCAGCTCATGCCCATCGGCGGCGATCACTATTACTGGCAGCAGTACTCGTCCCTGTTCATCAATTCGTCCGTGAATTGTTAGCGGTTTCAATTGTTTCCTTTCAGTTGAGTTCATATCAACACAAAATATCGACGGCGGGATTCTCGCTCAGCCGGTAGGCGAAAAATTGTGAGCGCGGATGTTTCTTTCTGGCCCTGTTTAGCACTTCGTAATCGTCAAGTCCGATAAAGTAATCGCCGGTTTCCGGTTCGATCGCCACAATCCAGTCTCGATATCTCTCTCCCAGTTCGGAGTAAAGCTTTTCGAAGATAGGATGGCAGAGCCGATCCAGCTCGTCGCCGGCATAACTTCTTGTTTCACGGTGCTCTTGCAGACCCATTCCATATCCTTTTGCCGAACTTCTTAATTATTCCCCGGATTGGGGCAAACTGTCGCCTTATTTTTTAGGCGCTTCGGCGGTTAACCGGCGACCTTGTCGCCTCCGCGCGATGACTGCGGCGGTGCACCTCGAGGCTAGGTCGTGTCGGGCTCCGCTGCGAATTATAAACGGCAGTCATACTCCGCAAATCCTCTTGGCGTCGGTAGCTTTCCGTGCTTTAATTTTATTGTCCATGATTTTGATACCGCAGCCTCTACCAGGTAAGCTGCGTACCACTGCCGTGTCTGTCTGAAGTTTCAGTACAACAGAGATCCGGTGCTCCCGGGTCAGTCGTGACCGCAGAAGATGGAAAGCAAATTTTGCAACATTCGGGAACAGGCATGATGGCCGATCAGTCTATAGGAGCCGGATTTCACGGGCGACCAAGCCCTCTAATGCGCTCGCCTTTGTACAGCCGGTAGGGACGACCTTTTCATGGCGCAAGATATTGTGGACGTCCCCGAGAGCAGTGCGGGATTACACAAACAAAAAGTCGACATTGTAGTCAAGTTTCTCGTTGGCTGGATCGCCTCCGTGATGTTTTTGGTTGTTCTGGCGCTGTTAACTAATATCGAATGGGCCCGTCCGCACATTGAAAAATCGTTGCAGCAGTCTTTTCATCGCAACGCAAAGCTTGGGCGGCTTGCCTGGCATCTGGGACTGAATGGATTGGCTATCGATACTAATCGCTTCATCCTGGAAGGGCGAAATGGCGAGAACTTCATCCGGTCTGGTCACTCGGAGCTTGGCATCGCATTTCTGCCTCTTTTCGAGAAAAGGGTGATTATTAAGCATGTGGCTTTTCGGGAGCCTGAAGTCTGGGTTGTACAGGAAGCGCCTAATGTTTGGAATTTCTCCGATCTCCTGACGGAGGGGCCGGAGATTCACCTTGTACAGGTCGAAAATGGCAAGCTGCATCTGTCCAACAAGGTTAAGGGGACCTGGCAAAGTTATGATGTAGACGACATTGATCTTAAGTTTGGCTTGCCACGCAAACAGAAAGAGAACTGGCCCGTTTACCTTGATTGCAAAATTCCTGTCACTCGCGACGGTCAGCGCGAGACCACGGCTGTAAAACTATCAATAAAAGGCAATGGGCCTTACGACCAGTGGAAGACGCGTCCGTATTCTTTTAGCTTGGAGCTGAAAAATTTCAATCCCAAGGACCTCAAGTCTCTGGTGCCGAAGCTGCCGAACATCGATGGCGATTTTACATGCAAATTTTCCGGATCGGGTGTTTTGGAAAAGGGTATTAGTGCCACTATATCCAGTGCGATCTCGCAGCTGCGACTGCCCACCTCCGAACCTGGCGGCATAGCGGAGCTTCCCTGTTTGGATGCTCAAGGCACCCTCCTGATCAAGGAAAAAACTGTTTCTTGGAAGGACCTCGAGGTAAAACTGAACGATTGGAAAGTGGCAAGCAGCGGTCAGCTAGAGAATCGGAACGGCAAGATCAGTTATCGATCGCAACTTGAGGGTGAGCTGGGCGACTTGCAGGGCCTGTACGGAAGAGTGTTATCGCGGTTCTTTGTTTTATCCAATCCTGCGGGGCTTGAACGGTTCGCAAATGCAGAAAACCTTGGCAAAGGCAAAGCAAAGGTTGCGCTGCAGCTTGACGGAGAGGACAGTGTTCATCAGCTATCTTCAACAATCAAAGCCGAAGGAATTCCTATCAAGGATTTGCTTGACCTCGGTGTAAAGGAGTATGCGTCTTTTCTTCCCGAGCTGAATCCGGAGTCGCCGGTCAGTGGTGAAATTGTTCTAGCTCAGGGACGTTTGGCTAGCACCGTGCCCGCGGTCTCTGTCGCCAAGTCGTCTAAGAATGTGTCGGCGGCGCATTCCGGCAGTGTTAAATCCGAACCTGCCGATTTGGCCGATCTATTTTCTGTTGAAGTAAGAAATCTTGCGGTGCCGTTTGAAAACACGATTCTCCGCCTCAGTGGTCGCATGAACAGCGGCAGCAGTGATGGCCGGGTCGCTTTTGCCATTAGCGACCTTGACGCGAAAGGTTTGAAAAAACTGCCGAAACAGTCGCTTGATGAACAAACTTTGCGTATGATTCGCGCCGACAAGCTTACCGGCAAATTGGATGTTTCTGGCAATGTGCAACTGAGTGGCGCTGAGCGAAAAATTGCTGTTCAGACAAGCTTTAAGGATGTCAGTCTGAAGGGAAAGGGGGGCGCAATTTTGCTGCAAGGGCTCAGCGGTTCGCTTGCCTTTGACGGTAAGAAACTTAGTCTGGCAAACTTGCATGGCATTTTGCCTGTGAAGGGCGCTACCGGTAGTGACTTCGCTGCAAGCGGATTCCTGACTCCCGGGGCGGATCGAAAACTGTCTCTGCAAATAGAAGGAAAGAACATCGATGTAACCAGAGTTCGGGAGTTGGCTCAGGAAGTTGGTATAGCTTCCGATGCTGCTGGATTCGACCTTAATCGCCTGGAAGGCAAGATTCAGGACCTTAAGTTGCAGGTAAACGGCTGCGCCGCCAATCCGACAGTGTCGTTCAAGATTAGCGGACCACAGCTGCAACTTGAGCGTGACGAACCGCATGGCAAACATATCTTTCGTCTGAGTTCCGGCACCATTGAGCACGACAAAGGGCAAACCTCAATCAAGGATGTTGTTGTGTCCTCCGGCGGGGGCGGAAAGCTGACAGTGTCCGCACAAATGCGCGGAAGTTTGCAACGTTCCAAAATCAAGTCTTTGTGGCTGCAAACGGACGGCGTTGATTTGGCGGAGTGGCGCCCGGTGCTCGGCCCGTCACTGCTTCCGCCGGACATGTTGTCGGCGCTTCCTCCGGGGTTTCGCCCGGTCAGGAACGCACCGGTGCTAGGGCACCTTTTCGGAGACCTGAAGATTAGCGAATCAGGGGACGGATTCGAGGCTGACGGAGTCTTCGGTTTCCAGAACGCGGGAACGAAAGTTGGCGCTCGCGGCGTTGCCCTGGAGAAGCTGACCGGCATCATAGCGTTTACTCCCGAAGAAGTAATTCTTCAGGAACTGACTGGAAACTATGGCAAGAGCAACTTTGCAGTAGACGGCAAGATCAGTGACTATCGCCGTAAATTGAGTTGGCATGGCCAGCTGAAAGGGAGATTCTTTCCCGAGGAATTGGCCGCGATCATAAGAGCGACCGGAACCGGTATCGACCTTGAATCCACAGAGCGAGACGCTGTGGCTTTGCGCCTTTCCGGAGTCGGTAATCCGTCCGAATATAAGTTGTTTTTCAACGGCAGGGCTGAGTCTCACTCCGGTCTGAAATTGGCTGTTGGCGCAGTGGAAGTCTATCAACCGCAGGAGCTGCCCCTCTCGTTTGATGGCGGCGTTAACGTCAAGGTTGAGTCTCCCTTTTCGGTCGAGATGGAGAAGTGCGTCATCAGTGCCGGTGAGCACGACCTCAAACTCCAGGGCACAATGAAGGAAGTCGGCGGTGTGAACACAGCGGATATGAAGCTGACTACCATGGCTTCCATGCCCTTTCCGCTTTTAGCCGCCATGCTTTACCCCGGGAAGTTTCAGCACTCATCAGGCGAGAGCGATCTCCTGCTTTCATTCTTCGGACCTGTTGATGCATTGCACGTCAATGGCTCTTTAAAGCTTTCGGAAGTTTCTATTCCCATAGTGGGCGTGGCAAACCTGAACGCGAAATTGGAGCTTCCCAACTTTGCTTTGAAGCCGAAGCCGGACGACAAAGTTATCCCGTCTAAGTTAACTATCTCCAGTGCACAAGTTTGCGGGTTCGATGTGAAGGACGGGCAGGCTGAGCTGGTGAGTGATGGCGAACGTATAAGCCTTCGCGACGGGGAGGCCAAAATCGCCGGCGGAAAGATTAAAGCCAGCGGATTCTATGAACCGGATGGTGCCAAATACGGTGCGGACCTTTCTATCGGCAAGCTGGCGGTCGCTGAGTTTATCGATGACTATATAAAACGTGATGGCAAGGTCAGCGGTCAGGCGGATTTGAATTTGAGCCTGCACGGAGAGGCTGGTCCCGGCTGGATGAAGGAACTAAACGGCAAAGGCAAATTCAGTGTTCAGTCAGGCACGATACAAAGCGTCGGAAAGTTGCAAGGCAAGCTGCATGGTGCCAACCTGCTTCAACAAGGACTATTGGGCTTCAACATCAACAACTTCGTTCAGGCGGTCTTTCCGAACAGAACTGGAACGTTTAGAGAGATAGACGGCGAACTTAGTATTCGCAGCGGGGTCATTGACTTGGCCAAGGTCCGCTATGACGGTAATGATCTGCGCATGCGCGCTGCCGGAGCTGTTAACTTGCCGGCCGGTACGGTCGATATTGATGTTGCCGGTGATATTCCGCGCGTGGCAACTAGTCTTATCCCCGGCGCCGTCGGTGAAATTTCCCGCGAAATGACCTTACAGAAACTGCTGGGCATAGTGACGTTGAAACAACTTGAAGATCTTCCTTCATTGCCGCTTCTTGGTGATATTGCATCCGACCATCCCCGTGTATTCTCCTTCGCTGTTAGTGCTCCCCTGGACAAGCCGGAGCAGATCACCAAGTCGGTGGAAAAGACGTTCAAATGGCTTCCACCGAAACCCTACGCCTCCGCTCATCCCGTCCCGGGTCTTTAACGCTGCTCCGGAAGCGTGAACCAGAAAATGCTTCCGCCGCCGGGGCGCTCGTCTATTCCGATTTCACCGCCGTGTTCCTCGACTATTAGTTTGCAAATTGCAAGACCGAATCCAGCTCCACCAGCTTGGGTGCGGTCGGTTGATTCAACCTGCTGAAACCGTTCGAATATTAATGCATCATAGATGAAAGGCAGGGGCGCTCGGTGGGCGTCCGCATAGCAAGAGAGAGTCGACCTTTCGATCGACTCTCCCTTTCGGTATCTTGTCGGGCCCTGTGTTAGTCGCGACCTTCTGTTCCGCCGGATTTGTATTCGGCTAGGTGGCGCCATCCTTGGTGCAGGATCAGCTGATAGGCATAGATCTGCTCGAGAAAACGTCGTTCTGCTTCCGGCAGGTCCGGACGCTCAAGGCGGCGCTTCAGATTGGAGGTTATGCCTCTTGTTTCTTCGATGGCTTTTCTATAATTGCGCACTTGCGGGCGTTGGTAGCCAACGGTTCCGGGCGGTGCGAAACTAAGCGTTTCACGAATCGAAGGACGCGCTGATGCAACCGGTTGTTGTATCGGTGCTATGTCGCGGACTGAGTTATCCATGTGTGCCGCCGGTTCTCGCGTCTCCCGAGGCTCACGAGGTTCGCGCGTTTCGCGACTTGCAGCTGCTTGTTGATTCTTGCTCACTACTTGTTGTGCAAGCGGATTTTGAATCACGTTCTTCTTGTCGCCACCGCGACGGCGTTCCTTGCGTTTGATGCGATAGCAATCTAAGCAATCGCGCAGACGCGGATTCATGTGTTCGAAAACTTTTTGACAGGTCTGGCAGGTCAGTGAGTACTTCGACTTACCGTCACCGGCCGGCTGCGAGGAATCTTCATCGCCTTCTTCATCGGATTCGGCTGCCGGCGCTTCGACTCGCTTGGCGCGAACCGGCGGCGGTGCTGCAACTTCCTCTTCGTCTTCTTCGGGCGCTTCTTCTTCGATTTCGCGCTCCGCTACAACTTTGCGTGTTGCTCGCACGGGTGGTGCTGCATCAGTTTTGCGCGATGCGCGGCGAGGAGTTTCAGCCGCAGGCTTCTCCTTTTCCTTCTCTTTCTCTTTTTCCTTTTCAGCAGCCTTTTCTGCCGCTGCAGCCTTCGCTCTGGTTGTTTTAGCTACGGGCTCGGGCTTGGAACGACGTTCTTCCAACAACTCCAAAACTTTCGGATTTGTAAGACCGTCTTCTTTGAGTTTTCGAATCTCTTGCAGCTCTTCCATCGCTGAAGGTGGAAGAACTTTGATTCCGTTTTCGTCAGCCGTTGTTTCTATGTTGAATTCGGTAAGGTATCTACGGATAGTGACCGAAGTGACGTTCAACTCTTTAGCAGCTTGGGCGATTTTGGTGCCCTCACCCTTGTTCTTTTGACGCATCCAAGTAGTTACTCGCTATGTTTGATGTATTTCCCCGAGGGTCCCGCTCGTGAAACAGTGAAAGTTACTGTCGCTGATATGAGTTTCGGTATTCGGCATAGGGCGCGATTACCTGAGGCGGACCCGGCTGCACCAGAGGTACAGTACAGCCATCCATACGTTACCTTATATGGAGGTGACTTGTGGCGCTATCAGATTAAATCTTAATCAACTGGTACGCGTGGTTGGAGTTGCTTGTCCGAAGACTAGTTTTGCGCCGGTTGGCAAGTGAATCTGTTGGCTCGGTTCAGACCCTAAAGCGACTCGGCGATTCAGCGAAGTCTCAATCGTTGCGCAATATCACATCGCTAACGGATTGAAAGCGAGGCTCAGTGGTGGAAGCCGCATGTCGCCATGTCCGGAGAGCTGATCTGCCGGATAGATTCTGTCGGGTTTTGCACTCCGGTCTGTTCCGGCGGATTCTGGACGTGTTCGGTTGTGCGCGCATTGGCTGATGTGTGCATTTGTCATGCGTATGAATCACCACTTCATTTTGAGTGAGGAGAGTTATGTCGGATTATAGATTGAAACCTCTTGGTGCCAGACCGGAGAATCGGGAGACGGCAGGGAATTCTGTCGGCGACGATGCTGCGGCTCAAGCGCGAAAACTGTATCTGGAGGTGCTCGAGAAACAGAACCAAGGACAATCGGGACAGAAGCCTTCCAATGATAGCCCTGTCAACTCAACGGTTCCGAATTTGTCCGACCATGAGCGTCAGTTGCAGAAATTAGGCGTTCTCTTGCTCGAGAACTTTAATGCGCTGGATACGGACGGAAACAAGTATCTATCGCCGGGCGAATTGGAGCGCGCATCTCAGTCGGATCGCTGGAAAGACTCCGAGCGAAGCCTGTTCCGCAGTGCGGCCAAGAATGCGGAACTACTCTCATCAATGGTTCGCGAAAGAATCAACATGGTCGGCCAAACAATTGAAGGCGCAGGAGTCAGCCGAGAGGATTTGCACTGCGTGCAGTCAGCATTCAATTCCGCACACCCATTCGACATCTATGCAAATCGGCGCATCAACGCGCTTTTCCCCGGTGGCATAGCCGGTTGTTTCGTTGGCATTGGTTTGGGGGCACGCGCCGGGCAGCAGGTGGAGAAATGGGTTGCGAACTGCGGACCGAGAGTAAGAGGGCTTGCGCCAATAGCGACGTTTGTAGGCGTGACTGTCGGCGGCATCGGTGCGGGCGTAGCTGCGGGCGACGCTCTCTACGAAGCCAACGTTGGCACCTCTGAGTTCTACTACGCAGGCAAAAGGAATGAGCTTTCCAAATTCAAATGGTAGCTGATAAGCACCCGCGGGAGAGGACTTTTTTAGTGTCCGGCTTCTACGTCGCGAGCGAAGGCTAAATCGTCGAGCTTTAGTTGTGCTGCGTGGTACGCTTTTTTCAGGTGCGTGCGACTAACGTGCGTGTATAACTGTGTTGTCGTCACGCTGGAGTGGCCGAGCAGCTCTTGTACGACGCGTAAGTCTGCGCCATTCTCGAGTAAGTGCGTTGCGAAGCTATGCCTGAGAGTGTGTGGCGAAAGTGTTTTAGTGACTCGCGCTTTCAATGCGAGGCGCTTCACTATCTGCCAAACTACCAGCCGGCTAAGTCGTTTGCCTTTTCGGTCGCAGAGCAGCGGCGGTGACATGATCTTGCGCGGAGCTCGCTTGCTCTTTGTACCTGCCGCGTCGCTTTTGACCGCTTCCTCTGCACACTTGAATCTTACTTCTGCCGCTAAGTATGCCTTCAGGCATCCGATGGCCGCACGCCCTATGGGAACAATTCTTTCTTTCGTACCCTTGCCTATGCATCGCACGTAGCCGTGGGACATATTGATGTCTTTGACACAGAGATTGCACAGCTCGGAAACACGCAATCCCGCTCCATAAAGCAATTCGATGATCAGTCGTTCGCGTTCGTTTTCCGCAGCGGCGATCATGTTGTTTATTTCGTTGTTGGTAAGCACTTGTGGGAGCTTTGTCGGTTTCTTAGGATTGAGTACGCCCTCACAAGGATCAGCATCCATCCGGCGAGACAACCGCATCCAATCAAACCAACCGCGCAATGTTGCCAATCTTCTAGCCAGCGTTGAAGGCTTGTTTCCTGCTCCCTTTAGATTTTGAAGATACTTTCCCAGGAGCTGACGATCGATCTGCCCGCCCTGCCTGCGATACCACTGAATGAAATCATCAATATCGTTGCGATAGGCCGATACCGTGTTGAGAGACAGTGCCCGTTCTTCGGCAATGAATTGTATGTATCCGTTGCGTGCTTCGGTCAACTCTTCTGCCGGACGCCACGCTGGAGCCTCTGCTGTACCTTTGTCGGAAGCCTTCTCCGAGGAACGAGAACTCCTTCTCATTGGTGTGGCGTTGTCGGATCGCCCGGATGATCGTCCCATGATTGCCTCTGCCGCCTGATAGGTGCGTCGTGAAGTCGCACCATTTACGATACCAGCCATATTAGCGGTATCTCAGGCATTGAACAAGCTCATTATCGGACAATCGAAGTTTAGAACGGGTCGGGCATGCTATCAATGTTCGGAGGCGGACCTTGTCCGAGCGGCGTCTGGAAAACATCCGGCGTTAGTCCTGGAATAGAAGGCAGTGCTGTTGAATCTCCCGGCGCTCCTGAAGGTAAACCTTGCACCGGATTCGGTGCCGGGTCGGAAGGCTGCACTGGGATGGTGGACGCAACTTGTGGCTTTACCACTGACTCCGGAACGATCAAAGTCTGGTTCAATCGAACGGGCACAAGCTCTCCAGTGTCCAACTCAAAGTCTAGCCCCTGGTGTCTTGCTCTTTGTACTGTGCCGAGACCGGAAGTAAAGCTGCCGGTCATTCCCGCAACTTGTTGCCCATAATCACGGACGTCGTTGCCCAAAGTACGCCGTTGCGGTGGTGATTTGAAGGCATGGTTGGGATTACTGTCGATAAAGCCATGAAAGGGCACATGCGTGACTCCGTCCGGCATGACCAGTGTCTGCAAGCTTACCTGCAGTTGCCCTGCATGCCCGCTACGCAGGCTTTTCGCCGGTACGACTCCTGTGACTGCTCCGACGATGCGAGAGCCGGGAGGGATGATCTGCAGACCGTTACGCGCATACCCGTCGTCAATTCGCAACGCGAATGTATCACCGACTTTGCTTGTGGCTGAGGAGATTTCGTGCTCAAGAACCGTGGTGAGAATAACGCCGGACTGGATCCGATTGGACAAGGACGGATGGTTGCCCGCCCAGAATTCTTGCGTAAGTGTGTTTCTGCCCGGAATTCCCGATGAAACAGGCATTGCTGCCGATGGCAGCGGCTGACCGGGATGATTCATGTCCCATTGATTCCTGGCGAAACTCCCCTGCCAGTTACTCAGCAGCAGCAAGCCAAGCGCTATTCTTGAAGCTGTTAGATATCTCATCTACGCACAATCTGTTCAGGATCCGCTTCGAGTCTAAACCTAACTAAAGTACGCGTACTATGTGAAGAATACGAAGCGTGGTAAGATTCATGACTTCGGCGACTCAGGACGCCGTTTGTGTCGCTCCCTGCCTGGTAAACAGGCCGTTTAGCCCATGGGGATTAATCTCGTGTCAGAAAAAGATAGCAAACTAAGAAAGTACGAAACCGTATTCATTGTTCGACCCACGCTCGATGATGAATCCGTAGACAAGACAGTTCACACTGTCGAAGAGTTCATCAAATCGCACGGTGGCAACACCATCAACTGTGAGAAGAAAGGACGCCGCCGTCTATCTTATGAAGTGAAGAAGATGCGCGACGGATTCTTCGTTGTGTTGAGATATGAAGCACCGGCCGAAGCCATTACACCGTTCAAGCGCATGCTGTCTTTGAGTGAAGATGTAATTCGCTCAATCACTGTCGCTCTTGACGAAACTGCTCTTCAGGTAAGCCTCTAATCGCATTAGCGGTTTAGACGGGTGCATTTGTTCAATCAGATTGTGGAGCTGCCACTACCGATTAGCTTTTGCACCTGCTTTTGCCTGGACTAAATCCTGCCTTTTTGTGAGGGAAGTTCGATGACCTTGAGCAAAGTAGTTCTAACCGGTCGAGTGATTCGCCCGCCGGAAAAACGGTTTACACCCAACACCAATACTGCCGTTGCGGAGTTTTCCATCGCGTTGGAGTCACCCCCGCGGCAAGATGGCACGGTTGAATCCCATCCAGTCAAAGTGATTGCGTGGCGCGATCTGGCTGAGCGCATCTCCCAAGATGTTAAGAAGGGCGATTTGGTTGCGGTCGATGGAAGGCTGCAGATCAATTCGTACACGAACTCGGAAGGTCAACGCCGCCGCGATGTGGAAGTTGATGCATCCAATGTTGAAAACCTCACAACGGCAGTGAATCGCGATGGCGCCGCTGCTCCAGCCGCCAGCCGCGTCGTGGTGAAAGCGGGAGCTTCGAAGGCGGCCGGAAAGGGTGAGGCTTCGCCGGACGATCTTGACGCACTCTTTGCCGGTGAAGACGAAATTCCGTTCTAAAAAGGCTACTGAATACTGTGTTCTTCTTAAGCCCCGGTCGTCAGTTTTTTTCGGCCGGGGCTTTGTAAATTTCTACGTTCAAGTTTTAGGTCCGAACGGGCGAAAAATTTCGGAGAAAAGTGCAATGAAGCCTGTGGCGTCGGGGGGAACCGATACCAACTCTTGTCAGGTTTGCGGGGGGCTTTGGCAGCTCGAATACACGCGGCCCGAGACCCTGACGCCCTACCTCTCGGCTGACGGGAAGCTCCAGGGGCGGAACCTGACCGGTTTTTGCGAAGTCCATCAACAAGGATTGTCTCGAGCCGTTAAACGAGCTCGTGAACTGGGCTTAGTTCCTAAGTAGGAACAGAATCTCTTGCAATCCTCGGGGGGTTGGATCTGAGACTGCGGCTGTTGTAAGATTGATCCTCACAACTTGCTGCCGAAGTGGTGAAATGGCAAACACGCTACGTTCAGGGCGTAGTGAGCATTAGCTCTTGTGGGTTCAAGTCCCACCTTCGGCATCCGAAAAGCATCAAAATTAGGTATAGCGGTTTATAACGAGGCAGAGCTTGACGATAACAGAGAAACCGGGCGCCGGACCAGGCGGCGGACCAGGGCGAGATGGACGTAGAGAACTCCCCCTGTTGAATGAAAGAATCCGTGACCGCGAGGTTCGTCTTATCGACGAAGGCGGTAATCAACTTGGCATCGTGCCGACGCGTGAAGCGCTGAGCACAGCCCGAGAACGAGGACTTGACCTGTTTCTGGTTCAGCCCGACGCCCAGCCTCCTGTAGCCAGAATCATGGACTACGGGAAGTTCAAGTTTGAGCAAGAGAAGAAAAACCGCGAGACCAAGAAAAAACATCATATTGTAGACGTCAAGGAAATCAAGATGCGCTACAAGATTGAAGACCACGACTATCAGGTCAAGCTTAAAAAATCCATAGAAATCCTTGAAGAAGGCGACAAAATAAAACTTTCCATAATGCTGCGCGGTCGCGAAATTCAGCATAAAGAGCTTGCCATCAACCTGATGCTCAAGTTCCAGAAGGAATTAGACGATTTAGTAATCGTTGACAGAGAGCCAAAGCTGGAAGGAAAGAGTGTTATCATGATTCTTTCGCCAAACCCGCTCCATAGAGGGCGCGCATCCGGCTAGGAGGCCAGGTCAACTAATGCCCAAGATGAAGACCAACAAAGCCGCTGCCCGGCGTTTCAAGATCACCGCTACCGGTAAGGTCTTGCATAAACAAGCTGGAAGACGGCACTTAAACGAGTGGAAATCCGCCAACAAAAAGCGCACCTTGCGCGGTTGGGCTTCTGTGGCTCCAGAAATGAAGAAAGCAGTTCTGGAGATGTTTCCTTACCCTAAGTATCTTCGCTAAGAAGCTACTCGGACGAGTCAACAAATCGGAATGTCTAAGGGAATCTCCTCCCCGATGATAACCGGTTCGCCGAAGTTTCCTCTCATGCGGCTAGCAGCACCACGGTGCCGTTAGCTCATCCTCAACAAAAAAGTCAGGAGAATCCGATGACTAGAGTTAAGCGCGGTAATGTTCTAAAAAACCGCCACAAAAAGATCCTAAAGTTCGCCAGCGGTTTCCGCGGCTCCAAGCACACGCTGTTCATCGCAGCCAACCAGGCTGTAATGCAAGCGTGGCAAAATGCATACCGTGATCGTCGCAAACGCAAACGCGATTTCCGCAGCCTGTGGATTATCCGTATCAACGCAGCGTGCCGTGCTCACGGAATTCCGTATAGCCGTTTCATCAATGCGATGAGCAAGGCAAATGTCACTCTTAACCGAAAGGCACTTTCTGAGCTGGCTATCAAAGATCCGGAAGCATTTAACGGTTTGATCGAGTTGGCCAAGAAGACCCTCGGGTCCGAACTCGTGGCGCCCGCCGGGAAAAGATAAACGGCGGTTGCTGCAAGGCGAATCACCGGCAACGTTTTCAGGTTATGGCAAAACGCGCTGAAGAACATTCAGCGCGTTTTGTGTTGTAATATCGCTGAATGAAGATCAACACTATTACCAGTCCTTCAAATTCTGTACTAAAGCGCATACGCGGACTTCAAGAGCGCTCGATGCGTGAGAAATGCGGTGAGTTTCTGCTGGAGGGCGCGCGACCGGTCGAAGAGGCAGCAGCTCGCAGACTCAAACTTGAAAAGGTCGTCGTTAGTGAAACTTTCTTTCAGGACGGCGTCGACTTGATTGAAAAGCTCTGTCTAAGTGAACTTTCAGTGGTCGATGACCGCACGTTCAAAGAGTTACACGGTACAGCATCGTCTTGCGGAATCATCGGTGTCGCTATGATTCCGACTTTCGTCCCTCGAGATATCTTCGACGGGAACGATCCGCTCATAGTGGTGTGCGACGGAATCCAAGACCCGGGCAATTTAGGCACAATAGTTCGAAGCGCATATGCGGCTGGCGCTGCGGGGATTCTGCTGACCAGCGGCTCTGTCGATCCGTACAATCCCAAAGTTGTTCGCTCTGCTGTAGGGGCGTTGTTCGACATGCCGGTGCTTCACGATCTTACCGCTGCCCGGTGCCTGAAACTGTTGGAAGATCATCGCATTACCGGTTGGATTTGTGACGCTGGCGGAGATACTCGCTACAGCGATGCGGACTTTTGCGGACCAACCGCCGTCATTCTTGGTAACGAAGCGCGTGGCGTTTCCGACGAATTCTCGCCATCCAGCTTCGGCTCGTTAACCATTCCCATGCGCGCGGGCAGCGAGTCGCTCAATGTGGGCGTCAGTGCAGGTATTATTTTGTGTGAGGCGTATCGACAAAGGCAAGGTCTTCGGTCGATCAAGGACCAACTTTAGGAAGGGTAGATGTCCGGCGATTTGAGCCACGATATTGAGAAGCTTCGTCAGCTGGAAAACTCGCTGGAGAGCACCGCGCTGGAGCAAGGTGCGTCCGCTGCTGTCGACGCCGTTGCCGAGGGCGCAGAGATCGAGACTGTTTCTGTAACAACAGTAGAGGACCGTTCTGCATCCGTTCCGCTCTCGCCAGCGTTGGACGACGATGTTTATGAGACCGACATCGCTCAGCCGCCGAGCGAACATGACGAATCTCGAATGACTGTAGTTGAGCACCTTGGTGAACTAAGAACACGAATCTTGCGCAGTCTTCTTGTATTCGTGGTGGCATTTTTGGTGGCATTTGCGTATGGTAAACAGATCCTGTTGTGGTTGAAGGTCCCGGCGGGAAACATACCGCTTCAGGCACTTTCGATTGAAGAACCGCTTATGGTTTTTTGCAAAGTCTCCTTGTATGGTGCGTTGGTTTTGTCATTGCCGTGGTTGTTGTTCGAGGCGAGCGGTTTCATTGCGCCGGGATTGCGTCGCAGTGAGCGAAAGATTTTGGCGCCTATCGTTGTGGGTGGTCCGATTTTGTTTATCGGCGGAACACTGTTTGCCTATTATCTGGTGCTGCCGCCAATGCTGTCCTTTTTCTCTTCCTTCGGCACTGACGTTGCGCCGGTTCAGCAAAGACTCGATTTCTATATCTCCCTGGTCACCACAATGCTGTTCTACATGGGATTGTGCTTTCAGCTGCCCGTAGTCTTGTTCGCGCTTTCGTTGGCGGGGCTAGTGAATTCCGGGATGCTTGTCAAATTGTGGCGCCATGCGCTGCTGGCATTTTCTGTTGCTGCCGCCATCATAACGCCGGACCCTACGATTTTTTCCATGTTGATTGTGCTGGGCGGGCTGATAGGACTTTACTTCGGGACAATCTTGTTGCTCAAGCTTTTCGGACGATAATCCCCGCTACTTCGCCTATCACTCTGCTAACATTGCAGAAGTGCTGCAGGAGTGACGATGGGCGATTTCTTCCAGTTTGATCTCAGACGCGATTTTGTGAACCTGGTGTATCTGCCGTTCATCGTGGCGACGTTTATTGAGATCAAAAACAATCGGGCCGCTATTTTTGATGATCAGCTCACTGTTGCCGATCGTGCCATTCTGAAGAGGGCGACAATTTTTCTGTTGCTGCCGTTGATTGTGTTAGTACATGAACTTGGTCATTACCTGGCGGCACTGTCCGTTGGCGCTACGGTGCTGGAGTTTCACTATGGTCCTGCGACCGGTTTCGTGCGAATTCTACACGACCGAACCGACTCCCAGATGCTTTGGATAGCTTTTGCCGGGAATCTTGTGCAGATGGTAATCGGGCTGCTGTCCCTGCTGGTGTCACTGTTTGTTCGTTCACCGGCCATGGTGGCGATCTGTGTCTATTTTGGCTTGTTCGCCCTGGCCGACACGGCTGTATTCTACGCGCTTTTATCCGCTCTGGGGCTCTACGGAGACTGGATCGAAATCTACGCCAGCGCCGATCGGGCCGGTGTTCTGATGATCGGGATCTTTCATGTTTGCATCTTGCTGTTGCTGGCGTTTCTAATATATGGCGATGCGCCAAGGCAATGGTTCGCCAAAAAGACTATTCCCGATTGGTACGAACAGCATCGGATTTTGGAAAAGCAGGCCGAGAAAGAACCTAGCTATGAAAACCTGGAAGCACTCTGTGTTTCTTGGTTCAGAGCCGGCTTTCCCAAAAAGGCGGAAAAAGTATTGGATCGAATGGCTGTTCAGGGCGACCGACCGGAAATTAGACTTATGCGCGCACGAATCTGGATGAGTCGAGGCAAAGTCGAGGCAGCCGCGCGTTGTTTTGAAGAACTGATCGACGATGAATCGCTGAACGAAAAAGGGCGCGCGCGTCTTTGTGTTGAGGCCGGCGAGATAATGGTGTCTTATCGGGACATTCCCGCGGCGCTAAAACTTTTTTCAAAAGGGGTGGAACTGGATCCATTATTTGGAGAGGCCGGACTTTTCAAGGCGATCATGCTAAATTCCTTGAACAGGCATGCTGAGGCGCTGGAATCTTTGCCGCTGGCCACCCATCCGCATATGGTTTGGAGCGATCCGTCCAATGCTAACCGGGTTCACGAGGAAGCAGAGCGCGCTCGAGCAGCATTAGAAGCCGGGAGCAAGTCGAATGGTAGAGACGCTGAATCAAAATCACGAAGACCAAGGTCATAACTCCGGCGGTGGCTGTGCCACCGATTGCGGGCTGAAGGCCTTTTCACCGCAATGCGCGTCCGAGCAAGGTGGTTGTGGTAGCAAACCGCCGGTCGCTGCCTGGGTAGGCTTAAGCATCGCATTGTTTGCCATTGCAGTCTGGTTGTTGGGCAATTTTGGCAAACCGATTTTAGACAGTATGGGGCGCGGAGAGAAGACGATCGCGTATATCGATATGGCGCGCCAATCGATGCAGGTCCGCGATTATCCCACCGCTGAGAAACTCTACAAACAGTCGATTACGGACGCCGAAATGCAGGGGGGCGGCGATAATCTGGCTTACGCGCTAGCGACTTATGCCGAATTTCTGCGCAAGCGAAAGCGCATTGCTGAAGCCGTGCCGCTGGAAGTTCGCGCCAAGGAAATTCAGGGTATCGAAAAATCGACGGGCAAAACCGCTGCTGCTGCCCAATAGCGCATTCTGTCCAATCGATTGATAGCGCAAAATTTTTTTTTTCGCTACCCGAACGAAAAACTCCTGAAGCCTTGCTCCTCGCGCGTTTTTGCTGTGCCACGAATCCGGCGCACGGAAAAACGCAGATTGATGAACACGCGCTTAGAAAACCAGGACTGATAACGCCAAATGTTCTACTTCATGAAGACCCCATTCCATAATTCTTTCTCAGGCTTGTCAACGGGCTGCTACCTATAATTGCGCTTGAAAGGAAACTGCACATCAACATGGGCGAAATTTTTTCCAAATTGGCATCCGTCGTTTTGATCGCTGTTGCGGTCAGCACTGTCTATCAGTTGGTGAGAGACCGTGCTTGCCTGCTGCGGGACGATCTACGCGATGAAGAACGCAATCTTGCATGGCGAGTTGTCGTGTTTTTGATTCTGCCTGCGGTTGTTGCGCTTGATCTGCGTACGACTATTGTTACCGCCGAGTGGCTTGGTGGATGGGTGAAGGACTGGTCGTACGGCATATTGTGGTTCGAAGCTGTTCCTCGCAGTCTGCCTGATCAGAATCTATTGATTCCCGTACTTTTTGCCGGCGTTGCTGCTCAATTTGCATTGGCCTGCATGATGCTACCAGCGCTGTTCTTTCGCCCGCATCCGTTCGTGGCAACAGTTTTAGGCTATTCGATTACTGCAATCTTTGCATTCAATCTATTAATAGACCCCGTCATTTCCATCGTAGGCGGTGGTAACTCGCGTTGGCAGATTGCGTATGCTGCTGCGTCTCGTGACCAGCTGATGTTTGTAATCGGTGTCTATGCCTGTGCTGCTGTTTCCTTCTTCTTGCTGATGAGAAGCAAGGCCATTCGACTTTGGTTCGCTGATCTTTCCCGTCCAGTGGTGGCAGAGGAACTTCGCAGCGCTATCTGCGAATCGAAAGCAGAACCGGAAAACAATCTCCAAACCTGCAAACTAGCCGTATTGCTGGAGCGCGCAGGCATGCGCAGTCAGGCTATTCGCGAAGTTCAGAAACTCCGCAAGCAGGCCCCCGGTTCGTTGTATCTGACTTTTCTTGAGCCTTACATGGCTTATCGTCGCAGACAGTACGATTCTGCACGCGCCGGCTTTGAACGAGCGGCCAACTACATTGGCATTCCCGAAACGCTCAAGGCAACGTTCTTTGCGGCCTCTGCTTGCAGTGCATTTGCTGATGGCGATACCCGGCGAGCCCTGAACTTGTGCGAACGCGCCCTGGAGTTTGATACGCAATGCCTGGTAGCCAGAATGGTAAAAGTAGACGCGTTCTTGCGCAACGGCAATAAAGAGCAAGCCGGCGAAGAAGTGATGGCCGCTATTCGCCAGGGGTTGGATTTTGATGTTGAAGACAAGATTCCGCTCGATGCCGATGCGACAATCAGGAGCATTGTTCGCTTCGAAAAGGATCGTGTCGAAACAGTTTTAGAAGAAGTTGTTCGGACAGCCTGACTGGGCGGTTTATTCACCAGCTTTTTCAGTGATCTTCAATCACGATCCATCGGAAACTCCTTCTATCCCCTGGTTTCCAGGTTGATGACTTTCGCGTGAACTTGAGTCGCTTAGTTCACTGGAGCTCGTGCGATTTCAGGAGGTTCTGTCTGGACTACTTATGAAAACAAGCCTTTTAGACACTCTGATCCGCTTACAATTTGGTTGCGGCCAATGAGCCAGGGAAGCAATAACAGGAGCGTTCCCAGCCCTGTCAGTGTGCGGTTTCCGTCTCGGGTAAGCCCGGGCAAAGTAAAAAATCCGAAGAACGAACCAACTAGATAGAGTTGCAGGAATGCGGGGCCGATCCAGAGTCCCGCCGCTGTGTGCTCGTTCATCATCAGTCTACCAATCACAATAAGATTCACCTGATCCAGGCAGAGGAAAATGATTCCAAGCCACTGCCCTAGTTTTGCTGCCGCTGCCCAGTTATTCAGCGCGGCTATCCAAGTGAGTAGCCAGCATGCGCTAATAAAGCCAAACACATCGAAGAAGAAGACTTCCTGCTGATTTGTATCAAACAATGGTTGTGTCGGAGCGGCCGTAAAAACAAGCGGGATGACAAGCAGATTGACGGTGGACAAACCCGCCAACAAGACCGAAGCCCCGAACACAGCCTGTCGGCGCCCTGTCAAAGAGTTCTTTAGCGAAACTGCCTCACTCACCTTTTCGATACCGTTTTCATCCCAATACTAGTATCTCGCACTGTAGTCACAAATTGATGAGTCCTGAAACATCAGTGAGTGTCCCTGACAAACTTGCTCGACCCCGGGTTCGTACCGAGTTGGCGTCCGTAAGGAATGTAAACGGGCTGATAGTGTCATCAATCGGTGATTGTGCAAAACAATCGCAAGGACCGATCATGCAAAACCTTGTTGCCAAAAGCGAACCGGCATCGCAACGATCCCCGACCGCTATCGCGATCCGCTGTAGATGACCCGCTTAGACTAAACGTTACTAATGTACGCAAAATTCGTATCTTTCCTCTTGGCTTCTGCGCTGAACGATTTATAATTCTGTCTGCACCAGGCTTAAAGGCATTATTGATTGGTATTCGATAGCCGTCCGGCATGAGTAAGGAGAGAGAGCTTTGCGCAGGCTCAGTCTCAGAGACCTGAATATTAGAAGCCGACTGCTGTTGGTTTGCCTTGCCGTGGCTTTGCCGTTATTGGCCATGTGCGGGCTGATCATCTGGAAAGAGTATCAGGGGCTATGCCAGGCTGCTCGGCAGGCTGCACGGTTTCAGGATGTGATGGCAATTCGCAGTCTGAGCCAATGGATCGGCACTCAGAAGTTTGAGCTTCAGTCTCTGGCCATCTTGCCTGAAATTCAGCAACCTGTGCCCGGGCTGACCGAAATGATTTTGAAGACCAGCGTCAGAACTCGCGGCGACTGGAACGCCCTTGCTCTGGTCGATACCAGTGGGCATTCGTTGGCTTCTAGTGTGGCTGTCAGTCCCAAAGCCTCGGCGACCTTGCGTACGGCTAACTTCTTCAAGACCGCTGTCAGGAGCCGACGTCCGGCAGTTTCCGGATACTTTGATTGCCCTCTCACCGGGGCGAAAGCTGTTATGGTCTGTGCACCGGTCGTTACCAACGGGCATGTGCGTGCCGTTCTCGTGGCTTCCGTGGATGCACATGCGATCCTTCGCCTCTTCAGCGGTTTGGGTGAATCCGAAGGCGCTGTCATTGCGGTGGTCGACAAGGACAAACGATTACTGGCCCGCACGTTGGACAACGACAGGTGGCTGGGCAAGGACTTCTCGATGGCCCGAACCGTGCAAGCTTCCACTCGCGGCGAGAAGGGATTGCTCGATGTTGTGGGCATCGCCGACAACACTGCTCGAACTTACGCCTTCGACCGCATGCCTGAAACTCGCTGGCTTGTAATAACGGGTATCCCGACTAGCACCATATATGGTTCGGCTTCCGACAGGCTGTTGATTATGCTTCTGTCCGCGGTAGTGGCTGCCGGACTGTCATCGTTGCTTGCCTGGAGAGTGACCCACTACTTCAACGGACCGATTAATGAACTGGTCAAAGAAGCGGTAGCAATCGGGCGCGGTGATTTGACCAAGCGCGTCAACACACGACAGGGCGGCGAACTTGGATTGTTGGCTCGCGCCTTCAACCAAATGGCAATTAACCTGGAACTGAACGACGAGCACAAGGTGATGGTGGAGAAGATTTCCGAATCAATTCGCCAATCATTGGACCTTGACCAGATTTTATACACCACGGTTTTGGAGCTAGGGCAAGCAATGGGCGCAAGCCGATGCTGTCTTGCCCTTTTGGGAAATCGCAGCACCGGGAACTGCGTGGGCCGTGAGTTGGAGTTCAACTATGTCTGGTGGGACCCGGAACGCATTGGCAGTCCACTCAAGAATCGCTCGGTGATGATTACTGAAAGCAGTATGCTCAAACAGATACTGGAGCAGAAAGCAATCTTGTCGCTGGATGTAATGGACGATGCCAGCTTTACTCCGCTCTTTGAGAAAGATGAGGGCTCCCCGGATGATTGGCACTCAATCAAATCGCTGGTGGCATGTCCGATCATCTATCAAGATCAAGCAGTGGGAATGATTTTGGTGCACCAGTGCGATCACCGTCGAGTCTGGTTGGATCTTGAATTAGAATTAGTAGAAGATGTTGCCGGGCACGTGGCTCTGGCTATGGAGCACGCCAATTTGTTTACGCGAACCAAGCGATTGGCTGAGCAAGAGTTTTTGATCAATAACATCGTTCGGTCAATTCGCTCATCTCTTGATACCGACACAATTCTCACCACTGTGACGGCGGAATTGGGACGCGCTTTGGGCGTAGATTATTGTCAGATTGCGCAACCGCGCGCAGAGTCGCCGCTCGTAGTTACTCACGAGTTTCACGGCGAAGGTTTGCCTGATTTGCGTAGCGTCAATCTTTACGGTTTGAACTTCGACCCGGCGCAGCCTGCGGTCTCACCGGATCTCAACACTGTGCTCGGCATCGATCTTACGCGATTGAAAGAGTTCGTTGGTCCGAACATGCAGCCTCTGGAAATTCCAATATCCGTCATCTACGACGTGTCCGTCGATTCTCGAGCGCACGGGTACAAGGACTTTTTGCGACGCGTCGGCACCAAGTCCGTGATGGTGGCGCCACTGCTGCATCACGATCGCCTGTTGGGCATTCTGATGGTGCATCAATGCCGAGCATTACGAGAGTGGCAGTCCGGTGAAATGCGCTTACTTACTGCAATAGCAGATCAGCTTGCCGTGGCAATTTCGCACTCGGAGTTGTTTGCGCAAGTGAAGCAGCAAGCAATTACTGATGGGCTTACGGGACTGTTCAATCACATTTATTTCAAGAATCGACTGTCGGAAGAGCTGAATAGAGCTCATCGAAAGTCCACTCCTTGCTCCTTGTTAATGCTCGATCTAGACAAGTTGAAAGTTATCAACGATACCATGGGCCATCCAATCGGTGACGCCGCCATTCGGCAAGTTGCCACCACATTGAAGAACATGCTCAGGTCCGGCGATACTGCCGCACGTTACGGCGGGGAAGAGTTCGCTGTTATTTTGCCTGATACTCCGGTCGGAGAAGCGCTGCTGATTGCTGAACGTCTGCGTCAAAACATTCATCGCAGCGTTGTTCCCGGATTGGGTCACATCTCCACTTCTATTGGAGCGGCCGTATTCTCGTCTCATGCCTCTAGTGTCGCGGAGTTAATCGACAAGGCCGACAAGGCATTGTACGTAGCCAAACGCGGCGGTCGCAACAGAGTTTGCGTTTGGGATGAAGACGGACCGCTTGCGGTGCCGCAAGATCCTCAAGACGACTCTCCTTTGGAAGATGTAATTATTGTCGATGAAGTGTCCGTTGCATTGAGACCTGTATAGGCGCTTACTGCGATCTTCCGGCAACTCGCCGCCCGAGCTGCGCTCGGGTTAGAGTATACTTACCGGTGCATCGCGGAGTTTCCAAATGCCCAGGCTCATTCTCTTTGACATCGACGAAACCATTTTGCATTCTGACGGGGTCGGGCGCAGAGCAATGCAAGGTGCTCTCAACAAGGTGTTTTCACATGGTGTTGACGCTGCCGGGCACAACATGTCCGGCAAGACCGATCCGCAGATCTGCTATGAACTTTTGCGGACTCATGGTTACGAAGACCATGTCATAGAGCAGCGCTTGCCCTCCATATTCAACGAATACATCTCGCTTCTTGAGCACGAGATAGGCAAGGCGAGTAGTTATCGATTACATCGCGGTGTGCAAGCGTTAATTGATCGATTGGCGAAAGATCCTGACTGTCGGCTCGCACTTCTTACAGGCAACATTGAAGTCGGTGCGCGAATGAAGCTGCATCCGTTCGATTTGAACAAGCATTTTGCTACTGGTGCCTACGGCTCAGACTCCGCAGACCGCTGCCACTTACCGGAGATTGCACATCGCAGGGCGCTGGATACTTTCTCTGTCAGTTTCCGCAAAGAAGATATAGTCATCATCGGCGATGCAGTGAATGATATCGTGTGCGCCAAAGCCTATGATGTCACGTCGATCATCACTTGTACCGGCAAAACATCAAAAGAAGAATTGGTGCCGCTAGAGCCCGATTATATGTTTGATTCGCTTGAAGATACCGATGCTGTGTGTCGCGCTATCTTCACGGAGAAGACCTCTCCTTTATAGGCGCCTCGGCCGCGAACATTTCGGCGCTGAATCGATACTGTTTTGCCAAATCCCTAATCGGTAGAAGACTCTGCGCTATTCCGCTTTCACTACAGCGGGGTCGCGTTGGAAAAGAATGACCGGAGTATTGACACCCGCGTCGAGTTTTTCGTTTGCCCGACCCTGGCTGACAGCAATTTCCAAAAAACCGTGGCTTCCCACAAATGCCACTGGCGCACCTTGTTCGGCTGAGCCGTACGTCTGCCCGATTCGCCCGATGGACCGCTTGCCGACTTGGCAGAGTGACGCTGTTTTGACCATATCGCGCTTGATATTTGTAATGAGATTGCCGAATCGGTCAACGTAAACGACTGACCCTTCAAGGCGATCTTGCTTCAATTTCGGCTCTCGCGCCGGCAGATAACTTAGTGATTCTTTTGCTATCTCGCGTCCAAAGTTTTCTGGTGCCACGCCGGCGACAAAATGGGCTGCTACCGGTGCAAAAACGTCTCGTGCGTGAAAGCTTGTCGACATTTCCGGCAGCCAATAGTCCGTCTGCGTCAGTTCAAAAGCTCGAATGTCACCCGACACTAGCGAAAGCACTCCGGAAAAGATGCCGTTATCGGGACCGATGAAGTAGTAACCACCTGCTTCAATCAATAAGAATCGCCGCCGAGTCCCGACTCCGGGATCAACGACGGCAACGTGAACAGTACCTTCCGGAAAATAGTTGAAAGAGTTCGCCAATATCCACGATGCTGCGGAGATGTTCCACGGCTGAATCTCATGGCTGAGATCGACAGTACGCGCTTGGGGGCAGATCTTCAAAATCACACCCTTCACTACGCCTACATATCCGTCTTCATATCCAAAGTCCGTCGTGAGGGTAATGATTTTTTCCGGTGGCACGGGGCACAGCCTTTCTAAAAGTCGGGACAGGGATTGCGAGTGCCGTAGAGGAATACTTGCTCCGGCGCGTCTAGTTCTTCATGAATCTCGGACACTGTCTTATTTAAGACGGGATGTTTCACGTCCGGCGCGATCTCCAGCAACGGTACCAGCGCGTAAGCGCGTTTCGTTAGCTGCGGATGAGGAACAACCAGCTGCGTAGACTGAAACGGTTGTTCGCCGTAAAACAGAATGTCTAAGTCGATTATGCGCGACTTCGTTATGCCGTTCGGTCCTTCGGTCAGGACATCGGGACCGTCGTTGCCTGCCAGCCGTGACAATCGGTTCTCAATCTCTTTGCAGACCGCTAGAAGTTCTCGTGGCTGCAAGTTCGTTTCGATGGCTGCAACAGCATTCACAAACCACTCGACATAACCGTTACCGACAGGCTCGGTTTCGTACAGGCTTGAACACTCAACAACTTCTATTTGCGGCGTGTCTTTGAGAAATTGCATCGCTTGCTGGATATAACCAAGGCGATCGCCTTCGTTCGAACCCAAGCATATGAACGCTCTGACCCATGCACCTTTGCTGCGATTTTGTGATTCGTCCGTCACGCCATACAACCTTCCCGCTGCGGAAAACCGACCGGGCATCACTACTCAAGCATGTGAATTATAGCCATAACTCACACAATAATTGCGCTTCTTGACTTCTCGATCTGCAAGTAAATAGCGATATTCTTCGTACGACCGCTCCTATTGTCGATTGCAGACGACTTGCGTCCGGTTTTGAACGACTAGTTTTCGGGAACCCTATATACAGGGGGACCCGGAAGTGCAATCAGTTAAACGCCAACCTCATGAGCGAGCAAGTCGCCTGTCCCATTGTTTGCAGGCGTTGGAGTCGAAAGACTTTCGTCTCTATCTGACAGGTCAGGCATTCTCCGCCATAGGCACCGGAATGCAGAACGTCGCACTGGCGTGGCTGGTCTATCGTCTGACTCATTCGGCTGTTACCTTAGGACTTTTCGCTGCCTCAATTGTCCTGCCGCAGGTTTTGCTCAGTTTGGCCGCAGGCTGCATGGCTGATGGCAAGAACAAGAAATTGGTGCTCTACGGGCTGCAAGTCGCCGGCGCCTCAGTGGCGTCGATGCTTCTGATGTCAACTTTTCTTCCCGGATTGAATCATTACGTTGTTTTGGCGTTGGCTTTCGTGTATGGTGCCTTCACTGCTTTGGAGTACCCTGCTCGTCACGCTTTCACCGGGCGCATAGTGCCTTCCGAGAAGCTGGTCAGTGCCCGAGGGCTGTATTCCGCCACTTGTGCCAGCACGCTGGCGCTTGGCCAATTGATTGCCGGATTTATTATTGAGACTGGTGGTGAGTGGGGCGAGCGTGCTTGCTTCCTCCTGAACCTGGTGTCGTATCTAGTGGCGCTGATTTTGCTGCGACGAGTAAACTTGCGGGTAGATCAAACTACTTTCGCGAAAGAAGTTTCGGATCGAAGACCGCCTAGGAAGACGAATGTTTCGCCAGGCAGTTCAACGTCATCTTTGGAAAAGAGCGGACTAAAGTACTGTCTGCAGTATGCATTCGGTTCGAAGGTTTTATTGGTGTCGTTTGTGCAAACCACCATTCTGGTGCTTTTCTGTTTGCGATACATAACATTTCTACCGGCCTTTGCTTCCGAGGTGTTCCACGGTGGAGCCGGAGCGGCGGGCTTGCTGTCTGCAGCGCTGGCAATTGGGTACGCTGCGGCCGCATTTGTTTGCGGGGGCTCGCGCAATGCTGACGATCTCAGCAAGTTAGCGTCCTGGTCGCTGGTGCTGTTGCCGATTTCATTGGTACTGTTTTCGCTGTCGCCAAATTTAACGGTGGGCGTGGTATGCGTTCTCTTGATGGCGTTTTTCCAATCAGCCAACATCAATGCCAATGTGGCAACCATGCAAGTATCCTCGCCCGACTGGATCTTTGGTCGGCTGATGGGGCTGCGAATTACTATTATTGCTGTACTTGAACTGGTCGGTGCGCTGGTTGCCAGTCAGATGGTTGGTCTGCTCGGATTGCCCGGTACGATGATAACTGCCGCTGCCATTAGCATCGTCTTTTCCGGACTGCTAGCCTCCGGTAAACTGTCGTTGACGCAAACGCTCGTTCGCTCCTCCGTGCCGGTGCGGTCAACGCCCCTGCACGGCAAAGACTAGTGCTGTCGGTGTTCTCCGGATTAGCTTGCCTTTTCCGCCGGCAAGGTATAATGGCGGAATTGAGGTGCTTCTCGTGAAGAAACTGCCGGGTTCTATCGCTTTGCTCAGCGTTGTGTGCCTTCTACCACTTGCGGTAGGGGCAGCGCCAGCTGGGTTTGATGATGGCGTGAAGGCCTACAACGCCCGGCAGTACGCCAATGCTCTTGCGCGTTTTCAGCAGGCCGCCCGTGTCGCGCCAACTGATCCTCTGACTCATTACTACACGGGGCTCAGCTATCAGGGGCTGAATCAGTTTTCGTTGGCAAAGCAACAGTACGAATACGTTTACGCCACTTCAAAGAACAACGGTCTTCGTGCCAGTTGCAGCGCTGCGCTTGCTTCGCTGAGTCGCTATCAGTCGCAAAAAATCACTGGCTCAGGATATGCAATCGCTTCAGCCTCTGCCGGCCGGGCCGGTGGTGGCGGCGGGGTCCGGGCAAGCGGGAGGCTGAAGGTGATCGAGTTTTACGCAGATTGGTGAGGTCCGTGCAAGAATTTTCGCCCCGTGTGGGAACAACTGAGCAGTGAATTACGAAGCAAAGCCGATTTCAAAAGCGAGAACGGCGAAACCGACGGTCGGGCTGACATGGCTAAATTCGGTGTTTCCGGTTATCCCACGTTCATCTTCACCGATAACTCCGGCAAGGAGTTGCGTCGTGTGGTTGGTCCGGACGAGAATGGCATTCGCAGCGCGGTCAAAGACTTGGCCGGCTAGTATCAAAGCACTCCAGACAGTATTGCCCTGCTCCGGGATTCGATCCGTACTATGATGGATTGTTCATAAAGGTCCGCACCGTATATGGTGTTAAGTCCGAGGCACGAACGGCGAACAAAAAATGAACTAGCGGAACCTCTTTCGCCCGTCCGTTTCCCTGCGCCGTTCGTGCCCGGCTCGCTCTGATCGGCTGCTGCCAAGCGGGATCCGATCTCACGTCTTAAGTCTTTATCAAAACAGTTGCATCCAATACTTCCATCGCGTTTGCAAACAATACTAAGCGATTGTGACCGTCGCGTACCTTGCATCGCTCTCTGCGCAATTCATCTTGTCGTTATCGTTGTCCCTTCCTTTGCGGTGCGCGTGACGTGAAGTTGCCATCGGCAAAGCTTTGTCCGTTTGAATGTGAAACTACAATGCGATGCGGAGTGACACCATCTTCAGCTTCGCCGGCGTTATGCAGCATAAACATGTTTCTTTGCTGCAATGACAAGTTCAGTTGTCTCATGAAGCGCTCTTGTCCTTCTGCGCCGCCGCTTCTTCCTGCTCTTTCGAATGCTGAGCTGATGTTCTTCATGGTTGCCTCGGACAATTCGCCCGTCTTGGCGATCTCCCTTGCCATGGACGCTGCTGTAACTTTTGCCTCTTTATCGATTCTCTGTTCTGGAGTTATTGTCTCCTTTTGCTTGAGTGCTTCGAGAAGCTTCTTCACTGCAAACTTCGCATCGGTCATTTCTATCCCGTTCGCCGCGCCATTTTCGTTATTTGCACCTTGGTTCTCAACCTTTTTCGAGCCCGGTTTGCTCATCTTTTCGGCGCCGTCGAATTCGACGTTCGGCAAGCAGCCGCTGGTGTTACAGCAATTTTCCGGAGTTGATCCACCAATAATGTCATCGAGTTCTGCGTTTTGAATTCCTTCAGTAGTATTCTCTTCGGCTTCATTCAGCAGATCACTCTGATTGTCTAGTTCGTTAGCCATGGCGTTTCTCCTCCCCTGCCTTGTGATTGAAGTATGCGATAGAAGAGATGCAACAACTATGGCTACTTAAACAGCCCTTCAGGGGCGAATACCGTATTTTTCCCCTGCATTAAGAGGAGAACGATTGTGCACAATTGTGCATTCTTTTCTGATTGTCTCTTTTGGTAGGGGACTTGTTTGGCTCACGGCTTTCATCCAGACTCATTGCGTTTCCGGCGTCGCCCAAGAAGCTTGTGCATTAGTGGCATCGTCCCGATGGCCTAATGCATCCAATCCGGAATTTTGCCCGACGAAGCTTCTGTCGCTCTCTCGTCGTAGTCCGGCAGCAAATCCGGATAGCCTGGCGACAGAGGAGGAATGGAGTCAGGCGGCCAGGTTAGCAACTTTCTGAGGTATTCGCCCCTGTAGTTGAGTTCGCGATTCTCGTGGCGACTAAGCTGCCAAAAAATCTTTGACTGGTCTGGAGCGATCAGGTCTTGGCGCCTAAACAACAAAGACTCATCGCCTTCCCCGAACGTTGTCCAGAAAGAGGGATCGATTGTCAGCGTTAGTAATGCCGTGTCGATCAACCAGGCCGAAAAATTGTCGAGATATGGACCGAAGTGCGAATCCCCTCGGGCGGGATGCTGGTACGCGGGGTGTCCTTTTTCCTTGCTTCGAAATCCTTGCAGGCTTGGTGTATACATGCCGTCATAGTCGATCAAAAATAGATTGCTGCCGCGCACGATAATATTGCCGTGTTGTAGATCGCCGTGCGCAACCTCCTCCGCTCCCAGAGCAAGCATCATTGTCCAGAATGTTCGCCTGAGAGTCAGCAGAGATTTGCGAGAGTGAAGATTCCTCGTTATGAATGAACCGAGTGATTCGCCTTCAATCCATTCCATCTTCACCGCAGGAAACCATTGCCCGCGAATGAGAATGCCCTTCTCCAAAAAGTGAAAGTCAATCGTGTGGGGAAGGCTGTCGTTGCAGACGAAATTGCTGAGTCGCCGATATCGCTCTGCGTGATCCCTGACAGATGTAGAGAAACAGCGCACTGCATACTGACGTTCACCGCATTTGATTCGATAGACTGATGCAAATGCACCACTCACTACGGCTGGCAATCCCTTGCTGTCAAGCACTAGTGTGCCGGACTGCAGCTCTTCATCTGCAAGAGTGGTCTGCCAATTTTGCATAGCTTCTAGATATTCGTGCAAACCCGGCCAATACTTGATAGTCGTATAAGGACTCGGCTCTTTTGTTTCGGCCGATAACGCCTGATGCGGTCCTAATTCCAGCGATACTCTTTGCGCTCCTCTTCGACAAAGGCGATCGCTGGTCTGCCGAATCAATTCTTTGACAATTTCGCGCTCTACTGAATTGGTCCTGGAAAAAGCGTCATCAGGCGTGTAGACATCATAGTTTGCAACTACCAAATGCTTATCTTTCTGGCTCTCCTTATGAAATTGCCACCGAAAGAAGAGCTTGTTTCTTTTCGCGCCAGGCGAGGTGTAATAGAAGTTTGCAGCAACCATTCCCGCCTTCGGTGAACACCACGTCAGCGCACCGTACCATGATGCGATCACATTGTTTTGCGCATCGCGCAACTGCTGATGGCAGCAAACCAAATCTGCAACAGCCTCGATAGCACCGGCTCTGGTTTGACCGACGTACTTGTCTCCGATAATAGCCGTAAGCGGAAGTATCGAAACACTTTTTGCACCGCTGCGGCGCAGTTTCTGATCAAAGTAGGTAATCGTGAGGTTGGCTTCTTGTTCGGCGATAGCCAAATCTAATGCATTCAAGCGATACGCTACTTGGCAGGCCGGGCCGTTAGCACTATCAACCGGGAGAATGAAACAATCAAGATAAGCGATAGTCTTACCTTGTATCAGCAGTTGAATAAAATCGGGCGCCAGCGATAGAACCGTGGAAACCTTTACGGAAGCAGCACTTGCAAATGTAATAGAGACAACTGATTCCAGCAATGAAATTATTTGCGACGCGGATAGGCCTGCGTAACTTATTGAGCATAAATATTTCTTTTTGCTTGAACCGGGTAATTGCATTATTTATCGTCAAGCGGCCAATCTCCTGCATGGTACCCGCCGGGAATGTAAGCTAACCGGTTGATAGTCCGGAAGTGTAGTTCAGACATCCATTGCGCCTCAATTTCCATACTATTACCACACATGACAGAACGTACCAACGGCTTCGTGCTGTATTATAGGGTGGTTTGATTCGGCATCATGGTTGTTTGCTCGCATCTCTATGTGGCGAGTAATTCTGTCTTGTGTCACGAATCCGTTTTCACTCCTAATCTTTGCGATTGGAAAAGAATGGACGAGCTCGAATTCATTGCCCGCAAGCCACTGGTGCAGTTAACGCCTGTGTTGGACGACAACTTTGCTCTGCTTGCATGCTTGAAGTACTTGCATTCACCTGCGGCGTCGGCGAGCATTGATGTCGACGCCTACTGGCCGAAGTGGAACGGGCCATGGTGGCAGATGATGCTGTTGTTTGAAATGGGGCGAGTCGCAGAAATTCCGCCGCAGGTAATTGAGAAGATCCTTCAGGCCTTCGACAGTTACTATCTGGACTTCTTTCCGTTCAGAGAAGATGATGTCCCGACCGGACGTGATCCTCTATTTCATGTGGCTTGCCATTGTCAGTTGGGTTCCATATACCAATTGTTGACCAGTTATGGTGTGAACCTCGACGAGCGATATCCCTGGATGCGAGAGTGGTTCTTGCGTTATCAAATGGATGATGGCGGACTGAACTGTGACGAAGCCGCATATGTGCGCGACGTGCCGCGCGCTTCCGTAGTGTCAACCTTACCGGTGCTTGAAGCTGTTCTGCACTATACACGGCGCGAGTTTACTGAAGCCGAGGTGGAGTTCCTGAATCGCGGTGCTCAATTCTTGATTCAAAAGAGAATCTTCCGCAGAGCTTCTACGGGAAAAGCTATTGATGAAGCTTGGACACGGGTGTGCTTCCCTCGCTTCTATCACTACGACGTTTTGCGAGGTCTGAACTTTTTGCTGCGCTGGTCTTTGAAGCTTCGCACTCCGATTCCGGTCTCAGCAATTGCTGAAACAATTCGATTGATCGACACCAGCTTTCCGGACGGAACTGTGTGTGTGCAACGCGATGCGTGGAGCGGCAACACGTCGCGTTGGTTTGACGCGAAGGACTCGACCTGGTTCCGCGCTCCTGCGGCGAGTTTTCCGCTTTTGGAATTGGTGAGCCGCGAGGGGACTGAATCCCCTTACCTCACCGGGATTTGGAATGACACCAGAGAAACGTTAAGAACGCTGATTGACGAAAAATTGATTGAAACCTCGGAGGCAATTAAGTGAATTCTATATCCTTAAGTGATGCGTGGAAGCAAGAAGCGCTTAACTGGGCTGCTTGGGCGAGAGAGCCAGGGCATGACTCCTACTGGAAATTTCACCGCGATCAGTTTTTGCAGCTCTTGCCTGAACCAGGCGAGCTAACAGTAGATGTCGGTTGTGGCGAAGGTCGTTTGGCTCGGGATCTGGCGAAGATAGGACACCGCATGTGTGGTGTGGATGTTTCGGAGAAACTGATTGCGCTGGCACGTGAAGCAGATAAGGATGGAGACTACCGAGTAGGCAATGCATCGAAGCTTCCGCTGGATGACAATTGCGCCAGCCTGGTCGTTTCATTCATGTGTTTGCATGATATCGATGATTTGTATGCAGCCGTAGGGGAAATGGCGCGCATTATGAAACCGGGGACGTCGGCATGCTTGTCCATAGTTCATCCCTTGAATTCCGCCGGCAAGTTTTCGGACGAAAACGAGAAGGCCGAATTTGTAATCGATGGTTCTTATTTAGACGAAAGTCGTTACGCGTTTCCAATCGAGCGCAATGGATTATCGATGACGTTTCATAGCCAGCATCGGCCGCTTGAAGCTTTTAGCCGCGCGTTTGAACGCGCCGGGCTCCTGGTTGAAGCAATGCGCGAGCATCGAGTGCCGGACGACATCGCGCGCGAAGTCGGATGGAAGCGCTGGCAGCGCGTGCCTATGTTCATGCACATGCGGATCGTCAAACGCTAAGTTTCGTAGCTGCGCTCCGGTTGTAAATACGGCAAGACTCTTCGTCTCCGGGCGCAGATTCCGACGCTTCGCGTAAACCGTCGATCGAGCGCTTGGCCTATTCGTTTAGCGGACCAGCATATTCGGGGAGCGGTAAGTTTCCGGGGGGAGTCCTTTTCTGATGGCTTTTGCGTCTTTTCGTGCGGTTTCGGCCTCGGCTTTGCGACCAAGTTGTTCTAGTACGTCTGCGAGTTTTTCGAGCGGCTCTACTTTGTCGCGGTCACGGACGGCTTCTTTGGCAAGCTTCTCATAGATAGTTGCGGCTTCTTTGTTTTTGCCTTGCATAACCATGGCATCACCGATACTTTGTTTGCAATCGGCGATGGCGCTTTCGTTCTTCGGTTGCTTCGATTCAAGTGATTTCAGCTCGTCTTCCAGGAATCCGGCCATGGCTTTGCCGTCCTTGCGAGATTCCGCCTGCTCTATTAAGAGGCGACGGATTTGTGATACTTCGGCTTGATCTACCTTGTCTTTCTTCTCGAATTCGCGAAACATCTCAATTGTTTTGCCGGAGAAATCGTTGAATTCTTTCTTGCCTTCCAAACCAGCTAGCTTTGACTGAAGCTCAAGGCGCTGCTGAATAGTGGCACTGTCAGCGCTTTTCATGTCTTTATTTGCGGAATCGAATACTTGCTTGCCCGTTTCGGACGCACGCTCTGCGTTGCCTACTTGCAGGTAGCGTTGTGCCAGAGTGATTCGAGTATTCCTGAGCCAGTCTACTTGATGAGTCGGATATGTTTCTATGTCGTTCAACTCTTCGCGCTTCTCTTCCAGCAAGGGCTTCAACCGCTCATGGTCCTTCATATTCGCTAGATCGGAAATTAATCCATTTCGCATTTGCGGAATTCGATATGATGTCGGCTCCGATGCCTGCAATTGCTTTAGCGCTTTAATTTCTTGATCGTAAAGCTTGGAGACATTCTCCGGCTTCTTCTGTTCTTTGTAGTGTTCGATTAGCTGCCGTCGAGTATTGACCATGCCGGCACCATGCAGGTCTAGTCCGTCGGGATTCTTCATAAGTAAGTCGAGTGCGCGGTCTTGAATTTTGTTTGCTTCGTCTTTCTTGTCACGCTGATTGAGTTGTTGGACTAGCATGCCTCTTTCGAGGGCTATCGCCTGGTCTAGTCCCCGACCGTCTTTCTCGGCGTCAAGCATTGCCGCCGTTTGTTTCTTCAGTAACGAGTCGGCGCTTGCTGGTTTACCAGCTTGCAAGTAGTCCGAGATCAGATGCATTCTCTGGTTAATAGTATCGGCAGCGGAATTGCCAACGGTTTTTTCCATGAGTGAAAGTGCTCGCTCACTCAAAGCCAAACCTTTACCAAAGTCTTTGAGCTCGTTTGAATAGCGAAATCCGAGATATCCAAGTTCGTCTGCTAGTTGCTTATCGGATACCAAACCTTCTTTGTGTGCTCCCTCATACATCGATTGAACGCTTCTCAGGGCTTGTTCTCGCGGTGCGCCGCGGAGTGAGTCTGCTTGCTGACCGAGGCTGAGTGACGCGTGGATCAACATCGAATTGTATTCTTTGCGTGACTGCTTGTCTTGCGACCAGTTGGAGTCTTTTCCAGCTGGTGCCCCCGCTGCGAACTTGCTATCTAGCGTCGGGCGATCCTGATTGAGGATATAGGTGGAATCCCCTTCTCTAACAACATAGACGCCTTTGCGACCTGTGTCGCTGACCAGAAGTTTCTTGCCGTTCGGTCCGTCAACTTCAACGGTGTTGTAGGGATTATTGAAGGTACTTTGTTTGGCGAGTTCTTCAAATGCCTTGCCGGTTTTTATAGACTCACGAATTTCCGCAAGGTCTTTTGCATACGGCTGTTGCCTGGTTTCCAGCGCTCGAGACAACTCTTTCTGTCGAGTAACTTCTGGATCTTCGGCTGGACGGTCCTGATTCCGGTCGCCCGGTTGATCCTCTGGACTGCCGTTTGGCTGGTCTTCCGGAGCAAGTCCGCTTCTATAGGCTGCGAAGCCGTCGTACGGCTCCTCGTTACCAGCTTGATCGTCATGCTGGCTGCGTTCGGGCGCGCGAAAGTCTAACTCTTCTGACCGGCCTGTTGGCATTGGTAATCCTCAACGACGTACACGGTAACCAGCCATATACCTACCGGAGGAGGCAAGTCCGCAAATTGGACTGAGCATTCTATTATGCGCGTTATCCCATTTAATGCAATAGTTTTTTTGTGGTTCCAGGAAGCACGATTGCGCCTCGTCTATGGTGGCATATATGGTGCCATTGCGGCGCCGGTCGGGCTCTGCAACTGCCGGTGGAGTTAACACTGGTGTTAGGGGCTTTCACTGGAACTTGTCACGGCTTCTTTCGTCACCAAGGTCTAACTTAACAGCGAAGTTGGAATCCTCCCGGTCACAATAGCTATAGTTTCCGTGGCATCCCTGTCTTCATGTCCCGCCGTTGCAGGCATTTAGACCACTCTCGCCTCTCAATAATTTAGTTGCATTGCCGGTGTCCGGGCGTTAATTTATGCCGAAATCTCTTTTACGTCGACAATTTAGTGAATCCGTATCTGCCTGTAGAATGCGTAGCCGTGCCGGTCATGCGTTATGCCTTGCCGTTACGGTCGCAATGGTGGCTGGCGCAGTCCGCAGCGTTGGTGCCGAGAGTCCCTTCGGGCAGCCACGCTCTCCGGTTGGTGGTTTCACGAACCGGCTGCCGGGGCTGTCTGGCTTATACGGTGGAGGTCCTGCGGCAACGAATGCAGCGTCTGTCGCATCCAACAGAGCAATGGCAGCAATCGAGGCGCCGTTGCACTCAGTCTCAGGCGCGTCGAATCTGGCGACCGGGCATATGGGAGCGCTCAATTTCACTTCAGGAATTGCTCATCACGCCGGGCCACGGTTCAATGACATGGCTCGGGTCGCCGCGGCGCAGCAATCCTCTTCAGCGATGGCCGCGTCGTTCGGAAAGGTCGATGGTGACCAGGGGCGAACGCAATCCCATTCATTAAACCGGCCATCTGCTCAACTGAGCCCGTTAGTATCATTGCAAAACTCCGCGCCCGTTTGGCGCGCCACGCCTGAACGTTTGCCCGGTCTGCAATTGCTCGCATCGACCCCTCCTCTTGCCTTTTCGTCGGCGTTGAGCGATTCCGGAGGAAGCAATAAACCTGCCGCTGTTTTTCCATTCGAGGGTGCAACTATTCGCCAGCCGAGTCCGGGACTTGTCGAGTTGGATAACGGTTCATTGCTGGTAGTAGCAAATGGCGCACCGGTGCAAGTGTCTACCAGGCTTGCAACAGTAAACATTCGTAAGAACGCTGATGTGTTGGTGAAGGTCGAGAATGGAGTTATTCGTGTACAGAACCTGGACGCGGCACATTCCGGCGTGCAAGTGGAACTGCTAGGGCAAAAAACGTTTGCGGTCGGACCTGGCTATGAATTGATAGCTTCCGATAGCGGTTTAAGTCGCGAAACTTTGCTTCCTGCCGATGGAGTGAGCCGGA
This sequence comes from Candidatus Obscuribacterales bacterium, assembly GCA_019752635.1. Taxonomy (GTDB): domain Bacteria; phylum Cyanobacteriota; class Vampirovibrionia; order Obscuribacterales; family Obscuribacteraceae; genus JAKFUT01. The sequence goes on along the minus strand of JAIELX010000011.1, from coordinate 32,096 downwards.
GGAACGTCGTTCTTTCCACCGAAGGCACTGTCGCTGTCGGCGAGATTCAGCTGGCCGGTGTAATCGGCCAGCAGCTTAAGCAGCTGAATCAAGCGGATTCGGGAGTGAAGCAGGCGCTCGACAGGGTGCTAAAAACGGCTGCTGTCATTCACATTACGAGAGGGAATGTCGGATTCATTCCGAACGGACTCGCTGGTGCGGTCCCGCCTGTGAACGTGCAAAACCCTTCACCGGGTCTCTTGCCCGACTCAGTGCCATCTGGAATACCGCCTGTAACTCGGCCCGGAAGTCCGCCGCTCTCTGGCGGACCTGCGGAGCCCGGCTCGCCCGCGGCCAACACTGCTGGCGACGCTGCTGCCGTGTCCGGCGGATCGACGAGCGGCGCTAACAACACCAACGTGTTTGCGGTGTCTTCCTCGGCTGCTGTAAGTTCGACATTTGATGCGTCGCGGCAAAGTATCCGTAATGCACTTGAGACTCGATCGCCTCTGGTAGAGTCTCGTGATCGCGTTGGAAGATCTCGCCGGGAAAGCGTCAATCCGGCAGCGTCAGCTACGCCCGAAAGTCTCAAACAATTGGTCGACCAGAGACCTCAGCAGCAGCAGCCCTTGAAACGCAAACAGGATCCGGTCGAATTCCAGGAGGTACAAGACGCGACTGACGGGAAACCGGTCTTTGCACGGCATCGCCGCGGGTCCGGCGTTCCTGGAACAGCTGTAGACAGCCCCGCTGCAGGGGCAATAGATCAAACTACGCCAACCAGTGAGATTTTGCAAACTGTTCGCGAAAGCATCCGCGCTTTTCCCGAGCTTGTTCTGTTCGTGATCTTGCTGGTCGTTTCTCTGCTGTTGCTTTCGCTGGTCCTGGCGCGTTCGGCGATGAATCGCGCTCGCGAAGTTGAGTCCATGAATAAGCGGCTTGAGGAAGAAGTTCGCGAACGTCGCCTGCTTGAAGAAAAAGCTACCGGACTCAATACCGATCTTGGGCGGCGGGTTGCGGAGCTTGCCGTGCTGAACGAGGAGCTATCACGCGCGCGCGACCAGGCCCTGGAAGCTTCCCAACTCAAATCCCAGTTTGTCGCCAACATATCTCACGAAATCAGGACGCCGATCAGTGCTGTTATCGGTATGAATCAACTGCTCATGACCTCGCCTCTGGAGCCGAAACAACGTGAGTATGCGCGCCTGGTCAATGAATCGGCGCAATCGCTCTTGACCGTCATTAACGATATTTTGGATTTCTCGAAGATTGAAGCCGGAATGATCGATCTGCATACCGTACCGTTCGCTGCTGGATCAGTTCTGAAAGAAGTATCTGATGTGGTATCGGCATCGGTGCGGCAAAAGGGATTGTTCTTTGTTTCCGCTGTTGATGAGAAACTTCCCCAAACCCTGACGGGAGACCCGACACGGTTGCGGCAGATTCTAGTCAACCTGATCGGGAACTCGGTCAAATTTACCACATCGGGAGAAGTTGTCGTGAGCGCTGTAGTGGTGCCGACCCGACCCGGGTATGTGCGTTTTTCCGTGCAAGATACCGGAATCGGTATCTCGCTTGAAGCGCAAAGCAAACTTTTCCAGCCCTTCGTTCAAGAAGATGGTTCGACCACGAGACGGTTCGGTGGAACCGGTCTGGGCCTTTCAATTAGTAAACGCCTTGTGGAGCTCATGGGCGGACAGATAATGCTGGAAAGTACTCCCGGGATCGGCTCGCACTTCTGGTGCGAGCTGCCGCTCTTCGATCCAGCAGCGGCGCATTCCTCTGCACTCTCTGAAACACTCGAGCTCCCGGAAGGCGCTTCTGCAAACAAGTCTGTACTGGTGGTATCAGGCCGGCCGCACTCGCCGCATTTGATTAAAGAACAATTGTCTGCTACCGGGTATGACGTCGAGATTGCCTCCGACGAAGATGCGGCACTCATGCGTATGTACGATAGTCAGGTTGATGTTGCCGTTATTGAAACTGGAACTTTTGGAGGTCTTGCGGAAAAAATTCGCAACGAGGAACAGTTCAATGCTGTTTCACTGGTGGGTTTGCAAACCTCCGAAGCTGCACCGGGGGACTTGTATGATGCGTGGCTTCCGACACCGATTATTGCCAGAGACGTTGTTCGTTGGATCAACTCGCTGTTAAATCAAGAGGGCTTTGCTGCTGTTTCGTCTCCGACAATCGCAGCCCCGACTCCGTTTGCACCGCAAGCAGTCTCAAATGCTGCTGTGCTAGTGGCGGAAGACAGCCCGGTTCTACAGCAGATGATTTCCATTCTCTTTGAGAAACTGGGTTACACCGTTGAATTAGTGTCTAACGGTAAAGAAGCCGTTGAAGCCGCCAGTAAAGGTGCGTACTCCATTATCTTCATGGATTGGCAGATGCCCGAGATGGATGGACTGGAGGCCACTCGGATAATCCGTCGGGCGCAGACCGCGGCCCGTACGCCGATCATCGCAATGACAGCGAACGCCATGCAGGGAGACAAGGAAACCTGTATGTCAGCCGGCATGGACGACTACATCAGCAAACCGTTCACTTTTGAGCAGCTGAAAACCATGGTCCGTCGATGGACTCCCGATCAAGAGGCTCCGTTGTGTTAGGTGCTGCAAGCAGCGGAGCGGCGCACCTTACAAAGATTTAGCCCGGGTGCAGCGGTCGGGGTGGCCGCCGCTGGAGGTGTGGCGTCGCTGTCTGCGCGTGCTTGGAGCCGAAGGCGGAGCGCGTGCAAATAGGGACTATGGTAAGCCTACGTATTTACGGTCTGCGGGGCTATTGCATACCATCTAATGCGAGCGAGTAGATCTATATCGCTTTTCCCGCAGGAAGGAAGATGGCCGACCGACGTATAGACCCGCGCGATACCTCTGATGCGCGCAAACCACCTTCGCTGGCAGATTCCATCCGCTGGATGGATCAGGCTCCGGCTCAAGTCGGAAGCGCCACCAAGCTGCAAGTGTCTCCGACTCAGTTCGAGCCGGTTTCCGCTCCAGGCGCTCCCGGAACGCCGACACAGCCAAGTAAAGATATTCCTGGAAGCAATCCCGGCCGCGAAAATCATCATGGCGGCTGGCCGGTTCGAAGAACCCCCGAGATGCCCGGCATCCCGATTGGCCCGGGGACGGGACCCGGCGCAGGTCCGACCGACGTGCCCGGACCCGTAATCAAGCCTCCGGGCACCGAAAACGACATTCGTGACTCCGTTTACTTCAATGCTAACGGTAGGACTCTCATGGTTGCCGGTGGTTTGACCGGCGCTGCTACAAATTTGAGCGTCTGGAAGTTGGACAAGGTAACCGGATTGGTTCGGCCGGAAGAACGAGCCGGCTGGGTGAAGTGCTGGCGCGACAACTTTAGTCCTTCGCAAGCGGCCGTGCCCGAACGAATGCAAGGCTTGCAAATAGCTACCGATCGGTTGCGATTAAAGACCTCTGCTTTCGGCCTGTGGGATACAAGTCTGAACAATCGTGTGTTGCAGCGTGATCGCCTTGCCGATGCCTATCGTTTACAAACCCCGGCCGGAACTTTGCCTGAAATTGAACGTAAGTTTTTTCAGGATCGCGTCGACTTGATTCGCGACAACTCTAAATTCAACAGGGCAAACATTCTTGCCAATGCTGGTACTGAAGCGGAAGTAGCAGCACGAACGAAACTATTCACAACCGCCGAAGGCACGGCTCTCGTTCAGCAAGCGGACCGTTATTGGCAAACAGTCGGCAAACGAAGCCAGGCGCTGGACTGCATGCGCAGCGCCCAATGCGTCAAGGATAATGCTGCTGCGTATGTAGCTCAAGCGGAAAGGGGATCAATAACTACCCCGGGCAGCACTTTGTTGAAAGGGCTCGGGCAAGGTATTGGCATTGCCACTCTAACAGTGGGCGCTGATCTGGCATTGGACAAAGCTATGGGCAACGATCCTGCGCTGAAGCCTTACTCTTCATGGGGCGTTCAAGGAATCGGATTACCTCTGGTTCTGATGAGCCGAATGGGTACGCCCGGGAAGATTGTCGGCGCACTCGGTGTTGTTGGCGTGTCGCATCTGATGGATCGTTCGATGGGCGCACCGACGGGAATGTTCAGCACATTTGCGCGACCGAACGTTCCAGAAACGGTCCTTATTACTGCAAGTGCCTTGGCACCGATCAGAGATTGGCGAATCAAAACCGGCTTGATTGCAGGCAGTTGGGCTGCCGGTCGTGCGTACAATTTGCTGAACGACCGCTATGAATTCGAAGGTAAGACTCAAGCGAAACTCCAAAATGACGCGCGCATCTATGTTGACATAGACAAACAAGAGCGCAGCGAGTCAAGCTTTAAGGAAGCAGTGGCGCGCACTGCGCGCTTTGCCCGCGAAAATGAAAGCGCTGCTACCTTTGTGTTGACCGATTGGCAGGCAGCGAACACTTCATCGTCAATGCTGGAGATGCAACGCGGTCGTGCGGCGCTGCTAACAGGGCTGGGCGCTGTCCGTCTGGAAAGAGGCACCCGTATCGATGGCAACACGTATGACAGTGGTGACAGGTTGCTGGCTGGAAAAAATTACGATCTGGGCGGTGAGGCCGCCAATCTCTTGCGCACAGCGCATAGTGCTCTGAAGGATGCTCAGGGATTTGCGCGGGCCAACAATGGTCGCTATTTTAACGGGCGTGCAATTACTGATGCCGAGATTGCGCAATATGAGACTCTGAAGGCTCATGTTCAGGTGAAGCTTGATGTGATTTACGGCGAGCATGACATGGATGCTGTGGTCAATGAGCTTCAATCAAGAGTGACAAGTCAGGGTGGCGACATGCGTCGGTTCGCGGAGGAATTGAAGGATTTCGGCAATAAGTTGACAGATCAGGATCCTGAATTCAAAGGCAAAATAATGAGAGACCTGGCTGTGTTGCACGTCGCTTTCGCTCGTGCAGCGGCCGATGCGGGAACTAAGCGAGAGCATTTCGTCAACGCTGCCAATTACGTTGAGCGTGCGCGCCTGCTCGACAGGTCAAGCAAGGATTTGGCGAAAATCTCTAAAATGGTTTATTAGCAGCACTTTCGGGATTGCGATTTCTGTCTCGGGAACCGTTATGCTGCTTTTTACTTCGATCTACTTGTATGGGATCGGAGGAAACGAAATGAGCCACACAATCAAAGAGAGTATTAAGGCACTTGTCGGGATTGAAACATCTCCTACAGATGCGATTCATCTTCTCAAAGAAGACCACAGGAAGGTAGAAGGTCTTTTCAAAGAGTTCGATGAAGCAAGGACGAAAACGCAAAAGCAAAAGCTGATCAAGCAGATTGTCACTGAGCTTACCGTCCACGCTGCGCTGGAGGAGAAGTTCATTTATCCACGGCTTGGATTCGAAGGGGACAAGACGAAAGAAGCATATGAAGAACATCATTTAGTGAAGATGAGCATAGCGGAATTGGACAAAATGACCGGTTCTGAAGATAATGCTCGCGCAAAAGTGAAAGTCCTCGCCGAAATGGTGAAACATCATATCAAGGAAGAAGAGCACGATTTGCTGCCTTCTCTCAAACACGACGGAAATGATCTCGACAAAATCGGAACTGCAATGATCGCTGCCAAGCAAAAATGACGGATGCGATTAAGTCAACCGCCAAGTCGGCCTCGTCCACGACTCACCATAAGGCAACGACGACAAAACGTACTGCCAGCAAAACTAGCGCCGGCCGCAAAAAGATGATGGCAACTAAGTCTACGAAAAAGGCTCCGAGCCCGGCTAGTCGCAGCAAGAGTACTTCCGCCCGAAGCACAGGAAAGTCAAAGACCGCCGCGATGCCCTCCAGCCGCACCGGGAATACTGGCGCGAAGGCTACAACGATGCGCTCCAACGCCAGCAAAAGAAAAGCAAGTTAAGCGCTGGTACAAATGCAGTATAGGCAGGAACAAGCCGCGCAGTGTTGCGGCTTACAACTACTCTTCTTCCGCGCCCGGGTCGTCGCTGTCTGAAGAGTTGTTCTTGTTGCTGTTTAGCTTGGGCTTTGGTTGCAAGACAAACGTGTAAGGAAACGTTTTCTGCGCAACGAAGGTAATGGGTTTGCCGCCGTAAATGGCACCAACGAGGAACATTGGCATCACTTCCACGCCGGTCTTCAACGTCACGTTGCCTTCCACTAGTCCACCCTGTTCTTCGGGCGGTAACTTCATAGTGGTGAGGACTGGCTTGTCGATCAGCTTGAAAGTATTGTGCGTGGAACCGCCGGTATTGGCTTGTCCGACAATTTGTCGGGCAATCTTCTCCGCGTCTTTGGGATCGGTTGCGGAGGCGGCTCTGCATGCCTCTCGGCATAAGGAATCATTGGAGAACACCGACACCATGATGAAACCGAGATCGAGCAGTATCAGTACAACCGGTATCAACATAATCAAGCCAAATATGAGCTCAACCGAAGAAGCGCCGCGGGGGCGCGTCCGGTCACGGCTCAAGGGCTTGCTTCCGGGCATCCTATTTACCTTTTTTCTTCGTTTCGCCCTTCTTCTCCGGATCCTTCATCGTGAATAAATACTTTTGATTCCAAAGTATTTCGGGATCATCGGGTGCCAGGTTAGCTGCCAGATCAATCTCTTTCTTAGCGTTTGTTCGATCGTTCTTATAGAAGAGTGCTACCGCTGAATAGTAATGTGCGTTGGCGCTATCGGGGTCGAGCTCAAGGGCTTTTTGATACTGTTTTAGCGCTTCGTCGAACTTACTGCGCGCCGCTAATGCTCTGCCGTAACCAATGTACGCCGGCACAAAATCATCCATGTCTTGTGTCAGTTCTTCGTACTCATACAATGCATCTTTATCTTTCATGGAGGCCGCGTCCATGAACTTGTTGGCGTATTTCTCTTTAAGCTTGTACTTCTTCGGTCCGAGCTGAAGCGTTTCTACGCGCGCTTTGAGCTTGCCCGGTTCGCCTTTAATCTCCCCCAACACTACGTCGGGGAATGTGCGGCGATCGCCGGCCGGCACCGAGCCGCTAAGTGTAAGCTTACCCTCTTTTAACAGGCTGTCGGCGCGGTCGCGAATCTCATAAAACACCAAGAGATTGCGCACCAGGTAGGGATTCTTGTTTGTGACTTCGATGTTGACTTGGGGCTGTCCGTCTTTCATTCGAGCACGCTCGAAGTTCACTGTAACATTCTGTCGCGCGTTCATGTTGTCGGCATTCATGTACATCGTGAACATTATGTAGCCACCGTATCCAACACCACCAAGCAGAAGCAGCATCAGTACCGTCATCAGCAGTCCTTTGGCCTTTGTGGCTGGACTTGACGATGATGCTTGGTTGACGAAAAAGTTGGTTTTCAGCTTGCCGCTGGCATCTTCCGCCAATTCCGCAGCGGTGGTGCCGGATTCATTGACCTCCGCTTCTTCCCTCAGTGCTTGAATGCCGCTTTCGGCATCAAGGTTTCCCGGGTCTAACTCGAGAACAACGTTGTACTCCAGCATCGCGCCTTTGCGATCGCCCTGAAAATGCAGTCTGCGGGCGAGTTTCAGGTGATCCTCAACAGACATCTCTGGCATCATCCGGTGGTACCTCTTTCTATTTCTCTTTGGCGGGAACAAGTGCCACAGGTGGTGGCATCGTCGGTGCGCGGTAGTTGCTCATGTAGTCTAATCGCAATTGCCCGTCAGCATCTTGATAGTACTGTTGGAGAATTTGATGGAACTGCCATCCGTGCGATGCCAACGTGTTTGCGCCGTGCTGGCTCAATCCCCTTGCGCCGTTGCCCGGTCCGCGGTAAGTGAAGCGCCAGACATTGTTGACTTCCTGAGCATCTAGAATTCCCGCCGTCTGGAAATTCAACATCTTCGCCAGCGCTATTCCGTATACTTCCCTGGTTTTTTTCTGACCCATAACCTGTATGGTGTGGGCGTTTCCGTTCGCATCCCAACGCTTGACCGTCACACCGACAATTTTTGAAACTCCGGTAATCTGTTCCAGTTTTGCCATCGGAACGTCGGCGATGCGAATATTTAAGTTCTCAAAGGGATTGTCTCCAACGGTCGCTCGATAGAAACCGGGTTTCACTCGGCCGGAATCTTTCAGGATCAATCCACGTGTCATTTGTACCGCATTGAAGGTGCTTTGAGCTTCAGCGGCTAGACCCTTGTAGCATTGGTCGCGCACGTCCGGTACCAGATCGTAACCTTCGCTTTGCCATTTCGAGCCCCGCCCCTGGTGCGCCCAGGCATAACTGCGTGCCGCGACCGCCTGGGATTTCAGTGCTTCCTGGTGCCAACTGGCGGGCATTTCGGAGGGAACGACTCCGAGCAAATAGTCTTCCATGTCGAGTAAATTGATTACGGTTACGCGAGTGCCAAGGTTGATCAGTTCAAGACATCCCCTGTACCAGCGGTTGCTTGTCCATACTCGATAATCCGAAGACGTGACATGTACTCGTGCGTCGCCGGGCAGAGTGAACGAATGTCCCGCGGCATCGCTTACACGACCATTTTGAATTGTGTACGGGACACCCGGTTGCAGTGGAAACACCGGTTGACCGTTCAGAAAGATGTAGCCGGGCGTCCACAATGCGAAGCGCGCCAGTGGTGCCCGGCAGTTGATTCCAATTCGAATCGGGTTGAGCATCGGAGGGTATGGCGCGAAGCTTGAACTTAAAACAGCCGTCTTGGTGACTTTGCCTGTCTTTTTACTGGCTGCATTCACTGCGGTACTAATAGCTGAGGACAGTAGCAAACTGCTCATTGCTGCTGCAATTACTCTTTTGTGAGAGCTCCGACTCGTAGGCGCCCGGCCAATGGAGCTTCGCTTGTCGCCCTCCTGCTCCTCGGCATAGCCCGGTTGCCGTAGCTCGAGCTTCGCTGCTTTCTTTCTTGTCGCCAGCCAGTTCACTTACTTCGTCCGTCCGTTTTTACTTCTCTAGGTTCAATTGAAGCCCGAGGTCCTCATCGCATCGAGTTCGCCGTGTTACCTCGGCTTCCATTCTACCCCGTGTTGCCGCCCTCGGCTTTTGGTCTAAGTTACTTTACGCAAGGATTTCAAGATCCTTCTTGCACAGGGAAACCGGCAGACCGCCGTCGACTGTTTCACACCTCAGAATATCGGGGATCGCTGCCCTGCTGATTTAAGGCAGTGCTGTAAATTAATCTTCCCGGATTTCGACGCGTTCCCACAGCACACATAGGCCTGTGACGGTGTACTATGTGATGCCACGGCCTGACAAGGCTCGGGGCGGACGAACGCGGATTAGCAGGGGTTTTATGAAGAGCATTCTGATCGTTGACGACGAAGTTGATATCGCTAGCTCAATTCAATACGTGTTGAAGCAGGAGGGCTACGCTACCCTTCTGGCTCATGATGGTCTGGAGGCAATGCAGATCATTGAGAATCAGCACCCGGACCTGATAATTCTGGACGTCATGATGCCCGGAATCGACGGATATGAAGTGTGCCGGCGAGTTCGCTCCAACGACAAACGCACGCCGATCGTAATGTTGACGGCGCGGACCTCTGAAGTTGATACAGTGGTCGGCCTTGAACTGGGAGCCAACGACTATGTTGCGAAGCCAGTGCGGCTGCGCGAGCTTGTAGCTAGAGTCAAGGCGCATCTGCGTGAAGCCGTCGACCAGAAAACTCCCAGCCGGGTCATCAAGTACGGGGATTTGCAGATTGACCTGGACAGCCGTCTTGTAAAGGTGCGCAGCGATGTGGTTGAACTGACGTTCAAAGAATTCGAGCTATTGGCGACAATGGCTCGCCAACCTAATCGGGTATTCACCCGCGACCAGCTTTTCTCCCAGGTTTGGGGATCAAACTTTCTCGGCGAAAGTCGCACAGTTGATGTGCACATCCGATACTTGCGCGAAAAGCTCGAAGAAGACCCGGGTCGACCCAAGCACATCCTCACCGTGAGGGGCGTGGGCTACCGGTTCGTATGGGAATAACTTAATGCCCTCATTCGGGGAGAATTCCCACTGCCGTCGGCTTTCAAGCGGCGTCTCGTGCGTAGTTTTCCCAGTGACATAACCCCGTGTTTGGAATTAAAGTAAACGCACACGAAAAGACCGACGCGATTAAAGCAGAGGTTTGGTCTGGCTACCAATTTCGTGAGTATGGCGTCGCCCGGCAGGGGTTGGTGGTTAATGAAATTATCCGCAGTTTTTCTTCTCAGTGTGAATGTAGTTGCTGCTTCGCAGGTCGCAGCCGTCGCATCCGAGTGCAGCGATACCGCCTCTTTCTTGCAGGAGAGTTTGGGCAGCACGCCTCATGCAGCACCGATAGCGCAAGCCTCGCCGCGTCCGGCTAGAATCTCGCATTCCATCGCGGCCAAACCACTACCTTCGCAGCGTCGACTGGTCCCGATGACCCCGATCGCCGACAAAGGCACTAAGCTGCGTGCGTTCATGCCCGGCCGCTATCTCCCCAGCGAAGGGGACTTGCAACCAAGAGCTTATGCGTCCGAACCGCAACTTTCCGCACCATTGACGGGACAAGTCAGCGCCGCACAAACAGCGTACTCGAAAGTTCCGACCACTTATTCAGGCGACTATGTCGACCAGTTGGCGCTAGCGGCTGCACACAAAGTGAAAGCCGCTGCGAAGCGATTCGCCGCCGCGCCGAAAACAATGCCCGGTTCACAGCCGGTCTTGCCCGGACAGTACGGTGGCGCCGCCCAGAGGGCAGCCGTTCCGGCACTTGCAAATTTAATTGGAGCAGACCAATCCTTGACGGCAATGAATCAGTTGCCATCGCTAAATCAAGCGGTTGTGCCTGTTCCTTCGACCGCGCAGGCATCGCCTGTCGTGGTGCCTCAACCGCAGCAGACCGCTGCGTTTCCGACCGTACCTCCGCCAAACTTGAGCAAGTATGAAGAAGCCAAGTTTGCCCGCATGGTAGAAGCGAGTCTACCTGAGCGGTTGTACGCAAATGGTTCCAACGGGGATATGAGAGCTTCGAGCAGGGTAAATCCGGGATTAGCCGGGGCAGGCCCGCCGCCATTCCCCTTGAGTTTAGCTGGCGGGCAGATGTCCGCTGCCGCCGGTCACGGAATGCGTCCGGGACCCGCAATGGAAGCTAAATTCGGCAACTGGCACGAGAACAACAACTTGCCTCAAGCCGCATTTCACACCTATCTGTCGCAGGCCAAAATGGCAGGACCATTGGCTGTAGCACGAATGCAGGGGAAGGGTTCGAAGAGAACCGGCCGGCAAGCCTACTTCTGTCAACCATCCGCGCCATCGACGCACGTCGCGAAGGCACCGGTGCAACACAAAGTTGCGAAGAAGTCCGTGGTGAAGAGTGCTGTCGTAGCTTGTTATCCGCAGTATCATCGTTACCCCGGTGCCGGCGGCTAAGGCGGAGCGCGGTTCATCAATCGTCTGAATAGATTCGATTTCTGCCGTTCCGGCTCCTCCGTGCGCAAGCGAGCAACGCTTTGCCCGGACGCACCTTAACGGGCCATTTACTCAGTTCGAACTAGAGTTCGGATCCCGGCTCCGGTTTCTGTCGCGAAAATACAACATATGAGTTTTACTCCGTCTGCTTCGGTTTTTCTCCTGCGTGTCCAAAATTGCCGGACCCCGGGTACATACCGCTAACGACCGGTTGTCAGGCTTCTATCATCTGTGTTTGGATGGAGCTACCGGATGGAGTACAAGTTGAACTCGACCGACATACGAGAGCAGATGAATAGCGCCTCCGACAGAGGCTGGCAAGCGCTTGAACAGTCGGATTTCGTTACCGCGGACTTTCAGTACTCGGAAGCACTGGAAGCCGCCCGTAAGCTTCAGGACATGTTGGCTGCAGCTGTTTTTCTCAGCTACCTGGCTGTTGCAAAACGGGGCGCGGGACAGAGCGATCAGGCGCGTGTCCTACTGGACGAGTCTCTTGAGATTGCCGAAACTCATAGTGACCTCAGGGTTGTGGCGCATGTCAGCTATTTACTGTCTGAGCTGGATTGCGACGGCGGTGACGAGAACTCAGCGATCGTCCAACTGTGGCGTGCACTGGATGCCGCCTTAGAGGTTCGCGACGGAGGCACTGCCGAGGTTTCATTCGGCAAACTCGGCGAAATCTACCGAAACCGGGGGTGGCTTGAGCAAGCAGCAGAATGCTTCAGCCAGGCCTCCGAAATCATGCCCGATGGCCCGAACCGTGTGGCCTGGCTCGGTAACCTCGGCCAGACGCTTGCTGAAATGAATGATTTTGGCAAGGCGATGGAGATTTATAAAATTGCCTTGGAAGAGGCGGAAGCTAGCGGGGACATCAAAGCACGCTCTCGTTGTTTGGCCAGCGAAGGTCTTGTGCATTTTGAGGAGCAGCGCCTGGAAGAGGCTGCGGCTTGTTTCGCACAGGCGCTGGCGCTGGCTAAGGAGACTCAGGATCGGCGTGCCGAAGCCGCATGGCTAGGAAACGTCGGCAATGTGTTGCTTAAGCAAGGTCGCATTGAAGAAGCTCGCAACTACTGTCGTGCCGGTCTTGAACTGGCCAGGGAATTAGGAGAAAAACGGACCGAAGCTGCGCACTTTGACAGCCTGGGTGACTGCTTTTCCGGTGAAGGACAATTTGAGCAAGCGCTTCAATATTATGAGCTGGCGGCGCAGACTGCTGCAGAGGCGAGGGATCGCCCCGGTGAGCGCGTTTACTTTGCGAACCAGGGCAAAGCATTTCAAAAGATGGGTAAGACGGATGCGGCCTACGGTGCGTTCGCGCACGCAATTGAGCTGTTCGAAGAACAGCGCGGGCGCATCAATTCCGATGCGTTGAAAACATCGTTTGGCGCTACCGGACAGGCGATGTACAAGGACATTATTCAACTGTGCATTGATTCGGGCCGGCGTGTCGAGGCGCTGGAGTACGTCGGGCGCGCTAAATCACGTGCCATGCTGGATCTTCTGGCGAATTCTCCAATCGATATCTCCGAGCTTGCAAACGTTGAAGACGATGCCATTGCGCGGCTCATCTCGAAAGAGATGGATCTGCGCAGTCGCATCGCCGGACTGGAGCGCATGTTCGGACAAGGCGGTGAATCTGAAAGCGGACACCGGGGCGTTCAAGTCAGTGCCGATGATGTGCCCAAGTTATATAAAGAATGGCGCGATATAGTCGATCAGTTGAAACGCCGACATCCGGCTTATGCCGGCATGGTGTCCGTCGATACTCTTAATTTTGGTGATCTCAAAAACCTCTGGAAACAGGGGTGCTTAGAGTCGAATGCAGCAATAATCGAATTTTTCTGGACAGAGGAGTTCCTGCTGGCGGCTTGCATTCGCGAAGGTTTGTCTCAACCGGAAAACCACTTGCTCAATAGAGCTGAGATTGGCGATCTTGAGGCGGAACTTTGGGACTTTTTGGAAATGTCCGCCACCGAAGGTTGGGAGGTTCCAGTTAGTCTGTGTCACCGCCTGTACGACCGTTTGATGGCACCGCTGGTGGCGTCATTGCCTCCAACTATCGAACGGTTAGTGATAGTGCCGCATGGTGGACTGCATCGACTTCCGTTCGCTGCATTGCATGACGGTCAGCATTATCTGATCGAAAAATATGCCATTAGCATCATTCCCTCTGCCAGTCTCATAGGAGTTCTTGGCGGTGGTGATGAAGTTGAAACTACTGAAAAGACCAAGTATCTCGTTTCCGCTATCAGCGACTACTCTGCAACCCGAGACGCCGGCATCGTATTTAGTGCCAGGCTTCGTTCATCGGCCGGGTTGGAAGACTTGAGTTATACGTTGGAAGAGGGCAAGACAGTATTCGGTCTGGCCAGCGAAATTGGTAGCGGCTCACGCTTGCTTACAAATGAAGAAGTCAAAGACGGTCTGCTGCATCACTTCAGCGAATACACGGTGATTCACTTTGCCGGGCACGCAGTGTTCAATCCGGAAGAGCCTATGGCTTCCGGTCTGGTGCTGTCGGATGGAAGCGTTTTGACGGCTGCTCGTATCTTGCAGGACAGTACATTTCGTACGAATAAGGGGAAACTTCTTGTTTTGTCCGCCTGTCAAACCGGAGTCAATGTCATCACTACCGGCGACGAAATTATCGGATTGGCTCGCGCTTTGATTTATGCCGGTATGAAGAATATCATTTCCAGTTTGTGGGAAGTTGCCGATCTATCGACAGCCGGTTTGATGCAAGACTTTCACGGATTGTGGCAAGGCGGCCGCAGCACAATCGCCGGCGCCCTTCGCGAAGCGCAGTGCCGAGCCTTGAGAGAAGGCCAACCCATTCATGCCTGGGCCCCTTTCGTTCACACCGGCATTGACTAAGTCTTCAGGAATATCTTGACGGGCCGCGTTGTGTCTACCCGTCGGAAGTGTCGCCTTCGGCGTTGAATAATTTCTGAGCTTCTGCCACGTTCAGGTTGCCATCAGCTGAATCGCCTTGCGCAGTTACTTTCGCGGCGACCGTTTTGTCAGAGTTCGCTACTGCTAAGTCCTTCGCTGACTGCGCTTGGGCAACGTCGATTTCCTGCGTTAGTAAGCTAGATTCTTCCTCTAGAGCTTTCGCCATGTTACTGTGCACTCCTGCCTTTTCGAGGTTGGAGGGTAAGTCCGTTAAATCTGATTGAAGATTCGAAAGGCGACCATCGGTTCCAAGATTGACATAGTCCTGCGACAAGGATGCAATCGTAGAGTTCGTCGCGGTTTGGGAAAGATTGTTCAGCGTGTTTGCCACCATTGAATCGGCGGCTGCTCTGGCCGTTTCGTTTTGCTGTGCATCTTTCTCAGCGGCCAAGGAAGTAAGCGCGATTGCGCTATCCAGCGACGCCATTGTCAGGCTGCCGCTTAAAGCGGTGTTGAGGATTTTATCCACTTCATTGTCTTCCCTGGTCTGGAAGGCTAGTTCTATTGCTGCCTTTACCTCTATTCTTGGTCTGTTTGCGATAAATTGACTTATTCTGGTTTTTACTGCATCTTCTAACATCGTTGCCAATGGATTCCTCGAGTCGGAGATCGCGATGTCCACTGGGGTATCGGTGGTGATGCCGGCCGCCCGGAGGATGGCATTTTCAACTTGCTGCGCCGTATCATCTGTGCTAGCAGCTGCGGCAGATTCGGCTGCCGGACTTGTGACTATCACAATACCGCTCTCGAGTGCTGTCCTGGCAAGTACATCGGCCCCGGCATCAACACCTGCGGCCACCGCGCCTCCGACAGCCAGACCTGCAACGGCGATGTATGGTGCGGCTAACATCCCTGCGCCTACACCTGCCGCGGTAGCTATGACCATCTGAGCCCATTCGTGAGTTGCTACATAATCGGCCGTATCATGAATGGCATCGTTCAGTCCACCAGCTGCGGCGTTCATAGCCTGGTCGAAAGCGCTTTCGCCGCCACCATGGTTCGCCATCCAGTTGTTCGCCAGGGTCTCCACTTCCGCATTCTCGATGGATCTTGCGGCATTCACCGCCGTGAGCGCATTTTGAAAGTCGGCGGCGGCAGCAGCGTTGTGACCCAGATTCGCGTTTATTGCGCCGGCATTTTGATACGCGTTGGCTTCCGCCTGATAAGCACTGACTTGTTCGCCGTTGGTCAGTCCGCTCTCTGCTTGTATTGTTGCCTTTAATACCGTGCCGGCCTTCTCGAAATCTGTTACTGCCGAAACATAGTCTCCATTGGCCAGATCAACGCTACCTGCGTTGCTATAGGCTGCGGCTGCGTGTCCGTACTTGCCTGCTTCGTTGTATGACTTGCCTGAGTTTTCGAAATCGCTGGTCGCCTGAGCGTAGGTCACATCTTCAGAACCAGCATCGCTGAAGGCTTTACCGGCCTTGTCGTAGTGACCTTGCGCCTCTTCGATCAGCCCAATATGTCTGTCAGCTTTTGCGAGATCCGCGCGGTCGAAGGTATTTTCTAAAGCTTTTTCGGCATCTTGGTATAGCGTCAACTGATCGGCCTGATTCGTGGCAGCTTTGGCCATTTGTAGATACAGAGCTCCGGCCGTTTGACCGACTTCGTTTGCTGCTTGTCCTTCTGTTTGAGCATCTTGTCCGTACGCTGTCAATGCGTCTTTTTCGACCTGAAGCATGTTTGCTTGTGCAAGAGTATCTCCTGCCTTGTTATATGCCTGCGCCGCTTTGTCGGCATCTGATGCTTCCAGGATGGCTGCATTCCTAATCAGGGCGTACGGGGCGTCCTGAAGCGATAGCTGCGTCGCGGCATCGTAGTTAGCTTTGTCGACCTGCGCCAGTTGCTTGAATATGTCGCCTACATGGTTGTGAAGTAGTTCAACGTGATCACCTTGTCCTGCGACACCCTGGAGGTCCATAGCCGCTTGCTCGTAGTCAGCGGCCTCTGTTTTCAGATCAGCCCTGTTAAGACTGTTGGCATTTTCCAAAGCTGTCAGCCTGTTTTGGTCGGCCGCGATCAAATTCTCATACAGCTGATGTCCGCTCTCCCAGCTCTGACCATGCGATAGCGAATTGTTGTCGAAATTGGCAAGGGCTTGCTGCTGAGAAGCGATGTCACCCAGTAGCTGCTTTTCCTGGTCTGTGCGCGCAGGTGCGGCTTGTTCCAGCGTTGTTGCTTCCGTGATAAAACCCTGGTAGCCGTTTGAATTGGCCAAGCTGATAGCCGTGGCTTCATTTTGCAGGTCTCCGGCTGAGCGAAAATCCAGGGCTGCATTGGCAAAATCCTGCCCTTTATCGTTGTCTACCGCTTCGCGGGCGGCGGCGCTCCAGGCCTGGCCTGCTTTGTCGTACTCCACTGTATTGGCAAGCAAAGTCGAATCGGCCGTGAGCAAGTCGCCGCCAAGTGCCTTGGCGGCTTGCTCGAAGAGCGCGCCCGCTTGTGAGAGGTTCGCTTCACCGCCCTCGATGCTCAAGATCGTTGCTTGAGCATCGAGGGCATCAGCTTTGGTGTCGTGGCGGGAGATGTCGTTATCGCTCAAGCCGTTGCCGTGAGTCTGACTGATAGCTATGATTTTGGACTCTATGTCGAATGCATTTTGGTGGTCCGCAACAGTGGCGTTCGAGGTGTTTTCAAGGTCGGATACCGCTTCTTTGTATGCCTTGAGTGCATCTGCGCCGTCACTGAAGTCTACAAAACCGTTTCCTTCTCCTTCGTAATCCCTGGCTGCTTGTGTCAAGTTTGTGGCTGACTCTGCCGCCTGTTTGTAGGCGTCAATCCCGCTGTGCCAGTCATTTGAGGCATTGTGGCTGTCAACTTGAGCATCATTGCTTTGCCAGCCTTCCTTATTTGCAGCTTCAATTGCCGCCTGATTCCAGGCATTACCGGCGTCCAGCTCATCGTGCTTTGTGCCGGCTTTCTCAAAATCTTCCGCCGCGTGAACGTAATCTTTCTCTGTCAGGGCAGTTTCCGCTTCTGCATGATAGTCCGGAGTTGCCGGTGTTTCAGAAGTCGGCGGGCTCGCCTGTATCCTTGCAATCGGAATCACGCTCTTTGATCGCGAGGTTGTGCCTCCGACCGTGCTGTGCATGTCTTGGGGGGAAGTGGGCTCTAAAGACTCCAGGTCGCCGTTAACAAGTGTTCGAAAACTCTTGGACAGTCTAGTGATCTTTCTTTTGTCCTGATCTTTCATCGGACCTCTCCAAAGTTGTAAGCGACAGGCTCAAATCATCGACTGGGGCTGTCCTTACAACATACCCGTTGGCCGCACGACCCATGCGCCAATCTAAGGTAACGTACCCTTTGTCTATTGTGCCGAAAGGCTCTTGGAGTTCGGGGGCTTCAGTTACCGTACTCAGTGCGAAAGGGTGGCTCAGAAGCCACGAAACTTCCCTGTTTAACTCGCCGCCGGGATAAACTGACATTCCCTCGAGTTGAGCGGTCCGTGATTATGTATCCGACTAATCCAATGTCACGATTGGCTTGTTGCGTCTTAGAAGCTCGCGCCAGACAGCTTCCGGTATCACTATCGCGTCTGGTGTCCCGCCGGTTGTTTTAACCCACTCCGGCGGCTTTTCTCCGCCCATGAGGGCAGCCAGTACCGCAGGATCTGATACACCTTCCAGCATTACCGGTTTGCCACCACGCCTGATACCGAGACCGGTAAAGGTGGGGTTGACGACTTTTGCTTCATTGTGTCCCCTGAGCGGCCTGCCGTCTTCTGTACACATAGCCCTGTACACCGTCTCTACTGCTTTTCGCAAGGGCGAATTCTCAGGGAGTCCGGACAAGTTGCTTGTTTGTGCCAGAGCGCGATTTAGTTCGGTCAGATTGCGTGGTGCACCGGGGGTGGTGCTGGCAAGTTTGCCCAGTGCTGCATTGACGTCACGGGCGACCGGCCCGCTTTGTTCAGCCAGAGAGGCGCTATCGCGAACCACGCGGGCCCAGTCAACATTCGTTCCGGTAAATGAGCCTCTAGCTGCCGTGACAACATTCTCGGAAGGTGCCGTAATTAGTGCCACCAATCGCGCTTCCGGATTGTAGAGATAAAGGTGTTTTGGATTCAACAAAGAGGTCGACATTGCATAATGCGGCGACTCCATCAAAGGAAGTTGTCGCAGGAAAGAACTTGTTATATATGGGGACGTGTGACCAAGAAGGCGCCAATCTCCAGGCAGGGATCGCAGTCCGAAACCGGCGGGAATCTCGCTTAACAGCAACGGGAATTGCGGCAGTGCCAATCCGGCCTGCGCTGCTTCAATTGCAGCATTTATTTCGTTGATTTTGCCTTGAACGTCTCCGACCGCCTGACCTGCTAGTGTCAGCTTTGCTTGATTGAGTATTCCAATTTGCCTCAATGCTTCGGGATGACGGTAATACAGCCCAAGTTCGAATGCTTGCGCCGGATCGGCGATCACTCGATTTGCTTCCCCCGGAGCTAACTCGGTATGCCTGCTGATTAAAGTTGCGATGCGTTGCACTCGCTCAGGTGGATAACCCAGACCTTGCAAAACGCTGTATGCATCAGCAGCGGTGCCCCAAGACGTGTGTGGTCCGACTGGCTGCTTGCCTGCCGCAGATTCGTGAATTAGCGCCGCCCACATCAAATTGACCTGGTCAACGGGCGCCAGCTTGGCGAACTCAGGGTTGCTTTGCATTTCACAGGCTAGTTTAGTCATTCTCTCGGCGAGCGCCGCGTTAATTTCGAAAGTACCAGGGAATGCTTCTGCAAGTTTACCGCTTTCAATTAATGACTTCAGGCGCGCCGGATCTGCTAGGGCACCCTCTGCTTCAGCTCGCAATAATGCCTGCTGTGCCGCCGATAGCTTGGTCTCAGTTTCCGTGCGTGAGGATGGCATTCTAATTGTCGAGTCGCCCAGCCTTCCCTCGCGGGAAAGTCTTGCTAGTTCCGAGGCAAGTTCATATCGCTTTTGCGGGTGCACCGTATGATCGCCAATGGTGCGTTCAAGAGGTTTGAGGAACTGCGAGTCGAATAAAGCTGGATTTGTCGAGCGCATCGATGCTGCAATTGCGATTGCCAGATCGGCCTGCGCTCTGCCTGCGTTGGCATCGCGTACTTGCTGCGAAAGAAGAACTAATGACTCGGTCAATGCCGGTCGCTCAGCTCTGGCGCTGAGTCCGCCAAACAAGTCGGCGACCGGAGGATCAATTGCGGTCTTCGCGGCTGCGTTCAGTTCTAATGCGGTTTTAGTAGCTTCAAGCAGAGATCCGGTTTCAACATATCGCGCTGCTGTTTGCCTCAGGTGCAACAATGAGGCTTCGCTATGCGTTGAAAAATTGCGTGCTACCGAACGGACCGCTTCGGGACATTGCGCAGCCATCCGACTGCCCAATGCCGGGTCTTCGGCAAAAATTATCGATGCTAATTGATGTTCGCTAAGTGAAGCGGCTAATGCCTCGCGCACGGGCTGCTCGTGCCGCAGCGCTGTGATATCTTTGTTGCCCTCCTCCGGCAGTAAGTGCCACCACCAGTGCCTCAGTGCTTCCGGTGTGAAAACATCAGGGTTTTCCGCGGCTTTCTTGAAGACTTCTTGTGCAGCTGCAATCCGATCAATCAACGGTAGTTCAGCTAGTCTATAAATTGGCAACGATTTTGCCATGCCGGCACGTGTCTCAGAAGGCGACATTGCTGCAATCGCCTTTTGAACTTGTGGTAAATCAATCGCCGGAATTGAAGTTAAGGCGCGCGGGAGTTCGCGGTTCGGCACATCAGCCATCACTCGCAATAAAGCGGAACTTCGAGCTTCAACGGGCAGATCCGGTATAGCCTTTGTTGCCGATTCACCATTCGCCTTTCCTATCTTGGCAAATGCGTCATGCCAGGCTGCGCTCTTAATTCCAGGATCGGGAATTGCTGCCAGCGCTTCGAAGACCGGCGACTGTTCCGTTGCTTCCGTCAGTGACAATAATTTGCGCCAATGCTCGAATCTCACCGCCTCCGGTAAGCTTTGCAGTGCTGTCGTCGTGTAGTCGCCGTTCAGATTTCTGCTCTGGCGAATCAACGCGGAGAAAGCGCCCGCTCGGTCGCTTGAGCCCAGTTCCGGAATCTGCTTCAACAAAGTGTCTGTTCCGGCTTTTCCTTCGCGAAGAAGCATTTGCCACGCCGGTCCGCGCTTACTTTCCGGCAAGACCGCAATGTTTTCGGCTGCGGACCTACTGGTTTCAGAGGTCTGCAGCGCTTTGTCCCACGCAGTTTGGCGATCCCGGTTCGGCAATTGTTCGATTGCTTTAACAAGCTGAGCAGCCCTGCTCTCTCCTGTTCCGGATTCAGCAGGTAAAGTGCGCAACTGGCTGTGCGCGTGATTCCATGCAGCGTACCGGTCTGCCGCTGGCAATTGAGAGACAACTTCAAGGGCAATCGCCTTCAACGCGGGGTCCGGAGCGCCGAATGCTTGATACCAGGCCTTGGCTCTTTGACCGGAAGGCA
This sequence comes from Candidatus Obscuribacterales bacterium, assembly GCA_019752635.1. Classification (GTDB taxonomy): domain Bacteria; phylum Cyanobacteriota; class Vampirovibrionia; order Obscuribacterales; family Obscuribacteraceae; genus JAKFUT01. Next base: position 11,354 of record JAIELX010000011.1, on the reverse strand, counting down.
AGGCGCCGATATTTCTGACAGCTTCAGCGCGCACCGCCGGGTTGGGATCTTTGAGCAGGGTGCCAAATATTGAACGGGCTGCGGATTCCGGGGCAAGCTGAAGATTCCGGGCGATCTCGACCTTTCGCTCTGCGGGAAGATCGGCCACCGATCGAGTGAGACCGGACCAGTCTGCACCGGCAAGAGCCCCCCCGGGGCGGAAGTCGATTTCCGGTCTGAACGTGCCCTTCGATTCTTTGAACTTTTCGAATTCCAGTGCCCACAGTTCGGCATAGGTTTGTCCCGACTGTGCTTTCGTTTCGCCGGGTTGAAAAGGTTTTGCGGGTTCTGTCGGAAGTCCTAACTCCGTTGCGACCTGTCGCTCGGCTGCAAGTGCTCCTGATTCCTGCTGAGTGCGCGCTTCTACATATTTGGCTTGCGCCTCGGTCGTCTTTCCGTTTGCAAGCAACTGTGCAGCTTCACCGAAGAGAGGCTCTGCTTGTTTCTTCAAGCTCAGATGAGCAAGCTCATGCCCAATTTTTGGCAATGCGTGGTCGCCGGCGCCCGGGACCGAAATCAACCGTGGTCCGTGTTGCAATTTTGCCGGTGCTTCGCCGGGTTGAACTCGGGCCAGGGGGTTCTCTGCGGCTAGTTGATTGAGTGTCGGAGACTCTTTTGCGGCCTCCGTTTGTTTCATATAGTCTTCGATGGGAATGCCCTTCCCTCTTGCCAGACTGACGCTGTTGGACATGTCGTTCAACTTGTCGTGAAAAGCAGGCAACAGGTTGTTCATCGTAGCGCCGGTCAAGGCTGCATTGTAGAGATCGTCGGCTTTGGGCAGTTTTCCGGTGGCAATTATTTTTGAAAGGGAATGCTGCGACATGGCGCCGATGCTGCCTGTCAATGATCGCATCACAACCAGCTTTGCTCCGGTCTGCCCTTTGGACAGCATGTTGCCGCCTTCGAATATCGAAAACCCTAGTGTGGCACCCAGCGCATTGCCGACCCGAGTCTCGTTCTCATGCGGTTTTTTCAGGAAGTCATAAGTTGTTCCGCCAAGGATTGTCGCAGTGGCGCGGGAATTCAAAAAGACCTCGGTCGCGCCTGTCGCGCCGAACCGTGTTCCCGCCGACCGCAATACCCCACGTGTGCAGAGAGCCGCGATTCCGTACGGCACCACCATGGCGACGCCGCTGGAGACGTTTTGCGCTAGCCACTCTTTGCTACCGGCTTGTGCCTTGGGTATATGCAGCGGTTTCCAATTGTCCAGCACCGCGTTGCCGCCAAATACTGCGGACAGGTCGTTAACAGAACTGGATATAGCATTGTGCGGTTCAATTGCGAGCGTGTTTGCAATCGGGTGCCAAACATTGTCGGCTGCCCAGCCTGACACGGATGTTGAATTGAGAAGCACCTCACTGACTGTGAGTTTGGGTGCGGAATCCATTCGATTGACCTTGGGCTTTGCACGCGACTGCTGTAAATGGCTTGCGCTGTGCCGGTTAAGACCTTCCTGTATAACCGCAGTATGGGACCCGGGGCGCTGCGGGGCAAGGCGGTAAACCGACCGTCGGCATTAAATCTGGGGGGAATATTCCCATAGCGACCTAATTTAAGTTACAAAGGCAAAATCGCGCCATCGGTTTCGGCGAGCACCTGTCCGGACAATGTCGGCATTTGTCTTCCGGCAAAATCATTAAGGAAACGTGCAGTTTTTGCAATTCGGAGGCATTTCCTTTCATAAATGGTGAAGGAAAGGCACGGCGCAAAATCACACCGTTTGCGAGTTATTCCGTGATGAGCTCAAGGCAGAGCGACCTGATTTAGTCGGTGATGCTCCGTCATGTACTAAGGAGTCATGGTTTATGGGAAAAGCTGTCGGAATAGATTTAGGTACTACGAACTCTGTTGTAGCTGTAATGGAAGGCGGTCACGCCGTTGTGATTCCTAACGCGGAAGGATCGCGAACGACTCCGTCTGTAGTGGCATTCAATAAAGCCGGAGAGCGATTGGTGGGGCATCTGGCACGCCGTCAATCGGTTGTGAACCCGGAGAACACCGTTTACTCAATAAAGAGATTCATTGGTCGTCGATATGACGAAGTCTCAAGCGAACTAAAAATTATTTCTTACAAAATTAAGGAATCGCCGGAAGGTGCTTGCCGAGTTACTTTGCAAGGGAAGGACTATGCGCCGGAAGAAGTTTCCGCCATGGTGCTCCGTAAGCTGAAAGAGGATGCAGAAAAATACCTGGGCGAGAAAGTAACGGATGCTGTAATTACTGTGCCTGCATACTTCAACGATTCGCAGCGCCAGGCTACCAAAAACGCCGGCGCAATTGCCGGTCTGAATGTACTTCGCATAATAAATGAGCCGACCGCTGCCGCACTTGCCTATGGGATTGATAAGACCAAGCGCAACGAGCGCGTCCTCGTATTCGACCTTGGTGGCGGTACGTTCGACGTTTCCGTACTGGAAGTGGGAGATGGTGTTTTTGAAGTTAACTCTACGGCCGGAGATACTCACCTCGGTGGTGATGACTTTGACTTTGCAGTGATGAACTTTATTGCTGAAGAGTTTCTCAAACTCGAAGGTATCGATCTGCGCAAAGATGTTCAGTCGTTGCAGCGTCTGACAGAAGCTGCTGAGAAAGCGAAAGTTGAGCTCTCTTCCGTTTCGGAAACCACGATTGCATTGCCGTTCATTACTGCGAACGAAACGGGTCCCAAGCACCTCGAGACCAAACTAACGCGCTCCAGATTCAACGAGCTGACGCGTTCGCTGGTCGAGCGCTGTCGCAAGCCGGTCGAACAATCGCTGAAGGATGCCGGTATCACTGCTAAGGACGTTGACGAGGTTGTATTGGTCGGTGGTTCGACTCGGATTCCGGCAGTACAAGAGCTGGTCAAGTCAATCACCGGAAAGGAGCCGAACCAATCCGTCAACCCGGACGAAGTCGTTGCAGTGGGAGCCGCTATCCAAGCCGGTGTTCTTGCCGGTGAAGTTAACAACGTCATCCTCTTGGACGTCACCCCGCTTTCGTTGGGACTTGAAACCATGGGCGGGGTCTTCACCAAATTGGTAGAACGCAATACCACTGTGCCGACTCACAAGTCGGAGACATTCTCAACTGCTGAAGACAATCAGCCTGCCGTAGATATTTATGTCTACCAGGGCGAGCGTCCAATCGCGAAAGACAACAAGCTGCTCGGTAACTTCAGACTGGACGGCATTAAGCCTTCGCCGCGCGGAATTCCGCAGATCGAGGTGTCATTTGATCTTGACGCCAACGGCATTGTCACCGTCAGTGCAAAGGATCGCGCTACCGGCAAGGAGCAGCGCATTACGATCACAAACAGCACCAACTTGCCCAAGGACGATATCGAACGCATGGTGCGAGAAGCTGAATCCCACGCAGGCGAAGACAAAGCTCGTCGTGAGCAAGCCGACACCAAGAACGAAGCCGATAGCTTGTGCTATAGCGTCGAAAGACAATTGGCTGATCCTGCAATACGCGACAACAATAAGTCGCGTGCGGAGGGATTAGTGAAGCAACTGCGTGAAAAGATTGCGGCTAATGCATCGAAAGATGATCTGCAGCAAGCGATGAACGAGTTGCGTGGCGTGCTTGTCATGTTGCAGCAGGATGCTGCGGCTGCTCAGCAGCCTGCGCAAGAACCGGTCGGAGCCGGTGCTCGTTCCTCATCCAGCGGACAGTCGAGCAGCAATAGTGATGACGTAATCGATGCCGAAGTGATCTAGTATCAACTAGAGGCGAGGCACTGCTTTAATCGTAGAGAGGAGCGGTTCGAAAGAGCCCCTCCTCTCTTGTTTGTAGCCATTCCACCATAATTTCGGACGTCTTAACGCACTAGTTGTAGTCGAGTTTATTTTTGATTAGATCATATTGAGCATGAGTGCCTACCCATCTGATTGATGCTGTTCCGGTGGCAAAGTCGAATTTGACCAGGACTCTGTAGTTATTACCGCCAACATCGATCACGTAAAGGTTGTCTGAGCCTTTGACTAGCTCTGCGCCACGTTTGCCGTAGCCTCCTTTACCGAAGTGATTATATACGTCATCCGGTTTCTTGAAAAAGCCACTCAGCCCGTGTGCTTCATCTCCACCCAACTTTTTCCAAAATTCGTCGAAAGACTTGGTTCGGCGGCCGGGATCGCGCTCAACGAATGCATCCGCGATCTCCCGATTAAGGATTTCGGTTTTTGGCGGTTTACCCTTTGGATCATAGTTTTCCAGAGCATGAGTGGTTTCTTTGCTCAAACCGAATCGTTTGGCAATTGCTAAAAGATTCTGCAGTTGGATGCTTTCCGGACTATTGTTGGTTTGGAGAATACTGGCGATGCGTTGCTCCAACGCCTGCTTTGTGCGGCTCGGGTTCGGCAAAGTGTAGTGCCCTAGGGCTGCGAAGAGTTCTTTCATATACACATTGGCATTTTTTCCTAAAGCCGGTTCTTTCATCACCGCGGATGCCACCACATTATCAGTGATGGCGCCTAGCGCCGGGTCGTTGGCTATGCCTGGAAATTTTGCGCGTACGTCCGATAGGTCCCGCGCCAATTGGGGAATGCCGTCGGCATGTTGAGCGTTCTTCCCGGAGTTCACAATGGTTTCGGCTGCGGTACCCAACTGCTCCAGGTTGTCCAGTAGCTTTGGTCCGTTGTGTCTTTGAATGAACTCCGGCAGATGTGTTAGGACGTGCAATTTGACACCCGGGGGAAGCGAGTTGACATAGTCTTTTGCAAGACCTTTGGTTTCAGGATCGGTGAGACCATCAATGGCATCGTATGCGTTCTTGACAGTGGCTGATAGCTTCGCGAATTCCTCCGGAGTGAGTCTCTTGCCAAAACTGTCCGCCAGCTCAGCCGCCTGCTTGAATTGTTCAATCTTTTCTACCGTGTTCCCTCCGGTCTTTAGTTGCTCAACGAACTCCGGCATGTGCTCAAGCATCTGTTTGCGTAGTGCTGGCGGGCTAGATTCAAGAAGCTTTTGCATTGCCGCTCGTTCGCTTGTGGGCAAGGATTTAACCGCTTCCATCGCTTTGATGTATTCAAGTACCGGGCGCCGCGCTGCGCTGTGGTGACCACCAAAGTGGTGCTCGATCTGACTCACCGGCCAACCTGCATCATAGAGTGCCATTATTAACTCCTGCTCTCGCGTCAGGGGCGAGCGGTCTTTTCCACCGAGGAGAGCATTTGTGTGATCAGGGGAGTCGAACGCCATGTCGCGTATGAATTTTGCGTACGTTGGTGATACTACCTTGTCACCATTGGCTCGTTGTAAGGCATGAAGTTGTTCTTCCATTCGAATGAGAGCTGTTTCTGCTTTGACTCTGGCAATGAATTCCGGATGTTTGTTTGCGAACTGGTGATAGCTCGTGCGAGCTGCGTCGGCCTGGACCTTTGTCAGGACACCCACGGGCTCACCGGTGACCAGATCAATTTTTACAACTTCCTTTCTGCCTCCGACGTTGATCTCGAATTCCATAACAGGGCGGGGCACGCTGATTATGAGCCCGTTTGGAGAATCTATAACGTCTCCCTTCTTAGACATCTTTTCGAGAAACTGGCCAAGCATATCCTTGCGATCAGTCGGGGAAGCGCTGTTAATATCTTTTGCAGATGGAGCGTCAACATCTCGCGGTCTTACTTCAAACTTAGTCCCTGCGGGAAATTGCATGCCCTCAGCAAGTGCAAGCGCCGCACTGAAGTCCTTCGACATGAACGCTTCAGTGAAGGCGTGCAGTTTTTGAAGAAGCTTTTGTCCTTCCGGAGTTTGGTGCCAGGTTTGCTCCGGCGTCACGGAAACTGTTGCGTCCGAGTTTACGGATCCGGGTTTTTCGAACGGCTTACCAGGCGCCTCAACCTCAACCGGAGGTTTGCCTTCGCCGCGCGCGGCTTGGGCTTCCATGGTCATGGGTTTGAAGTCCGCCGGAGCACCAATAGGACGAACTTCCCATTTCCCTGCCTTTGTTTGCTGAACGTCGAAGCCCAATGACTTCATATGATCGATAAAAGCTGATTCCGGAACGCCTGGTTCGAGTTTGAATTTGAGCGTGCTTCCTTCCATCTTTGCGCTTTCCAGCAGTTTGGATTTCAGACCGGCTTTGGCGCCCTGACCCAGAGCCAGAGCTGTTCCGACACCGAAGGACATGGCGAATTCACCCCACTCACCTGCTTTCTTGAACTGTGCCGGGCCGATGGCTTGCTTGATTCCCAGTTCTGCGGACATTTGAGCGCCGGTGAACCCCAAGTTGATCAGAAATTCTCGACCGAAATTGGCCAAGTACTCACGCATAAAAGAGCCAGCTACGCCCTGCTGATTGGCGATGAGCCGGGCGCGTTCCGCCTGGTAAGCTAATGCGCGGTGGTTCACCGATGATTTCGCCAGGTTCTGGATGCTCTCTAAAGTTGTGGCTCCTGTGCAGAACTTGTTAACGATGCCTGCGGTGGCCAGGAAGAGGAACCAGTCACGAGCGATTTCCTTGGCATAGTGTCCCCCGACTTTTGTAATTAGTTCCGATACGACTTGCAAATCAGTTTTGTCGAGGATGTTTTTTTCGAGTTCGCGCCACCAGTGACCTCCAAATGAACCGTTGTTCGAATAGTTGCCGAAGCCGGTGTAGTTGTTGTCTTTGTTGATATGGTAGAGCGCCTCAAGTGCAACTTCGCGCGCGCCTATGCCGGCTACTGCGCAAGCCAGACCGAGTAGAACCGGTGCTGCGGTGCCCATAGTTGCAACAACGGCGGCAGTTGCAGCAACGGTGGCCAGTATCACGGGTAAGTTCTCTTTTGCCCAGTTGGAGAAAGTGGAAACCGTAAGACCACCTTCGGTACAAGTCTTGATCAGTTTGTCGAACTTACCGCTGTCCTTAAACAGGTTGCTGACTTGCTCCAATGACTTAATACGTTTGTCGAGCTCCGTTCGCATGTCGCTGCCAATGGGAAAGCCATTGGCGGCTTGGCGGAGTTGCACAATTCTTACGCTCAATTCCCGCATGTCCTCCGGTGTCATTTCTTTCAATGCCTGCCGAAGTTTCGTCGCTTTTTGGGTGCAGAGGGTTATGTATGAATCGTAGATGGTGCCCGATTGACCTGCGCGAATTAACCGATCGAGATCCTGCAGTTCCTGCATTACTTTCGACGCTTTGTCCATCGATTTCATCACAACGGAATCCGTGTCGATGCGACCGAGCATGTAGCTTTTCAACATCTGATAGTCTGCTTTGTCTTGTTGCAGTTGCATCACGCCGAATGGCTGTCCGCCCTCGCCGGGTTTAGTTCCCAGCGCTTGCATGTATCCGGTAAGACCTTGCTCGTAAGATGGAAGATCTTTGCCGTGAACGGGTAGCCCCGGCAAACCATTCTTGAGCAGAGAGCCGGAATCAACCAGCCTTCCAGGCCCGGTGATGTCCTTGTAGATGTCCGGCGCGAAAAATTGGAGCGCTGGTCCGTGCTGTTTGAACATTGCCAGCGCTACACGTGCAGCGTTGGCCTGATCTCCGGCAAGGAGGCACTCCCGGTAGGCTTTTGCTTGGAATGCCAAGTCCGCCATGGATCTCATGCTCGCGACTTCCGAGTTGCTTGCTTCTTGTTTGCTAATTTCACGCTCCAGCGTGTGGAGCCAGTTGATGAGCGATTTTTGCGTGCCCTCCAGTCCTTTGTCGATTCCATCGTAGCCTTCAAACAAACTACAAAGCTGCGCGGAAAATGCTGCATCTTCCGTTGACTTCATGAGCTTTTCTACGACTTGATCGCGGCTGCGTTTCAGCGTACTCAGGCGCGATGTATCTGCCTGCTTATACATGTCGCTAATGACATAAGGCAACAAGTACTCGATATTTTTGCCCAACGCTGCATATTCAGACTGATCGAATTTACCGCTGCTCAAAAGTCCAAGCACTGCGCGCGCATCTATACTGCATTTTTGCCAGCGCCAGTTTTCCTTTTGAGTTTCGGACATTCCCTTCCAGTTGAGCTGCTGCTGCTGTTCTGCGGTAGGTTCTTTGCTCCAACCCAGTGCTGTCTTTTCGGACTCCGGCAGATTTTTCCAGCCCATAAGATGTGCGCGCATGGCCGGGGGAAGAGCGTTAACCATATCAAGATTGGCCGTAATGAGATTGAACTTTTCGCGACCGTAGATTCTCTCTATGTTCTTGAGCATCTCCGACAGGTTGTCGCTGTGACTGAGATCGAGTCCGCCGAATCTTTGATTGACGACTGCATGGTCCATGGACACTTGCTTCGGCATTGCGCAAATAACCTTGAACGCCAGGTCTCGCACTTCCTTTGATCGATTGAGACCTTGAACGTCCCATAGCAACTTCTTGCAGAGTTCCCTCACCTGAAAAACTGCGGCGGCATCGAGACCGCTACCATTCAATACGTCGACGGGCGACTGATTCTTACCGTGCGGGGCTGGAAAGCCTGGTACTCCTGCGAAGGCCGCGAGTCGTTTGATGTCGTCCTGCTGCAGTTTGTCTGCAAACCTTGTCAGCATCTTCATGGCGTCTGCACGCCACTCAGGATTTAGCGCAGCGTAATCACAAAGTTGGTGGCTAGTTATGAGGTCCACCAATCTGCCCGCTATGTAAGCTTTGGCTGCTTCAGAGAATTCCGCTTTCGCGAAGAGCTCAGGAAGATTCTTCATCCGTCGGCCGACTTCATCCGGCATCAATATTTTGAAGAGGTCTTCTATGTCTTTGCGATCCATGTAAGGCGCCAGCTTAAGCAGTTGCTCAAGCGACTGTTTGTCGCCGTCGCGGTTTCTTTCTTCGTTGTAGAGTTTCCACTGATACTGTTTAACCGCTTGCGGATTCGATTCGTAGCCCGGCACGCCAGGAGGCAACGGTCCATTCTTGATGAAATCGGGATCGTTGAACAACCTAGGATACTGACTAAACCAGTCTTTCTTCGATCCTGCATCGTTCTGCCAGTCTTTTTTCAAATTGTGAAAGAGTTGGGCCTTTAGTAATTTGATCGAAGCTTCGCACTCAAACTTATCCATTTTTTCGAACGCTAGCTTCAAGGCTTCCGGACTAGTTTCCAGAATTTTGAGCAGGTAATCTATCTTCTCCCTGAAGTTGGGCATGCCGCGAAAGTGTTTGACGACGTCGTCCGGATTAACGTCGACTTTGCACTTAGGCATACTGCTCTTGAACTCATCGCTGCCGACAATTCCTTTTAATACGGCATCCATTCCCTTAGATTCCAGCACGCTCTTCCAGTAAGCTATTTCGTCTGGCTGCGGTGGCGTCTTGCGTCCGAGGATTCTGGTATAGAGAAACGCGATTGCTTCTTCGGGATTCTTTGGAATTGAGTTGCGGAATTCTGGTTGATCAACCAGGCTTTTTACCAAATCCTGATACGAATATCCAAGCTTGAGCATGTTGTCGGCCCATGCCGAACCAGGATCGCTCGGTCGTCCGAGGATACGTTGATAGAGTAGGTAGGAGATGTCCAGCGGGTTGGTCAGCTCATGTTTGTCGCAGGCCCATCTTTTGTCCGGGGTAAGCCACCACACCGTGTCTTTGTCGACCATGCCAACCCAGTTGCCGGCAGCGTCGTAGCTATAGGTTATGTTCTTTGTCGGACCTATTATCGAAACTACCTTGCCTCGATCATCGAGGGTGACGGTATTCCCCTCCGTGTCCTTATACGGTTTGTTCTTTTCGGCGTTCTCTTGCGAAACTATGTTGCGCTGAGAGCTTTCGACGATTAACTCAGGCAGCCCGGAGAAGTATTGCTGGAGGGACTTTGAGGCTACGGTTGCCTCTTCCTCCCAGTCGTCGTGAACATCGGCCGTTTGATAGCTCTCTTGCTCGTCTTCGATGTCATCAACATCGGCAATGCCAAACTCTGAATCCATAGTTTTAGTTCACCCTCGCGCCATCCTTACTGCAAATTACAGTCAAATGGTTGAGGAATGATAAAGAGCGGCGATTAGACTTTCTTTCGGTCGTTCAGTCTTCGTCGTCGTCTGAACCGCCGATGCGGGTGTCCGGCGCCATGATGGTATCGTAATCCCAATCTGCGGTAGAACCGAGCTTTCCGAACTGCCGGGTCGCCAGGTTCAGGCACATCAGGGGGGCTCGCGGTTCGACCTCTGTTTTGCGCTTGCGGACGGCAGTTCCCATAATGACAAAGTTGCACAACAAGTCGTGCTGTTCGCGATTGTTCACCTCGTATTCGATGACTTCAAAGTCGGGATCAAAGTCGACACCAATGACACCATCGGCATCAACGTTCTGCATTGCGGTAAGCAGTCTGCTAGAAGCTAGCTCCCGGGCGCGATAGAACCCCTGCGTGTACTGAATTACTTCCTGGTTTGTGCGGTTGTTTCCGCCCAGCCAGGTATAAAGAATGGCGCGTGTTGCCTGGTCGGTCAGAATGTAGTAACTGCAAACACCAAACACGACGGCTCGCGGCTCAAATCCGGCTCGATAAAGTTGCCAGAATTCCTGCCCGTTGAGAGTGCTGGTGAAAGGTTCTTCTGCTGGCCAGTCCGGGATTTTAATTGCGGTGCCTATTGCTGTGAATTCAGTTAGTCCGCCCGACCAACTATGTCCGCGTTGCATGATGCGAACACCCACGACTCCCGATGCACCAAGTAGCTTCGCTTCCACTTTCATGCGGTCGATCGCCGCACGACGCGACTTAATTTGGACAGCTGTAAGATCGCTGAACTCTTTGGTGGCTCGATTGAAGTTCCAGTTGACGGTGCCGCCGAAGCGAACCCGGTAAAAGGACGTACCCATTACTTGACCGAGGGTCTGAAAGCCGGCTTCCTTCATTAGGAGGAATTCGCGACAGCTCAAATCGCTGGTAAAGAATCCGCTGCCATGTTTGCGTTCATGTTCAAGGCGTTCTCGGGCAATAGGCGGAATATCACCCGACTCCAGCGCTGCTATCGCTTTTGCCTGCGCCTCTTTCTGTCGGGCTTCCTCAGGAGTGTCTTTTCGCCAGAAAGGCATGTCTTTCCTCTGCTTTGGTAGTGCTGCGGACAGTAAATGAAAACTAGTCGTTTACCGAGAGCACCAGTTGCGGTGCCGGAATATGGTGTTCTGCCGAGAGCGCCACTATTGCCGTTCCGACAACAAAGAATTCAATTACGTGTGAACTCCAGCCGTAATTGCCTTCGTAGATGTCTACTCCCACGATACCTTCGGCTTTTTGTCCTTCCGCTTCGTTTTGCATGCGCTCCATCGCTAATTCTCTGGCGTCGTATAACGCCTGCGTAAAATTAGTCATTTCAACGTTCTGGCCGACGTTCTTAAACCACTGTCCGAATGTTTGGTGCGCAACGTGGTAAACGCAGTTGCCCATTACCATTCCTACCGGTCTGTAGCCGGCGCGCAA
>JAIELX010000090.1 GCA_019752635.1 Candidatus Obscuribacterales bacterium | reverse complement strand
CTTACCAGCGCAAGAAGAGTTATGTCATCGCTATCACCATGATTGTTTTCCATAGCCACATGGCTCGGCACCTTGGTCACTATGGTGAACGCCTGAACAGCGACATTACCTTCGATCAAGCGTGGCACGTCGATATGCCCGCGGGCGTTTCGTTGCAACAAATCGCGCTTCCAAAGCAGCGAGTCGGCATGCAGGTCAACGATCACCAGTTTCTGGTGCAATTCTTTTGCTTGCTTGGTTATGTTGAGCTGCGTTCCGACGACATCGTTCAGATGTCGATCAACTTGCACTGAAATTGGATCTAGCGCAAACCATCCGCCAACGAGCAAAATTGCCAGCAGTATCACCAGCCTGCGCCAAAATTTCTGCCAGAATTTCAAGTTTCGCTCTCGGTCTCAATTCAGCCGTATTGTATCAACTAGATTCGCATCAATATGCGCCAATCATAAGTCCATCGCCGGGAGGACGCATTGCATGCTCCCTCCTGGTCTCCATCGAACTCGAGTCCTCTAGGCAAGCAACTCTTTGCAGTCGTCGCCCACGACAGGAACAAACTTTGTTTTGAAGCCTACTTATAAGAGGTGGATCGCTAAAGCTGTATCGCCGGTCCAGCAGACCATTGTTTCACGTAATTCTGGAAATGTGCACAATGAAAAATGACAGCATGAACCATAGCATCGCCCGGGAAAACTATGCCAGTAGCGATGTACTGCGTGACGGGCGGACACTCCACATCCGGTCCATTCGCGCTGACGACAAGCGACTTCTACAAGAATCGTGGCAGGCGCTCTCTAAGCAGTCGCAGTACTTCCGTTTCTTCAGCCCGAAGGACAAGCTTACTGAAGCAGACCTTCTATATTTCACCGAGGTTGATTTGGTGAATCATGTCGGATTAGGGGCGAGCATAGTCAGCGACGATGCGGAAGTCCCGGTCGGCGTCGGTCGTTATATCAGGTCTGACGTTGGGAGCAATGCCGGCGCGGAACTCGCATTTGTTGTCGGTGAGCAATATCAAGGACTAGGCATAGCAACGATCCTACTGCGACACTTGGTTCTAATTGCCAGAGAACAAGCAATCACTGAGTTTACCGCCTTCGTCCTACCCGAAAACACCGGGATGCAAATAGTATTGCACAAGTCCGGATTGCCGATGAAGCAAGTCATAAACAGCGCTGGTGTTCTCGAAATCACCTTGAGCCTGACATAGGCGACAAAGAAAGCAAGCCTTTTAGGTCCTCGAAGCAAAAAGCGCCCTCGGAGGAAGTGCTTAAGGTCTATTAGACTTAAATGCTCGGTCCTAAAGCACCGCGTTATTGGTCGTGAGCGATTGCTCCGCCGGGGCCAGAGAGGCTCTGAACTCGGAAACAGCCGAACCAAGCTCGCGCAGTTCTTCCTGAATGTACTTTTCGAGTCCGCCTTCCATCAACTTGCGGATGTCTTGCAAGAATCGAGCGGCAGGAGCGCCATCAAGCATGCGGTGATCGAAGTTCAGCGTCAAAGTCATCATGTTGCGAACTTCGATCTTGCCGTCGCGAACGATGGGGCGCTGCTCGATGGTTCCAATTCCGAAGGTGGAAGTGGTTACGCATGGCGGAATCATGGCACTAAGCCCAAACTTGCCGAGACTGCTGAGACCAAAAGTGGCACCCATGCAGCGCAAACGGAAAGCCGGATGCCTCATACCAATCCACAGAATGATCTGGCGAAGTAACCATGGAAAGCCAGTAAACTTGTTTTGCAAGTCGAGCTGGCGAACGTCCTTATAATCGGCTTCAGAGTAGCCCTTCAGCTCCTTAGAAATATCAGCAACCGACTTAGTGTCAGGTTCCTCAATTGCGCCGAAGAACAAGGCAGGCTCTGATTCAATGAAGCGTTCAACCGTGAATCCGGCAACAATATCGTTAAAAACAGCGGTCCGTCCGAACGGCAACATAACCGTGCGGGTATCCGGATGAGTGCGCTGCGCAATGGCAATAGCCTTCAAAAGCAGTGCGGTTGCGGTAATTCGAATCCCGTACTGGTTGTACTGGGCGCGAAGATCCTCCGCCCAGGTCATGTCTATATCCAGAAACAGATACGTCGGTACCGATCCTTTACCAACAACTCCCACCATGTCGAGCAGGTTCCAGCGGGCTCTATTGAGAGCAGAAAACCGGAAGTTCGGTTTGCCTTTCTTTGCGACCACCTGATAGCTCCTCAATACACAATGCCGTTATTACTATTATTACGCCAAATATGGCTAAATAGGGAATTTTCGTACCGACGACCACGCTATATTAATGCCCGGTTCGGCGGATCCGGAAACCCAATACTTCCATTTTAGCGGTCAATGTCACAGACTGCGAAACGATTATATCGGTTTCGGTTTAACCTCTTGTAATCCTTGGTCCCGTCGCCCGCAAAGTATTGTTATTCACACAAGGTTCACGTTCGGCAAGCCGACCCAAACCATTCACGAGGCGAAACCTCCAATTAGGTGAGGTGAACGTAATCTTATCGCGTCCACCATCCATGTCAACTCCCGGAGCTGACTATGCAACAGCCCGAACCCCCTCTAAACGGGACATTCTTGCTTAGCGAACAGCTCCGAAGAAGCCGCTGCGCAAATGGTCGGGAGGATTCGGCCAATCGTAACCGAGCGGCAGGGAGCCGCAAGAGCATAGTTTTGCAGTCTCCCTACGGGGCCGCGAGGCTTACCGGGTTTGCCGCCGGAGCACCTCACAAATGAAACCGACAGGTGCCTTCTTGCCTGATACGCCACAGCCGGTGTTACTGCCAGCTATCTTGTTTCGGGCCTGCTCTAAGGCTTAATCAGCGTCTACCGCCAATAACCACTCTAATCAAGTGCGGTAATGCGAAGGCAGAACTGTTGCACCCCGGTCTACATCACGGAAAAGCGCGCCAAGCCGGATCTAAAGGATTGAAGGAATTGGAGCCACCTTATATAGTGTCATGGCACTTGGCAGGGCACCAAGGTGCATATCTGCTCTATATCTCCAGAGGCGATGCCATGGGGAGGCAGTGAGAATCTGGCGTATCACGGAGACCGCTGATGGCATGTAGATATCTACCCGCCACCCATTCTATATACAGGCGGCTTGTATCTACCGTGGTGGTCATACTCTGCGTCTGCGCTCCGCGTGGTGCCGAAGCAGTGTCGGAATCGAGCATCCCCCCGACTCGTGCGGCAGGTGTCGACAAGCCGGTATTCACGCTGTCTGCAGCGGTAAACACATCAATCAAGAACTTCCCTTCCGTGATGGCCGCGCGTTACAAAGTGCAGGCAGCAACGGCTGATGTCACACTGGCAAGAACCGCGTACTTGCCTCGCTTCGACTTGCTGGCGCAAGAGCTAGTCACCAGCACGAACGTGGTTCAGGGTTCGGTGCTTCCGCAAATGCACGACACTCTTCCGGTACAGTCCGGTCGAGAGCAGTCGGCCAACTCGATGAAGGGTTTTCTTGGCATGAACGCCGGGTCGAACTTCAATTGGTTGATTTACGACTTCGGTCTTCGTGGCGCCAATGTTGGACTTGCAAGGGCTCAACAGCGGTTTGCCAACGCCAATGTGAGGCTGACCGAACTCGATGTGGCTTTTAACACCGCGGATTTGTACCTGCGCACAGTGGCAAGCATCGAAACAATTCGGGCGCAAAGAGCCACAGTAGACCGCATGCAAGCCGCAGCAATTACTGCGCACACCTTGGTTGATAGCGGTCTTAGAGCTGGTGTTGACGCAGCACTGGCCGACTTCGAACTATCGCAGGCAAGAATTCGATTATTTGAAGCCGAGCGAAATGCTGAACTGTCGCGAGTTGATCTTGCCGAATCGATGGGACTGGCCGGAAACTTCATCGAAGTCATCGCAGAGCCGGTCGTATCGAGCCCGAATCGCGCGGTGTTCGTTGCCAAAGTCATTCCGCAAACGCATCCGTTGCTTCAGGTACGCAGCGCCGCCGTTCAAACGGAAGCAGCCAAAGTGCATGTACAGGACCGCGAATGGTTTCCCAAAGTCTATATGTCGTCTGTAGTTTGGGGTAGGGGAAGCGGGGCGCGCGGGGTGCAAACGCCTCTAGCTGCCGGTATTTTGCCCAACGTCGCCAATTACGCTTTTGGACTGACCGTCAACTTTCCCGCTTTGGATGTTTTCGAAATCAGAGCACGCAAGCGTAAAGCCATGGCGGAGGAAAGAGCGGAACGCGCGAACTTTGACCTGGCACTGCAGATTCTCGAACAAAAAGACGCTAGAGCGAAAGTTTTGTTGTACGAGTCACGGCGAATAGCGGACGAGACGCCTGTGATGGTGAACGCCGCTAGAGAGAATCAGGTGAAAACACTTGAGCGCTACAGCGTAGGACTGAGTGACATGGTGGCTGTAGCTCAGTCGGAAAGAATGCTCGCGCAAGCGGAAGTCGAAAATGCCGTGGCACAAGTGCAGGTTTGGCGAGCCATTTTGGCAGCCGCCTACGTTCAAGGCGACCTGAAGCCGTTTCTAAATCTGGTCGCCCTAGCCGAGAGGAGAGCCGGTAATGGCACCACGCAGTAACTGCAATTCCGACGCGATACTGAAAAATTCGCGTAACCGCCCCCGCTGCTACCTCCTCCTAAGCCTACTTCCGCACTTTGCGAAGCATTCTCAGCCGTATAGGTACTATTTTCGATGCGAAAATAAGCACCTACACGACTCAAGCGAGCGAGAGCACAGTGCCAAGTATCTAAAATTAGCCCTTGCAACGGATTGTAGTCCAACCTTTTCCTCAAAGAAGAGAAGGACTGACGAACGAAAGGAGTGCTTCCGTAGCTCCTCGGCACCGCACGACGGTCATCTACGGGGGCAGCGTTAGATGGGAATCATTGCGATGGCGCTGCGCCGACCGGTAACTATTATGGTGGCCGTGCTTAGTATTGCGCTGACAGCGTTTATGGCTATTCGCAGCATGAAGCAGGACATTTTCCCGGATCTCGACATCCCGGCCATCAATATTATTCAAGGCTATGGCGGCATGTCACCGGAGCAAATGGAAGGATACATAGTTTCGACTTACGAACTATTCTTCCTCTACGTGCCGGGCATCGAGCATATTGAATCGCAATCGATTCAAAACCTTGCGCTCATCAAAATCGCGTTTCAACCGGGCACGGACATGGCTAGCGCACTAGCGACGGTGGTCGCAATGTCCAACCGCGCAACAAGCGTCATGCCGAAAGGCACGCTTAACCCGTTCGTTCTTCGGTTCGACGCCGGCAGCTTACCTGTCGGGCAGCTTGTGCTCTCGTCGCCTACAAAGTCTGTCCGAGAGCTGCAGGACTTGGCTTATGTTCGTGTTCGAGCGCAACTCGCCACCGTCCCCGGGGTTCAAGCACCACCACCATTCGGCGGAAACGTCAGAACCATCGTTATGAGTGTTGATGCAGACAAGATGCGTCAATTCAACATATCGGGCGACGAGATCGTCAAAACACTGGAAACCGGCAACGTCATCATTCCAGCAGGCAATGTCCGCACAGACGACTTGATGCGCATAGCGCCGGTCGATACCGACTTGCCGGATATTCACATGCTTGATTATCTTCCCATTCGAACGGGGCCGGGCCCGCAAATATTTCTGCGAGACATCGGCAAAATTGAGGACAGCGAAGATATTCTCGCCGGTTACGCAATCTATAACGGCAAGCATACGGTCTATCTACCGGTCGTGAAAAGATCCGATGCGTCCACCGTTGCAGTCGTAAACGGCATTAGAACCGCGCTGCCGCAGTTTCAAAATGCGCTTCCACCGGACGTGAAAATCAGCTACGAATTCGACCAATCGAAACACGTGACCGATGCTATCGATGATGTTTTGTTTGAAGGAGTGCTTGGAACCATCCTGCCAGGCTTGATGATTCTATTGTTCCTTCGAGATGTGCGAAGCACCATAATCGTGGTGACCACAATTCCGGCATCCCTGCTCGCTTCATGCGTCTGCCTCTGGCTGACGGGACAAACAATAAATTTGCAAACTCTCAGCGGCTTGGCGCTATCTATCGGTATTCTAGTCGACGAAGCGACCGTTGCTATCGAGAATATACACAGTCACCTGGCACGCGGCAAAGCGGTAAGTAGAGCAGTATTGGATGCTTGCTCGGAAACGATTGTGCCCAGTTTCCTGGCAATGTTGTCGGTTATCGCAGTGTTCGTCCCGTCGTTTTTCATGACCGGAATAACCAAACACCTCTTCATACCTTTATCACTTGCAGTCGGCTTCGCCATGGTGGCATCCTTCATATTGTCTGTGACAATGGTGCCGGTTCTCTCCGTCTGGATGTTGAAACCGATGCATGAGGGTGGCGAAGACAAAGGATTCTTCAGCAAAGTTCAAAAGGGATTGGGCAACTTAATCCGAGTCATGCTTCCTCTGCGATATCCCATCGTCGCAGCGTACATGCTGGTATGTGTCGGAACGGTTGCGGTGCTATTGACGAATATCGGTCGAGAGATATTTCCGCCGGCAGGGGGCAGTGAGTTTCGCGTTCGCCTCACGGCGCCGACTGGCACACGTGTTGAAGTCGTTGATCGCCAGGTTCAGCAATTGACCAAAGAAGTCAGAAACCTTGCCGGTCCGGGTAATCTGATAGCGACTCTAGGCTATGCCGGGCAACAGCCTCCTAACTTCGTTATCAGCTCCGCCTTCCTCTGGACCGCGGGTCCTCATCAAGCAGTGATGGATTTCCGCCTGAATGAGGACGCCAAGATCAACATGAACGCGTTCAAAGATAAGTTGAGAGAGCGCATGGCCACTGTTCTTCCTCAAACGAAGCTATCTTTCGAACCGGGCGACTTAGTCTCGCAGATAATGAATCTTGGTTCTCCGACTCCCATCTGTGTTCAGGTCAAAGGTCACGACTTAACGGAAAACAGACGCTTTGCAGACAAAATACTAGTTGAGTTAAAGAAACTTTCCTGTCTTCGCGACACACAGTATGGTCAGCCGCAAGAATACCCAACGGTCGACATCAAGATTGACAGAGAGCTTGCCGGTCAGCTTGGTCTTACACCGGAACAGATCGGTCGCTCCCTGGTGCCGGCATTCTACTCAAGCAGGTATATCAACCTGAGTTTCTGGAAAGACCCCAAGAGCGGCGTTTCATACCAGGTGCAAGTCCAGGTTCCGCAGGACCAAATGCAGTCGAAGGCAGACATTGAGAACTTCCCGGCAATGGGAAATCCGAAGCAGCAGCACCCTTTGATTCGCGACGTGGCGCGAGTTGAGTATGGCACCACCAATGGTGAACTGGACAGATACAACATGCAGCGCATGGTTTCGCTCACCGCTAACGTGGCGGGAACCGATTTGGGACGAGCCGGAAAGCAAGTCGAGGATGCAGTCGCAAGTGTTGGCGCACCACCCAAGGGTGTAACCGTAGAAGTTAAGGGGCAGTTGCCCCTTTTGAAGGATACGTTTGCCCATCTTTTCTCCGGTTTGGGACTAGCAGTTGTCGTTATCTTTTTGATGTTAACCAGCTATTTCCAATCGCCGCGCCTGGTGGCAGTTGTCGTATCGACCGTGCCCGCTATCTTGACCGGAGTTCTGCTCATATTGACCCTTACGGGCACAACACTGAACGTACAGTCTTTCATGGGCGCGATCATGTCGGTAGGGGTGGGCGTTTCTAACGCTTTGTTGCTCGTGGTTTTTGCCGAGAAAAACAGGCAGGACGGCATGCGCGCATCGGAGGCCGCCATTAGATCAGCGGAGTCGCGTATGCGACCAATTTTGATGACATCAATTGCTATGATTGCTGGCATGGTTCCCATGGCGATGGCACTGGGAGGAGGAGGACAATCGTCGGCACCACTCGGTAGAGCAGTTATCGGCGGTATAGCAATGTCTACTCTGGCCGCATTGACAGTTCTGCCCCTGGTTTTCGTTATGATTCAAGAGCGCGCAAGCGTGAAATCTCCTTCACTGCACCCGGACGATCGAGGCGAATAGAATGACAGTCGAACAGACTACCGAAGCGAAGTCTCCAGAGACTCCACCGCCTAAGAAGGTCTCTCCAATCGGCATGATTATTGGCTTGCTGGTCATTGCCACGGGAGGTTACTTCGGCTGGCAGTACCTACAGCCGATGTTCGAGCCTAAGAAAGTCGAAGTCGTTCATGATGACGGTCCCGGGGAAGCCCCGTGCGCCGAAGTTGTCCGCAAAACGCTGGATCGCGTTGACCAGCTACCTGGCGAGATTCAGGCCTATCAAGACGTAGCACTGTTTCCCAAGATACCGGGTTTCATCGAGTGGATTGGCATTGACCGCGGCTCGGTGGTGAAGAAGGGCGACGTCCTGGTAAAAATGTACGCTCCCGAGTATTTGGCAAAGCGTAACGAAGCACTGGCGAAAGTGCAGGAATCGCAGTCAATGCTCAAGCGCGCGGAATCGAAGCTGATCAGCGACAAGGCCCGACTAAAAGAAGCCATCGCCACATGGCGGGGTGATGATTCTACTTACGCCCGGCTCAAGGCCGCATCGCTGACACCGGGAGTAGTGGCATACAATGACGTGGTCGTTCTGTCTCAGCGTGTAGAAGCCGACAAAGAAACTGTAAACAGCTGGGAGAGTCGCGTTAAGGCCAGCGAGAAGGAAGTATCCGCCCTGGCGGATAGTGTGTCGGCGTCGAAGCGATCTGCGGACAACTATGAGGACTTTGCCTCTTATCTAAACATCGTTGCACCGTTTGACGGTTACATAACGGTTCGCAATATGCACAAAGGCAGCTTCGTCGGTCCACTGGGATTCGGCGCGTATCCTGCAATTGCAAAAATTGCGCAACTGCAGTTGCTACGAATAGTCGTTCCTGTACCGGAACGCGATACTTCTGCGATATTGCCGGGCTCGCAAGTACAATTCACTGTATCCTCGCACCCCGGTGTTAAATTCACAGGAACAGTGGCGCGAATTGGAAACTATCTTGATCAATCAACCAGAACGATGCCGGTTGAACTGAACTATTCAAACCCGGACTACAAGATTTTTCCGGGAGCATTCTGCAAAGTTTACTGGCCCGCTAGAAGGCGCGAGGCAAGCCTGTTCGTGCCAATTTCATCCGTCGTGAGTACGACTCTGGATAATCACGTCTGCCGTGTACAAGATGGAATTGTTCGATGCGTGAAAGTGGAGAAAGGCCAAACCATGGACAATTTAGTCGAAGTCTTCGGTGACTTGAAAGAAGGCGACCAAGTCATATTGCGCGCCAGCGAAGAAATTAGCGACGGACAGCAAGTGCGCGCCACGCTGGTGTCGAAAGAGGACGCAGGCAAGGCGCCGGAGCCGCGCCCCTCCTATCACGAGTCAGTCGCAAACTAGTTATTAGTTTCGGTAATGTAACACTGCTACCCATAGTAACGTCGGAACAACCATAGTTAAGTAGCAGAGGAAATATACATCTCACGTCTACTTCGCGCTCAGTGTTATAGTTGACCGGAGCGGAGCTTGACTGCAACTCGCGGGGAATTTATCAACTTGACACTCACGTCTGACGCGTTGTTCGCGTCAGTTCACCTTGCATGGAGCATAAACATGGCACACGGTCTTCTTAAAATTGCAGATGTTCTGAAGCAGAACGACAAAGAGCTCCTCAAGGAATGGAAATCGGCGCAAGCTGGAAGCAAACAATGCGACATTGCAGGCTGGGAAGACTCCATTAAGGAATCCGGCAAAGAATTCATCGCGCGTTTGCAACGGGCCTGTCAAACAGACGAGTTCGATATCGAATCTGAAAGTTGGGCGGAAGTCAAGGAATTCCTGGAAGAGTTTTCCAGCTCGCGGGCACAGCACGACTTTACCGCAAGTGATACAGCACTCTTCATCCTTTCCCTCAAGCAACCGATTTTCGCCAGACTGAGACAGACCTCCGCAAGCGAGGATTTGGCCGACCACCTCTGGACCGTAACGGAAGTGCTCGATCGGCTGGGACTTTTTACAGCCCGGGTGTACCAGGAAAGCAGAGAAGAAATCATTCGGCGTCAGCAGCAAGAGATGCTGGAGCTTTCGGCCCCGGTTATCCAAATCTGGCAGGACGTTGTCACCGTTCCCATCATCGGAGTATTGGATAGCGCCAGAACACAGATAATTATGGAAAAGCTACTTGAGTCAATTGTCACTACCGGCTCCAAGGTGGCAATTCTGGACATCACCGGCGTACCGACAGTTGATACGGCGACAGCACAGCATCTAATAAAAACAGTATCTGCCGCCAGACTAATGGGCGCACGCTGCATCATCAGCGGTATCAGACCCCAGATTGCACAAACCATCGTGCACCTTGGCATTGAGCTAAACGATATTACGACAGAAGCAAGCATGTTCGAAGCGCTCAAACTGGCCCTGCTGCAACGGGGATGGACCATCTCAAAAATCGAGAAAGAGAATCGCCATGTTTCCAGGGTTTCGACGAATGGTTGAACACATCCCGATACTTAAGCTCGGTCCGTATCTACTAATTTCGATTCAGGTAGACCTTCACGATCGAATGGTCCTAAGTTTGCGAGACAGACTCAGTAATCAAATAGCCGAAACTAAAGCCAAAGGGGTCTTGATTGATATATCGACCCTTGAGCTCGTCGATTCTTTCATAGGACGGGTACTCGGAAACATTGCATTAACAGCAAAACTGCTCAACGCATCGACGGTTGTAGTGGGAATGCGCCCTTTAGTAGCTATGACGATGATTGAGTTGGGAGTACCATTAGAAGGCGTCTCTACGGCGCTTAATGCAGAGGATGGAATAGAGTTGCTGGACGAGCTCGAGGAAGCGAAGAGGACACGCTTCATCGATGACTTCGATGAATTCCTCAATGACTAGCCCCATTAGTCAACCTCAGAAACAATCGATTCAATCAGAAGAAGACATTGTCAAAGTCCGGCAAAACGTAAAACGAATTGCCGCATTATTGAACTTTCGTCCCCTCAACCAAACAAAAATTATGACCGCTGTTAGCGAGCTCGCAAGAAATACACTTGAGCATGGCGGCGGCGGCGAAGCTACCATCTCCATCATTGACAAAGGTCGCAGACGCGGTCTCCAAATTGTCTTCCTTGATGAAGGCAACGGAATCAACGATATACAACAAGCACTGCAAGATGGTTTCACTACCGGAAACAGCATGGGGCTTGGGTTAGGTGGCTCAAAGCGCCTAATGGATGAGTTCAACATCGAGTCAGTTCCAGGGTCGGGAACGAAGGTTACAGTTGTGAAATGGATCTCCTAAATCGTCAACTGTTTCAGATATCGGAAGCTAGTGCCATCTATGGAACCAGGACCGCGATTTGCAAGGCAGCGTCGCAATTGGGATTTGATGAAAACTCGGTTTCAGAGATAGCAATTGTCGTGAACGAGCTTAGCACCAACCTCATCAAGCATTGCAAGACTGGTGGTTCCATAATTATGCAGTCTATTGTAAGCAAGCAAGTTGTTCGCCTTGACCTGGTATCAATAAGTGATCCGCCCGGAATGCGCAACCCTGAGCACTATTTGCGGGATGGCGCTTCTACAGCAAGTACGCTAGGCACCGGGCTTGGTGCCATCCAGCGACTATCGGATCACTTCGACTTATATAGCTCCGTCACCGGCGGCACTGCCATCGGTGCGTCGTTCCAAAAGCGTTCAAGCGGAACCGACACCACAGACTTCGACGTAGGCGGTATCAGCTTACCCAAGGACGGAGAAATTGCCTGCGGCGACCAATATTCCTTTGTCGAGAATCTGGGTAAATTGAGCCTGCTCGTAGTCGACGGTTTAGGACACGGAATTGAAGCTGCCAAGGCAGCAAGGAGAGCTAACGAGGTTTTCCTTCAAAACCGATCCAATGCCCCGGACGAACTCATTAACTCAATTCATGAGCAGTTACATCAGACCCGAGGGGCAGCGGTTGCAGTCGCGATGATTGATCGCATCAACGGAACTTGTGATTTCTGCGGACTAGGCAACATAGCAGGTGCCATCGAAACTGGACACCACAAGCAGAGTCTACTAAGTGTCAATGGTACGGCCGGCTATGAAGCGAGAAATATCCGCGTCAGGCGCGGCACATGGGCTTCAGACTCACGGCTGCTGATGCATTCAGACGGGCTGTGCACAAATTGGTCCCTCGAGAACTACAAAGGGATTTTCGCCAAGAGTTCGCTGCTCGCAGCAGCCCTTCTCGTTAGAGATCATCGAAAGAAATTCGACGACTGCACTGTCGTCGTAGTCAAGGAGAAGACACATGGTTCCTAAGGCAAAGTCGCTTCTCACGATTAAACTGGAAAACGAGTACGATTTCATACTTGCAAGACGACGTGCGCGCCAGATCGCTTACTTGCTAAATTTTTCCGAGTCGGACCAGATTCGCATCGCGGCGGCGACTTCTGAAATTGCGCGAAATGCTTTGCAGCACGCAAACAGAGGCACGGTCTACTTTCAAGTCGAAGATCAGCAGTATCCAATTACTCTTTCCATTTCGATTGTCGACCAGGGAACCGGTTTCGCAGACATTGAATCAGCCTTATGTCCGAGCGCCGGTATGGCAGGTTTGTCCGGTGTAAAGCGTTTGCTGGATGACTTGGTTATCGAAAGCACGCCGACCGGCAGCACGGTAACAATGGTGAAAAAACTCCCCAATCGAAAGTTGCCATTCAGCAACGAAGACTTAAACAAGTTGACCCAAGCTCTAGCGGATCTCACTCCGGAAAACCCGCTTGATGAAGTGTACGCGCAGAATCAAGAGTTGGTGCGCACCTTTGACGCTCTCAAGACAGAACAGGCAAGACTGGGAGAGAGTGAAAGAAGGTACAGATCACTTTCAGAGTCACTAGAGCAGGTCGTTTCTGAGCGTACAGAGCAACTCACAGCAGCACTCAGACATGCTCGAGAAGCAATCGCTATAAAGTCACAGTTCGTGGCAAATATGAGTCACGAAATTCGTACCCCGCTAACTAGTGTTGTAGGTATGGCCGAGATTCTCACTCATGACACGCAATTGTCCGAGCAATCCAGAGAGCTAACGTGGATGCTGTTTGATTCCTCAAAACGCCTGCTCACTATTCTGAATGACCTTCTCGATTTTTCCAAACTAGAAGCGAAGATGACAAAGGTAGAAAATCGCAAGTTCAATATCATTGAGTTGGTTGATTCAGTTATCTCCGTCGGCACACTACAATCTCGAGAAAACAATCTCGTACTTCGATCAACAGCGTCAGACTCAGTACCTGTTTCCATCTCGGGAGACGAATCGAGGGTACGACAGGTACTAATAAACTTGATTCAGAACGCTTTGAAGTTTACGAAAGTAGGCGGCGTCGAAGTCTTGTTGGAAAGAGAGGGCGAATTAGTCAGGGTATCAGTCGCTGATACCGGTATTGGTATAAAGAACACATCACTGTCAAAAATTTTCGAGCCCTTCGAGCAAGCTGATTCCCAAACGCACCGAGAGTTTGGTGGCTCAGGTCTTGGCTTGTCCATATCAAAAGAATTAGTGGAACTGATGGGCGGAGAGATCGGCGTTTTCAGCGAAGAAGGGAAGGGTTCCGTGTTTTGGTTCACCCTTCCGCTGCGAGGAAGGGATTGACTCATGAGCAAATCTCGAATACTGGTAGTGGAAGATCAGGTCGTATTGCAGTACGTTGCGAAGCGGCAACTCGGGTTACTAGGTTACGAACCGGACTTCGCGGAAGATGGCATTAAAGCGGTACAGATGGCAGTTAGCTCAAAATACGACATAGTGTTTATGGATGTGATGCTGCCGGAGATGGATGGATTGAAAGCAACCGGGCTCATCAGAGAAGCAGAACAGGTGTCAGGCACCAGAACTCCCATAATAGGAATGACCGCTTACTCCTTGCGCGATAAGTGCCTGGAAGCGGGAATGGATGATTTTCTGCAGAAACCTGTAATGCTTGAGCAACTAGAGAAAGTGCTACTGAAATGGCTTCCCGAAGGAAGCAATCGCCATCAGAAGGTCCCCTCCTCCAGCGAGTTTCAGCAGACCAAGGATTCGCTGCTATCGGTTCAAGAAAGGCTTGCCAATCTGCGCAAACGCTTAGGACTAGAAAAGTAACGCTG
Organism: Candidatus Obscuribacterales bacterium; assembly: GCA_019752635.1. Lineage (GTDB taxonomy): Bacteria > Cyanobacteriota > Vampirovibrionia > Obscuribacterales > Obscuribacteraceae > JAKFUT01. The sequence continues at coordinate 58,897 of JAIELX010000090.1, read as the reverse complement.
GCTTGCAATTGCGCCAGCTACTTACCAAGAAGGTTAGTGCATTACTCGCGCGTTCAAGGCAATGCTCAATGCTGCGCGCGCGAATCCGCCCGGGACCGCGCACCCTAACAGTCTTAGTTGCCGCTGGATGTTAGCGAGAAGATCCGGGCTGCGCGGCTTTCCATTTGCTCAGCGTCCACCGCCCTATTCTCAGCTCGAAGCACTTTAGAATAATCGTCCAAGCAAGCCGCATACATTTTGCTGTTATTGCCGAATGCTTTTTCCGTGGCATCGACTGCTTCGATATAAGCCGCATCAGCACCACTCAAATTGCCTTGCTGAAATTTCATATAGCCAATCGCGTTCAGAATCTTCGCGATTTGATACTGTCCACCAACGCGAACCTTTCTAGCAGCATCCAACGCTCCACCATACTCCCTCTCAGCGTCGGAGAAGCGGCCAAGATTCAGATACGTTTCCGCAAGACTCGTCCGCGTAGTCACGGACACTAAATTGTCCGGACCATATGCTTTGTTGTAAATAGCCACTGAACGACTCAATAGCGGCTCTGCATCAGCCCATTTTTTCTGACTCACATACAAAAGAGCGAGATTATTCAAATCCGCAGCGAGCCCGGGATGATCAGCGCCGAGAGACTGCTCGTCAATGGATATTACTTTCTTGTAGAGCGGTTCTGCTTCGTTGTAGCGCTTTTGGGTTGTGCTTACATTCATCATAGTCGCGAACATTGCACCAAGTTGCTCGCCGGGAGCCCTACTCAGCACCGCATTCGCCTCATTCAACTGTTTGTCGCCACCGGCCTCGCTGCGATCCGCCATGGTTGTCGACCATGAAGAATTTGCGCCAGAAGAAGAAGAAGAAGAAGAAGAAGAAGAAGAAGAAGAAGAAGTGATTGGCGCGCGCAGGGGAGTCGCTGATGCATCGCCTGTGGTGCCGGCTGCAACCGCAACCGAGTCGGAAGTGAAAGCATTGGCAGCTGGCGCTCCTGCGGAATTAACACTGGAGCTGGACGTTGTCCTGTCTGCTACTATACTCCTTTCAGTCGGTCTGTCTAAACGTCGCAGCACATCGCGATAGTCACGTTTGCAATCCTGCGTCTCGCTATTAGAAACACCGAGACTCGCTTCGTAGACAGGCATCGCCTTTTGAAGAATTTTCCCGCTCTGCGCTAAACTGCCTCGACGCATATAGTGCAATGCAACGCGATGATAGGCCCGTGCAGCTTCCGCAGTATTGCCATTGACGCTGTCGTTCAGTTGCAGCACCTTGGTGTAAAGGGGTTCAGCTTTTCGATGATTCCCCTGCGATTCATAGCAAGAAGCAAGGTCCAGCATGATTGCCACCACGTCCGGAGTCTTCTCACCGCGCTGTTTACGCGCCAATTCCAATGCCCGTTCGTAAAGCGGCTGTGCCTGCGCCGCTTCATCGAGCTGCGTGTACGCGGCAGCCATGCCTTTGAGCGCAATCAGGGTCTTGTCCGGAGCGCTCAAGTCCTCGGACTCGCGTAGGCACAGTTCATACAGCTGCCTGGCTTTCTGCCAATGCCCCGCTTTGTAGGCGCTATCCGCAAGCGAACGGTATTGGTCCCAGGAGCCGGGCGTTTCCACAGCGCAGTAACCGCTAAAGCACGACGCAGAGACCACTAAGTTAAGCAGCGCCGCAAACCACACCCGAGACTTGACCATTTCCTGCATGCTCCTGGAGTGATGCACTATAAAAGAATACATTATGGACTACTTTCGAATTGACGAAATCTGCATATCGCTTCGCAATCTAACAACCATTGTGTCGCCGGGTGCAATGTTTACGTCGCGTCCCTTTTCCGCAGCATCGGCAACAAACCCGACAAAGGGCAAACCACGAACGGCGCCCATGAGAAAGCCCTTCTCCCGCTCTTTGGTACCAGTCATATCCGCCGGGTGGCCAAATGCATATGAGGGACTAATGGCACCGGCGATTCCGTTTGCAGCAGGTCCAATAGCAAGCCCGAAAGGACCGGCCGCAATCGCACCACCATCGAGGGCCAGATGAATGAGCGTGTTTCTCTTCGCGTGAAAATCCAAAGTGAGATCGCCGCGATTGTCAACTTCTATCGGCATTCTCAAGTGAGGCTTAGCCGTATCCTGATCGCCGGCTACGTTTTGAACCGTGCGATTACTCTGTGTGACCTTCGAGCCGGGACAGGGAATTGCGTCCATCTGAAAACGCCTATCATCCCCGGTCCGAACCAATTCATCGAACTCAATGCCAATGGCGCCCTGGGCGTCCAGCCAATGTTTACCGGGGATGTCCGCCTTGAGCGAACGACGCGCAGGATCCACAGAAGAAACATGTCCGATTAACCTGCTGCCGGCCGGCGCCAACAGTGATGGACCACTGCGAAGGTCTTGCGTCAAAGTTGCGGTAATGGGATACCCGATCGCAGCAGTGCCGCTATCCAACTCGTCTTGGACGGAAACTGTAAAACAAGAGCCGGTTTCTACAATAAACTCTCGCGGGCCTGTTTGTTGAATCAACAGTGGTAGCTGGTTGTTGTTCGAAACCTCGCCTCCAATCTGCGAATTCATTCCCGGTACATCAGCGGCAGCCGGGCAAGGAGCGCAGGTCGTGAGACCGACGTATAGCGCCAGAAGAATTGTGTTGAGGACAAATCGCATAAGGCAAGAATCTCCAGTGGTACCAATGTTGTAAACAACGAATCAAGAAAGGCAATGCCTTATCAAACAGCGGCAGATTTTAGCGCCGGATACTCGCCGCATAGCCAGTACTTAGGCGGCGTATCTTCTTCAATTACTCTAGGTCCGGCACCGAACAAGAAGCAGTTGTCGGTATTGTCATCATTCAGATTACTAACTTCACCAACGCAAACGGGTTGATCGCCTGAATGCCCGCAAAACTGATGACACATGCGGGGCGGTAAGGTAACGCTCTCGCCCGGTTCAAGAATAAGCTTGCCACCAGCGGGAAGCTTCCTCGTTACACCGTCGACTTGAACAACGACTTGTTCGGGAGCAATACTCTTCTCATCTCCCGACACCCATCCCAGCTCCACTTCCAGTCGGCCGCCACCACGATTGATTAAGTCCTCGGTCTTCATCCAATGAAAATGCCATGGCGTAACCTGCCCTGGTTTAACCATCATGGCCTTTTCTGCATATGTTTTAGTTGTCGATGGTAGCCCTTTTAACAAGCGACCGTTGCGCATGATGAACAGGATAAGTCCGGTCTTATCAAACTCTCCGCTGCCAAAGTCGGTGACATTCCACCCCATTCCATGTCCGCGAATTTCACTGGTCTCTTCGCCAGCCAAAAGCCATTGCTCGGCAGTCCACGTAGCCCAAGGCGGCAGTTTGAAACTGCTCCGGTCAAAGAAGGCAATGGCTTCGTCAATCAGACGATTGATACTGCTGCGTTTCATGGCAAACCTCTCAGTCTGCTAATTGTATGCAAACTTGCCGGTCGTTACGTGAAACGGAAGAAAACAACAGCGTTCAGGTTAACCTGCTTAGCAATGAAGCGGACGTTTGCAGCTCAAGGTTCTTGCGCCTGAATATATCTGTTTTGAGAGAAGAAACTCGGTCAAGAAATAAAATTCCGTCGAGATGATCAATCTCATGAAGAATGAGACGCGCCTCGAAATCAACAGCTTCCATCTCTATCAGATTACCGTGAGCGTCCAGCGCGCGAAGTTTAATTTGCTTGGCGCGTTTCACGTTTCCGGTAAACTGGGGCACGCTCAGGCACCCCTCACGGCCGATTGCCTCACCTTGAGGATCTGAGACTTCCGGGTTGATGAGCAACAATCGACCATGGTTTTCAACCGGTTTGCGATTGCGCGATGCATCAATTAAAACCATGCGAACGGCTTGACCAATTTGAGGCGCAGCAACACCGGTGCAGCCGGGCGAACCATACATAGTGTCATCAAGATCTTGAATCAAACCTTGCAAACTGTCATCAAAGCTGGTGATCGGCACGGATACCTGCTTCAGCCGTTGGTCCGGATAAGTAAGGACTTCTCTGACTGCCATCGTTACAATTCCACGGTCTCCAACTCTTGCACGGAGATATCAACTTCCGGAATGCCACACTCCGCAGCCAACTGTTCCTGCAGCAAGTGTGCATCTCTTGGTTCCTGAGAAGAGACCTCCAGCATCATCACAAAGATGCTTTTTTCAGCGGTGCCGGAGAATTTCGTCGCCACATCCGTAATGTTGAGCCCCATAGCAGCCAGCTGACGCGTGATACCAGCTACAATACCACTCCGATCCGCGCAATACACAGCGATTATATAAGAGTGATGCTCCTCTTCTTCTTTGAACATATCAACATTGCACTCGCGCACGTTCAGCATCAAATGCCACTTCTCTCCGAACTCGGCAAGCCGAGAGCGCAAGTCATCAATAGACAACCCTTCCGGCAACGCAGCCATTACTATTAACGCAAACTCGCCTCGCAACAGCGTCATACTGCTGTCCAGCAGGTTGCAACCGCACTTATACAAAAACTCGCTCAGGTCGGCTACGATACCGACTCGATCTTGACCTGCGCCTGTTATGACAACGTTTTTGTTCATGTGTCCGTCTTATAAAACTGGATGATAGTGCAATTTGTGGGATGATTTTCCAAGCTAGTGTGGAATGTGAAATTATAGTTCTAAACCTAGCAAATACGACAGAATCGCACTTGCCAAGCATACGGGGAATTGTAAATGGTAAAAGATGCAACGCTCATTCCAATCGGAGAGTTGCTAACAAAGTCGGACATACTCTCTATCGACGATCTTCAATCTTGCCTTGATCGAGCCAAAGAGAGAGGGCTGCCAATTGGCAAAGTGATGGTCATGCTTGGTCATATCAAGCAGCGTGAACTAAAAGCCGCGGTGGAAGCGCAGTCACTAATCAATGACGGCATGCTATCGTCTGATCTGGCCGCAAAAGCCTTGCAACTAGTTGCTAAACAGGATATGAAACTGCCCGAAGCTCTCGGACAACTTGGTTGGAAGAAACAAAAAGCGGGCGCAACTAATCGTATCGGCGAGTTGCTGGTTGAAGCCGAAGCCATCACGTGGGAGCAGCTTGACGAAGCGCTGCGGACAAGCATTGAGACCGGACTGCCTGTCGGTCGCGTCCTTGTATTCAGAAAGGCGATCACAAACGCCATACTCTTGGCGTGTCTCACCGCGCAAAAGCTTATCCGCGAAGGGGTGATCAGTCGGGAACAGGCTGTTCAAGGCTTGAAGGCCGTGCGTCAACGAGCCATTAGTTTTGAAGAATCTCTGGCAGCAAGCGGATTTTACAAGCCGCCATCGCGCCGCAGTACCCCATTAGGCTACATTCTGGTCGAAGCGGGCTTACTTGAAGAAACACAATTGATGACGTGTATGGAAATTGCACTGACAGACGAGAAGCCGATTGGTGAAGTTTTTATCGAACAAAAACTGCTATCGCGCGCTCTGCTCAAAGCGGCACTGAAAGTGCAAGAAATGGTGGACAACACAACAATCGCAACAAGCGTGGCCGCCGCATCGCTCAAGAAGATTCACGCAGAAGGATGCTCGGTAGTGAAAGCGGTTGCCGAATCATGTTGCCCTCAGTTACAGCCTCACCACAAGAATCTTCTGATCGAAATGCTATCACTTGCTCAATTGGCAGATCCCGCGGAGATTCAGCAGATTACCGGTCCTGAATCTACCGCCGATGAGTTCAAGAAGGAGTTATTGCTAAGCGGTCTGGTCAGCGAAAGCCTCATGTACGCTCTGCTGCGTTCTCTGTATTTGATAGACACGAAGATTCTAGTTCAAGAAGATGCGATTATGGCGATTCACCATTGCCGCAAGAGCAACAGCAGCCTCGATGAGGCATTGAAAGATCTCGGCTGGACAGCGCCGATGCGCAAGCGCTAACTCGCCGTTAACTCGGCGGAAGTGCTACGGGTCTGACCGGTCCGTATAATGATTTGACCTTCTGGCCTTTTTGGTTCTTTATCAGGCTCCACATTTGGTCACCGTAATCGAAGTGCCACCACTCAGCCGGGTAGTTGGTAAACCCCTCTTGTACCATGGCGTGGTAGAGGAGCCGCCGATTGCGCTGAGCCTCGCGCTCCGATGCGTTGACCGCCCGCCTCTCGAAATGAGCGGTTTCACTCAACGCCGATGCATCGTCAAAAACCCCACCCATGTAGAGGAGCTCGCCGGTCCCTCTGCGCCTCAGGGTGAGGTCGACCGCGCCGCCGGTCACATGCACGGTCCAAGTGCGTGGATTGAGAGCGTTGAAAGTGCGCGGATCAGAGCAATACTTCGCGGCTTCCTTATTCCATGAGACCGCGTCACCACGCGAATTCTTCGATTTGGCTACTTCAACAAAGTATTGCCACAGTGCCTTCTGGCACTCAATTGGACGCCACGCATCCAGGACGAAGAGCTCGGCACCATAACGAGCCAGTCTCTCGTTGACCTTCTTGAGCTTCTGAGCCACAACCTTTCTGCAAAGCAGTTCCGGACTGGCACCGGCGATGGGTCTGGCGTAGGGCGCGTTCAAACCGTCGGTGCGCGCATAAAAGCTCTCGCCGGCAACCCCGTATTTGGAAAGCTTATCCAGGCCTTCCGCCGCCAGAATCGACTTCATATCGACCGGCTGGCTGTGGTAGTCGGTAGTAGTACCAACAGGCGTTCTTGGTATCGGCACCTCGCGCCAATCGCTAACCGTCCCGTTCGGTCCGGCAAGAACCGGCAACTGAAAAACGATCAACAATACCAGCGCCGACATAAGTGGGGAAAACACGATAAATCTCCGGTACAAGAGGGTTTCCAGGGACTTCTATCGTGGCATGAGGGAAGAGGCACCCCTTGTTCCACGCTTGAGCAAGAACAGTTTATTCCAAATTGGTCCTAGTTGAGCCGCTCTTCAGCGAGCGCGTCTTTTGGCGGGTTTGCCATGATTACAAGAACACATGAACAAAATTTCCAGCAGCAGAAGGAAACCATGGTCAGGCGACTGCGAATGACCGCAGAGCCGGAGACTCGACTGGCAAAAATCAAGTTTTTAAGGGCTCAAGCAGTTCGTCACCCTGAAGAAAGTACGTGGTTCGAACACGTAAAAGCCACACTGCACACGGCTTACTGCCAACTTCGCAGCATGTTCGAAAGCTGATCTGAGATGTAGAATGAACCTATCTCCGGATCATGCGCGATCAAAAGCTGCTCTGCTAAAACCCATGGTTGGTTAAGGGATTCTACTTGAACCGGCCGGATTAGCTGTCAAGATCTGAGGGTATAGCTAAATTGTTGGCCAGGGAGGGCAGGCCCTCGCCAATAAAACTCCGCAGGAGAAGTTTCTTATGGTGGGAGAGCAGTTTGATCAAAACCGAGGGGCCGAGCGCCCTCAGGAAAGTCCATTTACGGATGCGGTGCGAGAACGCTACCAACCGAAAGACGGGCAAGATCCAAGACCAGAGATGCGGCTCGACCAACTGAATCCTTCTCAGTACGCACTAGTCGATAACATAGTGCGCGAATTGAAAACTTGCTTCGCCACGGTGGACGACGGGCTCAGCGCAGTCGAACGCCAGCGTGCGCAAACCCCGGATTTCCAGAAAGAGAGTTTTGAAGAGTGGTACAACGGCTTCAGACAGAAAACACTTGCGGACCTTCGCCGTAACATCGCGGAAATCGGCGACAAAATGCCTTTTCGTCTGGCGGTGGATGTTCAGTGTTTCGGTCCGGCCGGAAGTTTCCAACCGGAGACTTTCAAGGCTACAATTCCGGCAAACCCGGAAGACGTAACATTGCAGGGACCGAACGCGGCTTTCAAAGTTCACTCCGACAATCCTTTGAGAGACAAGGATCTCAGCAATGACGACGGACCGGACAAATATGTCTCTGGCTGGGAACTTGCTTACCGCATGGCTTACTGGCGTTCCAGACAACAAAGCGCTTAAATCCGAGTCGCAGCAGTACTTTACTGACTTTGCGGGACCGCCCCCAGTCCTACATCGCTTCTGACCGCTCGCGGTCAAAACGACAACAAGACTGGCCCGGGTTTGCTTACGCACTAGAAGTAGTGGCAGCGCCCAATCGGGAAAAGCCCTTCCCTTCGGATCGACTAGACACTTGGCAGGACTATTCGAAGAGTGACAAAACTCGCGAGTCCTCGCCCGCAATGGTTGGCAATTTTGAATCACACTCTTGGGCGATAGGCTCAGATAGCATCAACCACGCATACTAGTAACAGGTGCCGAGTTTGGCTAATTATCGGGACCGTCGCGGTAACTCGTCGGGGCGATTGGGAAACACATGGCAGAAGAACGAACTGTACTAATCGTTGACGATCATGAGGTTACCAGAATAGGCCTGGAACTGCTTCTTAAAGACGAAGTTGGCGTGCGAGTCATCGGCCACGCCTGCGATGGACGAGAGGCAATCGAACAGGTCCAAAAGTGTTCACCATCATTAGTTTTGATGGACATCAGCCTCCGAACAATCGACGGCATCACGGCCACACAAGAAATCAAGAAGCTTAATAAGAACACTCGCGTTTTGATGCTGACTTCACACCAGAGCGACGAAGCTGTAATGTCCGCGTTCCAAGCCGGTGCAGACGGATACGTTTTGAAGGATTCCAGCAGTGCATTGCTCCGAGCAGCGATCACGGCGGTACTCGACGGCGCTATATGGGCCGACCCTGCACTTGCAGCAAAACTTCTACGTAGTCGTCCTAAGTCCGAAACGTCACGAACATCGGCAGAACATCGAAAGACTGCAAAATTCGGATTGTCCGAACGAGAGATGGAAGTATTACGCTCGGTCGTCGACGGTCTAGGCAATCAAGAGATAGCAGATAAGCTCTCTGTAAGCCTTGACACAATCAAAACGCACATCAAACACATATTGGAGAAGCTTCTAGTATCCGACCGCACGCAAGCGGCAGTGAAGGCGCTGCGAGAAGGACTGGTTTAAGAACCGGCAATTTGGAAAGTTCTCAGCCCGCATCAATGATGCGGGCTTTTTTGTTCTGAAGCGTCGGCTCACCATCCCCCGGGAATACACTTGCGGGTTACAAGCTCCCCTTGCGATGTAGCACCACTGACTGATCGAGTGATACCACTACGAAAGGCATGCCTTACTTCGAAAATGTGCGTGTCTGAAAGGGGGGCATAAGTCTCGCCAACCACTCGCGAGAGTTATGCCGACACCGGGGCACCCAACATGGAAACACAGTCTTCATGCCATTCTTATCGCTTCGCCACGTATCGTCACCCCGCAAGCGAATCTCTCACCTTTCGAGTTACGCGGCCATGCGCTCCGGTGAATCAATTTTATTGCCACTTGCGGGGGACGAAATAACAGCCTCCACGCGATTAAATCGGAATGTGGGGCGCGTTGAAAGCAGATCAAATCAACGACGCGAGCCGGAGAAGATTTTTGGGGAACGGAGACGTCAGCATGGATATTGAAGACGAATTGGTGGTGAGACAACTTGCTAAATTGGAAGCACAACTCAGAGATATGGAAGCAGCCTGGGGCTACAACCATCCTAAGCTAATCGACAAACTGCAAGCCCTTGCTGATTTGCATTTTGTACTTAATCGCTACAGCGATGCAGAACCGCTCTACTGGCGGCTTGTCGAGATCAAATTCCGTCACTTGGGCGAGAGGCATCCCGATACACTTCTGGGAATAATAGATCTCGCAGATATTTTCCGAGCGCTGGAAAAGAACGAAGAAGCATCTAAGTATTACTCGCTTGCCATTAGAACATTGATTGACATCGCCAATGAAAGCGGCGGCATGACACCACTTTTGCAAAAGGCCAGCAACAAGCTGTTGGAACTGAGAACGAGCAAACCGCAGAACAAATCTGCTCAGACCGTGCCTGTCGCCTGCTAGCACCAAGACCCAACGGACGGAGAAATACATGACTGACTCAACTCTTCAATCTGCTCTCGAGTTCTATCTGCAAGCGAAGAATGACGGCTGCGTGCAAGTGGATCAGATCAGTGAGTTAGTTGTGTTCTCCGATGAAAAACAACGCTTGTTCGCAGTTTCCGTTTCTTCCAAGCAGGGGCATTCACACTTGACGGATAGTCTAAAGGACCGTTCGACAGGCCGATTCAGCTCTACAGTAACTATTCTTGAAGCACTTGAAACAGCCAGAGCTATCTGCTCCAACCATTTAGACAAACGAAGGCTAAATCTCACCTACAAAATCGAATCAGAATTGATGGTTCCGGCACCGTTAGAGGCAGTTGCGCTGGCAATTGGATTCTTTCTGGTTGAAGCAATCATCGAAGCCGAAGACGAGCGAATGATCAACGTATCGGCGCGCCGCAGCGCCACGGGAAAGATCAATATTTCATTTTCATGGCGCGCATCAGCGCAAGAGAAGCGAGGTATAGCCGACTCCAACAACGAAAAGAATAGAGAAACAGAGAGCTCCGCTATGCAGTTGATTTCTAACTTATTAGATCCTTACGGAGGACAAATAGGGCAGGACCGGGTTCCGGGCTTCGGAACCTGCTTCTGGCTCGAAATGCCGGAACGAATTTTGGCAGCTTAGCTCGGCCCGTAACAAGACGTTTTTCGCAATCTACATGCAACCACCACCGGGTCGGGAGAGTAATCTCCCGACCTTCTCCATTTTCGAACCGCTCAGGGAGCCGTTCGTTTCATGATCTTAGAGCATCACAATCAACGAGAATCCCCCCACTGGTATTGACCGACCACCAAAGGGTGAACAGCGACCGCAGCTGTTCACGCGATGTTCACACTCCAGAGCTAGACGCAATTCCCCCTCATAAGACCACTGTTGAGGGAAGCGCACAGAGCACATTCGCGATGTAATGGTATCACTGAGGCAAGTGCCGAACAGGCAGCTGCGCTCACCAACATTCAAGCACCGATATCGTACACAGCACTCGCTAGTAAGCGAGTAACTATGCGCTTCCCGCCTGTCTCTAAGCGGGAGCCTGACTGCGTGCTGCAAGGAGCTCCATGAAAAGTATACGAACCGCATTAAACTGTTTGGTATCGCTGACGACACTACTCACCGTGTCACCGGTACACGGAGAAGTGGAGCCGCCGATGTCGGGCACAGCGCCACAGCTGCGGCTGAACAACTGCACGGAAATTGCAGCGATGTTCCCGCAAACAGCACCTGGTCAATCATCATTGGACGAAGCACTTGCTTCCAAACATGGACTTTTCACTCAACAGCACGGTTCCGACATTGAATATTTCGCTTACATCGGCGACAAACAAATTGCCGTCAGCAACTACTCCCCACTGACCGGTGAAATGGACCTGAAGAAGCGAGACGAGGACCTGCAGCGCAAGACTGAAGAGAAGTTAGCGGCTCTTGAACGAAAATTCGCAATCACTGTCAGCCGCAACCAAACGATAAAGCACGCAGCTAACCATGGCGCAAAACTCGAGAAGGAACGCGCAATTGATGTTAGACAGCCGAACTTTGGCGAAACGCTAGCCCTTGAATATGCTTTGGAAAGATCGCTGCCGACGACAGGTTCAAAGACAGAGCTACAGTTCCTGTTCCCTCTGCAATGCTCGTTGAACGGTGCCCTCGCGGAGTGGGAATTATCCACAAAAAACAAACCGACAGTTGTAGTTGAGCCTGGAACAGGCGATCGCCAGCTCGAATACGTCTTAATGCATGAACTATCACACCATTCCCAGTACAAGATGGGGCTAGATCCTCTGGCGCCGTTCAACTGGAAGATGACGCATTCGCTTGGATGGCAAACATTCACAAATCCCCTTACCGGCGAAACCGATTGGGCGATTGCCACCACTACCGGACTGCTTTACAAGTACAGCAGCAGCATGCGCAAATGGATCAGCTGCAATAAATCCGGACAACCGGTTGACTGCATCGGAAGCCGCGTTGCTCACCAAAGAGAAGCGGATCACATGACGAGCAAAGAGATTGCCTCGATTGCAAAAGTACGCCCATGCACCGCCTACATGAGCAATCCGCTCGAGGTGATGGCGGAAGGTCTTGCAATGTACCGTATGAGCAAGGTACACCGATCCGCCTTGCTAAAGAAAAGTCCGGAACTTTATGAAATCATCAAAGACTTCGATCAGAAATTGATTGCCAAACACTATGGAGCAGGAATGATGCGCTCTGTAGATGGATTGGTAGTCAGCCTCAACGACAGCGCGGAATCGCACGTGCGCGATTTCGAGAGCCACATCATCGCCTCCACCCCCACTCCTTAGTTTCACAGCCTGCTCAGCAAGTAACGAAGGCAGGTCAAATCCACGGAGTTCCCCGCCAAACGCCACTGCGCTTTCAGATCCAGATGCAATGGAAACCGGAAGGATTCCGGAAACCCCAGAAGCCTTACAATCTCTTTCGGTGAGAATCGCCGCAGCGTTCCATCTTCCATTCGCAAGAAAGAACCGCCAGCTTTCATTGTCCGCGCATAGCCACTGGTGAAGCAAATTGCACGAGCATCTCCGCCGGCGGCATCCTCCACAATATCCAGGCTTCGCTCATACCGATCTTGAAGGGGCTTCGGCAGATACGTTTCCGCCTGAGCTTCCAAATCAAGATAATCTGCGAGTCTGTGAGATAGCGAACTCTCGAATTGGGGCTTTGCAAGTCCCAATTCCTCCGGAATATTGACATCACCCCGTAGAGTTGCGATGTAGAACAGTCTCGGTCGCAAGGCTGGTATTCCGAATAAGGACGGGCACAAAGAAACTCGACCGAACCGATAGCCGGACTTTTCGAAAGTGTTGTACAGGAGCGCCTCTCCTCTGGAGTCGGCGAAGCCTGCAACGTTTTCCAGTAAGACAATGTCAGGTAAGAAATGCGGCAACAGCGACATCAAATTGAGAAATGCAGCTGACCTTGGATCATCAGTGTCAAGCTGACGCCCGCGACGGCTGTAAGGCGTGCACGGAGGGCTCAGCCACCACATTTTTGCAGGCGGAATGCTTTCGGACCTTATCGAATCAAGATTGCGCGCAATCGGCTTCAATCCGAAGTTCAGTTCATAGGTCGAGTTGGCATGTTCGCTTTGGTCGAACGCAGCCTCAACCCTCACAGGGAAGCGACAATAATCAAGGCAATGCGAGAACGCGCCAATACCGGAGAAGAACTCCAGCGCTACGATCTCTTCGGCAGTCATGCTCTAGACTCCGATGGCAGATGCAAAAGTCACGTTCCGCCAATGCGAAAATGCAGAACTTCCAGCAAAACTAAGTCTCGCTGGCAAACGATTCCTGCGGCTTTGGTGCGGTCTCTTCGATCATCGCCCATAACTGACGGCTTACTTCCCACACATTTTCGTTCTTCCAGTTGTACAAAGAACAACGCACGGTCCACGAACCTTCGGCCGTTATGCTGATATCCACGGGAAAGATCGAATGCCCGCGAAAGAGGTCCTCAGGATCATTGGCGTTGAAATCCTTGCGAAACTGCACTTTGCCCAGCGGATCCTCAATTTCAATGTGCCCGCGGTACTGGCGACGCTCATAGGGGGTGCCGAACCCTACTACACACTGACACTCCAGGGTAGCTGGCAGCTGTTTCACAATAAACAGGTCGAAGACGCCAAACAGGTTGACTTGCCCGCTGCTTTGCTCTGCATGCTCGGCCTTGTGGCAAAACAAAATATAACCGCTGTGCAGATATTTCATCGATGCTCCTCTCGCATTAGACCCAAGTGCAGCCGGAAGACTGCAAGCTCGCCAAAAACCACCCGCGCCCGACAGTAACCTTGAAAGTTTACCGTATTTACATCGTCATTATTCCCCGCAGTACGGCACTTACACTTATTGATTGAGATAGTAGGGAAGCCCGAGACGCCGAGGAGCTTTGAGGCCGTTGGCACCGTCAAACGGGGTCACCTTGAGGCATTAAACCAACGCGGCTGCAGGTCCGGAGGCTATGCGCCACCAGCCGGAGCCGTCACAAGAGAGGGGCGAGCCCCGAAAGACCCGCCCCATTGATGATTAAGCGCAGCCCGACCGCCGATTAATGGCGTAAGGGCGAAGCGCCGGTGTCTACGCGCAGAGGCCGGGCGATTGCCGACTAGCCGGAGCGCATATGTGAACTATCGGCCCGGTTTGCGACCGGCAATGATAGTTTCGGCGATTGACCCCGGTACTTCTTCGTAGGTGTTGAATTCCATCGTGAATGTACCTTGACCGCGAGTCTTGTTCCGAATGTCAGTAGCGTATCCGAACATTTCAGACAACGGTACCTGGGCTTTAACGCGCGACAAGGTGTCTTGCGTGTCCATGCCTTCAATTCGACCACGACGGCTGGAAATGTCTCCAATTACGTCACCCATGAACTCTTCCGGTACTTCGACTTCGACCTTCATCACAGGTTCCATCAGGATCGGTTTGGCTTTCATGAAACCCTCTTTGAAGGCCATTGAGCCGGCGATGTGGAACGCCATAGCCGAAGAGTCAACTTCGTGGTACGAACCAAAAGTGAGCGTGCAACGGAAGTCGATAATCGGGTAGCCGGCAAGGACGCCACCGGCTGCAGCTTCTTCTACGCCTTCTCCGACAGCCGGAATGTATTCCTTGGGAATTACACCGCCGACAATCTTATTGACGAATTCGAAGCCGGAACCTGCGGGCAACGGATCGAGTTGCAGTACAACGTGACCGTATTGCCCCTTACCACCGGACTGTCTGATGAACTTACCTTCTTGCTTGACCGGATTCTTGAAGGTTTCGCGGTAGGCAACTTGCGGCTTACCAACGTTCGCTTCAACCTTGAATTCGCGCAACAGACGGTCAACGATAATTTCCAGGTGAAGTTCACCCATACCGGAGATGATCGTTTGTCCCGTTTCGGCATCGACTTTGACTCGGAATGTCGGATCTTCTTCCGCCAAGCGGCCAAGAGCCGTACCGAGTTTTTCGGAGTCTTGCTTGGTTTTCGGTTCGATAGCAACCGAGATAACGGGCTCGGGGAACTTCATGGCTTCCAGAACAATCGGGTGATCGTCCGCGCACAATGTGTCACCGGTGATGGTGTCTTTCAAACCGACTGCAGCGCAAATGTCGCCGGCAGTAGCTTCTTGAATGTCTTTACGTTGGTCGGCTTGTAGTTGTATCAAACGGCTGATGCGTTCGCGCTTGCCCTTAACGCTGTTCATAACGTAAGAACCGGCGGTCAACTTACCGCTATAAACCCGCAAGAATGTCAGTTTGCCAACGAAAGGATCGTTCATAACTTTGAACGCCAATGCCGCAAACGGCTCGTTCTCGTCGCACTTTCGCGAGCCTTCGTTGCCATCGGGCAGAATGCCCTTAATGGCAGCTACATCTTCAGGCGACGGTAGGTAATCGACAATGGCGTCGAGCAAAGGCTGAACGCCCTTGTTCTTGAATGCCGAACCGCAGAGGATCGGAACGATGCGGTTTTCGCAAACAGCCTTGCGCAGCGCAACTTTCTTCTCTTCCAGAGAGATCGGCTGTCCTTCGAGATACTTGTTCATCAGCACGTCGTCGGTCTCAACGATTGACTCATCGAGCTCGCGACCACACTCTTCAACAAGCTCTTTCATGTCGTCGGGAACGGGAATTTCTTTGAGGTTACGGCCGAGCTTGTCGTTTTCATCGTACTGGTACGCGGTACGCGTCAGTACATCTACGAATCCGGTGTAACGATCTTCAGAGCCGATTGGCAATTGAATCGGGTGACCATTGGTCCAGGTGGTGTGTTGTCCGGGCAACTGAGTTTTGATTTGCTTGACCACTCTCATGTAGTCGGCGCCGGAACGGTCCATTTTGTTTACGAAGACCATGCGGGGCACATCGTAACGATTGGCTTGTTTCCACACTGTGTTGGTTTGCGGCTGAACGCCGGCAACTGCGCAAAGAACGATAATGACGCCGTCGAGCACGCGCATGGAGCGTTCAACTTCAACGGTGAAGTCAACGTGCCCGGGGGTGTCGATCAAGTTAATCCGCTTATCCTTCCAATAGCTGGTGATAGCAGCAGCGGTAATCGTGATGCCGCGCTCCTTCTCTTGCTCCATCCAGTCGGTCACGGTGGTGCCGTCATGCACTTCACCGATACGGTGAATAAGTCCGGAATAGAACAGAATTCTTTCTGTTGTTGTGGTTTTGCCGGCGTCGATGTGCGCCGCGATACCCATGTTGCGCAAGTCGCTCAAGGCATACTTTGTCGAGATAGTAGTCACCTTACAGAATTTCCTTTCACAGTCTGTCCGATCCTGCCGCCCTTGGAGGGAGCTAGCTAGTCCACCGGGTCGTGTTGCACAAACTTACACCACGACCACACAGCAACAGAGCACGCTCAATGGCGTGCCTGTAAATATGGCTAACTTCTATTGAACTAGAAACGCTTGGCTACAGCCACTAAATTCGCTATCTCTTAATCAAGACGTTAAGCGTTTAGTAGCGATAGTGGGCGAACGCCTTGTTGGCTTCCGCCATTTTGTGCGTTTCATCCCGCTTCTTAACGGAAGCGCCTGCACCATTGGATGCATCTATTAGTTCGGCGGACAAACGCTCTGAGAACGAGCGGCCGGCGCGCTTACGGCTATTGTTGATGATCCATTGGGTCGCCAATGCGACACCGCGATGTTGTTTGACTTCAACCGGAACTTGATAGGTTGAGCCGCCAACGCGGCGGGCTTTTACTTCCAATAATGGCGTTACGTTCTTAACTGCTTTATTGAATACATCGAGAGGCTCCAATCTGGTGCGCTCTTTGATGAGAGTCAGTGAATCGTAAAACGTACGTTGAGCGGTGCTCTTCTTTCCGCGTTGCATCATTCTGTGCACAAAACGCGAAACCAATTGGCTGTTGTAGATAGCATCCGGCGGGGGGATGCGTTTCTCAGCGGCATTTCTTCTTGACATTGCGTACGGACCCTACTTCTAAACTTCTTACTTACTTCTTTTTACCTGGTGCGCCTTTTGCGGGTGCGCCTTTCGCACCGGCTTTGGGCCGCTTGGCGCCATATTTGGAACGACCTTGCATGCGGTCTTTCACGCCTGCAGTGTCGAGTGCTCCACGTACAATGTGGTAACGAACGCCCGGTAGGTCCTTAACCCGTCCACCACGCACCAATACTACCGAGTGCTCTTGGAGGTTGTGACCAACGCCCGGAATATAGGCGGTGATTTCAATGCCGTTCGTAAGCCTGACACGGGCTATCTTTCTTAATGCCGAATTCGGCTTCTTCGGGGTAGTTGTCTTCACCTGCGTACAAACGCCCCGGCGCTGAGGGCAAGACTTGAGTGCCGGTGACTTAGTCTTAACCGTCGCTAGACGTCTTTCGTGGCGAATCAACTGATTTATGGTAGGCACAAAAACCAGTCTCCTGACTGAAAAGGGAAACGAAAAAACAGTGCGAGAGGCAATGATATCGACAAAGCCCGGGAAGTGTCAACTTTGAAGAAACGTTATCTGTGGCTCAAAGAGCCCGATCCGCGCCCCGTTTTGGCGCTCGTTACTGCACTACAACGCCAAGGTGTTGTTTCGTTGTCAGAGTCGGTGATAAAGATTGTAACGCCATCTTCCTTTTCTCTTAATGGTTGAAGCTCCGAACCTGAGGAACGGCGAGCTGTCAGGAGGTCGAGCTCACGAGGCGGTCTTTGACCGCGTCACTGCAACTGACAACCGGCGTGATCATCGGATCAAAAGTCCCCGGGACCGGCGAGGTTCTAGCGAAACCTCATGTACGGTCAACAATTCTGCAGATTTGTAGACATAAAAATCGCTTTGCAGTCCCGAGAGTATTGACCCTAGGCACGGCTGACAGCTATTGCCTGGAGTTACTCAAGCTGACCGGAAGTTCGGTCGGTTGCTAAAGGAATGATCGGCTGAGTCAATGTCGGCAGCCCGCCGGCGGCACGCATCGGTTTCTTACTCTTTGCGCGTCCCCAGTGCTCTCGGCACAACAAGAATGACTCGCCGCAGCGCTCAAAGCCATTGGACAGCAGCGCCTCGTGCAAACCGGATTGATAGTCGTAAATCTTGGCACCAATCGGCAGACTCGGTGCATCGGCGAGCAATCGATCGACGCTGTACCGCACCAGATCCTCGGTGACATGCTTCCAGCCGGGGTTCACAAAGAACTCAAGGAGATAACCCGATGCCGGTCGCGCAGTCACTCGAGCCGCAGAAGTGACAACTTTACGGTCGCTTTCATAAGAAACCCAATACCAGAGCCTATCACGCATCAGCTTGTTGCGATTTTTTTCAACGGACGTAAACGGAATGGTCGGCTTAATTTTGAAATCTTCCGGGCTCAGCTGCAGCGACTGCCTCAGCGCCGGAGGCAACACCTCCGAATGCAATTGAAAGAGCGCTTGCTGAAAATGCGGTAGCGCCGGTCTGAAACCTTCCGGTGTTGCTTTCTCTCCCTGGACGCACGCGGGATTGAATTTGTAAAACGTTACGCGCGCAGACCGACAGAAGCCACAATTAGCGAACAGGGTCAGCGCACCCTCATTGAGAGCCGGTACCTCTGCAAGAAAGAAGCTGGCACCTTGGCTGCCGAACTGGGCGAATACGTACCGAAGCAATTCCTGCGCAATTCCCCTGCCGCGATGATCCGGATGTACCACAAGCTTATCAATCTGCCAGCTGCCTCTTGATTTGCCGAGATGGTGCAAAACTATGACACCAAGAATTTGATTATCTTCGCGTGCAACGTAAAGAGACGGCGTCACATGCAGATTGAACGGCAACCAATGCTGCCAGAAAGCCAAGCCCTGCAGCAGAAGCGTAGAATCGTTGAACACAACCTCTTCAGGATTCAGCACTTCCTCTTGCAGGCCTAGCAACATGGAGGCCTGCTTATATTCGCTGGCGTTTAGCGGTCCTAATTTGATCATGAGGTCCGCGTGCCCTCTGGCAGAGAATCCTCTAATATTGTAACATCGTCAATTTGGCTGCGCCATTTCCCAAGGGCAAACACATGACCTCCAAGCCCAAGCAGAAGGCGGCTCCTAGCAAGCCCTCAACGCCTTCAACAAAATCGGACAAGCCGTCTTTTAAGCTAATCTCCGACAATAGGCGCGCGCGCCATGAATACGAGATTCTGGACACTATCGAGTGCGGTCTGCAACTTCAGGGCACCGAAGTGAAGTCGATGCGCACAGGTCAGTGCACGCTGCAAGATGCTTTTGCGCGAATCGAGGACGGCGAAGTGTGGCTCTACAATTGCTATATCGCGCCTTATGATCATGGAAACCGATTTAACCATGAACCCAGAAGAAAGCGCAGAATGCTGCTTCACTCTCGCGAGATACTGAGGATTCACCAGAAAATTAAGGAAAAAGGACTGACACTTATTCCTCTCAAAATTTTCTTCAAGCGAAACTGGGTTAAAGTAGACTTGGCTCTTGCACGAGGAAAGCAGCTTCACGACAAGCGCGAGACAATCGCAAAGCGTGATAGCAAGCGCCAATTAGACAAGCTCGCTAAACAAGTTCGCATTCGCTCAACCTAGTCGGGCTAGCCGTATCATTGGGAATCGTTTGGACATTTGGTCAATAGGTTATAGATGAAATCGGAATCCAAGCAGAGCCAGCCAACAAGCGTGCGGTCACGAATCAGCAGTTTAATCAGACGCTGGTTGCCACCAATGGCCGGCGGTCTTCTACTGACATTGGCGGCACAAGCTTCCGCACAAGCAGAGTCACCACTGGCGGTGCTGCGCAGCGAACGCAACCAGGCTGCATACTCGGATCAACACATCGGCGAATTTGACGAAGATTGGAAAAGCTTCAAACGAACTTTTGAGACTGCCAACGTCAGGTACGACCAACTTAGCGACGCGGATCTTTTATCGGAAGCAACGCGTTCAAAATATAAAGTCATCTTTGTACCCTTGCTTGTCGATATCCCCGCAGACGGGGTGTCAGCGCTGAGAGCTTTTGTGGCCAAAGGCGGAAAGGTTGTTATTACTGACGGCTGCGGAAACGCGACGGCGGCTGCGCAAGAGCTTATCGGTCTTGCAGGCGCCAAGGTTACCGGTCACCACACCATGCAAGAAGCAAGGCAGTTGCTCTGGCCGCGGACGCCATTTCCGATGACGCAGGATTTTTCAGTCGGCACTTTAACCGCAGACATCGTTCCGGCATCTCCCGCAGATTCAATTGCTAAGTGGATCGGTGCAGCCGGGGAGGAGACAGGCACGGCTCTCGCGTCCGAAGGCGGCAACGCATTTATTGGCTGGGCGCCCGGACTACAGGGAGACCTGAGCACCAACGCGCAGATAATTTCCATGGTGCTGGAAGAAGCATCACCGGGAATAACACAACAAGCAGCGGTGCAGATTAGCTACGCCGACTACCAGACGATTCAGCAAGAGCTTGATTATCTGCAACATCGCACCGATGAAGTTATCAAAACCGCAAAGCAAGCGGACCTTGTCGTTCCTTTTAAGGACATCCAGGACAATTTCGAGAGTGCACTGGACCACGTAGCGAAGTTCAACGAAGCGTACAAAGCGCGACGATTCTACGAAGCGAGCGAAGAGGTGGCGCAAGCACGGCAAGATTTTGCTACGTCGTTTGCAAAGGCGATGCCGGTCCGTCCGGTGGAAGCCAGAGCGGTGTGGCTCGACCGCGGCACCATCGTCGCCACAAAAAATGCAAAAGGTATGGCGGAGCTCATTCAAAAGCTAAAGGCCGGCGGTATCAACTCCATTTACTTTGAGACCAATAACGCCGGCTTCGCCATGTACCCGTCAACCATCGCGGTGCAGAATCCGCAGGTCCAATGGGACGCTCTCGGAACTGCTGTGGAAGAAGCACATAAGAACGGTATGGAGCTGCATGCATGGTTCTGGGTATTCAACGTCGGCAACGAACGCCACAATCCGATTATCGGCAAGGACACCGAGTACCCGGGACCGGTGTTGTCCACCCGCAGATTTAGCTGGGCACTCGCCGGCAAGACCGGATCATTTTTTGCGCACAACCAACACGAGTACTGGATCGATCCCGCGCATCCAGAAGCGCGACGCTACGCTGCGGACCAGATCAAAGAAGTGGTGACAAAGTATCCTGTCGATGGCATTCAATACGACTACATTCGCTATCCGTTTAACGGAAAGCCCAACCAAATGGGCTGGGATTGGGTCGGCCGACTTCGTTTCGAACGCGAGACCGGTCTTTCGTTGGACAATCTCGATGAAGAGGGCGCCGCAGTTTGGCAGGCATGGCGCATAGCGCAGGTGAACAGCTTCGTTGAGGAAACTTCTGCAGCCATTCGCAAGATGCGACCCGGCATTCAGATCTCAGCGGCAGTTTATGGCACACCGAAAAGGCTGCGTTGCGGCAACATTCAACAAGAGTGGGAAACCTGGATCAATAAAGGTTGGATCGACACACTCAATCCGATGACCTACGTCGGCACCGCCAAAGAACTGCAGATTATGGCCAACAACGCGCGTGAATCTTCCGAGGACAAAGCGCTCGTGTATCCCGGGATTTCGATCCGGCAACTTGATACGGCCGGTTTTTTGGAGCAGCTGGATACATCGCGCGCTACCGGTACTTTAGGCACGACGCTGTTTGCAGTTGCGCAGCTTGATGATAAGAAGCTCAACTTGCTACACATTGGTCCCTATCGCCGACCAGCGGTAATGACACCACAATCCGACCCGATTAAGGCCAGTACGCTGCTTGTGGATGACTTCGTGTCGACGGTTGGTCGATACCTTGCTGATCCTAAGAAACGAGTCATCTCAGATACGGCAAGCACCAACGAAGTTGTCAAAGAGATGGATGGAGTTCAGAAGGCCGTTCATTCTCTTAAGTTGAATGCGCAGGCAGACGACATCAACAAAGTCAAAGCTAATGTGAGCCAACTCAGAAAGTCGATGAAGGAATGGCTGCGCATTGATGCATTCGCTCAGCGCGGCTTTCGCGCGCAGTACATGCTCAGCTATTTGACCCAGATCGAATCGATTCTGACTTATGCCGCCCACAAAACCGACACGCAGATGAGCGAAGAGTTAGCTTCCGAAGAGCAGAAGAAAGTGACCGGCTCCGTCGCCACAAACCAGGAGAGCAAAGGGCTCAAAGCAGAAGACAACTGAAATGTTCTGGCCGCAGTGCATTGAGACCACTGGCGACAGATTGCGGCGATCATCACTGAAGTCGCAAGTTTTGAAAATATGTCGAAAAAAACTTGTCGATTGTTGCGATGTGTATACGACAGGAGTGAGAACTCGCGCTTCTCATCCGTCACTCAACTGGCTCGCCAAATTGAGCAGAAGGTCGCTCAGGGCAGAGACAACTTAGACCGGATTCCAGCGACCAACACCAATTCGATGCAAAAATCGCGAAAAACGATATCGAATTCGTGAAGACGCCCGCACCTGAAGCACTGCAAAACAAGCGATCCCACCGCCCGGACCGTACAACGGGGCCATAAAAAAGGCGATGCACCACATAAGATGGCGCATCGCCTAATATTTGATCGGAACTAATTCCGAGCGATTTACCTAGTTGCTAAAGGACCAATCGCTTACCGGAACCGGGGCCGGTGTAGTAACGACGGGAGTTTCAGCTTGCTCGGCTTCTGGCTCGAAGTTTTGTTGTGGTGCTGCTTCCGGTTGCCCGGAAATGATTGCCTTCAAAGACTCATCGAGAAGACCCGCTTTTTCGCGGAGAAGGTACTCGATATAGTCACCGCGGCTCATGCGAGATGCTGCAACTTGTTCGTCGAGCAGACGGTGTGCCAACGGTGTGACACATACGGCTGTCGTTGTACCTCTGTTTTTCCCGAAGAAGAAGGACTTGGCGCCTCCTTTAGGCCCGGTCTGCTTGGCAGTTGCCGGAAGCCTTAACGGTGGCTGTCCTGCCCGCTCACGAATGAGCATTTCCACGTAATCACCATTGGACACGCTCGTTGCCGCGGCTTGTTCTTTCAATAACTGGCGGCCGAGAGCCGTCAGGTTGAACGACACGGAGCCCGATTCCTTGCCAGGGAACCTTGAGCGACGCGGAGAAGTGGTCTTCGCGGTGCTGGTGTTGTTTGTTGTGACCGTTGTGTTCATCTAAATTCCGGCAGCAAGTATCGAGATTTGAATCTTCGCCTTTCCTGCCTTCCCTCCTTTTCTTCCGAGAACATGAACCTTCTAACTATTAAACGGTGACAGATATTCCTAGTTACAAAGTTGAGCAGATTATCCTGTCTCCATGCCAACTGCCAAGTGGATGTTGATCATGTTATCGGTTGGGGACACACTTAGTCGCAGTTATGAAGCGCCTGCGCCCGCGTGATGGGAAAGAGTATTAAGTTTCCCTTAACCATTCCCCTCGTGGAATTCACACTTAAAGTGCGCTGTCTGAGGAGCTGCCCTGACAACCCTTATCAAGGTCTTGATTATAAAGCAGTTTCCAGCGATTTGGCAGTAGTCATGTATTACAGTCTTATTATTTTGCAGTGTTTCCAAGAAGCACTCTGAAACACTTCGTTATCTGACCAAGCTTGGATACGCCCAGTAGTTAAACGCATACGCGATCACGATTCCGAAAACCGCCCCGGCGATTACTTCTTTGGGGGTGTGTCCTAGGAATTCTTTAATCCGTTCACTCGAAATATGAGGGTGCTCGGAGAACAATTCCTCGATCATCGTGTTCAAAACCTTCGCTTGAAGACCCACTGTACGACGGACTCCGGCGGCGTCGTACATGACAATACTTGCCAAGGCCAATGCAATCGCAAAGGTCACCGAGTTGTAGCCCTGAATCAAACCAACGGATGTTGCCATCCCCACGGTGCAGCAACTATGGCTCGAAGGCATGCCCCCGGTCTTAGCCACCAACCTCAGATCCAGCTTGCCTGTCGTTAACAGCTTCGTTATTACCTTGACTATCTGAGCCAGTACGCTTGAGAGGAATGTGACGACAATCACCTGCCAACCGCGCTGGTCGACAAACTCCGGTGTCGCCGCGGCCACCGGGGCGGTTGCATTGGCTTGAGCCAATGTACTGACTATGAGAGCTAACCAATCTGCAGATGAATCCATATTGTGGAACCGGTCCTAGTTTTGTCGATGAATGGAATACTCGAGCAACGCCGCCAAAGGGGCTGCGGTCTCTGAAGACAGACCCGCATGATGCAAGATACTCTTGCCTTCTTGCTCCAGGTCGGATAATTTTGCGCGCGCTCCCTCGACGCCATAGGCACTAACCCACGTTAGCTTGCCGGCCGCTTGATCCTTCCCCGGGGTCTTTCCAAGAGATTCAACACTTCCGGTTACATCTAATAGATCGTCGGCAATTTGAAAGCTAAGCCCTAAAATTTCGCCGTACCTTTTAAAGGCTTTGAGCAAATCCTGGTCGGCGCCGCACAGGCGAGCACCGGACCATACAGAGAATCTGATCAAGGCGCCAGTCTTACGCTCGTGAATCATACTTAACTTCTCAGCTGCCACCGATGGTGGCATGTCCATCAAGCCGGTACTGGCCATGTCTGCGACTTGTCCGCCGACCAAACCACGTGCGCCGCTAGTGCGCACAAGTTCCAACGCTACATCTATAAGGTAAGACTTTTCGACCTGCTCAGGCGTACGTGACATCAAAACTTCAGAGGCCATAACCAATAAAGCATCACCGGCCAGAAGCGCCGTAGCTTCACCGAAGACCTTGTGGTTGGTTGGTCTGCCGCGACGCAGGTCATCGTTGTCCATGCAAGGCAAATCGTCATGAATCAGGCTCATGGCGTGAATCATTTCTATGGCGGAGGCGCAGGGCAACGCAAGCAAGACCGCCTCATCGGCAGAAATACCGCTTTTGCTTGCCGCAGCCTCGGCCGCAGCCAGGCACAAGACCCCGCGAATTCGCTTTCCCCCACCCAATACTGAGTAACGCATAGACTCCCAGAGAATCTCCGGGTCGTTGTCTGCTAGCAGTCTCTCTAGCTCAGCCTGTATGCGCGATCGCTTCTGACCGAGGTATTGCTGGAAATCGAAAGCCACGCCTGTGAACATGAATAGTGACGCGTAAGTGTCGGATGGTTGAAGCAAGTAATTATGAATGAAAGCCACCGGTCTAGTTTAAGGCATGAATTAGCATTTACTCACTGTCGCGCAGAGCCAAAGCGCTCAAGCTTTGTTCGACAGATATCGAATCACCGACCGCATCAGCTTGAACCCGGCGAGCCCCCAGGTCATATAGCTGCGTTCCTTCTTCATCACCAGTGTGATTAAGGGCATCGCTTGCTTCATTAATGATGCCACAATCTCAGATTGCTCTTTCTCGGGATCTCGGCGCAGGCGTTCACGCGCGTCTGCCATTTGAGCGCGAGCCATCATTCCTGCTACCAAAACTTCATCTCTCATAATGTCCATTTGCGATTCAGCAATCATCAGCTCCTCGCGCCAGCGTTGAGCATTGGAAAGCACCACTAGAGACACCAGACCCAGAACGATGAACATTAGCGAAACGAGCCCCTTTGCTAGCCAGAGTCGATGTTCCGCCGTGCCTATAAAGAAGACGGCGATTGGCACCGCTACAACCAGACATGCCACGACCAGCCGCTCAGCAAGCCCCTTTCGTGGACGAATAGTAATATCGTCTGCCACTACCCCTCCTACTTCTTAAGCAAGTCGCGAGCTATTAGCATTCGTTGAATCTGATTGGTGCCTTCATATATTTGACCGGCCTTAGCGTCGCGGAAGATTCTTTCCAGTAGGTAGTCCGGTCTGGCGCCAATGAGTCCGGTTAACGACAGGGCATCGGTCGAAACTTTCATTGCCGTGTCGGTGGCATGAATTTTTGCCATAGCGGCAAGAGTTATGTCGCCTTCGCCTCGGTCAACGGCACAAGCAGCCTGGTAGGTTAGTACACGCGATGCTTCAACTTGTAGTGCCATTTCACCCAGCAGAGCCATACGCGACTCTGTAGCGCTGCTGCTGCCAAAGGTCTCGTGAAGTATGCGCACAGCTGCATCCAACGCCCCTTGCGCCCAGCCGGTCGCCTGCGCAGCGATCGTGATGCGCCCCTTCGCCAAGCTGGAAAGTGCCACCTTGCGACCAGCCCCGAACTCACCAAGCAAATTTGCGCGTGGCACTAAACAATCTTCGAATACCAGCTCGCACGTAGCGTACCCGCGCATACCCAGCATGTCGAATTTCTGTCCGATCTTGCAGCCGGGAAAGTCCTTCTCGACTATAAAAGCAGTGATACCGTGATCTTTGTCATTCTCGGTCAGCCGAGCCATTACGATGAAATAGTCGGAGGCAGCACCACTGGTGATGAACACCTTCGTCCCGTTGAGAATGAAATTGTCTCCTGATACTTTAGCCTTGCAGGCAAGAGCCGCAGTATCAGAGCCTGCTCCAGGCTCAGTCAATCCGAACGCAGCGAGGTACTGACCGGTCGATGACTTCGTCAGATACTTTTCTTTTTGGCTGTCCGTACCGAACCGGTACACCGGTTCTTGACACAAGACGTGCACACCGAGCGAACTCATAATCGGCACGCATCGTCGACCGAATTCTTCGTTCACAAGGCAGAAGCTGAGGTAATCACCGCCGGAGCCACCATACTTCGCACCGAACGGAAGAGCACCAAGCCCTTCTTTGCAGGCTTGCTCGAACAAATCACGGCGAAACACGTTCGTCTTATCCGACTGGATAACGTCCTCAAGAGTCAATCGATTCGCAAAGTCACGAGCTTTCTTCAACCAACCGCGCTGCGATTCGGAAAGATAGGAAAGGCGCCTGTCGTCAACGTCTTGAAAGGTCGGTGAGGTAATCATGGTGCGAAGTCTCATAGAGTAACTCGCCCTATACTATAGCAGTATCGGTCAGAGCTCGATCCGCAATGTTCTGCGCGATTCCACAACTTGACATTTGGCGTATCTTGTCTGGCGCCTAATTACAAGCTCCCGGTCCGCCGAGCCTCAGAGCCGCTGTCGTCCCATAAATGGTAATCTTGGTTGAAGGATGAAGTCGAGGCTTTATGAGACGAACTATCATCAAACCTGCGCACCTCAGAAAAGGCGACACTGTCGGAATTGTCTGTCCGGCTAGCGCCCCCTTCGAGCAAGGCGACATTGAGTTCACATACGAATGGCTTCAGAAGCTCGGACTTCGTTATAAGACAGGCAAACACATTTTTGACAGCTACAGCGACATGGCCGGACCCGATGAAGATCGACTGCGCGATTTGCACACCATGTGGGCGGATCGGGACGTGCAAGCAATCCTTCCGCTGCGCGGAGGGAACGGTTGTGCAAGATTGCTCCCTGGATTGGATTTTGAGCTGATCAAGCGAAACCCGAAGATAATCATCGGTTACAGCGACCTCACCGCACTCATCAATGCCGTCCATCAACAAACAGGGCTAATAACTTTTCACGGACCAATGGGCGGCTCATTCTTTCGTTCAAGCTATTCATATCATTTCTTCAATCGCGCATTGATGAGCAATAGGCCTTTAGGGTTAATTGTGGACCCGATACCATCCGATCTATGGAATCCGAGATACCCGCCTCCACGGATGGTGCTTGCCGAAGGAAGGGCACGAGGACCACTGGTCGGGGGCTGCCTGACTCTGATCAAGGAATTGATGGGAACGCCCTGGGAATTAGACACCGATGGCAAAATTCTTTTTCTCGAAGACCTCAGAGAAGAGCCTCACACCATCGATCGTATTTTGACGCAGCTGCTCTTAGCCGGTAAGCTTCAAAAGGCAAAGGCAATAATTCTAGCGGAGTTCGTCGCCTGCAAACCGGGAGACAGTAAGCGCGAAAGTTTTGATTTGAATCACAGCGTTGAAACAATCTTTCGCGAGCGACTTTCTCGCCTGGGTATCCCGGTTGTTTACGGACTGCGCTGCGGACACGGGCACGATCAGCTAACTTTACCAATCGGAGTCACAGCTTCGTTGGAAGCGCACCGCGGCAAAGTAAAACTTAAAATTGAAGAGAGTGCAACTACGTGAGTCAATCTACGGACACGGATTTACTGATACGACGAATGCCGGCGCTAAAAGCACCGAAGCTGGTGGCGGGCGACCGCGTCGCACTGATTTGTCCTTCCGGACGACCGTCCACTCCATCGGTAGTACAGCGATGCACCAAGATAGTAGAAGAAATGGGATTCAGTCCCGTTCTCGGCAAACATGTTTTGGCTGTGCACGGACCAATGGCCGGGCTGGACTCTCAACGTCTGAACGATCTAACGGATGCTCTTGCAGACGAAAGCATCCGCGGAATCTTTTTCCTTTCCGGCGGGTGGGGTTCACTCAGGCTGGTTTCACTCTTGAGTTTCGACCTCATATTGGATTCGCCTAAAGTTATGATGGGATACGGAGAAAATACGTCGCTCCTGGCCGCTATTAATGCCACGACCGGATTGGTCGTGTTTCACGGACCGAACATTGAACAGATAACTAAGCGCTACACCTTCGATGCGTGCAAAGCGCTATTCCAAAGCAATGGAAGCAAGTATGCCATTTCATGTGGCGATTCAAGCGACGAGATGTTTGGATCGGGAAGCTATGCACCTGTCGGCGGTGTTGCAGAAGGCATCACAGTCGGTGGTAATCTATCAGCTCTATCGTTCCTCTCGGGCACCATCTACGCACCGTCCTACAAAGATGGATTGCTCGTGCTCGACGACGCCAATGAATTTAACGGCACTCTGGAACGATGGTTTACAAACTTGCATCTCGGTGGCTGTCTTCGCGCCAGCAGCGGCGTAGCCTTCGGCGGCTTCGAAAACTGCGGAGGAAAGGGAGCTGAGAACTCACTTCCTTTTGAAGACACTGCAGGCGAGACCTTGAGAGAGCTTGGGAAAACCTCGCTTTTCGGTCTAAAATTCGGACAACGGGCTGAGACGAACGTCGTCCCCATCGGAATTCCTGCCCGCCTGGACACAGAATCAGCCACACTGGAATTTTCCGAATCCCCGTTTAGCTAAATCGGCACACCCGGTCTCAATCGCTCGTGCTCATTGCAATGCGGAGCTCAGCCGGTTGCCAGACTCAATGTTCGCTCTCGCTGGAGTAAGTCTTCATCGGTTTTACCGGGGATATCCGATTCCACTATCGCTTTTACATCAGCCATGAATCTTTCGGCTTGATGAATCGACATCACCGAGGTATCAACCGACAAAGTCAAGGTCATCATTTCGCGAATTTCGACGCGACTGTCAATTGCGACCGCCTTCTCAGCAACGGACCCGACACCGATGATGCATGTGCTCACGCAAGGACCCAGTAGTGCGGACAATCCGAACTTACCCAGTGTGCTCAGCCCGAAAGTCGCAGGATTTACCTTCTTGCGGATTGCCGGAACCCTCAACGCAAACCACAACCCGACTTGACGAAAGAGCCACGGAACTCTGCTGAACACATTCTGTCGATTGAGTTGAGTTAAATCAGATAACTCCGATTGCGAATGCTCGCGAAGATTCTGCGCGATGCTCGCCAGAGTGCTGTTCAAGGGATCATCAATGACGCCGAAAAACACCGCAGGCTGATCACCCACCATGCGTTCCACGGTGAAGCCAGCGACCGGGCGCTCAAGCGTGACGCGGTTGCCCCATGGAAGCCTGATTGATCTGCTCATAGGGTGCGCCTGTTGCGCGAGCGCTACGGCCTTCAGTAAGATCGCAGTTACCGTGATTTTGGGTCCGCGCGAAGCCAGCCGTTTTCGCAATGATTCCGCGTGAGTCATATCGATGTCACAGAAAAGATACGCAGGTTTTGTATCCTTCGCGACTATTGTTATCAGGTCCAACACATTCCAACGGCAGCGAGCAAGCCTGCCTCCGACAAAATTGGACTGTGAGTTATCCGACTTCATTACGACATCCACCTCGGGTGCACAAAAGGTGATTTACCGTTCCGTGAACAACAGCCGCACCTTCTCCAACCTTAGCACGGTTTCGTCACTAACCGAGAAACCAGCGCAATTCATTATTGATTGCGACGCCCCGAGCACACCGCGAAATGGCGCCAGAATTGATGAGGCGATCAGAATTTCAAAGTTGTTCCAGGTGTAGACCTTAACCGACTGACCATTCACAGCTCTTGACCGTGCGAACCTGATGCCGCAGCGACAGTGTAACGAATTAACGTACTGCTGATACAATGAAACGCCCGGTTATCACCTGAGAAACTTGCTGGAGACTCTACCGTGGATGATGAAAACTATCCATGGCACTGGATAAAAGAATCGATCAGTTCGCTATTACTGAGCTCCACCGTTGCGATTGCAACTGTCATTCCCTTGAGTGCCGCCGAGCTTATCGACATGAACGCATGTTTCCCTACCGGCACAGACTCAAGCCTGACATCCCGAAAGCAAGAGTGCACCCGAAAACTAGAGCAGTACAAAGAAGTACGACAAAAGGCGGCAGACGAAAAGAACCTTGCGCTCCGTGCGCTAGAAGAACATAAACGCGCAAACGACAAGTCCTTCGGAAAGTTTGAAAAGGAACACAATAAGCAGATCGAAAGGCTATCCAATCAAATTGAGTATTGCACCGCAGCAGAAGCGCACCTGAAAAAAGCTCTCGAGGAATTGAATAAAAGCATTGCTGAGCCTTCCTCCAAGACTGCTGGTAGCGATGCCTCGATGGCCGCAGCCCCTGAAACAGACTTGGTCTTTCCTGACAAACAACCTGCAATTCAGAAGGAACCTTCAGGACGCAGTGTGATTAAGAACAGCGCAGAACTTGCAGACGCTCTATTCGCAGATAAGTCTATGATACTGCCCTTGGTGCGTATCACAAATCCGAAGACAGACTGGGTTGAGATCTGGACTCCAAGAAACGTCAGCTTGAACCTGAAAGGACGCTACAACGATCCTGTGAGATCAGCTGCTACGGGCGTCGTTGTATTTTCCGGCGAATACGGTCTCTACGGCAAGGTTGTAATTATCCAACATCATAGGCACCACCTCACACTTTACGGTCACTTGGACAAAACACTAGTAGAACGCGGACAGACTGTTGCCCGGGGCCAAATTATCGGTCATCTCGGTCACACCGGCTACAGCATTGGAGACTGCCTGGTGTTTCGAATTCAGGACTCTCGATAGGGGAATATCCCCATTTCGTCCGCCTCCCCGCCGTGGCAGTATAGGGGCGTTCCCGACATGATGCCGCCCCATGCCTCCGTCCGAGTTACCGGCTCTCACCCGCGCAGAAGTCTTAGGTGCTGCTAGCACCGAGAAAAGCGATGGCTGGAGCAATGCAGCTACGTCCGCGTGGGACAAATCGGCTTCATTGGCGACTAAGGCATACAACATCGCTTCCGAGCACCCCGTAGAGACTGCACTGGCTACTGTGGCCGCCGCCGGCGTTTTTTATTTTGGAACAAGAAGTCTAGCTTCGCGTTGCGTCACGGCGCGCACAACTGCCGGTGCACTTGCAGAACCAGCCGAAGTAACGATAAAGGCCTTTCGCCCCAAGGTATTAGAAGCTTCATCTGCGATAGTATCCGAGCTGAAGTGCGTACCTGAATTGCTGCCCCGGCAGACTGCGCACATCGAAGTGATTGGCGGATTGAAACACTTACCGGAGGCACTTCAAGGACAAGGTGTCGGACAAGCAACCTTTGCCATTGCCAAAGCAGAGGTGCCGCTGGCAACCCGTGGACTTTCTACCCGCGGAGCACTGGTAGTGCAAAGCGAGAAACAAGGTTTGCATTACCTGGCACATCTCGATTGCGGTGTAACACCATCACAAATTCGCTCGTCGCTAAGCCTCTTTGATCTCAGCCAATCGCGCATTTTCCTTATGAAAGGACCAAAGAACTACATGGTCGATTCGATAGTAGTCGAAGCGCTAAGCACTACCCCCGGTGCACTAAGAGCACTGCGCTTCGTTGAGGGAGCAGTGGAGGCCAACGGCATCACGTACGGTATGGCCAGCTATCGAAATGGGCTCTACAAATTCTCACAGAATATGCGCGCGTGGCCGACATTTGAGACCGGACAACCAACAGCTTCCCTATTGAAAAGACTTGGACTAGGTCAACTGCGCGCTAGTTAAAAGAAGCCAGGACGGCTTCCCTAGACTTACCCGCGCTCACAAAGAACTCTTTGAATTCATCGAAGTACTCTTGCATAACGTCTTCATCTACGCCTGTGGTCACTTCGTGTTTTGCCGCAAGATCTTCGTATGACAGAGTCCCAATTTGTTTAGAAATCGCGATTACCTTGTCGGGCGTAAGATATCGGCATGGACCATAGCCACCATCGCTACCTTCGATTTCGGCGCCCCCGATCAGTGCTTCCGATAGATCATTGATAGGGGTTCCTTTCTTAAGCACATCCAGCGCATACTCGCCCGTTAGAAGCATGTGCAGCTCGTTCCAGCAGCTTCCAAGATCAAAAACCGGCAAAGGTTGTTCGTCCAGGATCGACTCAAGCTTCTCTCCATCTTCATCCGCAAGAATATCTTTCAGTTCTTTCTCGCTCAGCCTCATGTAGATTGCATCGATGCCCATCTTACAACTCTCCCGATTTGAACAACACTTAGAACTCTACCACGCAATGGAACGCCTGAATCGCGTAGCAGTTGTCGGACTTTTCCTCGGTCCCCGCAAACAATTGCACCAGTCGCGTCCGGTGCCGGCTAGAAATCGGCTCTGTCACCGCCGGTGATATTGAGCAGCCCGAGATGCTTGATATCCATGATCTCTCCATACTTTTACCGTATGCTCGGTTATGTCTAGAAACTCCAGTCTGTGTATAGAGTCAACCATCCCCGCAGTAGTAAGCTAAGCGATTCCCACGGATTCGCTGTGCGCCGCCATAGAAAATGACAGACAACCGAATTTTAACCCGATCCGACCTACTGGTCACCGAGCCAACGGCTTTGGAAGATTTTGCGCGCGCAACTGCATTCAGCGCACTGCAACAACCACTCTCGGGAGTGGCTCAGCTAGTAGACAAAACAACAGGAAAGACTGAGCATCTGAAAAATGCTCAGTTTATCGAGCCGGCCAGTGAAGCGAAATTTGGCACCGCGCGGTGGCATGCGCAGACGGCCGGTGGGGCAATTGGCACACTACTCCCATTTGCGGCATCACTCTACATGTCCAAGCGCGTACTTGGACGCACAGCAGCACAATCTACGCTGGCAGCCGAGACAGGTCTGGGGATAACACTCACAGAAGCAGCATGCGCCGGATTCATTAACGACTCATTGTTTCGTCCGGTTGATCCGAACAAGAATTTCGTCAAAGAGCGCTTGCTCAATGGCGGCATAGGCGCAGTCAATTTCACAATGCTCACAGCCACGGGACTAGGTTTAGGCAAACTAGGTGAACACAGAACGTTGAGTTTTTTGAGGAATCCAATTAGCACCGGTGTCATTTCCGGCATACCGGCAGGAGCGCTGGGAGCAAATCTGGAGTCGATTCGGGAGCACGGCAAGTTGGCCTCCGGTGCAGACACCTTGAAGTCAATCTATCAGATGTCTTTTGCCGGCGGCGCCCTTGGTGCGAAACAGAAACTGTTCGGCACATCAGACTTGCCTGCCCGCACGGACTCGCAAGGGCAAGCCGAAACATCGACGCTGAGAGTAGTTCTTCGCACCCCGGATCCAGCCACTATTCCAGCAGAGACAGTATCGCCGGTCAGGGTCAGAGGGGTGTCCGCCGAAAGAGCAGACACTCCGCCTCCGCCACAAGCAAAGCCTGAGCCAGACCTGCTTCCTCGACGGGGAGATACGGCCATTATCCCCCTGGAAGCGACACAGCGCCCAGCAGGGAGCGTGGCTTCAGAGAATACAGGACCTTCAGCTCCGCGGACAAATCCCGATTCAGCCACAGGACGCCTAACCGCTGACGGCACGGGCTCAGTCGTGCTTCGCCCCGCAGAGACAAGACCCGTGGATTCGGTTAGTGCAGAAAAAGCGCTCCAGAACCGACCTCCTGAAACCGTTGCGGTGCCACCGCAGAGAAAGGGACCTCCGCCCATACCTAAGGAAACGGACCTTCCATTGGCGGAACCACAGGTAGAAGCAAGACCGGTGCGTGAGCCAAGACCCAAGCGCGACGCGCCGCAGGAAAAGCGACCAGCGAAGGTCGAAAAGACCGAGCCGCCGGCAGAAGGCTTCTATACCAAAGAAACTAACTATCAGGGAATTCCGATCAGAGCAGCGGAGTGTGTCTCGGACCAGGCATTGTTAGAGGCGCACCGCCGCATAGAAATGATGCTCGAAAACGCCCCTGAAGTAGTAGAGAAGCTCTACGAAAACGGCGCGGAGTTCTACGTAATTGGCAAGAATCAGGAAGTGTCGGACTTACCTGCACTGAGACACTGGAAAGGAAAGCCATATGATGGCGAGCTGACGATAGATGAGCGAACCCGCGGAGTTGGCGGATATAAATTCTCGTGTGCCGGAGAGGAGAATCTGCTCAAACTACCCGGTGACAGATACGTCGGGCGCGATATCACTGTCCACGAGTTCACGCACACGGTACATAAGTACGGGCTGACGGCAGAAGTGATGGAGCGCATCAAAACTAGATTTGAGGAAGCTAAGGCCGAAGGCAAGTGGCCGGGTGCATATGCAATTAAGAATGATATGGAGTATTTTGCCGAACTTTCAATGTGGTATTTCGGCAGTCGGGGCGACTACGGAACGATTTCTCCGTCTCCGCTGCCCGGTCGCGAATGGCTCAGAACCTATGATCCAAAAGGCTACGAGTTAGTCGAATCGATTTACAGAAAACCGGGAAACGGGCCAACCGAAATCAGTCCAATACTGGCACCGGTTCCTGCTGAAATCACGGGCTTAAAGTCTCTGACAGGAGGCGCCCCAATTCGACTGGTAATTCAGAATGAGGGTAGCAAGCCAGCGTCGGTCTATTGGGTAACAGGTGAAGGGAAACTTCAAGCCTACACAACCATTCAGCCAAACGGAACCCTCAGTCAAGCTACTTACACAGGACACTACTGGAAAATCGGCGACCACTACTATGCGGCGCACACCAAAGCAGTCACAGCCAGAGTGTTCATCAAATGATGCCACCGCAGGTATTGCTACCGAGGCACGTTGCCGAGCGCCCGCTCGTAGCCAATCTCAACTTTTTGCCAAAAGAGAAGACCAGGCACGTGAACCTCCTTTTCAGAACGATACTCTCGCTCTCCCGACTTGTGCCCCAAAACTAAAGTCCGATTACCGGTCCAGCGCAGATCGAGCTCACCTTCATCCATCGCAAAGGCGTTTCCGCCGTCGTTTCGCAGCTGGTCCGAGGCGTTGAGAATAGACACGTGCGTAGAATAATCAGTAGTCGCACCGCAATCGCGCGTAAATATTACAGCCTTGAGCTGTCCGTCCGGCGAAACAACCTCCGAGACAACCTTATTGCCGCACATATCACTGAGCAAAGAATCAATGCAAAAGTACGCCAACAAAAGCAAAACTACTGGTAACGCCGCCAGTCCAAACAGCCAGCGAAAACTCCAACGTGTTTTTTGTTCGCTCGGTCCCTCGGAAGTCATCAATTCCTGGATTGTCAAACGCTGTCCATAACAAAGGGAACCATACCATAATCGGCACCTTCGTCTACAAGCAGGCTTCAATTTGCCGACCACCGGGCATACCCTTAGTGACCCGCGGACAAAGCGAACATGCCGGAAGACCTGAACGGAACAGTAGTCGACAGTCGCTACGAAATTCTTTCATCGCTTGGCGAAGGGGGAATGGGTGTGGTTTTTCTTGCCAGAGACTTGGACAACGAGCGCACCGTTGCCGTCAAGGTAATGCACGAACTTGCAGACGACGAAGAATCGAAACGCAGGTTCTATCGCGAGGCGAAACTCTGGTCGCTTCTGAGACACCAGGGCATCGGCCGATTCTATCAATACGGTGAATGGGGAAAGATTCCCTACATTGTCATGGAATTCTTGCCAGGGACCACCCTGGAACAATATCTGCGCGAACGCGGAACCATTGAATGGAAAGAGGTTTTGGCGATTTGCAAACCAATATGTGACTCGCTTCAATACTTGCACGATCAAAACGTAATTCACCGCGATCTCAAACCGGCAAACATCATTCTTTGTGACGACAATCAGGGCGAACCCAAACTAATTGATTTCGGTCTGGCCAGATCAGCGGAGACAGCTCTAGCGCCAAGTCAGGCACTCACTGTTACAGGAATGCTAGTGGGAAGCTATCCCTACATGAGTCCCGAGCAATGCGCAGGACAGCGCTCCACTGCCAAATCGGATATGTACGCTTTCGGCTGCATTATGTTCGAATTGATTGCGGGAAGACAAGTTTTCGAAGCAGATTCGCCCATCGGTGTAATCTACAAGCACTCGAACGAAACGCCGCCGGAATTGCGAAAATTGGCACCGTCGATTCCCAGCAGGCTGGCAACAGTAGTTGACAGCCTGCTGGAGAAGACACCGAATAAACGTCCTTCCGCCGCGAAATTGAAACAAGAGCTAGAATCAATTTTGCAGAATCCCCACGAACAAGAAAAGCTTCGGTTGGATAAGAGGTTCTCAGATGCAATAATCGGAACGATTTGCCTCTTGAGTGTTGCGGCAATCGCACTCGGCTTGCGCAATACACTTCAATGCGCCGCGCCCGGTGCAAACAATAACTCCTCGACAGATTTCAAGCGAGCGTTGCCTGGTGCGCGGCTGGAATCGGTGAGACAAAACACGCCAAGAAGTATCGTCGATCATCGGACCTCCGTCCTGAAATCTATTAAAGACCCTTCTGTCCGGTCCGGTCTGAACGGTTTGCGACCGGAGATATTCGCGCAGGCTTTTCACGACGCGCACTCTGAACTAATGCGCGCGCACAAGTATCAGGAGGCTACAGAGTTGTGCGGCGCATGCAACACGATTATTACCAGCATGCCAGCAGCAAGAAGGCACCAGTTTGAAAACTATCTAGCAATTCCAATGGCAGAATCGGCCATGGCTACGGGCAACGCAGTCGAGGCAGAGAACGCGATTAGAAAGTATTCTAAGTCGTCAACAAGTACGAGCATTGAGAATGTTCTTGCCGAAGCTAGAGTCAGCAGCATTTTGGCATGGAGCCTGATTGTGCAGCAGAAATATAACGAGGCCGAATCGGTCGTCAAAGACGCGCTCAATCACGCGAGTCCGATAACCCCACCCGAGGTACACTTCAAGTTAAACTGGTTGCTGGCAGAGATCTACTGGCGTAAAGGTCAGTCCGAAAGTGCAAAAGCGTCACTGCCCGAATTTCGCTCCACGCCTCCGCGGGAAATGTTTCGCAAGTTCAATGCACAAACAGGTGGATCGGATATTGCACACCGAATCCACGAATCATGGAGCGATGGCTATGCCATAACAGGTAACCGTCAACGCCAGATTCAGCATCTGTGGATCGCAATGCAAGCTGCGCGCAAAGACCATTTGCTTGCTGAGTCCGAACGATTGAAAGCGGCAGCTGTTTATGTCCTTACTGGTAAGTCGATTCCAGTGGGCTTCATCGATCCCTATAGTCTCTTCAGAGCACTTCCAAACTGGCAAACGACCTCATTGAAATCTTTCAAGCAGGAAGACGATGCGTATAATCGATTGCAGGAACTTTGCGCGCCGAATGACCTCCTGGCTTCCATGCAACTCCGCAAGTGCCAACTGTATAAGAGAGCGGGAAACTTTACTGCCGCCGAGGCATCTGCGAGAGAAGCACTCGTGCTGTCAATGCTAGAAGGACGTTCACAAGGAACAATCGAAGCAGCGGCGCTCATCGCCGAGTGCCTGATCGTCCGGCGCGATTTGAAGAATGCCGCGAAGTTCATCAAACTAATTGAGTCGGATCCAAACTACGGCTTGCATGATACAGCAAAGACTATCGCTTCGGAATACTACATCGCACGGCAAGATACAAAGGCGCTGGAGAAGCTACTGAGCTGGTCCAAGACCACCGATGCGAACAAGCTCACAATCGGCACCAGCCTAGCCTCTCAGCATAACCTGCGCGGCAACTATAGCGCAGCCTTGAATGCAATCGAGAGAGTCAAGAAAGTTAGTCGCTGGAACCACAACAGTGATGCGATGGTGTACATTTTCAGAATTTACGCGGATAAAAGTGACTGGAATAATCTGTTCAAACTCCGGGATGAAGCGGGAACAGACGTCATAAGACATGAGATCACCGCAATGCTTGCAAACGAGCTGCTTATAAAAGGGCGAAAGGCTCAGTTCAAGGAACTCATTGACGAGCTCAACCGCACTCGACACATTGAAGAAACTCCGGCGTCCGCATCACAACTGGCAGATTTGTACAATCGTGCGGTTATGCTCGATGATTGGCAAAGACTTCTCGATAAAATTGGAAGGCAGGTAAGTTTCGATGGTGCTACTTACGCTGCTCTGGGAGCCGAATGCGCAAGTTGTCTAGATCGTCACGGACGCCGTTCAGAAGCCGAACGGTTGATCAAGACCGTACTCTCAAACCCGGCATCGCAGCAAAACGAAACTGTACAATGCTTCCTGGGCGACATTTACGAACGTCGGCGCGACCTGGATGCCTTACGGCGTGTTTTCTCAAGTACCACTGAGAACCCACCGGAAAAAAAACGGGGCAGGGCGACAGTCGCCCTTCAGCTAGGTCGTTTGCTGG
Organism: Candidatus Obscuribacterales bacterium; assembly: GCA_019752635.1. Lineage (GTDB taxonomy): Bacteria > Cyanobacteriota > Vampirovibrionia > Obscuribacterales > Obscuribacteraceae > JAKFUT01. Next base: position 20,326 of record JAIELX010000090.1, on the reverse strand, counting down.
TACAGGAACACCGGAGTGATGAAGCAATTAGCTTGCTCACCAAAACGGTCATCGAGATGGACGCTATTACATTCGAACCTACTAAATCACGCCTCTCGGACATCCGCACCCAAGTAGCAGCGGTTTTGGCATTGCTCAAAGCCCCATCCAAATAGAGCGTTCTATTCGGACTTCTTGATCGTAGTCATTTGCCAAGCGACAGACTTGTTGCCACCGGGCACTACGGGCGGTATCTTCCAGCTATTCCATTTACTTCCTTTCTGTTATAAATAACGAGATTAGGAATGTGACAACAGCCGCTACCGTTATTATGCCCCAATGATGCCAAGAGAGCGATACAGTTAGCAAAGCTGCCTTTAATGGTGTCCAGTAAATCGCCAAAAGCAATAAGGCGGCACCGAGCACCGAATTTAGTATCATCTGCCAGTTAAACGAAATACCTACCGGCAAACGAGCAAAAACTCTGCGGCTAACGAAGAACCAAGACCATGCTTGCAGTAGTAGCGAGATGGATAACGTCGCCAGGACAACAGTTCTGCTGAGAGCCTCCCCTTCACTGGCAAAGTAGATACAGGCAACAGATGCGCCAGCGGAGACAAGGCCTGCTCGCAGAAAAACCTGCATCCACATTGATCGATCGAGCAAGGGACGTTGCGCATCTCTTGGCGGCTCCTCCATCAACCGCCCGGACGGTTTCTGCAACGCCAACCCCAGTGCCGGAAATACATGCATAATCAGGTTCAGCCAAAGAAGCTGCAAGGGTGTCAGTGGCATACCGGTATCCAGCAATACGGCGGTCGATACAGTAATGACAGATGCAACGCTGGCGGTTAGAAGGTAAGCAATGGCGGAAGCAATGTTCCGGTAAATGCAGCGACCTTCTTCGATTGCTTTTACAATGGTGGAAAAATTGTCATCGGTAATCACCATGTCCGAGGCTTCTCGCGCAAGCGCAGTTCCCGCTTGTCCCATAGCGATTCCAATGTCGGCTTGGCGTAAAGCAGCGGCGTCGTTTACTCCATCGCCGGTCATCGCCACCACTTGCTGCAAAGACTGCAAAGTTTGCACAATCTTGTGCTTCATCTCCGGCTTCACTCGCGCAAGAACCCTCGCTCGCTGAACAAGAGCAGTTAGCTCTTGTTCGCTCAGTTTCTCAATATCAGCGCCGCTTACGGTTTCCGCTTCATCCGCTGCAGTCACAATGCCAAGATCGCGAGCAATTGCAGTTGCTGTCGCTGATTGATCACCGGTAAGCATCATAACTTTTATACCAGCTTTCTGACACAGCGCAATCGATTCCTTCACACCTTCCTTCGGTTGATCCGCCATGGCAATAAGCCCGAGAAAAACCAGCTCTGTCTCGACGTCCTCATGCTGCATGCGATTATCCGAAGGAATACGCTTGAAGGCCAAACCAAGTACTCTCAGCCCCCGGGCTGCCAGCTCCGAATTTTCCTGCATAAACCAGGCTTGCTTCTCTTCCGATAGAGGCTTGATTCCTTCGCACGATAGGTAGCTGGCCGACACACCGATAATCGACTCCGGCGAGCCTTTGACAAAGGCGGTCAGTTCCGAAGTCTCGGCAGCTCTATGAATAGTGCTCATTCGCTTTCGGTCCAAGTCGAACGGAAGATCGTGCACTCGCCGATGGGCCGCCTTCAATTCATCCTGCTTGAATTGCGCCTTTCTAGCAGCAGTTATCAAAGCACCTTCAGTGGGGTCACCGTGCACAAGCCATTTATCCTCGCCATGATTCTCAAGTTTGGCATCATTGCAGAGAACTCCGGCCATCAGAAGTTGCGCAAGAACGGGCTCACCGGCAATGGCTAAGGGCGTCCCCCTTTCGTGAATTTGTCCATCGGGGGAATAGCCAATACCCGATACTCCAATTTTGCGAGTGTCGAACACAATGTCAGTTACCGTCATCTGGTTTTGAGTCAGCGTACCTGTTTTGTCCGTACATATTATTCCTGTGCATCCCAGGGTCTCGACAGCGCTTAACTTTCTAACCAATGCAGCTTGCTTAACCATGCGTTGCGTTCCGACAGCTAGAGCGAGAGTAGCGACAACAGGCAACCCTTCCGGTATCGCGGCAACCGCCAGGGCGATGCTGGTTTGCATCATCATCCAAACATCTTCTTTGTGCCAAACTCCCATTCCCAAAAGACCGGCGCAAATTATCAAAGTTAGTACGCTCAGCTGCTTACCCATGTGCTCAAGAGAGCGCTCCAGAGGGGTTGCCGAACTCTCAATCTGAGAGAGTTGAACCCCTAGTTTACCCAGGCGCGTATTCAATCCGGTGCAGACTACTACCGCCTTGGCGGTACCTTGCAATATCATGCTTCCCTGATATGCAACTGTCCCGGCTTCCGCGGATTTGTGGTCCGCGTTTTTGTAGACTGGAATGCTCTCACCACTCATCGCAGACTCATCAACACTCAATGCACCGGACTTAACGATTCTTACGTCAGCCGGCACACGCGAGCCCGCCTCAAGTATAAGGAGGTCCCCCGGAACGAGCCCGGCGGCAGGAATCTCGCTTTCGACGCCACCTCGTCTCACACGAGCGACAGGCCCCGCTAATGCCTCCAGTGCGTCTAATGAGACTTTTGCCTTAAATTCAGTGACGAATCCAACCACTGCATTTATTACAACAGCAGCAAGGATCGCCATAGCCTGAACTACTTCGTGATTAACAAACGAAACTATTGCAGCCGCGAACAGTACGTACACCACTGTCGAACGAAACTGCTGAATGAAAACTTTCAAGGCGTTCGCACTTGGTACCCTCTCGATTGAATTCGGTCCATGCTTAATCAATCTTGTGGCCGCTGTCTCGGCGTTCAACCCCGTTTCCAGGTTGGTGCCAAGTGCGTTCGCCACCGACTCCACCGACTGCACGGCCATCGAGTCTAGAGTAATTGCTTCCACCCCAGAATCTTTCACGACGCCTTCAGCGTCAACCTGCAAGTCTTGGTGCATGCCACTTTTCCTTCTTGTGCTGTCCTAAACATAGTACGCGAAGCCACTTCGATTCGAATCGTCCTCAGGTTCAAGCCCGAATAGGTATTGTTTAACAACGGATCCAGCCACTCATAAAAATTCATCGATCACAAACAAATACGTCCTAAGGATGAGGCGGAACAGCTGCCGCATAAATCGGCCCCTCTCTCGGCCCTTCGGCGGATGATTGTCCGCAATGTTTCGGCCCACAATAGAGACAACCTGAGCCACCCTTTTGTGTTCCGCCCTCCCTCAGGTCTTTAGACAAACGGCACGAAGGAACCTCTTGCTGTTCGCTGTTTTGTTATGTAGGAAATGCGAACGATGACAACACCGGTTACGACACCTGTCTTGATGCCGCCATTTGAACCTGGCTCATACTTTGCAAGAGACATTCTTCGCGATGGAGAGGAAGCTTACGTACGCGCCGTCCACCAAGGTGATCAGCGCGTATTAAGCGAGGTGATCAGAAGTCTTTCGCCCGATTCGCGCTATTTTCGCTATCTCTCCACAAAACATGAACCCACAAACAGTGATCTTTCGAACTTCATTGAGACTAGTGTTCCACGCCATGTGGCATTGGTCGGTTTCACCTTGCAAGATCGTGAGGAAAAGTGGTTAGGTGTTGGAGAGTTCTTCGACAGCGAATGCAGCGACTCTGCAGAGCTCGCTTTCGCGGTTAAGGAGGCGCACCAGGGACGAGGCGTTGCCTCCATGCTTCTTCGCCATTTGGCTGAGATTGGGCGACTGGCAGGTCTTAGAAGTTTCGAGGCGTTCGTTCATCCTCACAACACTAGAATGTTGAGCGTATTCCGAAAGTGCGGTTTACCCGCCCACTTTTTCGACGACCAAATCCTAGTCCGAGTGATACTGGACCTATAGAGTGTGCTGCGCATGCCGAACCGTTCCTGTCTCTTGGTGCTGCCCTTGCTCCTCTAACGTCCTTGCTAAGCACCGTAAGGACTTCGCTACTTCGATGTTGCTTTCTCCGACAGCCAGCTCAAGGTAGCTAATTACCTGCCGGAATAACTTCTCTGCTTCAGCATACTTGCGCGCTCGAACGCCTGTTCAGCGAGGAAGCGCAGATTTTTGGAGCCTTGGGGTGCTCGTTTCCTAGTCCTAGTTCCATTCCGTGAATTGCTGCTTCGGTGCGGCAGCTAACCTGCAGCTTTTCCATGATGTGCCTTCCGTGTATTTTTACCGTCTCGCGGGAAAGACACAAAGTCTTAGCGATGTTATCGTTCGCCAGCCCCCGGTAAGCAGCGAAAGCACTTCAGTTTCGCGTTGTGTAAGATTGGCGTTTTACTTCGGTGCACGCTCGCAGTCCACGTCCATCCGCGATTGCCTGTAACGTTCTTTTGGCTATGATCGGATCGAGCCAGCTTGCTCCCGCGGCAACTGCGCGTATCGCCGATACTAGCAGCCCTGCGCTGGTGTCTTTCAATATGTAAGCGTTCACGCCGGCGTTTAGTGCATCGACAATATCAGCAGGCGCGGAACTGCTCGAGAAAACAATAGTGTTTACGTCGGCATTGCAGGCAGCTTGAATCACATCTCTATCACAGAACTCGTCCAATAGCAGCACGTCCGGTTCAAGACGCTTTAGCGCCTCCATAGCTTCCGCTGCAGATACAACGAATCCCAATAGCTCGACGTCACTCTCTTCCGACAGTGCGCTTTTAAGTCCCGCTTGAAGAATCTCGTGCGGTGCCCAAATCAATATTCGAATCATCACCGGTCCTCGCTGAACTTATTCCAGGATCAAGGAAAGAGCTGCTTTTCGCATCATCTCAAATGACGATGATATTCGAGATTCATTAGCCGAAAGGATGACTGAATAGCTTCAAGCGACTTTCGTTCCTGCCGGAGCAAAAGCTCCACCGTGGTTCATCGGAATTTTCGGGAAACTTCAATGCAACTTCAGTGCTCGCCCGGTTTCGTATGTCCGACCTCTTCGGTCAAGTCCCCCCCCGAGTCATCCTTTCGGCTTAGCACTAACAGTTGATGCGCGAGAACTTCACAGATTGGATGATTAACGCAACGACGCCTCCACATCCATGAATGAGGCAAACGGGGGAATAATGGTCAACAATTCTATTCTTTTGCCGATCACTGGTTCAGAGGAATCTCTTTACGCCGCTGAGTTAGCTTGGTATTTAGCGAAGCAAACCGATTCCAAACTGACTGCGCAACATGTTATTGATACCGCTTCGTCGCTGAGGTTTCTCGGAATTGAGAAACCGGGACTGATAGGGTCCGGACCTTTCTTAGCAGCTTTTGACACAATTCAAGGCGCACTGCGGAACATCGCGAATAAGCTTGAAGACTCTTACACTGCACGCGTATCGCCTCTCGGAATTCAATCGTCTTTCGTTATCGATGAGGGAGATCCCGTCGAGGAAGTTTGTAAACGTGCCGATAAGCACACACTGATCGTCACAGGGCATAACCCGGTACTGTTTGACTACAAACAGGATTACAAAGCCTGCAGAATTACATTTACTCAAACTCTCGTTCGGAAGAGTTCTGTACCGGTAATAATCGTTAGACGACCAACAAACATTTCCCGCTTCGCCATCTTTTGCTCAATGGATCAAGTTAGTAAGAATTGGCTGAAAAACTGTCTGCAATCCGCACGTACCCTCGGCGCTCACTGCGATCTTACATTTGTTGCTTCCGGAAACAACGAAGAAATGCCGGTTGATTTCCTGCAGAACCTGAAAGCATCTTTTCCAGAGCTTGAGTCGGAACAAGTAAGGATATTAAGCTCCAAATATGGGCAACCAGCGGAAATTTGCGACGAGCATATCGCGGACGCAGACAATCAATCTCTTGTAGTGCTTGCTACTGTGAACGCAGACAAACAGAGATTTACATCAATGGGTGAAGATCCTGAGATCTTTTTGAAACGTGTATCCTCCAGCGCGGTAATGTTATGGCCCGAAGAGTTCTTGATGCCGATCTTTTCGAAGACCGATTCAGCAGTACTCGCCTCTAAGGACTCAGCTCCAACTTCATAAAATCAGCTGCGACCCATAAAATCAGCAACCACGGCAGTTCGCTCACCACTCAACGCGGACTCATCAGCACTAAGCGCACCAGATTTAACGATGCGCACATATTGCCCGCCAAGAAGGGGAAAGGGAAGCCGCAGCTTCCCTTTTTTGTGTCAAGCTTTTGCGGTCAGCTCTTGTTCGTCAGCCAAGAATGAGAAGGTGAATTCTTCAGGCCAGAGTAAGATTGAAGACAGGTTAAGATAACGAATAAAAACAGACGGTGCACCATCCAGAACCGTAAGCCGTTCGTCGCCGACTGCACGGGTAGGAATCACTAGCAATGTATTGTTCTGCAGGCTTGGTCTCTGTTCCGCGGTACAAGACCAGATCATGCTATCGTCCGAGAATGATTCATGTTGAGTTTGACTCAATCCGATCGGCACATAGCGCAAACCGGGATTGGCCTTTCTCAAGTTCAGGGCGAACTCTTGAACGTCCATATCCGGAATAGCTGCCAGACACACGATTACAGGCTGCAGATTCAAAGCACGCGCTGTCTTCAGCGAGTTGTTTATAAACCCTTCGTTGATGTGCTCGGAAGAAATAACAATACCTAGATTGCTCCAACTCTTCACCTGTTGCTGGATCACAAGGAGAGGACGAGTACAATCATTCGAGAGCGCTTCAGCAATTGAAAGGCGCAGGAATTGGCTTCGTGGATTGGTAGCGGAAAGTCCCGACGGCTTATGACCGATTACCACCAACTCATGATCCTTTGCTCTATCTGCAATCTGCTGCACCGGATTGCCCTGGTCGACAACACATTCCCCCTTCTGTCCGCGCCTGGCTGTCTCTGCGGCGTATGCGACAGCGAGTTCCTCACCCAAGTTGAACAAAGATGTGCCCAACTTCTGATAAGCATTGACGTAACTAGCAGAATCAAGGAAACCTGGATTGTCATGCCCAAGGAATTCCCAACTACTATGCAGATCGACTACATGCTGAGCAAGCACCTCTGCACCCAGCCTTTCCGAAAGATCCCAACAAACTTCCGCAGCATACTTTGATTGTTGCGAGCCACTTAAAGCCAGCAGAATTGAAAACGCTTTCATTGCCATTCCCTCGTTGTTCGTTGTCGTCAGAGTAGTGTTGGACGCCTATCTTTTTCCAGCAGACATAGCGGCTTTATCGCTCGGAGTAGAATCCGACGCTGCATCCTTAGGCATTTTGGCGATTAACACCGAGCACGGTGCCGCCGACAAGACGGATAATGAAACGCTTCCCAGCAGGAAAGAATCCAAACCGCTGCGTCCGTGCGACCCCACTACGATTAGGTCCGCAGGCCAGCTTTTTGCTCTTTCGATAATCACCTGCTTCGGTTTCCCGTCGACAACCTTCTCCTCAATCTTCGCCTTCGGAAATGACTGCCTCAACGCTGTACCGACGCCCAGGACCAGGGCGCGAGCAGCCCGCTCTCTCTCCTCGTTGTAACTCACCAGAACATCAGCAGGGTAACCACTGATGGCTCCAAGGTAGAGCGGTTCCACTGCATGTAAAACCTCGAACTCCAACTCATCGGACCATCCATTCTCTTTCACGAGATTCACAATTACGTCGGCATACGCTTTGTCTTCCACGGCAATCAAAATCTTCATTACATTTCTCCATTTATTTATTAAGGTGAACATTCAGCGATGCAGCAGCAACCTTTGCGTCTTGTGCGTCGCGTAAGGCGGTTTGTCGATCAACTATCAGAACGGAACATGGGGCATGCGAGATGATCGCACTGGACACACTTCCTTCCAGCATCCGGGAAAGACCTCCTCGATGGTGCGTCCCTACCACGATCAGATCGATTTCGCGGTCAGCTGCAAACTGATTTATCGCCGATGCAGCCGAAAATCCTTCTACGACGTTTTCGTGAATGTTCTGAACGTGTAAGCTTTCGCGCAGGCAGAGAGCCATCTTCCGAACAGTAGCCGAGCACTCGAAGTGCCTTTGCTTAAGTATCTCCTCCAACATCGGAGAAGGAAGTGCAGACATGTAGCTACCGACCAACAAAGGCTCAATGACTTTAAGAATGAAAAACTCAGCGTCCCTTCCACCAAGGTATTGCTTAAGAAGCATTCCCATGGGCTTTACGAATGACTCTTCGTCAATGGCAATTAGAATTTTCATCGCTGTAACACTCGGTTGGTTTCTAAATACTAAGACAGCAACCTTCAGACTTCCTCCATCCCAGTATTGAGCGACTGCAATCGTCAGGATGAAATGGCAATTCTATTCAATCGGACATATGAGCAAAACGACGTAATCGATCATCCGTCGGACTGATTGTCAATCGCCAGCTCGGGCGATGACACGGACCCGATCGAGCCGGGTCTGTCCGCGGATGGACGGACAGATCAAAATCAAACAAATTCTCGAAGTCTATTGTGCGCCCCGGACTTCGCGGAGCGAATAGACGCAAGATCCTCAGCGGTTAGAGTTTCCTTAGACAGCAGCAAATTAGCGGTGTCGTCGAGTTCAGAGCGTCTCTCTTCAAGAATTGCCATAGCTCTTTCCAGCGCTTTCTGCAACAGATCCCTGACAGCGCAGTCGATCTCCCTTGCGGTTTCCTCGCTGAACGTTCGGCGCTCGGCAGAAGGTACGCGATATCCATTCAGGTACGGTTGAGGATCGCAATCATAAGCCACCGTTCCCAGAGTTTTCGCCATCCCGTATCGCGTCACCATGTTCCGTGCGATATCTGTTGCTTTACTAAGATCATCCGCGGCTCCGGTGGAAACATCTTCAAACACAAGCATTTCTGCTGCCCGCCCGCCTAAGAGAACAGCGAGCTTGTTCTCCAACTCTTCTCGAGACATCAAGTATCGGTCTTCAGTCGGTCGCTGAATCGTGTATCCCAGAGCACCGAATCCCCGAGGAATAATTGAAACCTTTTGCACAGGATCAGTCCCCGGAAGAGACATTGACACAATAGCATGCCCCATCTCATGATGAGCTACAACACGTCTTTCCTTCAAGTTGAGCAGACGATTCCGCTTCTCCAAACCGGCAACGATCCGTTCCAAAGCCACTTCGAAATCTTCAGGACCAACGGCATCGGCACCTCGGCGGGTGGCAGCCAAAACAGCTTCGTTCACAAGGTTTGCGAGATCGGCTCCGGTAAACCCGGCAGTATCGCTGGCTATTCGATTCGTGTCTACACTTTGATCAAACGTGACCTTGCGAAGGTGTACGCTCAGTATCTGCTGGCGACCAAGCCTATCTGGACGATCCACGACAACGTGCCGGTCGAATCTGCCAGCACGGAGCAGCGCTGCATCCAGGATCTCAGGACGGTTGGTCGCAGCCAGCAAGATCACCCCCTGGCGAGGATCGAAACCATCCATTTCAACGAGCAACTGATTGAGAGTCTGCTCCTTCTCATCGTGTCCTCCGCCTGCGGCATTAAGACCTCGTGCCCGCCCCAAAGCATCAAGTTCGTCGATGAAGATAATGCAGGGAGCGTGACGTTGAGCTTGCGCAAAAAGATCACGTACGCGAGCAGCTCCGACACCAACAAACATCTCTACGAACTCCGATCCACTTATGGAGAAGAACGATACTCCGGCCTCTCCGGCAACAGCCCTTGCTAGCAATGTCTTCCCTGTACCGGGCGGGCCGACTAATAGAATCCCTTTCGGAACGTGTCCGCCGAGTCTGCCAAAGCGCTCCGGTTCCTTCAAAAACCCGATAATTTCCTTCAGCTCATCCTTCGCCTCATCCACCCCGGCAATGTCTTCAAAGGTGGTTTTGACGTTGCTCTCCATAAAAATTTTTGCTCTGTTTTTCTCAATCGAAAGCAGACCTGGTCCGCCGGCATTCTTGCCTCCTACCCTTTCCACCAAAAACATTATGAGTCCGAAAATCACAAATGCCGGAAGCAACCACGACAATACATTCTTGAAAAACGTATCTTCCGTTTCCCCTTGAAACTTTACCTTCTGCTGACTTAAGCGATTGGCAAGATCGGGATCCTCGACTCGCACAGTTCTGAACTGCGCTCGCTTCTCACCCGTTTGCAAACTACCGACAATGAGCTCGCGTCCAATCTTGACGTCACTAATCTTTCCTTCCTGAGCTTCTTTGATAAACGAGCTGTAGGGAAGGTTTAGAGTGGACGCGGAACTAACGAACCCGAGGATCAAGAAACTCAGCCAAAAGCCAAGGAGCAAATACAGTATTGACTGCTGCAAATTCGGAACATCTTCGACCGTCGGTTTCATAGCATCTCGCCTTAGAATTTCACGCTCTATCCCAACTGCATCGAAGTTGAGTGTCTTGGGATTTTGAGTTCGGATTTAGATTCAGTACCTACAGAAGTAGTTTTTCTAACAGGATTCATCAGTAAAACCGAGCAGCCGGACCTAGTGGTGACTGCCGCGGATACGCTACCGCAGAGCCATTTTTGAAGACCGGAAGCACCACTATCGTGAAGTAAAATCAGGTCACATCCTGTCGCTTCGGCCGCAGACAAAATCCCTTCCGCTGGTCGCTCCTCGGCAACCAGTTCTTCAATTTCTCCGGCGGAAACACCACGCTGTTTTAACCGCTTTGCTACTGATTGAACAATTTCGATTCCATTTGCACGATCGCGGCTCACAAATTCGTCAATCAACTCCGGTACCGCAGCAAATGAAACATATGAAGTAATAGGCGGAATAACGTGTAAAACATAGAAGCAATGCCCCTTCCCCGAGAAGCGCTTCACTGCGAAGTCGGCCAGGGCAAGCCCTGTATCCTCATTCTTCGCGGACAACAGAATTTTCATAAAACGACTCCTCATATACAATGTCGGTTGGTGGCGATGGGATTTCTAAATTCAGACCATTGGCAGGATGCTCAGGCTCCGTCCGTGAGCCTTCTCCATTCGGTCTCGTCCGCTTTGGTTCCTTCCGCTTCAATCTTTTTAGAGCTTCCCTCTCTACCTGCCGGAGTCGTTTTTCCAGCGCCTTTGTCATTGCATGATCGGCTCCAAGCCGGTATTCCAAGGCAAATGAGGCTTTCTTCAGCCAAAGAATCGCCGGATAGAATTCCTCGGTTGAGACATAGACTTCAGCAAGATTTGCAGCGGTCAACCCATAGAGGACACTGTTATCACCAACGGTAGCTTTCAGCAGCTTTAGAGACGCCAGGAAGTGGGTACTAGCGGCCTTAGTGTCTTTAAGCCTTTGCTCGGCCCATCCCAGATTATTGAGAAGAACCGCAACATCGAACGAATCGGATCCTGCCACCTTGGCTAACAAGGGCAGCGCTGCCGTGAAATACTGTCGAGCCTCAAAATAGTCACCACAGTCGGAACTCACTCCACCCAGCTTCATCAAAGTTTCTACGATTTGAGCCGGATCTGAAGTCTTAGAGTTTCGTAGAAGAAGCAAACGTCCTTGAAGAATTTGCTCTTGAGATTCATAGTCGCCAACTTCTTCATAGAGGTCCTCTAAAGCAGATAAAGTCTGAAAAATCTGCTGCTCATTTCCCACAGCCTGATCTAGCGCCAGAATCAGAAGCTCGTGCGCTCGTTCGTAGCGCTTTTCCTCTAGTGCTCGCAGCCCCGCTGAATACTGAGATTGCCAGCCGTCTCTCATTCCCGGTATGGAAATTGAGGCGTTGCCAACCTGACACGTGCACAAGATTAGCGCTACCGAAAGCAGAAGAACAATGCCAAACTTGTGAGCCCGGTTCGTATTCACGGCGTTTTCCTAGGATTGGGACTTCGTTAGCGCTTCCCTGTTCTGTGCAGGTCCCATATCTACGGATGCGTGTGCTCCGGCTTTGACAATTTCAACAGAGCAGGGCGCATTTTTGACTATGGACTCTGAGACACTACCTAGTAGGAACTTCTTGAATCCCTGGCGTCCATGCGAGCCCATAACAATGAGGTCGGGATTCCATTCCTCAATGATCTGCAGAATTACCGTAGCCGCTGAACCATCACGAACCGTTGTCGAAACGGTAACGTCTTCAAACTTATCGGTGATGCGATTAGCGACAGACGCCACCAAGATGTAGGCTTCGTCGCGCAGGTCATCCTGTGCACGGGCTTCATACAGTGCCAAAGCGGGATCGCCTAGTTGCAAGATCGGTTCCACAACACTAAGGATGTCGAACTTCGTATCAGGAGGCCAGGTTCTGTCCAGAACAGACTTAACGGCCAATTCACTATAACGGGATCCATCGACTGCAAGTAAAACCTTCAAAACATTACCCCCTCAAAAATGAACCGTAACAGTACGATAGAATAATGCAAAGATAGGAACATCAGTCTCCAGGTTCATTTCCGGCTGATTCTCGATCACTCATCCTTTGGATGAATGCCGATAAGGCAAAGCAAGTCATATACTGCCTGAAGTTCCCCTCGAGGATTTGTTTTGGCTGATGTAACACTCTTTGGTGCCGCGCACGAGGTAACCGGATCTTGCTATTTGGTCGAGATAGAACCATCGCGTTTTCTAGTTGATTGCGGACTTTTTCAAGGCCCGCGACGATTGGAGCGGCTAAACTCCATCCCTCCCAGTCTCCAGAGCAAACGCCTGGACGCCGTGTTTCTGACGCATGGTCACCTGGACCACTGCGGGAGACTGCCTATGCTCTACAAGTCCGGATTCAGGGGTCCGGTTTATGCCACGCAAGGAACCATCGATATCAGCAAACTAATTTTACGCGACGCTGCCAAGATCCAAAGCGACGATGCCAGACGCGAAACAGCCAAAAGAACACGAATGGGCGAAGCTCCTGTAGAACCGCTGTTCACGTTGGCCGACGTCGAAAGAGTTTGTACACTATTCCAACCAGTTGAATACGATCAGACTAGGGAGTTGCTGCCGGATCTTTCGGTTCGCTTCGTTGAAGCCGGACACATATTGGGTTCGGCGAGCATAATATTCGAATACTCCGAGTCAACGCAAAAAAAGACAGTTGTCTTTTCCGGCGATCTGGGCCAGTGGAACATTCCCATCTTGCGTGATCCCGCATACATCGAGACCGCCGATGTCGTATTTATGGAATCTACTTACGGCGATCGCGATCACCGCTCACTTGCAGCGACCATCGAGGAATTCGAACACTTAATCGAATCGGCAATCGCCAGTAAAGGCAAGATCCTTATACCTACATTTGCGGTTGGGCGTGCGCAGCAGGTGCTCTATCATCTTTCGCAGATGTTTCGTCAGAAGAAGGTGCCACACTTTCCCATATATCTCGACAGTCCCATGGCTATCGCAGCCACGGAACTGTACCTCAAGCACGTCGCGCTCATGGATGAAGAAGCCAGCCGATTGAGCCAATCGGGAGAACTGAAGAGAAGCCTTCATGGACTGGTTCCGTGCGCCACAGCAGATGAATCAATGGCTCTCAATAGTATCGAGGGGCCTTGCCTCATACTGGCCGGTGCAGGTATGTGCAACGCGGGCAGGATATTGCACCACTTACGACACAATCTGGGTAATCACAAAACGGTTGTTCTCATCGTCGGTTTTCAACCCAAGGGTACGCTGGGACGAATGTTGCTGGAGGGCGCCGAAGAGGTCAAGATTCACGGCAAACTGATTCCTGTCAATGCAACGATTAAATCATTAGGCGGATTTAGCGCTCACGCTGGACAATCGGATTTACTACGGTGGATTCGGCCGATGGCGCAACAGAAAGCACAGCTTTACTTGTGTCACGGTGAGAACAATCCGATAGCTTGCCTTTCGAAGAAACTTGCCGATGAGTTCGCACTGGAAGCTGCAGCTCCGCACTTGGGCGAAAGAATATCAATATGAGCATGCTGCCAGCTTGCCCACGCCGGGGCGAACGATGTGTTGACCGAGATAATTAATTACACCGGAAGGATGAATTTTTCGTTCTAAGCACAACGACGGAGGCGAAGGAGTCTCTATCGTGTCAAATTAGCGTAAGCACTAATTTGAGGCCAACGTATGAAGATTCTGGTAGCGATTGACGATTCTCCTTATTCAAAACATGTGATCGACGCGGTCAGAACGAGACACTGGCCAAAAGATACTGAGTTTCGCGTTCTCAATGTTGTCGAACCTGTTGCTAATGAATATGAGGCTCTTGAAGAGTACGAGTTCACCACTACTTTAGAAGAGATTGATAAGCGGCGTATGGAATCAGCTCATAAGCTCTGCCTTGCGGCAGCCGAGAAACTCCGCTTAATCCCGTCATCCATTGTTCATTTTGATATTCGTCGCGGTAAACCATCCGCACAGATTCTCAAATCAGCCATTGATTGGACGGCTTCGAAGATAGTGATAGGAGCACACGGAAGAGATTTGTGCCCTCATGGTTTTATCGGCAGCGTATCACGCGCGGTATGCGAACGAGCCGGCTGCAGTGTTGAGGTTGTTCGAGCAGTGCCAGGACAAAAACGACGCAAAGAACACCATGCGAAAGAGAACGCCACCGTCTAATTTGTACACGAGCCCTTGTCAAATAACACAGGATCAGTCATGTCATCGAAAGAAAATTCCAGGAACGTAATTCGCATGTTCGACACGGTCGGAATGGAAGACATTGCGATTGTCGGCGGCAAAAACGCCTCGCTCGGAGAGATGTGCAGACAGCTCAAGCCTCAAGGAATTAGAATCCCCGAAGGGTTTGTAATAACAGCAGACGCATATACGGCACTTATCGCCCATGCAAAAGCGCAAGAAGATCTCGTCAGGTTAATGTCCGGTCTTAACAAAGAAGACATGAATGACCTTTCCACTCGAGCTCGAGAAGCACGAGCCACCATTAAGCGAAACGGACTGCCGAACGAGTTGTCAAATCAGATTCGTGAGGCATATCGCAAACTTGAATCCATCTGCGGAGCAAACATAGATGTTGCGGTTAGATCAAGTGCCACCGCGGAAGACCTTCCCGATGCTTCCTTTGCCGGTCAGCAAGAGACCTTTCTCAATGTGCGCGGAACGGATGCATTGCTTGAGGCTTGCTTAAACTGCTTCGCTTCACTGTTTACGGAACGTGCAATTGCTTACCGCATTGATAAAGGATTTGATCACGATGCGGTGAGACTTTCCATTGGAGTTCAAAAAATGGTGCGCTCCGACCTTGCAAGCTCCGGAGTCATCTTTACCCTTGATCCGGAAAGCGGATTTCGCAACGTAGTTCTTGTTACTGCCTCATGGGGTCTCGGAGAAAACGTTGTTGGAGGCAGAGTTGATCCCGATGAGTTTCTCGTATTCAAGCCCAAAGCGGACATAAAAAACTTTCCGGTCCTTCGTCGCAAGATTGGCTCCAAGCAACAACGCCTCATTTATGATAGCCACGGCACCCGCACGACGAAGAACATTCCGGTCTCCGCCGATCAGCAATGTATGGCTTCGATAACCGACGAGGAAGTGGTTGAACTTGCGAAGTGGGCATGTCTAATTGAGAACTATTACTCGAAAAGGGCGGGGCAGGATGTCCCCATGGACATTGAGTGGGCAAAGGATGGACACGACGGATTGTTGTACATTGTGCAAGCTCGGCCCGAGACAGTGTGTTCTAGACAGAACGAATCAAGAATCGAGATTTGGACGCTGAAGCAAGCCGGCAAAGAGCTTGTTAGAGGACGCTCGATCGGGGAACGAATAGGCACCGGTCAAGTACGAGTAATAAACGATGTTTCAATGCTAAACACGTTCCAGGAAGGTGAAGTACTGGTAGCAGAAATGACCGATCCCGATTGGGAACCGGTCATGAAAAAGGCCGCCGCAATCATTACCAATCGTGGCGGCAGAACATGCCACGCGGCAATCATCAGTCGCGAATTAGGCGTCCCGTGCGTTGTCGGAACCAGGGAAGCCACGCAAGTACTTCGCAATGGACAGGCGGTAACAGTGTCTTGTGCCGAAGGCTCCACAGGCAAAGTTTATGAGAACCAGTTGCCTTTCGAGAGAAAAACGATGGATCTCGAAAACCTCCCGCAAACAAGAACAGACATTCTGGTAAATGTCGGCAATCCAGAACACGCATTCAGCGTGGCGGCATTACCAACCAATGGCGTTGGATTAGCGCGAGAAGAATTCATCATCGCAAATGAAGTTAAGATCCATCCACTTGCACTATGTCGATATTCCCGGATCAGTGACCAAGCGCTGAAGCGCGACATAGACAGGATGGTGAAAGGATTCGAGTCTCCGGAGGAGTTTTTCGTCTCTAAGTTATCGGAAGGAGTCGCCACCATTGCTGCGGCGTTCTATCCTCGACCTGTAATAGTTCGGCTTTCTGATTTTAAGACGAACGAATATGCTCACTTGCTAGGAGGCAACCTCTTCGAGCCACAAGAAGAAAATCCCATGATCGGTTTTCGCGGAGCATCGCGTTATCTTCATGAGTCCTACAAGGACGCCTTTGCTCTGGAATGCAAAGCGCTTCATCGTGCGCGCTCGACCATGGGCTTTACGAACATCAAACTTATGATTCCATTCTGCCGCACACCGGAAGAAGGGCGCGCCGTTTTGGAGTCAATGGCCGCCAACGGTCTAAAGCAGGGTAAAGACGGACTGGAAGTGTATGTGATGTGCGAGATTCCCTCCAATGTATTCTTGATTGACGAATTCGCACAAATCTTCGACGGCTTCTCCATCGGCTCCAACGACTTGACCCAATTAGTTCTTGGGGTTGATCGCGATTCCGAAGTCCTTGGACCGTCATTCGATGAGCGCAACCCGGCGGTGCTTAGAGCCATTGCCATGGCCATTGCAGGAGCAAAGAAAGCCGGACGTAAGATAGGAATCTGCGGTCAGGCACCGAGCGATTTTCCAGAAGTGGTAAAGTTCCTGATTAGTCAGGGTATTGACAGCATTTCATTAAACGAAGATGCCGTACTTAAGACCATAATGCTGGTGGCGCAAGCAGAGCAGAACAGCTCCGCGAGCAGCCGCGAGTACACCGGGATTCACAATTTTCACAACCTCCTCAAATCAGTGTAATGAAGGTCCGCACCATGAAAAACTTGCGTGTAAAAATTGAACCAACATGGTCAGTCGAAAAGATCCGCAGAGAAACAAACAGTCTCATAGGAAGCTACAAAATTGCCATGTGGCAGACTTTGAAAGATAAACCCGAAGAACTCAAAAAGATCCAAGACTGTTTCTTCGCGGAACGACTTGAGAACATGCGCGCCTCTAACGTCGAAACCCCACTCGACCTGGTCAACTATCTGGGCGAGTTAACAGCGAACCTTGGCGGTGCAAACGTCTCAGTTTCCGGCAATGAGAAAGAAGCATCAATTAGCTATGATGACATACCGAACTGGGACAGCATGAAGACGAAGCTGGAACTCACCAACGAGACAAAGGAAAAATTTCTTCTACTCATGAAGGATTCAATGCAACGATTTTGCGAGCCCCTCGGTTTTGACTGTGAAGTTGATGCAAGATGGGATCATCCCATCGCCAGAATAGTGTTTAGAGTAAAGCCGTAGCTATTGCACCGCGACACAAGATCATCCGCAAGGCGGAGGCAAAAGGGAGCCTAAAGTCGTAAGCTAATAACACAAAGAGAAACCCAAAGGAAGGAGCCACCCGGAGGGCTCTTTCCTGCCGACCTGGTGAATGAACGCCCCGGACCAACGTGGATGCCTGTACCTGCGTGGCTTAGTGGCACATGGCACGCACAGTCACAGCTGATTGTGCGCGCCTATGATTACAGAGAGCATAAAATCACTATTCTCGACCCCATTAAAGTTGCAATCAATCGCCGCAGCACCATTGGCAGCCAAACTGACAGCAGTGGACAAGTCTGGCACTATTTGGGCTGCCCTTACGTTCGCAGCATCGAAACACCACGCTACCTCGAACGACAGCTTATTGAAGATATACGATTGCTCAGCAACAAACCCGATGAAGTGATTACGCAGACGCACGCTACCATATCTCAGCGTGATAAAAAAACTCTCGAGCTTGCAGCGGTGTTCGTGGAGGAAACAACGACAACATACAGACCTGCAGGCAAGAACCTCATTGAGGTTAGTTTCCTGGTCGTCGATTATGATGTTAGCGGCCGCCCGTTGAAAGCGTCGAAAAGTTACTGCATCGAACAGCGTATCAAACCATTTCGACGAGTCGACGCCGACGAGCGAGGCAATCTTAAGAAGCTATTTGCGGACTTCCAGCAAACAAGACACTAAGAAGGTCGCCGGAGCAATCCTCGCGGACACTAGATTTAGGACTTCATTGAGTTTCCATTACGGCTCCAATCATCGTAATGAAAGATCATCCGTGAGATTGATACTTGATCGCCACTCCGGGCGAAGGCCGCCCCCCCTGGCTCATGTAGTGTTCGTATATGATAGAGGAGAAGACCAATGTCAAAATCGGAAGCAAACGAATCACTACGAAGTGGAGACTGCGGCTACAAACCGGAGCATACAGTAAACGGTCACATGTCCGAGGTTCCCAACAGCTGCGAATGCGATCCGCCAATCAACTTCCAGCACTGCAATGCCCTGTTCAACCCGTGGCTCCGCAACAAGCTAAGTCGGTCGGCGCGCAAGGGTGGCTTAATCGCTTACGTGAGAACGTTTGGTGATGACGACACTATGAATAGCCAACTGGTAGCGATCGAGAACTATTGCAATGAACATGGTTTCAAAGTCGTGCGCGTGTTCCATGACCACGGTTCACCAGGGCGAGGTCTCCAGGAAGCTCTAAATGCGGTTGATGAATGTGCAGGCATCATTGCTATTGACTTAATTCGATTCACCCAATTCACTAGCGACAGACATCGTGAAATCAGACCGCTGATCCATCATTTCCTGAGCCATACGGACAAGCACCTAATTACGATTGCCGAAGGCATAGACACGCGAGCGCCCGGTGGTCAACTAATCGCAATCGACCTTATGAACGACACAAGGAGTGAAGTCTGATGTGACCGGCCGGACGCATTTGTTGAGAGCGGTTCGATCATTACAAACTCGTCCTTAGTGATGATGATTTTGGAAAGTGCTACACACAGAATTACAGAAGATTGGAACCTTACTGAACCGAGGGCGTAATTGTGTTTTTTACGGCAGGCGTTGAGTCAAACAAAAACGGCGTACTGAAGGCTCTATCAGCCAGGTTAGCAGTTGCACGAATGGCATACGAGAACGGGTCATTCGCTCAGTCAGCCAAGCACTATCAGCTGGCGTTGTCAATCATAGAGAACTCTTCTTTACCTGAGATTCTAAACGCAGGTGCATTGTTGGGTCTGGCAAAATGTCGAGCCGCCATGGGTGAATTCGACAAAGCTGAATCGCTCCTGCAGAAAGTCGTGCTCATAGACCAGTCCGAAACTATGACAACCGTCGATGAAGCGGAAGACCTGCATCAACTAAGTTTGTTGTATTGGCGCTGCGGCCGGTTCGAGTTATCGTTGGACTTCGCGAGCAAGGCCTACCAGATTGCTTCTGTCGCGCCTGATTGCCCAGATGAACTCATCGCTAAACTACTGAAGCACTTCGCCGTGCTTGCCGAGCAAACCGGCAAACTTGAGGAATGCGAGCAATATCTGAAAAAGGCAATCGATTTCATTGAGGACAGCTCCGAGCTGGGACGCCAATCCTCTATCTATGGTGACGTCCTACTTGTAAAAGTGTTGTTACTCGTGGAGAAAAATCATTTGGAGGAAGCGGTTGAACTTTATCCACATGCGATACAAGTGGTCGAGTTTAACCGAGGTCCTAATCATCCGCATTTAAAAGAAGTCCTTTCAATTTTTCAAGACTTTCAGAAGAACCGGGCGAAAGACAAGAGCATCGTAGAACTGAGAGAGTCTCTGGTTCGCGGTCAAATTCAAAGCAAGCACGGAATCATATGAGATAAGTCTTTTTGAGAACTAGATTTAAAATTGGAGCAACGCACGGGGAAACCAAACGCAAACGACTGCGCCTCCCTGCAAAAGCCCTCTATAGGGAGCTTTGCCCGGAGAACGCAACCGTTCATTTTTCTTGAGGTCGTCCTCAGTTAGATTTCAATCGTAGTGACTGAACCTCTTTTGTTGTTCGTCATCCTGGTATGAGTGTTGCCTCCCGTTAGGATGCCTATGAGAAGCATTAGCAAACCGCCCTCAATAGCCGGAATCCAACCAGTAAACGCCAGAGTCGCGGGCATCACATCTGCAACAATTCTCAGCACCACTGCTGGCAGCAACCAAAACCCGAACAACCAGGTCGGTATCAACACAATCAGGGCCATTCCTAATGTGCTTATTGCAAGAAATGCGCTTACCGCCACCGCCAGGAATTCGACTATCCAAGCAAGGATTGAGAATAGAACTCCTGCCAACAGAGCATGAATGAAGTT